>CAZNPV010000005.1:40592-117695 GCA_964575025.1 uncultured Mariniphaga sp.
TGGATGCAACCAAAACCCTGAATTTCTATAACAACACCTTTACGGATAACGTAAACTGGGCGGTAAACTGCAATCTGAAAGAAAATTCGGCCGATATAACCTTGTCGGGAAACAGCAGCACGGGATCGGCCCACAACGGATTTGGGATCTTCGGAGCTTTGGCTTCCGATGTTACTTTTGATGGAAACGACGGTTTCCCTTTTATCGTCAATACAAGTGTGGTTGTCCGGGAAGGAGCATCCCTGAAATTTACGGCCGGAACCGTGATAAAATTCAATTACACCTGGGATAATATGGATGTCTACGGAACCCTGATAACCGACGGGTCGGTGGAATATCCGGTCGTATTCACTTCGCTGAAAGACGATATGTATGGGGGGGACACGAACAGCGACCTGGATGCTACTGCTGCGGGGTACGGGGACTGGGCAGCTGTTATTCTACGGGCTACAAGTTCCGGGAATCAGATGGACCACACCTACCTGCGGTATGGTGGGGGTGCCGGGACATCCTCTTCACTGGAAATGTATTCCGGACAATCAGAACTAAATGCCTGTAAAATTGATTATTCTGTAGAACGGGGAATAAACATTTATGGTTGTTCCCCGGATATCCATGATTGTTCGTTTACCGGCAATCAAACCGATGGTATGTACATTCATGGGCTGGATGCAACCAAAACCCTGAATTTCTTTAACAACTCTTTTACGGATAACGTAAACTGGGCGGTAAACTGCAACCTGAAAGAAAATTCGGCCGATATAACCTTGTCGGGAAACATCAGCTCAGGATCGGCACACAACGGTTTTGGCCTGTACGGGAATATAGCAGGAAATATCCGGTTAACAGGTCAGGTTGATTTTCCGTTTATTGTGAATGGATCCGTAACCGTCCGGGAAGGGAAAAAACTGACTATTGCTGAAGGCACCGGGGTTAAGTTCAACTCAGTCTGGGACCGAATGGATGTTTCCGGAACACTGGATGCCACCGGCACCTATAGCCATCCTATCTATTTCACTTCTCTGAGTGATGACCATCTCGGCGGCGACAGCAACAGCGATGGCAATGCCACAGAGCCATCACCCGGTGATTGGTCCGGCATCTTCTTCCGAGACATAAGCAAAGGGAATATACTCAAAAATGCAATCGTCCGCTATGCTGGTGGAGCCGGAACTTCAGCAGCCATAGATGTATATACTTCCAATGTTTCGGTAGACAGCTCAGAGGTGAGTTATTCCGTAGAACGGGGATTCTTTATCTCAGGCGCGAATCCGGTGATTCAGCGGAGTAAAATATCGAATAACCAAACCGATGGAATTTACACCACATCCGGGGCATTGCCAACCCTCTCCCATAACCAGATCGTTGATAACGGGAATTACGGGGTGTACAATGCCGATGGTACAGTTGATGTTGATGCCCGGAATAACTGGTGGGGACACTCTACAGGGCCATATCATCCCACACTCAATCCATCCGGCCAGGGCAATAAGGTGACCGACCATGTTTTGTTTAACCCATGGCATACAACCACATCCGTTACGGAAATCCCTGTGGAAGACGGATTGGCCCTGGGACAGCATTATCCCAATCCGGCTACCGGGAAAGTAACTGTGCCATTTGAACTGGAGAAAACAGCAAGAGTCCTTCTCCAGGTAGTAAACATGGACGGGAAAATATTGAATACCGTTCTGAACGAAACCCGGACAGCAGGATCCCATCAGGTTACATTCCCCTGCGAAAAATTAACAAACGGAACCTATTTGCTCCGGCTGACATCGGGAAATATCAGCAGGATAAGCCGGTTGGTTATCCTGAATTAGTACCTTAATCACGGTATTTTGTAAACTAAAAGTCCGCAATAAGAGAAAAAATAAAATTCATACCGGGTGCAACAACTCCTGAAGAATACGGCCGGTAGCGTTTGTCAAGGATGTTTTCCATGCCTCCGCTGAACCGTAAATGGTTATTCACTTTATACGATGATTTGATATTCAGGGTCCACCAGCCGGGAGAGGTTGGATTTCCCTGTTCGTCCGGTACATAGAGGTGTGGTTTATCTCTTTCCGGTTCTGCCAGGTTTTGATAATCAATCCTGCCGCTGTAGGCTGCATAGAGATCAATCAGCCAGGAACGGTTCCGGAAGATCAGATGGGAATTTCCAAAGAGGGGAGCTACATGCCGGACGGGTTTGTGGTCCGAGTCTTCGCCTTTTGTGACAGTGATCGTGTGGCGGGTACGAAGGAAATTATTCAGGATATATTCAAACGTAAAACTCCCTCCGTAAATACGGGCTGATTCTGCATTGGTTAAGGCTTCCACTTTGCTTAATTCCCCGTCGTAAAGGATGGAATCAAGTCCCCCAAGTGTGAAGTCCCGCCTGACCATGGCATTTTTCAGGTGGGTGTAGAACCCATTCAGTTCAAAGCGTGCTTTATGGAGACAGCTTCTGATGAGGTCCACTTCAATGCCCCGTGCATATTCCGGTTTCAGACCGGGATTCGGAACCACAACATTTCCCGGTTCGGAATCAAAGACCTTGGCTATGTCATCCACATTGGGGGACCGGAACCCGGTTGCTGCCATGAGGTTTACCTGCCACGCTTCGGTAGGGCGCCAGACGATCCCGGCATTTCCGTTCACAGCGGAATTTGTTGAATTGAATTCTGAAAAGGGGAAATCGTAAAAATCCTTTGAGAACTTCCCCTTTATATGGGTTAAGGTATACCGGAATCCTGACTGCAGGGTGATTTTTGCTCCGCAATGCCGTTTATAGGTCAGATAGCCGGCATAGCTCCGGTACCGGGAACCATCCGGATAACGCGATGGTGCCGGCACGGAGGATTCATCCGGCAGATGGATGGTTTCACCCGTTGAATGGATCTTGTTGAAATAGCTTTCCAATCCGTAAAAGATCAGGTTGTTTTCATTGAATTGTTTATCAAAATCGAGATTGAAGGAGGTGACATGGAGTTTTTCCACCCGTCGCTGCAGTTCCGGGTCATTCAGTTTCCGGTCGTTCCGGCTTTCTTGGAAATATTGGTAGGCGGCAATGAAATGTATATGGTCGAATAAAAAGGTTTCCTTTTTCCATTGGATGTTCAGGTTTTGCATAGCCCACACCTGTGGACCGTAATACCAGTCACCATATTTCAGTTTCTCGCCTGAATAAACGATAAGCCGGTCGTAACGCGGTATATCGGAAGAGCCGGAATAGTGGCTGCCAACGGTTACTTCAAAAGAATGATCCGGACGGTAGCGGGCTTTTGCCATGAGGTTCAGTTGCGCGTATCCTGTATAATGCTGAATTTGCGGATCCTTGTTTTTGATCACCTCATCCACGCCATCAAAACGGGCCTCTGAAATATATTCAGGACGTAGATATTCTTCCGGGCCGTGGGATCCCATTTTCAGGTCGTTGAAATTACTGTACGTAATGCTGCCCAGCAATGCGAGCTTTTTTGATCCGTAGTTAAAATTGGTATGAACGGTTTTTTCTCTGTTGGCTGTGGAGTAGCGTGCAAGGATATGGTTCGAAAAGTTATTTTCATTGAGGGTGGTGAGTCGGGGTGTCAGGGTATGAAAACTCATTACCCCACCCATGGCATCGCTGCCGTAAATGACCGATCCGGGGCCGAAGATAATTTCTGTATGTTCCGTGGAATGGGCATCCAGTGAGATGACATTGTGCAGGTTCCCGCTTCGGAAAATAGCGTTGTTCATTCGGACGCCATCGACCATGATTAAAACCCGGTTGGCTGAGAAACCACGTATCATCGGACTTCCGCCACCCATCTGGCTTTTCTGTATGAAAATGCCCCCTTTGCTCCCCAGCAGGTCAGCCGTAGTTTGCGGATTCAGGGTATAGACATCCTCGATCCCAAGGGTCATAACTTTGTTCGGAACTTCGCTTTTCGTCTGTTCTCTGCGACTTACAGAAATGATAATTTCATCCAGCCGGATTGGGTCTTCAACCAGCAAGACCACATACCCTTGTGATGTCAGTTGTTTAAAATCCGCCTTATACGTAAGGTATGAGGAGTGTTTGAAGTGTATGGTTTCATGCTTCCTGAAACAATCCAGGCTCGCCTTTCCCAGGCCGTCAGTCTGGGTGGAAGAAGATTCCGAATACAACAGAACTCCCTGTAAAGGTTTTCCTGTTTCCGCATCAAAAACGGTTAGCTGTTGGCTCTTGACGCTGAAAAAAGCAAACAGGATTAAAAAGATACAAAGGAACGGTTTCAATTTCTTTGGTTTACAGATTTTCAAATGGAGTTAACCATCAAAAATTGTACCTCTTATTGGCTTTTTCTGCCAGGATTACAGAATTTTAGTTTTTATACCGGAGCCACTTGATCAGTTCTTTCAGGTTTACTTTTTTCCCGTACATCAGGATTCCGATGCGATAGATCTTGGCGGCTGCCCAGATAGCTCCTCCGGTAGTTATTACAAGCAATGCCATAGACAGCAGCAGCTCCCAGGGAGGAACATCATACGGGATCCGGGCCAGCATGGCTACGGGGGAAGTCAGAGGCACCATTGAAGCCCAGAAAGCGATGGATCCTTCGGGATTTCTGGCTATCGGAAAAAGAATAATAATCGAGAGAATCAACGGAAAGGTAATCGGAAAGACCATTTGCTGGCTGTCTTCATCGTTATCCACTGCAGCGCCTACAGCTCCCAGGAGGGAACTATAAAGGAGATATCCCCCCAGAAAATAGAACACAAACGTGAAAAGGATCAGGGGCAGGTTCAGGTTGCCAATCATTTCAATAATCTCCAGTAGCTGATTCTGTGAGCCTTCCTGGGCTGCTGCCTGGCTGGCTGCCGGATTGATCTGTTGCTGACTTTCCATGATGCTCTGTCCCATTTGCTGCGCCTGCTCGGGTGAGAAAAATCCCTGAAGTATGGTAACAGCTACCAGGCCAATAATGACCCAGATTGCTACCTGGGTTAATCCTACCAGGGCCGTACCAACTATTTTCCCAAACATTAGCTGAACAGGTTTAACGGAAGAAACAATCACTTCCACAATCCGGTTCTTTTTTTCTTCCATTACACTCCGCATCACCATCGACCCATACATAAATACAAAAAAGTAGATGATGAATCCCATAATATAGCTGGCACCAAAGGCCACAAAGGAGTTGCTTTTTTTCTCTTCGCCTGTATCGGTAACTTTTACACTGTTCAGTTGCACGCGGGTGCGGGTGGCTGCCAGCCTCTCTTCCAGGTCGGGAACCCGGGTCTCCTCAATGACTTTCTGCCTTTTGTCGTTCTCAATGAAACGGCTTAACCTGGATTCGATCTCCTCGATCAGTTCAAAAGGGACCTGTTTATCTGATGTTAGCGTTGCTGTGTTGGTGGTATATATGTTTGCCGGAACATAAAGCAAGGCATAATAGCTGTTGTTCCGGATGTTGTTTTTCAGTTCGCGGTATAAATCTTCCGGTATAAATGTATATTTTGTGTATCCTTCCTGCCCCAACTCTCCGAGGAAAAGGCCTGATTCATCGTACACTGCAATGTCTCTTTCCTCCTTGTCTCCTCTCATTGCCAGCCAGACGGGGATCATGATGATCCCCGCCATAAAGAAGGGTACCAGCAATGTTGTAATGATAAATGATTTCTTTTTAACCCGGGTGAGGTATTCACGTTTTAAGATAAGAAAGGATTTATTCATGGGTTTTTTGTTTTAGTTGTTATTGGATGATTCCACGGCTTTAATGAAAACATCGTTCATGCTTGGGATGGCCTCCTCAAACGAAATAATCCGGGCAACCGGAATCAACGCCTGAATCAGTTCGTTGTTGGTACTGCCATTGGTAAACTGAACTGTAAGGTGTTTAACCTCCCTGTCTTCGCTATGTTTCAGAATGCGGTATTCCTTCAGGGCGCCGGTCACTTTATCCATGTCTCCCTGATAGGTAATTTTGAAAATATTTGATTTATACGCTTCCCTGATTTTCTCGGTCGGCCCGTCTACGATCTTTTTGGATTTATTGATCAGGGCTATATGGTCGCATAGTTCTTCTACCGATCCCATATTGTGGGTGGAGAAGATGATCGTTGCTCCGTCTTCTCTGAGTTTGAGTACTTCCTGTTTGATCAGATTGGCATTGATCGGATCAAAGCCGCTGAAAGGTTCATCGAAGATCAACAGGCTGGGTTTGTGTACAACGGTGGTTATGAACTGTACTTTTTGCTGCATCCCCTTTGAAAGCTCTTCAACCTTTTTGTCCCACCACGGTAAGATCTCGAATTTTCTGAACCAATAGGTTAGATTCTGAACTGCTTCGGAATGCGAAAGTCCTTTGAGGCGGGAAAGGTAAATAGCCTGTTCTCCGATTTTCATTTTTTTGTATAGTCCGCGTTCTTCAGGCAGGTATCCGATCTTTTCAACGTCGGAAGCTTTTAATTTATGCCCCTCCAGAAACAACTCTCCCTTATCGGGAGCTGTAATCTGATTAATGATCCGGATCAAGGTAGTTTTACCGGCTCCGTTGGGACCCAGCAATCCGAAAATACTCCCTTTCTCAACCGATAGGGTGACGTCGGTCAGGGCCTGCAGGGAGGAAAAGGTTTTATCGATATGATGCGCACTGAAAAATTCCATATGGATCGCTTTTTTGTATTTGTATTGGGAATGCCCATTAAATTACGGGTGAAATTAATCTCTATGGATAAAAAAACAAAGGTTCCTTCAGAAATTTGCTGAAATTATAACGATTGATAGCAGTTCCTAGGTACTTGTTACCGGGCATTGTATTCTTTTTTGCTCTCTTTTTAATCCCGGAGTTTTAATTGGTCCAGTTTGGAATTGATGGTTTTTATTTCCTTGTCTGTTAATTCAAACTGAAGAGCCACAGCATTTTCTCTGATTTGTTGGGGGGTTCTTGATCCTGCCAGTACACAGGAGATAGCCGGCTGGCGGACGGTCCAACGGAGTACCAATTGGGCGAGGGTCACTCCGTGTTTATCCGCGATTGGTTTGATCGAATCAAGAAAATGATTGATCCTTGAGAGGTTAGGTTCCCGGAAGAAGGGTGTGTTGGGTCGGTGGTCGCCTTCCCCGAATCGATGCCCTGGTTTGATCTTTCCGGTGAGCACACCCCGCTGCAGGGGGCTGTAAGCGATAATCCCCACATGGTTTTTAAGGCTCCATGGAACCAGTTCTTTTTCAATATCGCGCAATACCATGCTGTAAGGTACCTGGTTGGTTGAAAGCCGGGTGTATTGAACCGCTTTTTTCAACTCTTCCACGGAATAGTTGCTTACTCCGCAGGCCAGGATTTTACCCTGCTGTTTCAGTATCTCCAGGGCTTCCATGGTTTCTTCCATCGGTGTAGTCGGATCGGGCCAGTGCTGCTGATACAGTTCAACATGGTCAGTACCCAGCCTTTTCAATGATTCCTCACACTCCCGGATGATGCTCTCTTTCCGGCCGTTCCGGTAAATATCGGTCAGGGTGCCGTCATTCATGGGGGTATCTTTGTAGTGCAGTTCGCCTTCATTCCGGTCCCAGATAAGACCAAATTTGGTTAGGATTTGTACCTTATCACGTTTTCCCCGGATCGCTTTACCGATCAGTTGTTCACTTAATCCGAATCCGTAAACCGGAGCCGTGTCAATCGTTGTAATGCCAAGATCGATGGATTCCTCCACCGCTTTAATGGCTTGTTTTTCATCGGTTCCACCCCAGAGCCAGCCTCCAATCGCCCAGGATCCGAAAGCAAGTGGGGTTAAGGAAATGTCGGTGCCAGGTAATCTATTCTTCATAACCATAATTTTTTGTAAAGATAAAGAGTTTGTTCCTTTATCAAACCCTGGTTGTCAGAGAAAGTTCAGGTTGTATGAACAAATGATCCAGAGCTGTCATTACCCCAGCAACAAAAAATACTGCTCATCTGCAGATCAGATTGTATATATGTTATTATCTTTATTCCGGAAGATATTCGCACAGGAGATTACCGTTTTTGTGTAAGCAGCGAACAAGACCTGTATGAATACGAGTCCTGATCCGGGTATTTTTCGGAACGGGGGCGATTTCCCTGTCTGCATCGCTTTCGCATAGCTCCTTATTCTGCTGTAGCGGCTGTGCGAAAGCGCAGTCAGCGGAGCAAATCCGAACAGGAAGGCATAGGATGCTTTTGAAAATAAACAATTATAATCGCATGAAAAAGACACTTTTCTTGTTCATAATCCCCGCATTTTTTTTTCTGTGTTGTTCTCCGGAAAAAAAGGAAAATCAGATATGGATCGATGAAATGGATACTTCTCTCCGGGTCGAATTACTGGATGCCTGGTATCCAGGGACCCTTGATTCGCTTCACGGAGGGTTTCTGGCTGATTTTACCTATGACTGGAAGCCTCAGGGCAGTCAAAATAAAATGGTGGTTACCCAGACCCGGCATCTCTGGACTTCTTCAGAAGCAGCCATGTTCTATGGGAGCAATGAATACCAGGCAATTGCCGATCATGCCTATGCTTTTTTAAAGGATGTTCAGTGGGATGAGGAATGTGGTGGTTTTTACACTACCTTAAGCCGTGAAGGGAGTCCGGGGCAAACCGATTTTGGCGGATCAAAGATGGCCTACGGAAATGCGTTTGCCATTTATGCGCTGGTTGCCTATTATAACCTGACCGGAAATGAGGAAGCACTGGAACTGGCAAAGAGAACCTTCATGTGGCTTGAAAAATATAGCCATGACCCGGTTTACGGAGGTTATTTCAACAGCCTTCAGCGGAATGGCTCTCCGTTAAGCGAAGGGAACAAAGAACAGTTGAAAGGACTTCCTGAGGATCTTCCCGGGTATGAACGCATAAGCCAGAAGGACCAGAATACTTCCATTCATCTGCTGGAAGCTTTTACTGAACTGTATAAAGTATGGCCCGAACCACTGATGCGAAAAAGACTGGAGGAGATGTATACACTGATCTCTGAAAAGATCGTAACGGAAAAAGGCTATCTGACTTTGTTCTTAACACGCGACTGGCAGCCCATCACGTTCCGTGATTCTTCAGAAGCTGTGATCCGGAGAAATATCTACAGTGACCATATTTCGTTCGGCCACGATATCGAAACAGGATTCCTGTTGCTGGAAGCTGCCCATGCACTGGGGCAGATGGATGAACAGGCTCTGGCACTTTCAAAAAAGATGGTGGACCACACGATCCATACCGGATGGGATCAAAAGAACGGCGGTATTTATGACCAGGGATATTATTTTAAAGGGGCCGATACGGTAACCATCATGCACGATCCAAAAGTGTGGTGGAGCGAAGCGGAAGCATTGAATGCCCTGTTGCTGATGTCCGAATTGTTTCCGGAAGAGGAAATATACCGCATCTATTTCAGAAAACAGTGGAATTATATAAAAGCCTATCTGATTGATCATGAACAGGGCGGATGGTTCGAAGAAGGCCTGGATAACAGCCCCTGGCGCGTTACTTCACCCAAAGCCACAGACTGGAAGGTGAACTATCACAATTTCAGGGCCCTGCGAAATTGCATCCGGATGCTGAAGGGCGATTTTGAACTTTTGGATTAGCAAACAGAATTTTTCACGGACTGTATTACCGTTTGATGCGTAACTCCGGGCTCATTGTTTATTGCTTTGGTTCAGACTTTCCGTGAGTTTTTTTACAAGTTTCATGTTATCGAAGAATTCTTTGGCAATAACCCTTAAAATGGTATAACTCGGAATAGCCAGGATCATGCCAATGATACCCGCCATGCTGCCGGCAGCCAGGATTACCAGGAAAATCTCGAGGGGATGGGCTTTTACACTGCTGGAATAGATGAGGGGCTGGAAAAGAATATTATCGATAACCTGTACGGATATGAATACAAGCGTCATCCAGCCCAGCAAAGGAAGGGTATAGCTCATGAAATCAGCATCCAGGTTGATCGCTGTTCCGATAAGCAGCCCCACAAAAGCACCCATCCACGGACCCAGGTAGGGAATCACATTAAAAAGGCCACAAAACAATCCGATAACCACAGCGTGGTGAAACTCAATGCCAACGATTGTCAATCCCAGCGTGTCGAGCAGCATAACCATTAAGACCTCTAAAATCAGTCCGATGAAATAACGGCGGAGAAGATACGATATAGAGGACATGATTTTTCCAACTTTCTCCTCCATTTCACTCGGAACCAGCAATAGAACGCCATTTTTGAACATGTCCTGTTCTTTCAGAAAGAAGAAAGTGATAAAGGAAATCGAAAAGAAGCCTATAAAGATATTGCCCAGGGTTCCGGCAATCGATCCGAGGATCGTGGAAAACCGGGAAAATTCAAAGCGGGTGCTTAGCTGTTCCTGGAGGATATCATAGAAGGTCTTTCCGCCTATCTCAATGCTTTCCCCTGTAAGAAAATGGCTGATTCGCCGGATTGGTTCCTGAACAGACTCCATAAGGGCATCCAGATCCAGGTTGGAGAAGGTATCAAATTCGTTGATCAACAGGGGGATCATGAAACGGAAAAAGGTTATAAAGACCACCCAGAGAAGGATCAGGGTCAGGAAGGCAGCCAGACTGCCCGGAATGGTGAATTTTCTTATTCTGATACGTTTCAGACGCCTGACAACCGGCCTTCCCAGAAAAGATAAAACAACGGATAGGATGATATAGGTAACAATTGCACTGAAGTACCACATCAGAAAAAGCAGGATCAGGGCACCAAGGCCCAGAAGAATAGTGCGGGTTCTGCCTTTGAAAGCAATCATAGTTATTTTGTTTTTAACAAAGATAGATTAATTCTTCCTATTTGCATTCTCCGGTTTGTTTTCCTGCTTGTGCCATATTACCAGGATCCGTAAGGGGCGGTTACAGATCAGGTTTGACAGCCTGTCAATCCACTTCCACAGGGTAAAACACATCAGCCTCAGGATGACATGGGTATGCAAATAAACCAGCGCTTTGTTGCTGAATTTTACATATTCAACCTTTTTCAGATCGCTGCCTTTATAGAGACCTGTCAGTTTGTTTTCATCAAAGGAATGCAAATGGGCTGAATGGGGAGTAGGGCGGTTGCAGTGGATACAAAGAGAGTATTCAATTTTTTCTTTGTAGGGAGTGCTTACAACCAGAATACCTCCGGGTTTTAAAATGACAAAAAGGTTTTTTACGAATGTGTCCGGCTCGGTGACATGTTCAATGATTTCGGACGCAATGATGTAATCAAAACTGCCTTTCCTGAAAGGAAGTGAAAATATGTCCCCTGCGACAGCAGCATGGTTATCCGAAGGGTATCGTTTCAGCGCTTCCTGTGTATTTTTTTCTGAAATATCAAACGATACAACCTGATACCCTTTGGAACAGAATGTCTTTGCCACCCATGCACTTCCGCAGCCGACATCAAGAATTACTCCCTTTTTTTCCGGAATTTTCCGGGAGATAAATTCCCTTAGCCTTCGTTCACTATGGTGGGTTGCGCCATGTTGCTCCTGGAAATAATCATATTCAAGGGCATCCCTCCGGTAATGGTCTAAGTAATCAAAGGTGGTCCCAAAAACAGTATGAAGATCCGATTTGTTGCTTACGGTTTTATTGGCAGCAATCATTGCCGGGACTCCGTTTTCCACCGGATAAAACAGGTTGCATCCCGGACAGGTTAATCCCTTTTCTGTTGCCTGGAGTCCCGGGCTGTGGCACACCGGGCAGCGGATCAATCCTTTCAGTATGGTATAATTTGTGACCATTGTTTCTTTGGAATTCTCAGTACAAAATTAATACATTACAATAAAAATTACAGTCAGGATCACACTGTATATGGCCAGTGGAATTACCGGAATATATTGTGAAGGTTTTATTTTTAAGGTGATTTTATTATACCAGACCCAGATAATTTTCTGTAAAAGGTAAGCAATCACAGTAGCGAAAGCGACCCCTTCCATACCCCAGAACCGAACAAAAAGAATACTCAGGGCTGCATTGATTAGGAATTCTGCCAACGAGGCAACCATCACAATGTTTGTTTTTTTCAATCCGATAAGAATGGGTTGCGGAAAAACCAGGCGTGAAGAGATCAACAAAAGATAAATATTGAAGATTTTTGCACTTTCAGCAAAGTTTTCATTAAAAACACGGGGGTAGAGCCAGGAGCTGGTAAGCAGAAAAATGAAAGTCACCGGGAACAGGTAATGCATCATGTTTTCGGATTTTTTACGCAGGCTCCTGAGGGCTTCCTTCATTTTTCCCCTTTGCGAAAATTCCGGGATCATGGCTGTGCTGAATGCATTGGCAAGCAACACAACAAAGGGGAGTTCTTTGGCTCCGTATCTGAAGACCGCAAATGTGGCTGCATCATAGGCGTTCAACACAATCACTCCGTCAACATACACCGCAGAACTGGCCAGAAGTGCACTCACAATCAGAGGGAACCCGATTTTCAGATGTTCTCCGATAAAACGGGCAGAAAACAGGGGGGTGGCATATTTGAAAAGCAGAAAGGCTATCCATAGATAACGAAAGGCCGACAGGATAACCAACCCTCCAATGCTGTACACCATATCATACCCCAGTACGGCCGGCAATGAAATGATGGCTACCTGGGCTGAAAAGGTGATAACCCCATACCGGATGATCCACCCTGGCTTGTTTCTCAGCAGGTAGATGTATTCGATCAGGTAGGCCGGACAACTGAAAAAAATGTAAGGCAAAAACAGGTTGAAATAGGGTATGTCGCCCCCGGGATTCAAAAGCCCTGCAAGAAGTTCCCTGAAAAAAAGAAGGGCCAGAATTACCCCCATACTTAACAGCGTGATCAGCAGGAAGGCATTAAACAGTTCGGGTGACCGGTTATCTGAACTTTTCCCAAAGGTTTTGTTGTCGGATGAAAGGGGAAGGAACGATTGAATCAGTCCGTTGATCCAAAAAGAACAAAGCAGGGTGCCCAGGAAAAGGAATATTTCAAAGGACCCAATGGCTTCGGTCGTAAGGCTGCTTTTGGTGAAGATAATACTGATCAGGAAGAAGGATCCGAACCGGATCAGCTGAAAAGCCTGTAGCCCTGAAATGTTGGTTACATATTTTCGGAAATACGTTTTTTTCATGCAAATGAGGAGATCTATATATATCTGAAGACAAATGTAATGCTTATGGCCGGAATACGTAAGCCCAAAGGAGTGATTTTGGTAATTCAGGGTGGATAATCATGGGAATGATTGGTTATCCTGTAGCAAAGAGACTGTGACAAAGGATAAAAGATTCCATCTCTTACAAAAAGATGGAATCTTTGTTTCTGCTTTTTTTGTTTCGCAATAAATAGTATATTCGGGGAAACCATATAACCTGATTTTTCATGCATATTGTTGAGGTAATGAACAGGAAATCCCTAAATCAATTTTATGATCTTCCGCACAAAATTTATGAAAACGATCCAAATTGGGTTCCTCCGGTGCGAAGCATGCATGAGAACATTTTCAATCCACACAATAATAGCGGATTTAAAAACGGGGATGCTCGCCGGTGGATTGTTAAAAAAGAGAAGAATGTGGTTGGACGAATTGCCGCTTTTTATGAAGAAAGCATGGCACGCTCATATGAACAGCCTACCGGATGCATCGGTTTTTTTGAATGCATCGATGATCAGGAGGTTGCAGATCTGCTTTTCGACACGGCACGCGAATGGCTCAGAAGCCGTGGTATGGAAGCCATGGACGGGCCGGTGAATTTTGGGGAGAACTTTTTCAACTGGGGATTGCTGGCCGAAGGATTCAAACAGCAAACATTCGGAATGCAGTACCATCCTCCCTATTACCAGAAACTCTTTACGGATTACGGCTTTAAGATCTACTATAAGCAGCTAAGCTACAGAATGGATATAACCCATCCCGACCTTCCTGAACGGTTCTGGAAGATTGCGGCCTGGGTAGCTAAAAAGCCCGGTCTGAGCTTTGAACATTTTACCGTAAAAAACCAGGATAAATACATTAACGATTTCATCACCATTCATCAGCAGGCCTGGAAAAACCACCGCAACTACAAACCGGCAACCCGGCAGGGTCTCAAAGAACTGATCAGACAATCAAAATTTGTTCTGGATGAGGAATTTATCTGGTATGCGTATAGCAACGGCGATCCCGTAGCCTTTTTTATGATGTTACCTGATCTGAACCAGATCCTGAAAAAACTGAATACAAAAAAAATTGGACCGATACATATGATCCGTTTTTTTCTGCTTAAATACCAGAAAACCATGACTCGTTGCCGGGTGATTGTTTTGGGGGTGACCCCCAGATATCAACGTTCTGGTATTGAATCGGGGATCTTCCATCAGTTAAAACAGGTAATGTTACGGAAACCCTGGTATAATGAAATGGAAATGAGCTGGGTGGGTGATTTTAATCCCAGGATGAATGCACTCTTTAAATCGTTCGGTGCCGATCATGATATTACCCATTATACCATGCGATATCTTTTCGACCGGGAAAAACCTTTTGTGAGGATGCCCATTATTGAGGATTAACAGGGTTTAGGCTCCTGAATAAATCTTAAGGAATTAATATTCAGTGCGTTTTGTGAAAGAAAACCCTGTTCAGACAGCGTTACGGCTTCGCTTGTTGGCAGTCAATCGGCTGCGATGCCCTATGTTTTTGAAATTTGCCTTTTGCAAACAGAATGATAAAATCATTTTTTGTCTTACCTTTATTCGAAACAAAAAATAGCATGCAGTTAATCGAAGTTACCGATAAAAAAACCAGAAAACTGTTTCATAAAGTACCCCACCTGATCTATAAGGATGACCCGAACTGGGTGTGCCCGATAGAAGGGATGATTGAAGAGACGTTTGTGCCCGGTAAAAATTCCGCCTTTAAGAACGGGAAAGCGGCCAGGTGGGTTTTGATCGGTGAGAACCGTGAACTCCTGGGAAGAATTGCAGCATTTATAAACTTTGATAAAGCCTATACCTACGAACAGCCCACAGGAGGTTGTGGTTTCTTTGAATGTATCAACGACCAGGAAGCAGCGACAATGTTATTTGACATAGCCCGTGAATGGAACCGGGAAAACGGTATGGAAGCCATGGACGGGCCTGTAAATTTCGGGGAAAACTACCTGAACTGGGGCCTTCTGGTTGACGGATTCATGCCGCAGGGGTACGGAATGCCTTACAATCCACCCTGGTACCGGGAACTTTTTGAGAACTACGGATTTCAGGTCTATTTCAAACAATTTTCCTATCACCTGGATTATTCCGTGCCGTTCCCGGAAAGGTTCTGGAAAATTGCCGGTTGGGTGGCTCAGAAACCGCAGTACAGTTTCAGGCATTTTACCTATGAGGAAGCGGATAAATTTGTTTCCGATTTTTGTTATATCTACGATGAAGCATGGCGTTTTCATGAACATTTCAAACCCCTTGATCCGGATGATATCAGGGACTTTATGAAAAAGTCAAAAGCCATTCTTGATCCGGAGATGATCTGGTTTGCTTATCATGAAGGGGAACCGATCGCATTGTTCGTGATGATTCCGGATCTGAATCAGATCCTGATCCGGTTGAATGGCAAACTGAATTGGATAAGCATTTTAAAGTTTCTCTATTACAAAAGAAAACATGTGATGACGCGGACCAGGATCCTGATCATGGGGGTTGTTCCGAAATTTCAGCGATCGGGAATTGAATCCGCAATTTTCTGGCATCAGGATCAGCTAATGAAACACAAGCCCTGGTATAAGGAAGTTGAATTATCATGGGCCGGAGATTTTAATCCGAAGATCATTTCACTGTACGAGTCAGTAGGCGGGAAGCGGGTAAAAACCCATCATACATGCCGGTATTTGTTCGACCGGAATAAACCTTTTAAAAGGGCTCCCGTTATTGACGCTGAAAAGATGACCGAAAAAGATAAATTATAAATTAAAAACTTTTGGATTTTAATCCGGGATACTTATCTTTGCAGGCCGTATAAAAATTAAAAGGACAGGGGTTTACATCCCGGAGTGATGGCACACACAGGCTTACGGAATCCAATGAACAGGAAAGGCAGGTGTCTTTTGCCCTATGAATCTCAGGAAGATGAATCACCATAAAGAATTATAAATTTAGACCAATGAAGAAAGGAATACACCCGGAAAATTACAGGTTGGTTGCATTTAAAGATATGTCGAATAACCAGGTATTTATAAATAAATCAACAGCCCAGTCGAAGGAAACGATCGAAGTGGATGGCGTATCGTATCCTTTGGTGAAAATTGAAATTTCAAATACCTCCCATCCTTTCTATACCGGAAAGGTAAAACTGGTTGATACGGCAGGACGCGTAGATAAATTTAATACCCGGTATAAAAGCCATATGGAAAAGAGAAAAAAGTGAATTAGCGAGTGCTAACGAATCAGGAAGCTCCGTCAAGGGGCTTTTTTTATTAATTTCGAACTATGGGAATTCTGGACGAAGTCAACTTTCGAAATATTATTTTATCCGATGGGTTACCCGATGATGCGGATTTTATTCCGATTATAGCGGATGGGGACGACAGTGATTTGCGCGATGTAGAGGTTCCGGATATTTTACCCATACTGCCTCTGAGAAACACCGTTTTGTTTCCGGGAGTGGTTCTTCCGATCACCGTGGGGCGCCGCAAATCGTTGCAGCTGATCCGGGATGTCAATGAGGGAAGTAAATTACTCGGGACATTGGCACAGAGGGATTTCAATCGGGATGATCCGGCTCCCGGGGATCTGTTTTCGGTGGGAACGGTGGCTGCGATATTGAAAATCCTCGAAATGCCGGATGGTTCCACTTCGGTAATTATTCAGGGGAAAAGGAGGTTCAGGGTAAGGGAGATGGTGACAAACCAGCCCTATTACAAGGCAACGGTCGATGTATTGAATGAAAAAATACACCGGGGTGATAGTGCTGAGTTCAATGCAATTGTCGGTTCGCTCAAAGACCTGTCCATTAAAATTGCCCAGTTTGCTGCCAATGTGCCTCCGGAAGCAACCTTTGCAGTGAAAAATATCGAAAACAGTACCTTTCTGATCAATTTTATCTGTTCCAACACGGACCTTAAGGTGCAGGACAAACAAAGCCTCCTTGAGATTGATGAACTCCGGGAACGCGGAGTGCAGGCGATCAGTTACCTGGTTAAGGAAGTCCAGATGCTCGAATTGAAAAATGATATCCAATCGAAAGTAAAATCCGATATGGATAAACAACAGCGCGAATTTCTGTTGCATCAACAGATGAAAACCATACAGGATGAGCTGGGAGGGAATCCGATTGAGCAGGAAATACATGAAATGAAAGAAAAAGCCAGGAAGAAAAAGTGGGATAAAACAACGGCTAAATATTTTGAAAAGGAGGTTGATAAATTGCTGCGGTTGAATCCGGCCGCCGGTGAATATTCGGTTCAGTTTAGCTATTGCCAGACGTTGCTTGAGCTTCCCTGGAATGAATATACCGACGATAATTTTGACCTGAACCGTGCCCGGAAGATCCTGGATGAAGATCATTTCGGTCTGGAAACCGTCAAGGAAAGAATCCTGGAGCACCTGGCAGTTCTGAAACTGAAAAAGGATATGAAATCGCCCATTCTGTGTCTTTACGGGCCCCCGGGTGTTGGGAAAACATCGCTGGGGAAGTCGGTAGCCAGGGCGCTTGGGCGTAATTATGTGCGGATCAGCCTGGGCGGACTGCATGATGAATCGGAGATCCGGGGCCACAGAAAAACCTACATTGGGGCTATGCCGGGAAGGATTATCCAGAATATTAAAAAAGCGAAATCTTCCAATCCGGTATTTATTCTGGATGAGATCGATAAAGTGTCAAGGCAGTTTCACGGAGATCCGGCATCGGCATTGCTTGAAGTGCTCGACCCCGAACAGAATACCGGATTCCATGATAATTATGTGGAGCTTGATTATGATCTTTCCCGGGTTCTCTTCATTGCTACCGGCAATACACTGAATACCATTGATCCGGCCCTTCGCGACAGGCTGGAACTGATTGAAGTAAGTGGATACCTGGTAGAGGAAAAAGTGGAAATTGCCAAACGACACCTGATCCCTAAACAACTTAAGAATCATGGCCTGAAAAAGGGAGATGTGAAGTTTTCAAAGGAGATACTTGAACATATTACAGAAAATTATACCCGCGAATCAGGTGTGAGGGAACTGGATAAGAAGATTGCAAAAGTGATCCGACGGGTAGCCAAAAAAGTAGCCTTCGAAGAACCCTATGATCCTAGGCTTACGCGGACCGATATTCGTGAATATCTCGGGGTTGTTGAATATACCAAAGAAAAGTACCAGGGCAATGATTTTGCAGGGGTCGTAACCGGTCTTGCCTGGACCGCCGTAGGAGGGGAAATACTGTATGTGGAATGTAGCCTCAGCAAAGGAAAAGGAACCTTAACCCTTACAGGAAACCTGGGAGAAGTGATGAAGGAATCGGCTATTATTGCCCATGAATATTTAAAATCACATGCCAACACGCTGGACCTTAAGCCTGAAGTATTTGAAACGTGGAACGTCCACGTTCATGTTCCGGAAGGAGCGATCCCGAAAGATGGCCCGTCGGCAGGGATCACCATAGTGAGTGCCCTGGCTTCAGCCTTTACGAAAAGGAAAGTGCGGAAAAATTTAGCCATGACCGGCGAAATAACCCTGCGCGGGAAAGTGCTTCCCGTAGGAGGAATCAAGGAAAAAATACTGGCAGCCAAACGGGCGGGAATCAATCACATCATCCTGTCGGAAGTTAACAGAAAAGACCTCGAGGAAATTAAGACCAACTATGTAAAGGGACTTACCTTCCATTTTGTAAAAACCATTATGGATGTCCTGGATATTGCCCTGCTGAAAACAAAGATTTAATTCTTTTTGTCCGATACAAACACAGTGCTGTTAATAAGTTCTCTGTGATCAGCGCAACCTTTTGGTTAAATCCTGCATCCAATATCCTATATTGTAGAATAAATCTGGAACAATATTTGCTGTTGGTTTACGAAGAATAATAAAGCCAGGAAAACAGAACATATGGAGCAGGTAAAAACAAAAGTCTGGAAAGTAAAAATCAGAATACCGGTAAAAGTAACAGGGGACAGAAAAACGGAAGAAGGCCAAACCATTGAATGGTCTTTCAAGCTTGTATTAAATTAATCGACCTGCAAGAAATTATAAGAGACTTTCTGATAAGTCATTGTATTCATTAACCGCAAAGTTCGCCAGAAAGGCGCAACGTCCATAGAGAATTCACAATCAACAGGAGATAACGTAGCGTCCTTTGCGGTAGCTTTTTGTCCTTAGCTGTTCTATTCTCTTTTCAGACAGCTTCTTTTTCAGTTGGTGTATTCATCCCAGCTTTTCACCGAAATATCCTTTTCCCCCAGTTTACAGAATGCATAAATAAAGGCACTCGCCACCCGGGCATTGGTAATCAGGGGAATATTAAAATCTATGGAATCCCGTCGTATCTGGTATCCGTTTTTTAGTTCCCGTCGGGTATAGTTTTTCGGGATGTTTATGACCAGGTCAATTTTTTTCTGACGGATATATTCCAGGGTATTGGGGTGTCTGTCTTCTTCGTCGGGCCAGTGAAGCAACGTATTTTCGATTCCATTTTCCCTAAAGAAACGATGGGTTCCTTCGGTGGCAAACAGGTGATATCCTCGTTTCACCAGCATACCGGCACTTTGGAGTAATTCCACTTTCGACCGGGAAGGACCTGATGAGATCAGTATATTTTTTTCCGGGATTGTGTATCCTACCGACAGCATTGATTTCAGGATCGCTTCGTAATAGGATTCGCCGATACATCCGACTTCCCCTGTAGAAGCCATATCCACTCCGAGTACCGGATCGGCATTCAGTAAGCGGGCAAAGGAGAACTGAGGGGCTTTTACTCCTACGTAATCGAGTTCAAATAACGATTTGTCGGGTTTCTCAACCGGTATGCCCAACATTACTTTTGTAGCGATATCGATCAGATTGATCTTCATGACCTTTGATACAAAGGGGAAACTACGCGAAGCCCGCAGGTTGCATTCAATTACTTTGATGTCGTTATCTTTAGCCAGGAACTGCATGTTAAACGGACCTGAAATCTCAAGTCCTTTGGCAATTTTCCTGGCGATCTTTTTTATGCGGCGGATGGTTTCAATATACAGTTTCTGAGGGGGGAAAACAATGGTTGCATCGCCTGAATGCACTCCGGCAAATTCGACGTGTTCTGAGATGGCATACGCAATAATTTCACCTTCACGGGCCACGGCATCTATTTCAATTTCTTTGGCCTCCTCAATAAATTCGGTTACAACCACCGGATATTCCTTTGATACGTTGGCTGCCTGCATAAGGAAATGTTCCAGTTGATCGGAATTGGATACTACGTTCATGGCAGCTCCTGACAGAACATACGAGGGCCGGATCAGGATCGGATAACCCACCTTATCTGTAAATTTATGGATTCCTTCGGTTGTGGATAACCTTGCCCATCGGGGTTGATCAACATCGAGCCTGTCGAGTAACGATGAAAATTTCTCCCGGTTTTCGGCATTGTCAATGTTAACGGGTGAAGTTCCCAATACCGTCACACCCATCTGATAGAGTTTCATGGCCAGGTTATTGGGGATCTGCCCCCCCATTGAAATAATGGTTCCGAAGGGTTTTTCAAGATCAATCACATCCATGACGCGTTCGAAGGATAGTTCATCGAAATAGAGCCTGTCACAGCTATCATAATCGGTACTTACGGTTTCCGGGTTATAGTTCAACATAACCGAACGGTAGCCTACTTCCCTGATTGTGTTTATGGCATTTACGCTGCACCAGTCGAATTCTACAGAACTTCCAATCCGGTAAGCTCCTGATCCAAGCACAACAACCGATTTTTTATCGTCGGTATAGTCAATATCATTTTCGGTTCCGTTGTAGGTGAGGTATAAATAGTTGGTTTGTGCAGGATATTCCCCTGCGAGGGTATCAATTTGTTTCACTACGGGGAGAATTCCTTTTTCTTTTCTTCGGTTGCGGACGCGGATCAGATCGTTCCGGATCTTTTCATTGGGGCTGTCTTCCACAAGCCGGGCTATCTGGAAGTCAGAAAAACCGGCTTTTTTGGCTGTGATCAGAAGTTCCTCAGAAAGGGTTTCAATCGAAGGCACCTGTTCCAGCATTTTGCTGATCCTGTAGATATGGTTCAGTTTTTGCAAAAACCAGCGGTCGATTTTTGTTTTTTCATAGATCCGGTCAATCGAATAGCCGTTTTTAAATGCTTCGGCGATTGCCAGGATTCTGCGGTCTGTGGGCGTAACCAGTTCCTTATCGACTTCGTCCGGGGGAATTGTGCCTGTATTGCCAACGAAACCATGCATGCCCACACCCACCATCCGAATTCCTTTCTGGATCGCCTCCTCAAACGACCGTCCGATGGCCATGATCTCACCCACACTTTTCATCGAGCTTCCGATATCTTTGGAAACGCCCGTAAATTTGTTGAGATCCCATCGGGGGATTTTTACGACGATGTAGTCAAGGGCAGGTTCAAAGCAGGCTGTTGTTACTTTGGTGACTGCATTTCTTAATTCAAAGAGACCGTATCCCAGGCCCAGTTTGGCTGCCACAAAGGCCAGGGGATAGCCGGTAGCTTTGGATGCCAGTGCCGACGAACGCGAAAGCCGTGCATTTACTTCAATGACCCGGTAATCTTCCGATTCAGGATCAAGGGCAAACTGTACGTTGCATTCCCCGATGACCCCCACTTTCCGTATTATTTTTATGGAGAGTGCCCGCAGTTTATGGTATTCAGCATTGGATAATGTTTGCGATGGGGCCACTACAATGCTTTCGCCGGTATGGATTCCCAGTGGATCGAAATTCTCCATATTGCATACGGTGATGCAGTTGTCGTAGCGGTCACGGACCACTTCATACTCCACTTCTTTCCATCCCTTGATCGATTCTTCAATCAGGATCTGCGGAGAGTAGGACAAAGCCTTGGAAGCCAGTTTCTCCATCTCCTCCCTGTTTTCACAGAATCCGCTTCCCATTCCTCCCAGGGTGTAGGCAGCCCGGAGGATGACCGGGAAATCCAGTTTTTCAACCGCAGCCTTCGCTTCCTCAATCGATTTACAGGCAATGCTTACCGGTGTTTTGATATCTATTTCTCCCAGCATTTTGGCAAATAGCTGACGATCCTCGGTCTGGATGATTGACTGAACCGGCGTTCCGAGTACTTTCAGGTTGTATTTTTCAAGGATACCGGTTTCAAAAAGTTTCACTCCGCAATTCAGTGCCGTCTGCCCGCCAAAAGCAAGCAAAATGCCCTGAGGACGTTCTTTTTCAATTACTTTTTCTACAAAAAAAGGAGTCACCGGAAGAAAATAGATCTTGTCAGCAATGTGCTCTGAGGTCTGAATCGTCGCAATATTCGGATTGACCAGAACGGTTTCAATCCCTTCTTCCTTAAGTGCTTTCAATGCCTGGGACCCCGAATAGTCGAACTCTCCGGCTTCCCCGATTTTTAAAGCTCCTGAACCAAGAATGAGGGCTTTGCTAATTTTATTTTTTATCATAACAATCTTGAATTGACGAGATACGATATTCGAATTACGCGTTAGGTTTAGTTTGATTTAACCTTCGATTTGATGCCTTAATATTTTCAATAAAATCATCAAATAAAAATTCCGTATCGGTAGGTCCGCCGGAAGCTTCGGGATGAAACTGTGTAGAAAAAAACGGCATTGTTTTGTGCCTGATTCCTTCATTGGTCTGGTCATTCACATTGATAAAAAGAGGTTCCCAGTCTGCGGGCAACGATTCCGGTAAAACGGCATAGCCATGGTTTTGTGAAGTGATAAAACAACGGTTCGTCCCGGCAAGGAGAACAGGCTGGTTGTGGCTTCGGTGTCCGTATTTCAGCTTGTAGGTGTCGCCTCCGGCCGCTCTGGCAAGAAGCTGGTTGCCCAGGCAGATTCCCATAATGGGTCTCGGGTCTGAAAGAACCTTTCTGATGTTCTTAATCGTTTCTCCGCACATGGCGGGATCTCCCGGCCCGTTGGAGAGGAAAATACCGTCATAGGATTCCCGTGTGAAATCATAATCCCAGGGAACCCGGATCACTGTAGTATCCCTTTCCAGCAGGCAACGGATAATGTTGTATTTCATTCCACAATCCACCAATACAACCTTGTGTTTTCCCCTGCCATAAACCTGCCGGTCCGTTATGCTCGCCCTGGCAACAAGATTTTCTTTGTTCGGATCCCGGAAGGCTACTGCCTCTCCGTCAAATTCAATTTTCCCCAACATGGATCCTTTCTCCCTGAGAATCTTTGTCAGCGCCCTGGTATCAATATCAAACAAACCTGGAACATCCGATTCTTTAAGCCATTCACCCAGACTTTTAATGGCATTCCAATGGCTGTATTCAAAAGAATAATCAGAAATGATCAATCCCAGAACATGAACACGGGCGGATTCATAATGCCGGAAGATCCCATTCTCAGCTGTGTTCTCAGGAACTCCGTAATTGCCAACCATCGGGTAGGTCGAAACAAGAATCTGACCCGTATAGGAAGGATCCGTAAGGCTTTCCGGATAACCGGTCATGGCGGTATAGAAAACAATCTCCCCGGCCACAGATCGATCAGAACCAAACGATTTACCAATAAATGCTGTGCCGTCTTCCAAAACTAACCTTGCTTGTCTGCATCGTACCATTTTTCCGTTTTTTGTTAAAAAAAATGCGCCTGTACTATTTTATGTAGTTCAAACGCATCCCTATTGCGGTTTCTTTTTCCCGTTGATCTGATTCATCTCTTTTAGTTTCGCTTCACCATTTACGAATTGGCTGCAAAAATAAAAATATTTACCGTAAATAATTTGATTTTATAAAGAAATGTATATTTTTGCACAAAAAATGCATATTTATACATTTAATGAAACATAAATTGCAGCGTCAGGTAGCGATCAGGAAAGTAATTTCGAATGGTCACATACACAGTCAGGAGGAACTTTTGGATCAGTTAAGGCGTCTGGGCTTTGATCTGACCCAGGCAACCTTGTCGCGTGATTTAAAGAACCTGAAGGTAGCAAAAGTGCCGGACCCGTCCGGGGAGTATACCTATCTTATTCCGGAAGCAGGATCCCCGGGGAATAAAACGTTGCAAAAGGTAAATTTTCTGGCGGATGGTTTTAAAGGGATTGATTTTTCAGGGAATATTGGGATCATAAAGACATTACCGGGTTATGCAAGCAGCATTGCTTCGGTTATCGACAATGCCGGTTCATGGGGCATTATGGGGACAGTTGCCGGGGATGATACCATTCTGATTGTTTTGAGAGAAGGTGTTTCACAACGAGAACTACTGGATTCGTTGATTCTGATTATGCCGGCTTTGGAGAAGAAACTGGGATAAATCCGGAAAAACATAAAAAGAGCATGCAGAATATGCAGGTTCGTACGATTGAATGTATCGTTAAGAACAGATAAGAGCAACATGAAACGAGAAATAAAAAACAGAATAAAAATAGAGATAGCAAACGAGGTTCACATCCCGTACATTGATACCATTAATCAGGCTATTGAAGATGCTTCACAGGAGCGGGGGACAGGGATTGCCCGGCGGACTTATGAATACCTGAAAGAAAAGATGGTAGAGGGAAAAGCGATCATTGCCACGGATAAAGGCGGGAAGTTTGCCGGATTCTGTTACATCGAAACATGGGGGCATGGCCGGTTTGTTGCCAATTCCGGACTTATTGTCACACCGGAATACAGAGGGTTGGGACTGGCAAAAGAGATCAAACGCCAGGCTTTTGCCTTATCGCGCAGGAGATATCCGGAAGCGAAAATTTTCGGTCTGACAACCGGCCTGGCTGTGATGAAAATTAACCATGAACTGGGATACCGGCCGGTGACCTTTTCCGAGCTGACCGATGAAGATGCCTTCTGGAAAGGGTGTTCCGGATGTGTAAACTACGACATCCTGGTCCGTACCGGCAGGACAAAATGCTTATGTACCGGTATGTTATACGATCCGGCATGGGAGAAAAGCAAAAAAAACGGCAAAATCAGAAAACGGTCCCTTCTGGATAGCATCAATAAGTTAAAACGGAAAAACAACAAAGTGGGAGGGATTAAATTTTTACCGATGATCTTTTCCCTGTTTAAAATATAAAGCAAGAAATATCTTCTATGAAAGAAAAAGTTGTGTTGGCATTCAGTGGGGGATTAGACACCTCCTTTTGTGTAAAATATTTATCCAAAGAAAAAGGATTTGATGTATACACAGTTCTGGCAAATACCGGAGGGTTCTCCCGGAAGGAGCTGGCTGAGATTGAAAAGAAGGCATACCGGCTTGGAGCCAGGGAGCATGTGGCGCTCGATATTACCGGTACATATTATGAAAAATGCATCCGGTACATGGTCTATGGAAATGTACTGAGGAACAATACATATCCGGTTTCCGTAAGTTCTGAACGTGTTTTTCAGGCAATGGCTGTTATTGAGTATGCAAAAAAGAATGGGGTCCGTTATGTAGCCCATGGAAGTACTGGTGCAGGCAATGATCAGATCCGGTTTGATCTGACTTTTCAGGTGCTGGCTCCTGAAATAGAAATACTTACTCCGGTACGTGATCTTTCCTTAAGCAGAGAACAGGAAATCGGATTTCTCAGAAAATATGGGATTGAGGAGGATTTTGAAAAAATGCAGTATTCGATCAATCAGGGGCTCTGGGGAACCAGTATTGGGGGGAAAGAAACACTGACTTCAAAAGATCCCTTGCCGGAGGAAGCTTACCCCAACCCGTTACAGAAAAAGGACCGTCAGACAATGGACCTGGATTTTGTAAAGGGAGAAGTAACGGCTGTTAACGGGAAGAAATATCCCGACGGGATTAAGGCCATTCAGGCGTTGGATAAAATAGTTACCCCCTACGCCATTGGGCGTGATATCCATGTGGGTGATACGATGCTGGGTATTAAGGGGCGTGTTGCTTTTGAAGCCGCTGCACCACTGATCATTATTAAGGCACACCACCTGCTGGAAAAACATACCCTCACCAAATGGCAGATGTACTGGAAGGATCAACTGGCTAACTGGTATGGGATGTTTCTGCACGAATCTCAATACCACGAACCGGTGATGCGGGATATGGAGAAATTCCTTGAAAGCAGTCAGAAAAATGTAACCGGGAAAGTATATGTTGGATTAAAACCGTATCATTTTGATCTGCTCGGGATTGAATCGGAACATGATCTGATGGAATCCGGTTTTGGCGCTTATGGAGAACAAAGCGGAGCATGGACCGGCGAGGATGTCAAAGGATATACCCATATTATGGCAACCCCCCAAAGAATTTTTTATGCAGTAAACAAACAGGATACAAAATGGGATCAATGATAAAAGCAGGAATCATAGGAGGAGCCGGTTACACCGGAGGGGAACTGATACGGCTGCTGTTGAATCACCCCGGGGTGGAAACGGAATTTATCCAAAGTACAAGCCATGCAGGGGATCTGGTTAGCGATGTGCATAGCGGTCTTTTCGGAGAAACCCGCATGCGCTTTTCCGGATCTGCAGATTTGGAGGCTGTGGATGTTCTGTTTTTATGCATGGGACATAAACGATCCGAAGAATTTGTGACAAGCCATGCAATTCCTGAGCGAGTAAAGATTGTTGACCTGAGCCGGGATTTCCGCCTGAAACCGGATAACCAGGGGTTTGTTTACGGACTTCCTGAGCTTAACCGGGAAGCGATCCGGAAGGCCCGTAAGATTGCGAATCCCGGGTGTTTTGCCACCGGCATTGAACTGGCACTTCTGCCACTGGCTGCAAAGGGTTCGATCCGGGATGAATTGCATGTTCATGCCATCACAGGATCCACCGGTGCCGGACAATCCCTGTCGGCTACAGTTCATTTTAGCTGGAGACACAATAACCTTTCAGCATATAAGATGTTTCAGCACCCGCACCAGGAAGAGATTATCCAGAGTATTCAACAATTACAACCGGGTTTTAATTCAGATCTGAATTTTATCCCCTTTCGGGGCAATTTTACAAGAGGCATTTTTGTCTCTGTATATACCAGCTATTCAGGATCTGAGGAAGAAGCCAGGAGGATGTACTCAGCTTATTACAGAAACCATCCTTTTGTTTTTATTGCTGAAAAACATCCGGATCTGAAACAGGTGGTAAACACGAACAAAGCGGTCTTATACCTTGAAAAACAGAAAAATAAATTGATCGTACTGTCCCTCACAGACAACCTGTTAAAAGGAGCTTCAGGACAAGCGGTACAGAATATGAATCTGCTTTTTGGTTTACCTGAAGAAACAGGATTGATCCTTAAACCGGTTGTGTTTTAGCATTGCATGGGGCACTTGATTCAGTACAGATCTTCTTTGTTTCCCCGGAAAATGAGAAGATTACGCTGAAAGAAATGTAGAAAATCAAAACATATGAATTTATTTGATGTATATCCATTATTTGATATAACCCCTGTAAAAGCATCAGGGTGTAATGTATGGGATTCAGAGGGAAACAAATACCTTGATTTCTATGGGGGCCATGCGGTCATTTCAATCGGTCACAGCCACCCTTACTATATGAAGCTCATTACTGAACAATTGCATCGGATCGGTTTTTATTCCAATTCAGTAAAGAACCCGCTTCAGGTTGAACTTGCCGGCAAGCTGGGGGAGCTTTCAGGGTATGATGATTACCAGCTGTTTTTATGCAATTCCGGTGCCGAGGCCAACGAAAATGCCATTAAATTGTCTTCCTTTGTAACGGGGAGGAAAAAGTTTTTAAGTTTCACAAAGGGTTTTCACGGAAGAACTTCGGCAGCAGTGGCACTTACGGATAATCCGAAAATTGTAGCTCCTGTGAATAAGACTGAAAATGCACTGATCCTGCCTCTTAATGATCTGAAAGCCGTTGAAAAAGCTTTCTCAGAGCATGAAGTTGCAGCCGTGATCATTGAAGGAATCCAGGGGATTGGGGGAATTCATATTCCGGAGAGGAATTTTTTGACGGAACTCAGAAAAATTACTACCCGGGAAGGAAGCCTCCTGATTGTGGATGAGATCCAGTCAGGTTACGGGCGAAGCGGTAAATTTTTTGCTCATCAGTATACAGGTATTAAACCAGACATCATTACAACCGCCAAAGGAATGGGCAACGGATTTCCAATTGGTGGAGTGATGATAGCCCCGGAAATAAAACCCTGGCATGGAATGTTGGGAACAACTTTTGGAGGGAATCATCTCGCTTGTGCTGCAGCTATTGCTGTGCTGGATGTATTTAAAAACGAAAGACTGATAGAAAATGCGGCTGAAACAGGGGTTTTTCTGATGGAAAAACTGAAAAAACTCGGCCCCGGAATTACCGTGCGTGGAAAAGGGCTGATGATCGGACTGGAATTTCAGCATACGGTAAAAGAAATTCGCTCGGAAATGCTGACCAGGCATAAAATATTCACCGGAGTATCGGGTGATCATGTGATCAGGCTTTTGCCTCCCCTCTGTTTGAGCCGAAAACAGGCAGGCCTGTTTATCGAAGCCTTTGAAAAGGTGTGGACCCACAGAAGCCTTTCGGGGGCTCTACAGAGTGAATAAAGCAAATTGGATGTTATGTTTTACAATATGGAACGATGGAAAAGAAAAAAATAGCAATTATCGGAGCCGGAAATATGGGAAGTGCCATAGTGAACGGACTCCTGAAATCAGAATTTGTTGGAGCTTCGGATATCTATGTGTCCGATCCGAAAGAGACAGCCCTCCAGGAATTAGCATCCGGAGGAGTGAACATTTCTGTTTGTAATTCCGAAGTGGTTAGCAAGGCCGGGGTTGTGATCCTGGCCGTAAAACCCTACCATTACAAAGCAGTGGTGCAGGATATAAAAGCAGAATTGACACCCGATAAGATCTTAATTTCCATTGTGGCAGGGGTGGGAATAACAGACCTGGAAGCGATAGCCGGAAACCACATTCCCATTTTCCGGGCAATGCCCAATACAGCCATCTCGCTTCAGGAGTCTCTGACCTGTATATCTGCAAACGGGAATACAGGACCCCATAAACAGTTTGTCATGGAGATGTTTGATCATCTGGGGAAAACAGTTCTTATCAATGAAGAGTTGATGGCCGCTGCAACGGTTTTGTCCTCCTGTGGAATTGCTTTCGCATTGCGGTATATCCGGGCAGCTATGCAGGGGGGGATCGAAATCGGCTTCGGAGCCGAAACAGCCCAGCTTATAACGGCACAAACCGTTAAAGGAGCTACCGAGCTGATCATGCAAACCGGACATCACCCCGAAAGGGAAATCGATAAAGTAACGACTCCCCGGGGGGTGACCATTACCGGCCTCAATGAAATGGAACACAAAGGATTCAGCTCATCCCTGATTCAGGGATTGTTGGCTTCATACAACAAAATAAATAAATTGCAGTAACCGGGGCGAGTTCCATCGAATACCATTAAGATTATTAATAGAATGAGATAAATACATCTAAAAGCATACAATTTTAATAAGATGCAATTCCGCTACAAAAAAATAACCGTAAAAATAGGAAGCAATATACTTACCCGGCCCGACGGAACCCTGGATGTTTCGCGTATGGCTCATCTTGTGGACCAGCTCTCCTTTTTGCATAAACACGGCATTGAAGTGATTGTGGTTTCATCTGGAGCTGTGGCTGCCGGCAGATCGGTCCTATCTGCCCTGAAAAAGTCCGATGCCGTTTCTTCGCGCCAGCTTTGGGCTGCATTGGGACAGGTCAAGCTGATTAACCGCTATGCCGATTTTTTCAACGAACAAGGAATTGCATGTGCTCAGGTCCTGACAACCAAGGAAAATTTTTCGAGCCGCGCCCATTACCTGAACATGAAAAACTGTATTCGTACATTGATTGAAAACAGGGTGGTTCCGATCGTCAATGAAAACGACACCATTTCCATCACTGAACTGATGTTTACCGATAACGATGAACTTTCAGGGCTAATCGCTTCCATGGAAGATTCCCAGGCTTTGATCATCCTCACCGATGTAGATGGAATATATAACGGCATTCCCGGTACAGAAGGGGTTCAGTTGATTCCTGAAATTTCGGACGACAGCTTTGATCCGGAACGTATTCCTGCGGGTGAAAGATCACAATTTGGACGGGGAGGTATTCTGACCAAATGCCGGATTGCCCGGAAAGTTGCAAAAGGAGGGATCGGTGTACATATTGCCAACGGATCTGCCGGGAATATCCTTTTGGATATTATGGATGTTTCCGCAAAGGCAAAGCAGACCTTTTTCGTGCCCGAAAAAAAAGTACCGTCCCATGTGAAACGTTGGATTGCCTATTCCGATACCTTTGCAAAAAGCAAATTGATCATCAATGCCGGTGCATGCAAAGCCCTGTTTTCAGAAAAGGCTGTCAGCCTGCTCCCCGTTGGAGTCACCCGGGTGGAAGGATCATTTAAAAAAGGGGATCTGGTGAAAATCTATACGGAAAATGGCGATTTTGTGGGATTGGGGAAAGCCTGCTATCACTCGGATAATCTGAAAAAGGAAAAACTGGAACTTAAACAGAAACCGGTTATCCATTACGATTATTTGTATGTGGAGGATAACGGCATCAAACCGGAGGGAATCTGAGCTGTATTCCTGGTGTTTCCTGGAATTTCGGATAAAGTATCGTACATATGAAGATTCAAAATACATTGCAAAAGACACGGGAGGCCAGCCGGAAATTACCTCTTGTTACAGAGGAAGAGGTGAAGCAAATTCTGGAAAGCCTTGCCGGAGAAGCAGAAAGACAAACGGAGTTTATTCTTTCAGAGAACCGTAAAGACCTTGCGCGGATGGATCCGGCTGATCCGAAATACGACCGTCTCAAGCTTACTGCCGAGCGGATTAAAAACATTGCTGCGGATATACACAATGTGGCAAAGCTGGAAAACCCCGTCGGAAAAATTCTTTCTGAAAGGAGACATGATAACGGGATGTTTGTCAGGAAGATTACGGTCCCGTTTGGGGTGATCGGAATCATTTATGAAGCCCGACCCAATGTTACCTTTGATGTGTTCGCATTGTGCCTGAAGTCCGGGAATGCATGCATCCTGAAAGGGGGGAGCGATGCGATCTTTTCCAATGAAGCGATTGTATCCGTCATCCATACTGTTCTTGAAAAATACCAGGTTGATACGCATACTGTTTGTCTGCTTGGTTCCGGAAGAGAGGAAACACAGGACATGTTAAATGCCCGGGGATGGATTGATCTGATCATTCCCAGAGGAAGCCAGGGGCTGATCGATTTTGTGCGGACGCATTCCTCGATTCCTGTGATTGAAACCGGGGCCGGAATCTGCCATACCTATTTTGAAAATTCAGGCGATGTACGTATTGGGAAGGAAGTTATTTATAACGCCAAGACCCGACGGCCTTCGGTATGTAATGCGCTTGATTGTTTAGTTATTGACCGGTCGAGGTTGAATGATCTTCCGGAACTCACGGTGAATCTTGCCAACGATGGGGTGGTTCTGTACGCCGATGAAGAAGCCCTGGAGAAAGTAAAGGGAACGTATCCGGACGATCTTTTGTGTTCTGCCGATGAAACCTCTTTCGGAACAGAATTTCTGTCCCTCAGGATGTCGGTCAAAACCGTTGATGGCTTTGACGAAGCACTGGCACACATTGCCAGGTACAGTTCCGGACACAGCGAGGCAATCATAACCGAAGACAAAGAAAAGAGCGAAATATTTAAAAAAATTGTGGATGCAGCAGCCATTTACGTCAATGTATCAACCGCCTTTACCGACGGTGCCCAATTCGGGTTGGGAGCAGAAATTGGGATCAGTACGCAGAAACTCCATGCACGCGGGCCAATGGCCCTCGAAGAACTGACTAGCTATAAATGGATCATTGAAGGGAACGGGCAGGTGCGCCCCAGATAAATTTCATTTTGAAAGAGAGGATACAGGATGGAACATTTTATTTCTGTAAACGATATTCACAGCCTGAAACAGGCAGTAAACCTGGCCAGGGAGATTAAACAAAACCGGTTTGGCTTTCGTCATACTGGGAAGAATAAAACCATGGTTTTGCTGTTTTTCAATTCGAGTCTTCGTACCCGGCTGAGTACCCAGAAAGCTGCTATGAACCTGGGAATGAATACGATTGTGCTGAATGTGGGAGAGGAGAGCTGGCAATTGGAGACAGAAACCGGTGTGGTAATGGACGGTGATAAACCGGAACACCTCAGGGAAGCAATTCCTGTAATCGGATCCTATTGCGATATCATTGGGGTCCGGGCTTTTGCCCGGCTACAGGACCGGAATGAGGATTACAGCGAAATGATCCTGACTCAGTTTGTGGAGCTTGCAGGAGTACCGGTGGTGAGCCTCGAAGGAGCTACCCGGCACCCCCTGCAAAGCTATGCCGATCTGGTTACCATCGAAGAACTCAGGAAAACAGAAAAACCCAGGGTCGTCCTTACATGGGCTCCGCATCCCAAAGCGTTGCCCCAGGCTGTTGCCAACTCGTTCGTGGAATGGATGAGCAAAACCGGTTACCAGCTGGTAGTTACCCATCCTGAAGGGTACGAACTGGCACCGGAGTTCCTGGGAGATGTGCAGGTTGAATACGATCAGAAAAAAGCATTTGAAGGTGCCGATTTTATCTATGCCAAAAACTGGTCCTCCTACAATCAATACGGCCAGGTATTGTCACGAGACCGAAACTGGATGGTGGATGCTGAAAAGATGGCGCGCACAAACCAGGCAAAATTTATGCATTGCCTGCCGGTCAGGAGGAATATGGTGGTTTCCGATGAGGTGATTGACGGACCCGATTCGGTTGTGATTCAACAGGCAGCAAACCGTGAAGTTACAGCACAGGCTGTACTGAAAATGATGCTGGAAAGTTTATAAAATCACTGCTCTCCTTTGTTGCAAACACGGAGAAGGCGAAGAGGATGTTTATTATGATGTTCCGGCAAAAATAATCCCGTAAAAATATACCTTCGTATTTTATATAAATGACATTCCAATAGGAATACAAGGGTTGAAATTAATTCTATAGAAGTGAACAACAAAATAGAGATCATACCGGCTATAGACCTGAGCGAAGGAAAATGCGTCCGCCTGTCACAGGGTGATTATGAACGTAAAATCGTGTACAATGAAGATCCCCTGAAGGTGGCCAGGAGATTTGAGGATGCAGGCATCAGACGCCTCCATCTGGTTGACCTCGACGGAGCAAAAGCCCAACACATAGTGAATTACAAAGTGCTGGAAAAAATTGCTTCAAAAACAGATTTGGTGATCGATTTCGGTGGAGGCCTGAAATCGGATCAGGACCTGGAAATAGCCTTCGATTCAGGTGCATCCATGATTACCGGAGGCAGTATTGCCGTCAAACAGCCCGAAATATTCTTATCCTGGCTGGAAAAATACGGGCCTGAAAAAATTATTCTTGGTGCCGATGCAAAAGAGCGTAAAATTGCAGTCAGCGGTTGGACGGAAGCTACCGAATGGCCCATAATTGATTTTATAAAAAGCTATTCTGAAAAAGGAGTAAAGAAAGTTATTGCTACCGACATTGACCGGGACGGAATGCTTTCAGGTCCTTCGTTTGAGCTATATCAGGAATTATTAAATGAATTTCCGGGGATTGAAATCATTGCCAGCGGGGGAATCGTCTCGATGGACGATATTTATAAACTGGCAGAAATGAATGTGCCCGGAGCAATCATCGGGAAAGCAATCTATGAAGGAAAAATCAGTTTGCATGAAATAAAGAAATATAACCTTTGAAAGGCATAAGGTATTCGTGTTGAAATTCCCGATCCTTTAAACCCGTAACTTGTAACAACAGCATGCTTGCAAAACGTATTATACCATGTCTTGATATCCGGAACGGTCATACCGTGAAAGGGATCAATTTTATCAACATCAGGGAGGTTGGTGATCCGGTCGAACTGGGGGCTGTATATGCCGGGCAGGGTGCCGACGAGCTGGTTTTTCTGGATATTACGGCTACCCATGAGGGCCGGAAAACGTTTGTGGAACTTGTGAAACGGATCGCCCGTGAAATAAACATTCCCTTCACTGTGGGCGGAGGGGTCAGCGAACTGTCTGATGCAGACAAGCTGTTGAGTGCCGGAGCGGATAAAATTACCATCAATTCGTCGGCAGTGAGGAATCCGGAACTGATCGACCGCATGGCATTGCATTTTGGAAGCCAGTTTGTGGTCGTTGCTATCGATGCCCGGGGAGATAAAAACAACCACTGGACTGTAACGGTTAACGGTGGCCGGATTCCTACAGAGAAAGAGTTGTTCTCATGGGCTACGGAAGCCGAAGACCGCGGAGCAGGTGAGATATTGTTTACCTCCATGAACCACGATGGCACCAAAAAAGGATTCGCCAACCCCCAACTGGCACAACTCTCTGAATCGTTGAACATCCCTGTCATCGCTTCCGGCGGGGCAGGTACCATGGACCACTTTGTCGATGTTTTCACCCTGGGGAAAGCCGATGCAGGACTGGCAGCCAGCATCTTCCATTTTAAGGAAATTCCCATTCCTCAGTTAAAACAATATCTTCATTCCAGGGGAATTCCTGTACGTTTATAAAATTATCCCATCTTTGTAAATAAATTTCAGATACAAGACATGGAACTTCCACAAAATCCCGATTTCTCAAAACTCAACGGATTGATTCCGGCTATCATCCAGGATGCACAAACGAGCAAAGTGCTGATGTTAGGTTTTATGAACCAGGAAGCCTACCAAAAGACCCTTGAATCGGGGAAAGCAACTTTTTACAGCCGGACAAGAAACAGACTCTGGACCAAAGGCGAAGAGAGCGGTCATTTTCTGAATGTGGTGGAGATCCTTTCCGATTGCGATAACGACACCCTTCTGATCAAAGTCAATCCGGAGGGCCCAACCTGCCATACCGGATCCGATACCTGCTGGGATGAGGTGAATACCAACGACATCGGATTTCTCAGGTACCTGCAGGATTTTATTACGAAACGGAAAAAGGAGATGCCCGCAGACTCGTACACTACATCCCTGTTTAAAGAAGGGATTCGCAAAATAACCCAGAAGGTGGGGGAAGAGGCTGTAGAAACCATTATTGGGGCCCTGGCAAACGACGATGAAAACATGATCTATGAAGCCGGTGATTTGTTGTACCACCTGATGGTTTTATTAACAGCCAAAGGGTACCGGATTGAGGATGTAGCCAATGAACTGAAAAAAAGGCACTCCTGAGGACCTATAACGAAATGCCGGCCACAATATACACCTGTTCTGTTGTGGGATTCAGGATGACACTGCCCTGGACAGGAATCGAAAACGATTCGGTTATCTGAAGGGTTTTGTGGGAGCTGATCCCCATATTGACCAACCCAAATTTTTCGTCCGGAGTATGCCATCCGTTGCCGGCCCCGATAAACAGGCTGATATGGGGAAATGAATAATCCATTTCGAAATACATGTCGCCACCAGCAGTTCCTGCTCCGCCGGCCGCATTGAGGATATAATTTCCTGCCAGGGATAACCCTCCGGTTTTATATCCCATGCTTACCTCAAAACCATGCGCTCCTGTTATTGTTGAGAAATCAAAAAATGATGTTCCCGGGTAATAATAATCGCAAATCCCAATGCTTATACCAAAACCTAAATCATATGACAGATACAGGTCTGTTTCCAGAAAACCGTCAAATCCGGCAGAACCCCAGGACCCGATGGTAAATCCGCCTGTTGTATATTCCAGGTAAGGCTGTACTGAAGGACCGCTGTACTTGACACCCCGCCAGACAAAGCTGCTGTACAGATCCATTCCGGTATTCCAGGAACCATCCCGGGCACTGACTTCCGAAAATGTCAAACATGCCCCTAAAACGATCAGAAGAAAAAGTTTGTGTTTCATCTCATGGTAATTTAATTGTATGCACATTCTCCGTGTTCATAGACATCGAGGCCTTCCTCTTCGATTCTTCTGGGAACACGAAGCAGTTGTAATTTTTTAAGTACAAAGAAAAGAATCAGGCCCGTTCCAAATGCCCAGGTAAAGAAAACCAGGACACCGATTGCCTGTACACCCAATAATTGGGCCCCACCGCCATAGAACAATCCTTCTGAGGTTGAGAAAAGCCCGACAGCAAGAGTTCCTAATGCACCACTGACCCCATGAACCGATATGGCCCCGACAGGGTCGTCAACTTTTAAAATTTTATCAAAGAATTCCACTGCGAAGGGAAGCACAAAACCAGCCAATGCTCCGATCAAAACAGCTCCGGACGGATTAACGGCATCGCATCCGGCTGTTATTGCCACCAATCCGGCGAGGGCTCCGTTCAGGGAAATGGAAAGTGCCGGGCGTTTGTAACGGACCCATGACACGAACATGGCCGTCACAGCACCCGCTGCGGCAGCAAGGTTTGTGGTTACCGCAATGTGGCCGATGGCAACCGCATTTTCGGTTCCGGAAGCAGCCAACTGGGATCCGGGATTAAATCCGAACCAGCCAAACCAAAGGATAAACACCCCGAGGGCTCCCAAAACCATGTTATGGCCGGGAATGGCATGGGGCTTTCCTCCATTTTTGTATTTTCCCAAACGGGGACCAATCAACGATGCTCCTGCCAGTCCTACCCATGCTCCTACCGTGTGTACGATGGATGAACCAGCAAAATCATGAAACCCAAGCTGGCTCAACCACCCTCCACCCCAGGTCCAGTGCCCTGAAACCGGATAGATGAATACGGTAATTACAACACTGAAAATAAGATAGGCCTTGAATTCGGTTCGTTCTGCCATCGCCCCCGAAACAATCGTGGCGGAAGTAGCTGCAAAAACAGTCTGAAAAAAAAGATTTGCATAATCGGAGCAATGCTCCCCGTACCCATCGCTTTGAAAGCACAGATCCGGCATCCCGATCAACCCTCCCAGTGAATCGCCGTACATGAGGGTGAACCCAATTATCCAGTATAAAAGAGAACCTACGGCAAAGTCCATTATGTTCTTCATCAATATGTTGGCCGTATTTTTGGCCCGGGTAAAACCTGCTTCAACCAAGGCAAAGCCGGGCTGCATGAACATAACTAAAAATCCGGCCATTAATATCCACATAGTATCAATGCCCATTTGTAATCCGTGTAATGTTTCTTCCATGACGTATTTTTTAGGGGTTTTTATTTTTCTTTTCCTTTAATATACAGCGACTCATCGCCTTTTTCTCCTGTCCTGATGCGGTAAGATTCTTCAATATGGATGATAAAGATTTTACCATCGCCTATCTCCCCGGTCCTGGCTGAAGCCAAAATCGCATCCACGGTTTTCTGTAGATTTTTATCCCGGACAATTATGGAAAGTTTTGTTCGCTCAATGGAGCTGGTATCATAGGCAATCCCACGATAGACTCTCCCTTCGCGGGCCTGCCCAACTCCTCTTACATCCCAGTAAGAGAAAAATTCGATGCCTGCAGCATGAAGTGCTTCCGAAACATCATCGAACCTGGTTTTTCTGATTATCGCTTCAATCTTTTTCATAAAAACACATTTTTTGTGGTTGGTTATTGTGACAACAAAAATAAATAAATAGATAGAAATAGCATATAAAAAAGAGCAAAATACTTATAAATACGTTTATAAATTAACAAATAATTAATAAATGAATTAAAAAAAAGAATAATGTATTATTGCAACAATGTGTTTGATCCATGCATTTCTCGTAGTTTGACGGGGAGATGGTTTACGCTATGAGTTTTTGATGTATGCATCGTAGGAAAAGGCATCTCTTTCAACCTCTTTCCCGTTCGGGTGTGAGATCGTTCTTTTTTTCCGGATGAATAGCACCGATTGCCTAAATAAGATATCTTTGCAGGAATACTATATGGATTGATTATGAAACTCTGGGAGAAGAAGAAAACATTAAACCAGGCCATAGAGAAATTTACCATTGGCAAAGACCGGGAATTGGATGTAACCCTTGCTCCATTTGACATTGCCGGTTCGCTGGCACACATCAAAATGCTCGAATCAGTAGGCCTTTTAAGCAACAAGGAATGGATCAGGCTCGAAGGCGAATTAAAAGCATTGTATAAGAAGGCTGATCGTCGCGAATTGGTCATTGAGGAGGGGGTTGAGGATATCCATTCCCAAATTGAAATCTACCTGACCGAAGCACTTGGCGATGTCGGAAAAAAGATACACAGTGGCCGATCACGAAACGACCAGGTTTTGGTAGACCTGAAACTTTTTATGCGGGAGGCGATCAAAGAGGTAGCTTTGAAATGTTCCGGTCTTGCCGACTTGTTGATCCGGAAGAGTTTCGAAAACAAGGATGTTCTGATGCCTGGCTATACCCATCTTCAGGTAGCTATGCCCTCCTCCTTTGGTTTGTGGTTTGGTGCCTATGCCGAAAGCCTGGCGGATGACCTGCAACTGCTTTTGTCGGCCTATAAAATTGTGAACCAAAATCCCCTGGGGTCTGCCGCAGGATATGGCTCCTCATTCCCCCTGAACAGGAAAATGACCACAGAACTTCTGGGATTCGAATCGCTCAATTACAATGTGGTCTATGCGCAAATGGGCAGAGGAAAAACAGAAAAAATCGTTTCATACGCCCTGGCAAATATAGCTTCAACCCTTTCGAAGTTTGCCTTTGATGGATGCCTGTTTATGAGCCAGAACTTTGATTTTGTGAGCCTTCCTGAAGAGTTTACAACCGGTTCGAGCATTATGCCACATAAAAAGAATCCTGATGTTTTTGAACTTATCCGGGCTAAATGCAATAAACTGCAGGCGATGCCCCAGCAAATCATCACAATCACCAACAATTTACCCAGCGGTTATTTCAGGGATTTCCAGATCATAAAGGAAATCTTCCTTCCCTCTTTCGATGAGTTAATGAATTGTATGGAAATAACCCTGCTCACCGTGGAAAATATATCGGTCAAAAAAAATATCCTCGACGATTCAAAGTACGATTCCCTGTTCAGCGTGGAAGAGGTGAATAAAAGGGTTCAGGCCGGTGTTCCCTTCAGAGATGCCTATAAACAGGTGCGTGAAATGATTTACAATGGAAAATACAATCCCGGAAAGAAGATAACACATACCCATGAGGGAAGCATCGGAAATTTATGCCTCGGTGAAATAAAAGAGAAAAAGAACAGAATACTGACGGAATTCAATTTCCTGAAAGCGGAAGAAGCAATCCGAAAATTAACGACTTAGCCTTTATCCTTTAACCAGTGAACTGGTAAAACCACAAGAGCTCCTTCCAAGGTTAACTTTATGTTATTTAAAATGTGTTTTAGTCCATAAAAATGAAATAATGACACATTTATCCTATATTTGATATCAATTCGTAAGAATTATTTATCATTTTCTTACAATTGTAAAAATTACGATGGATCCCCAACCAACCCCTTGGTTGGGGATTGTCTGGTGAATTGTAAGAAAGGAAAAAAAACAAAAGAACGATGAGCATGAAGCGAATACCAGGAGCCCGGGGATTATACGATCCGAAAAATGAACACGATAGTTGCGGAATTGGATTTGTAGCTCATATCAAGGGGAACCCGTCGCATGAGATTATACAGCAGGGGCTTGATGTACTTCTCAATATGGAGCACAGGGGAGCTACCAGTGCCGACAATAAAACCGGCGACGGAGCTGGGTTGCTCATGCAGGTTCCGCACGAATTTATTACGGACGTTCTGAAAATGGAAGTAGGGGAACAGGGCCGGTACGGAACAGGCCTCATTTTTTTGCCGAAGAATGAACACGAAGCCGGCATCTGTATCGACGTGTTGACTGGAAACATCAAGGCGGAAGGACTTTTTTTGGTGGGATACCGGGATGTTCCGGTCGACAGTTCGGCTCCGGGCGATATCGCAAAAACTACTGAACCTACCATCAGACAGGTATTTGTTAAGGCCGATATGGAACAGGACGCCCTTGAGCGGAAATTGTATACCGTAAGGAAAAGAACGGAAAAAACCATCCGTGAGTCCAACCTTAAACAAAAAAGAAGTTTTTATCAACCTAGCTTTTCTTCCAAAACAATCATCTATAAAGGGATGTTGACACCGGCGCAGTTAAGCGATTATTTTCCGGATCTCCACCACGAAAAGTTTAAAAGCGCCATAGCCCTGGTGCATTCAAGGTTCAGTACGAATACCTTTCCCACGTGGGACCTGGCACAACCGTTCAGGTTGGTGGCCCACAACGGCGAAATTAACACCATCCGGGGCAACCGGTTGTGGATGCAGGCGCGCGAAGCGTTGATGAAATCGGAATTCTTCGGCGAAGACCTACATAAACTTCTCCCGGTGATTGAGCCCGGAAAATCCGATTCGGCATCCTTCGACAATGTGCTTGAATTTCTGCACATGGCAGGCCGGTCGTTGCCTCATTCCCTCTGTATGATGATCCCGGAATCGTTTAATGAGAAAAATCCGATCCCGGAAAGCCTTAAGGCCTTTTACGAATACCATTCAACCTTGATGGAACCCTGGGATGGGCCGGCATCCATGGTATTCTCCGACGGGAGATATATCGGAGGAACCCTCGATAGAAACGGATTACGCCCTTCGCGGTATGTGATCACAAAAAATAACCTCATCGTAATGGGGTCCGAAGTGGGTGTGCAAACATTTCCCCCGGAAGAGATAAAAGAAAAAGGGCGGTTACGTCCAGGAAAGATTCTGCTCCTCGACACCCAACTCGGAATCATCATTCCGGACAAGGAAGTGAAAGACCAGCTCAGTAAACGAAATCCGTACGCGATGTGGCTTAAGGAAAACCGAACCATGATGAGCGATATCGTTGTAAAAAAACGGGTTCCTTCGGCCATGGAGCATTTCGATGTGTATGCAAAAGTTTTTGGTTATTCAAAAGAAGATTTATACGAATTGATAAGGCCCATGAGCCTTGCCGGGGCAGAACCAACCAGCTCCATGGGAAATGATATACCGCCTGCCGTATTTTCGGATAAGCCAAAACGCCTGTTTGAGTACTTCAAGCAAAATTTTGCGCAGGTTACCAATCCTCCAATTGACCCTATACGGGAAGGATTGGTAATGGCCCTAACCAATTATATTGGTTCCCTAAACTCAAATATTCTCATTGAAAGCCCCGAACATTGCAGACTGATTAAATTTACCGGTCCTCTTATTACCAACACCGACCTGGGAAAGATAAAAGACCTCAAGGATGAAATGTTTTCCCACAAAACCATTCCTATGGTATTCCGTGTAAAAGAAGGAGTGAAGGGATTTAAAAAAGCCCTGGACCGGATGCTGGCTGATGCCGAAAAGGCGGTGGATGATCAAAAGAATTACATCATTTTGACCGACCGGCAAATTTCAAAAGATCTTGCACCTATTCCTTCGCTTCTGGCAGTTGCTGCGGTGCACCACCACCTGATCAGAGCACAAAAACGCATGCAGGTCGGGTTAATTGTTGAGACCGGGGAACCGCGCGAAGTCAACCATTTTGCCCTGCTCCTCGGCTATGGAGCCAGTGTTATAAATCCTTACCTGGCTTTTGCCGCCATTGACTACATGGTGAAAGAAGGGAAAATCGACCTGGAATACAAGGTGGCCCGGAAGAATTATATCAAAGCCATCGACAAGGGACTCCTCAAGGTCCTATCCAAAATGGGAATATCTACCCTTCGGAGTTACCATGGGGCCCAGATTTTTGAAGCCATTGGCATACAGGAAGAGATCATAGGGAAGTATTTCTCCGGGACAGCATCAAAAATCGGAGGCATTGGCCTGGAAGAGATTTACAGGGAAGCGGTTATGTTTCACGAAGAAGCCTGGAAGCCTCAAATCACTCCTGAACCGTTCCGTCTTGAACACAGCGGGAATTATGCATGGAGGAAATATGGCGAACACCATGCCTGGAATCCTGAAACAATCGGGCTCTTACAGTGGTCGACCCGGACCAACGATTACAATAAATACAAGGAGTTTTCAGCCCTCTCTGATAAACAAAATGCAAAACCTACCTTTATCCGGGGTTGCTTTAAGCTGAAGCGGAACCCTATCCCGGTTGAGGAAGTGGAACCGGTTGAAGAAATCATGAAGCGCTTTGTTACCGGCGCCATGTCGTACGGATCCATCAGCAAGGAGGCACATGAGGCGCTGGCTGTCACCATGAACACAATAGGCGGAAGAAGCAATACCGGAGAAGGTGGCGAAGACACTGCACGTTTTGCTACCATGAAAAACAGCAAAATAAAACAAGTCGCTTCAGGCCGGTTTGGGGTGACAACTCATTATATCGTAAATGCTGAAGAATTGCAGATAAAAATCGCCCAGGGAGCCAAACCTGGTGAAGGAGGCCAGTTGCCTGGATTCAAGGTGAATAAAATTATTGCCCGGCTCCGGAATTCCACTCCGGGAATCACATTGATTTCGCCGCCTCCCCACCACGATATCTATTCGATTGAAGACCTGGCCCAGTTGATATATGACCTGAAAGCAACCAATCCACAGGCAAAAGTATCCGTAAAACTGGTTGCTGAAAATGGCGTCGGGACGATAGCCGCCGGGGTTGCCAAAGCGTATTCCGATATCATTATCCTGGCCGGGGCAGAAGGGGGTACGGGAGCCAGCCCGGCCAGTTCAATTAAACATGCAGGATTACCCGTTGAACTTGGGATCGCTGAAACCCAGCAAACACTTGTAATGAACAACCTGCGCGGCAGAGTGAAACTGCAGGTTGATGGCCAGCTGAAAACAGGCCGCGATGTGGTTACCCTCGGATGTTTCGGCGCTGAAGAATTCGGGTTCTCAACCGTTGCCCTAATTGTCCTGGGATGTGTCATGATGCGGAAATGCCATCTGAATACCTGTCCTGCAGGAATAGCAACCCAGGATAAAAAACTGAGAAAACGGTTCACCGGAAAAGCAGAGTATACAATCAACTATTTCAGGTTTGTGGCCCGGGAAGTGAGGGAATACCTGGCTGAAATGGGATTCAGAAAATTTGAGGATATCGTTGGCAGAACCGATCTGCTCGAAGTGAATAAAGAGGGCTTCAACTGGAAAATGAAAAACATAGACTTTTCAGGATTGCTCTTTAAACCGAAAGAAGCCGGTGTTTTTGATACGCACAATACGCATCCGAATGCAAGGAATTTATCAGACCACCTTGATTTTGAATTGATGCGCAAAGCAAAAAGGGCAATCAACGGGGCGGAAAAAGTCTGGATTTCAAACAAAATTGGAAATACGGACCGCACAACAGGAGCCATGCTTTCCGGTGAGATCTCAAAAAAATATGGGGAAGCTGGCTTGCCCGATGATACCATACATTGCACCTTTCAGGGAACGGCAGGACAAAGTTTTGGAGCTTTCCTGTGCAAAGGAATTACCTTCCGGCTCGAAGGGGATGCCAATGATTACATCGGGAAAGGGCTTTCCGGAGGGAAAATTATTGTGGTGCCTTCATCGGGATCCACCTTCAGACCGGAAGAAAACATCATTGTCGGAAATACATCTTTATACGGAGCTACCCTTGGGGAGATTTATATCAGGGGGGTGGCCGGGGAACGATTTGCTGTCAGGAATTCGGGAGCTAAAGCCGTGATTGAAGGAACCGGCGATCACTGTTGTGAATATATGACCGGCGGATGTGTGGTTGTCCTGGGGAAAACAGGGAGAAATTTTGCTGCCGGAATGAGCGGAGGAATTGGGTATGTGATGGACCAAACCGGAGATTTCGATTTTTACTGCAACAAAGGGCTGGTGGAACTTTTGCCTGTCGGGGATCGAGCCGATATCGATGAATTGCAAACCTTGATCAGCAGGCATTTGATCTATACAAACAGCAAATTGGCATCCAACATATTGACAAACTGGGATGAATACCTGCCAAAATTTGTGAAAGTAATTCCCTATGAGTACAAAAAAGTACTGGAAGAATTGAAAGTGAAAGAATTACAGCGAAAATTGCAATTGACGGAAGACGATCCGTCGCGCCATGAATAGGCATACAAAAAGAAATATAAAAGAAAAGATACCATGGGTGATCCAAGAGGTTTTTTGACGATCCCGCGAAAAAATGGGGGGAACCGTCCGGTACAGGAACGGATTTATGATTACGGGGAGGTTGAACAGACTTTAAACCTTGACGACAGGTTATTACAGGCTTCCCGGTGTATGGACTGCGGAATTCCCTTTTGCCACTGGGGATGCCCCTTAGGGAGTAAAATTCCCGAATGGCAGGATTCATTCTACCGCCATGATCTCGGAGAAGCCTATTACCTGTTGCATTCAACCAACAGTTTTCCCGAAATAACAGGGCGTATATGTCCTGCTCCGTGTGAAAAATCGTGTGTTCTTGGCATCCATGAGGAGCCTGTGGCTATCAGGGAAAACGAATGTGCCACAGTCGAGCAGGCGTTCAGCCGGGGATTGATTAGAGCCCATCCCCCGAACAACAGAACCGGGAAAAAAGTGGCTGTGGTTGGTTCGGGACCTGCCGGGCTTTCGGCCGCTGATTTATTAAACAGAGCCGGCCATTGGGTCACTGTTTTTGAAAAAAACAATGCCATTGGCGGGTTGCTTCGCTATGGAATTCCTGACTTTAAACTGAATAAACGAATCATCGATCGCAGGCTGATGATTTTTACCGAAGAAGGAATCACCTTCCACCCCAATGTTGCAGTCGGTACAGACATCACAAAAGAAGAACTTCTAAAGGGGTTCGATGCAATCGTATTGGCTACCGGGGCTGAACAACCCCGCGACCTGAATGTTAAAGGCCGGAAACTGAAGGGTGTTCATTTTGCACTGGATTTTCTCACACAACAAAACAAAGAAGTGGCCGGGCAAACAGTGCCTGATAACGAAAGAATAACAGCAAAAAATAAGAATGTTCTGGTGATCGGTGGCGGGGATACCGGTTCAGACTGTGTAGGGACTTCGATCCGGCAGGGAGCTGAAAAGGTGGTCCAGATTGAGATTTTGCCTAAACCTCCTGAAAAACGGATGCTCAATAATCCATGGCCTTACTGGCCTGAGACGTTGCGTACCTCCAGCTCACACGAGGAGGGTTGCGAAAGGCGTTGGAGTCTCTCCACAAAAAAACTGATCGGCGAGAACGGGAAGGTAATGCAGGCAGAAGTTATTCAGGTGGAATGGATGAAAGGAGAAAACGGACAATGGCATATGAGCGAGGTGCCGGGATCTGAAGAACGGATCAATGCAGATCTTGTCCTGATCTCGATGGGTTTTACACAACCTGTACATCAGGGATTCTTAGATAATCTGGGCGTTGAATACCTGGAGGGGGGAAACGTTAAGGTCGATGCCTGCAAGCAAACGTCCATTGAAAAGATATTTGCAGCAGGGGATGTGGAAAGAGGGGCAAGCCTCGTGGTACATGCGATTGAATGTGGAAAAATTGCTGCTGCCGGGGTAGATGCTTTTTTGCGAAAATAAATAGAACAGAACAACTAATCCGTGATGAGGGGCACATTTTCCGGACGTTTATGTTTCCAGCGCCTGTGAGACCATAGATAATGCGCTGGTTCTTCCCTGATAATCTGTTCCATTTTCCGTACATAGGCAACCAGGATATCTTTTGCCTCCATGCCTTCATAGGTTTCAAACAACGGGAAATGGTACACTTCATATTTTCCCCGTCCGGTTTTTTTAACGTATTCAAAAACCAGGGGTTGTTTTGTGCGGAAAGCAATTTTCTCAGGCCCTGAAAAAAAGGGAGTTTCCTGGTTCAGGAAGCGAATCCATGATTTTGTATTGGGGTGGGGCGACTGGTCGGCCAGGAGCCAGATAGCCCTGGGGGTCTTTAACCGGGAAAATTCAATGACCATCCGTGGCGTTTTTTCCATGGGGACCATCACCGGATTGTAACGCCTCCTGCTTTTTAGCAGATAGTTCTCAAAAGCACGGTTCTTACGTATGGGCGAGTAAACCGCCATAAGCTGATGGTTTATTAAAGCCGGCATGAGCGAACACCACTCCCAGTTGTTGTAGTGCATCCCTACAATGATAAGCGACTTGCCTTCCCTGTAATACCGGTCCATAAGTGCCAGGTTTTTAAAAACGATGCGTTTTTCCAGGTTTTTTCTGCTGATGCTGTAGGCTTTAAGTCCTTCTGCCAGAAGATCGCATAAATGCCTGTAAAATTTTCGGGTGATCCAACGGATCTCCTTATCGGTTTTCTCAGGAAAGGAGTTTTTGAGATTCGACAGAACCACAGCTTTCCGGTATCGGACGATATAGCAAATTAGATAATAACCCGTTGTTGAAAGCCCGTACAAAATGGGCAAAGGCAGGTACGAAAGACCTTTCAGCAAGGTGACAACCAGACCGTTCAATGCCCTGTGGGGCCATTTTTCCTGTGGTGACTCTTTCATGAAAACAGTGCTCAAATAAAAAATCGAAAGTAATTAACTTTTTTTTAATAATAAATTTTACCTTTAGGAGAACAGAAGATAAGTACGATCAGCAACGTTAAAAATTTAAAAATTATGCAAATTACATTGCCCGTTTTACCGTATCCCTTAGATGCTCTGGAGCCTTTTATAAGCAAAAAGACCCTTGAATATCATTATGGGAAACATCATCAGGCTTATGTAGATAAGGTAAATAAGCTGACAGCCGGAACCTCCTTTGAAAATGCAACGCTTGAGAAGATTATCAAAGAGGCTGAAGGGGGGATTTTTAATAACGGGGCACAGGTTTGGAACCATACTTTTTATTTTATGCAGTTTTCACCGGATGGATGCCGGGAACCCAAAGACCTGCTTAAAGAGGCCCTGGAAGGCGAATTTGGCTCTATTGAGGAGTTTAAAGAAGAGTTCACAAAAGCAGCTGCATCCTTGTTTGGTTCCGGATGGGCATGGCTTGTTGTAGGTGAAGAGGGAAAACTGGAAATTGTCCAGGCCAGCAATGCCGGAAACCCCTTGAGAATCAACAAGAAACCACTGCTTACCTGCGATGTGTGGGAACACGCCTATTACCTCGATAAGCAGAATGCACGGCCTGAATATATCAGTGATTTCTGGAAAATCCTGGATTGGAAAGTGGTGAGTGAACGCTTCACCAAATAAAAACGTGCGCCTGCAAAAGGATTAATTTATCTTATCCGAAATTTTATGGAATAGCCGGTTCAGAAAAGGGATGTTAAGCCGGCTCAGGAGGCTTCTTTTGCCATAGTGTAAAAGGATGTTTCGTATGTAGATAAAGAGCCCCAGGCTATGGGCTGCAAAGAGTACCGGGTCAAGCCGGAATATGGAATAAACAAAAATCATCAGCGATCCCAGGGTGCTTATAAGCCAGAAGCCCAGGGGTAATACGGAACTTTTTCTGTTCTCGGAATAAAGCCACTGGTAAATAAACCGGAAAGTGAAAATGATCTGCCCGGCCGAACCCCAGATCATCAGAAAGAAGGATACCTCTTGATTTTCCAGAATCGTCCGGAAATTATGGGAGGATCCAAAGATGAGCCAAAGAAGGCAGACGAGAGGCAACAGGGCAGTCAGGATCCTGACGATCCGGTGGATTTTTTTCCAGGCATTTTTCAGCTGGAGGTTTCTGATGTAGATAAAGTAGACCATAAACTGCCCCAGGACGATTGCAAAATCCAGGCGAAGGATTCCATAGAACAGCATGAGTATCGAACCCAGTAAACTAAACTGCCAGTATAGTACAGGCGATAGTACCTCTCCTTCTTTTTCCGATTTAAACCATTGGGCAATGGTGCGGGCAAAGAATAAAAGCTGGGCGGAAAATCCCAATCCGTATATCAGGTATGGCTCCATTGATGCACTATAAAAAGGGGGATAAAGATAATAATAAGAAGGAATCCAAAGGGTGGAATCTTCACAGATTATGAGTCCTCCGATACTTCCAGTTCGTTCAGTGTCTGTCGTGCTGCATTTTGCTGGGCTTCTTTTTTTGATGCTCCGTATCCTTTCCCAGCCTCTTTGCCATCTATTTCAACGGTGGCAACAAAAGAGGGTTGCCGGTTGCCTTCCAGGGTTTTTTCATGGGTTATGAAATTTATTTCCCGTTTGTGTTTCTGGCTCCATTCAATGAGCCGGCTTTTGAAGTTTTTGTCAACCTGTTCAATTTCATTAAGATTAACGTACTGAGAAAGGATTCTTTTGGTAATGAAGAATTTTGCAACGCGGTAATTTTTATCAAGGTAGATCGCTCCAATTAAAGCTTCCAGGACATCTCCGTAAATATGGCTTTTATCCTGGGTGCTTTTCGCATTCTTCTCAATAAAAACATTGAGTCCCATTTCAAACGTAAGCCTGGTAAGAAAACTTCTGTTTACCAGTTTTGATCGCATTTTTGTAAGGAATCCCTCATCTTCCTGGGGGAACCGGTTAAATAAAAAATCGGCGATTACGGCACCCAGGATGGCATCGCCAAGGTATTCCAGCCGTTCGTTATTAATAAGATTGCCCTGGGAGTCGGTGATGGAAGCAGAACGGTGAATAAAGGCGAGGTCGTAAAGTTTGAGATTACCGGGGCAATAACCGATCAGGTCTTTTAAAAATAAATAAAACTCTTTTCTTGGTGATGAAAAGAGTTTTATTTTTTGTGTTAGTTTCCTGACCACAATTTATTTTATTTTTTTGAATACAATGGTAGCGTTATGGCCTCCGAAACCAAATGTATTACTCAGGGCGATTTTAATGTCCCTCTTTTTTACGCTGTTAAATGTAAAATCAAGGTTGTTATCAATTTCGGGGTCATCGGTAAAATGATTGATGGTTGGCGGGATTATTCCATGCTGCAGAGCGAGGACACAAACAATTCCTTCCACCGCACCGGCAGCTCCCAGGAGGTGGCCGGTCATGGATTTGGTAGAACTGATGCTCAGGTCATAGGCATGGGGTCCGAACGTGGTAATAATTGCTTTTGGTTCAGCAATATCGCCAAGCGGTGTGGAAGTGCCATGGACATTTATATAATCGACCTCTTCCTTGTTTAGTTCGGCATCCTCCAGGGCGTTTTTCATGACCAGTGCGGCTCCATAGCCTTCGGGATCGGGAGCTGTCATATGATAGGCATCGGCCGACATGCCGCCACCCGCAAATTCCGCATATATTTTTGCTCCCCGTTTCAGGGCACTTTCGTATTCTTCCAGCACCAACGCACCGGAACCTTCCCCAATCACAAAACCATCCCGGTCTTTATCAAAAGGCCGGGATGCTGTTGCAGGATCGTCGTTCCGGGTTGATATCGCTCTCATTGAATTAAACCCGGCTATGCCTGCCTCGTTAATAACTGCTTCTGACCCCCCTGTGACCATCATGTCGGCCTTTCCCAAACGGATCATGTTAAAGGCCTCAATCATGGCGTGGGACGCGGAGGCACATGCCGTAACGGTTGTGAAGTTAGGCCCCCGCAGACCGTATCGGATCGATATCAGTCCTCCGGCAATGTTGGCAATCATCTTGGGAATGAAAAAAGGAGAGAACCTGGGTACTTCTGATTTATAATTCCGGGTTTCTTCGAAAAAAGTTTGTATCCCTCCAATTCCGGTTCCCCAGATTACCCCTGACCGGTCCTTGTCAATCGTTTCCGGATACAGCCTGGCGTCTTCCAGGGCTTGTATGGCAGAGACCAGTGCATACTGCGTGTAAAGATCGTATTTGCGGGTCTCCTTTCGGTCCAGAAAATCGGTTGCCTCAAAGTCCTTTACCTCACAGGCAAATGTGGTTTTATGATGGACAGGATCAAATCTGGTAATCCCAGCTGCACCACTGACTCCCTTAATGGCATTATCCCATAACCGGGATACAGAATTGCCTAAAGGATTTATAGTTCCAAGGCCGGTTATGACTACCCGTTTTAATTCCATAAAAACGTTTCAGGAAATAATTATTTAACAGCTTCTTCAATGTGAGCAATAGCTTCTCCAACAGTAACAATCTTCTCAGCCTGGTCATCCGGAATAGCAAGGTCAAATTCCTTTTCAAATTCCATGATCAGTTCTACCGTGTCCAGGGAGTCTGCTCCCAGATCATTGGTGAAGGAGGCTTCATTTGTTACTTCACTTTCGTCAACACCCAATTTATCAACAATAATTGCTTTGACTCTTGCTGCAATATCTGACATAATTCTAATTTTTGGTTAATACTAAATTTATTATTCACGAAAAAATCGATGCAAAATAATAAATTTACCCTTGATTTATCAAAGAAAAAAATTAAAAAATACCTTTAGTGTAAAATTATACCATTTATAAAAGATTAAATTTGAATAAATTAACTAAAGGTTCAATCTTTCTAACTATCAGCATGGTAAAAAAAAGAAAAATAGCCATATTCGCTTCTGGATCAGGAACAAACGCACAGAATATTGCCACGTATTTTAAGGATAGTCAGCAGGTGGAGGTGGATTCATTGTTTTGTAACAGGAAGGATGCTTTTGTGTTGCAAAGAGTTGCGAAATTGGGGATTTCCTCTTTTATAATTGAGCGGGATGCCTTTTATATGACCGATCATTATGTCGATTTGTTGGAAAAAAGAGGAATTGATTTGATCGTACTGGCAGGTTTTTTATGGTTGATACCTGAAAACCTGCTAAAAAGATTCCGGATAATCAACATCCATCCGGCTCTGTTGCCCAGGCATGGGGGCAAAGGGATGTACGGAATGAAGGTTCATCAGGCAGTTGTAGAGAACAGGGAGGATGAGTCTGGTATAACGATCCATTATGTAAATAAAAAATATGATGAAGGGGAAATTATTTTTCAGGCAAAGTGTAAAGTAGAGAAAAACGACAGCCCTGAGGATGTTGCCCATAAGGTTCATCAACTGGAATATACTTATTTTCCGGAGATCATTGAAAAAGTAGTTTTACAAAAGATTTGAGAAAGGGACTGTCTGAAAAGGGAATCCGCCTTCGCGTTTGCTACGGCGGACGGGAAGAAAGTGTGTTAATACCTGTTAATTAAAACAACGGGTTTTTTGGGTGTCTGTTTCCTATAGGCTTGCCATTGACATACCTGCAAACATTTTAGGTCCGGTTCTGTTTTATCTGGGTTGTTAAATAATGTTAATGGGTTAATTATCAGCTTTCTTTAGAATTATATTTGTGATATGAGCAGGAACAGGTTATTTACATTAATTGCTGCTATGGTAGTGGTTATGATCGGATTAATTGTTATCCAGTTCACTTCCATACGGAAGGCCTCGCAAATAAAAGAAGAGCAGTTTGACCGGTCGGTGAGGAATGCGATTGATCAGGTAATCAAAAGGATGGAAAATGATGAGACCCGGTTGGCAAGGCAATTGGCCCGCGATGAGATGTTTTCCGCCCGGGAGCAGTCACCTCCCCGGTTTCCTGCAGGATATCAGGGCGGAGTGAGTTTTAGCCTGGAATTTTCAAGGCCCAACTTTTTTGGAAGCTACCGGGAACAACTTCAGTTCTATTCTGATACCATACCCCACAACAATGGGACCCGGGATTCTCAACGGCTAACAACTCCTTTTAACCGGATTCAGGATATGAGCTATTTAAGACAGGAAATGACCGAGGCCAGGCTCGATGAAAGCTTTTTTGTGCACGAACTGTTAAAAATTCAGGAACTCCCCCTTCAGCATAGGATCGATTCCATAAAGCTGAAAAATATGCTGGATGAAAGTTTCCAGTCACGCGGAATTAACCTCGATTACAGTTTTGCCGCGCTTACCTCTGATGAAGGGGAATCCATATTGGTTTCCGGAGATCCTGATTTGAGTTTAATCAAAAAAGGGGTATACCCCAGCCATCTTTTCCCAAATGATATCAATGAAAAAGCAAACTGGTTGCATGTCTATTTTCCAAGGAAGTCGGGATATATCCTTAAAGATACCGGGATAACCGTGATTCCCCTGTTTATCCTTACGGGGCTTTTAATTGTTATTTTTACCTATACGATCCTGATCATTCTGCGCCAGAAAAAACTTTCCATGATAAAAAACGATTTTATCAATAACATGACCCATGAGCTGAAAACCCCCATCTCAACGATATCGCTGGCCAGCCAGATGCTGGAAGACGGTACAATTACCAATACCCCGAAAACCATCGAACAAATTTCAAAGGTGATCAGCCAGGAAAGCAAAAGGCTGAGTCTGCAGGTTGAAAAAGTACTGCAGATGGCAATATTTAACGAAGGACGGCTGAAGTTGAAGTTTAAAGAAGTGCATCTCCATAGCCTGATTGAAAATGTGGTGGAGAATTTTGAATTGAAAGTACAGAATAAAAACGGTCAACTGTTAACCCGCCTTGAAGCAGAACAGGAAGAAATAAGAGGGGACGAAGTACATATTACCAATGTTATTTTTAACTTGCTGGATAATGCGGTTAAATACAGCAACGGTTCACCAAAAATTGAGATCGCAACCAGGAACAGAAAAAATTGTGTGGTTGTTTCAGTCGAAGACAATGGAATCGGAATCCCCAAAGAACACTTTTCGCAGATTTTTGAGCGTTTTTACCGTGTACCTACAGGGAACGTTCATAATGTTAAAGGTTTTGGCCTTGGATTGAGTTATGTTAAGAAAATCATGGAGGTGCATAATGCAGAAATAAAGGTTGATAGTTCCCTGAACAAGGGGACTAAATTCAATTTGTTTTTCCCACTAAATCAAAAACAGCATGGAACAAAAAGTTAAATTATTACTGGCCGAAGACGATGAAAACCTGGGGTTGTTACTAAAAGAGTATCTAATCGCCAAAGGATTCCTGGCCGATCTTTTCCCCGATGGCGATGCAGCGTATAAAGGATTTATGAACGGGAGGTATGATATCTGTGTACTCGATATAATGATGCCTAAGAAAGATGGATTTACACTGGCCCGGGAGATTCGGATGGTTAATTCCGATATCCCGATTATTTTTCTGACCGCAAAGAATATGAAAGAAGATGTGATCGATGGTTTTAAGCTGGGTGCCGACGATTATATCACCAAACCTTTCAGTATGGAAGAGTTGATTTTCCGTCTTGAAGCGATTCTGAGAAGGACAACCCCGGATACGCAGGGGAGCAACCAGTTAATTTTCAAACTGGGAAAATTTAGTTTCGATACGCGAAAACAAACCCTGTCAGACCAGGATAAAACGGTGAAACTGACAACCAAAGAGTCCGATTTGTTAAAACTGCTTTGTCAGAATGCCAATAAAGTGCTGGAACGGAATTATGCCTTAAAATCCATCTGGATTGATGACAACTATTTTAATGCACGGAGCATGGATGTTTATATAACCAAATTAAGGAAGCACCTGAAGGAGGAGCCATCGGTTGAAATAATCAATGTTCACGGGAAAGGCTATAAACTGATCATGTAACCACACGGCGTCTTTTTTGTCAGTCCAGTTTAAGAACAGCAAGGAACGCATTTTGCGGAACCTCGACATTTCCAACCTGTTTCATGCGTTTTTTCCCTTTTTTCTGTTTTTCAAGCAATTTTCTTTTTCGGGTGATATCTCCGCCATAACATTTGGCAGTAACATCTTTACGGACCGCTTTTACGGTTTCCCGTGCAATGATCTTTGATCCGATAGCAGCCTGGATGGCGATGTCAAACTGCTGGCGGGGAATCAGTTCCTTTAATTTTTCGCACATTCTTCTTCCAAAAGGGTATGCATTGTCGTTGTGGATCAATGTGGAGAGGGCATCGACCATTTCCCCGTTCAGGAGGATATCCAGTCGTACCAGTTTTGCAGCCTTATATCCGCTCATATGGTAATCAAATGAGGCATAACCTTTTGAGATGCTTTTCAGTTTATCATAAAAGTCAAACACAATTTCACCCAACGGCAGGCTGAACACCAATTCAGCCCGTTCAGAGGTCAGGTAGTGTTGGTTTATAAGGGTTCCTCTCTTATCGAGGCACAGGTTCATCACCGGGCCGATAAATTCGGAAGCTGTGATGATGCTGGCTCTGATAAAGGGTTCTTCGATGGTATCAATGGATGGGGGTGCCGGCATACCTGAGGGATTATATACATCCGTTACCGACCCATTGGTTAACAATACACGATAGGAAACGTTGGGTACCGTGGTGATCACATTCATGTCAAATTCTCTTTCGAGCCGTTCCTGGATGATCTCCATGTGAAGCAGTCCGAGGAACCCGCAACGAAAACCAAAGCCCAGGGCCGCTGAAGATTCCGGCTCATAGGTCAGTGAGGCATCATTGAGTTGTAACTTTTCCATTGCGGAACGCAGGTCTTCATAGTCATCGCTGTCGATAGGATAAATTCCTGCGAAAAGCATGGGTTTTACCTCTCTGAATCCGGCTACTGCCTGTTTACAGGGATGGTTTACATGGGTAATGGTGTCGCCTACTTTTACTTCACGGGCCAGCTTGATTCCTGAAATGATGTATCCGACATCTCCGGAAGAGAGGCTTTCACGGGGCATCAGGGCCAGCTTGAGCACCCCTATTTCATCGGCCTGATAGCTTTTCCCGGTGGCTTTGAATTTAACCAGGTCACCGGTTCTGATCGTTCCATTGATAATTTTGAAATAGGCAATGATGCCACGGAACGAATTGTATACGGAATCAAAAATCAACGCCTGAAGGGGTGCTTCAGGATCTCCCTTGGGAGGCGGGATCTTTTCAACAATGCTTTTAAGGATCGTTTCAACTCCCAATCCTGTTTTGCCACTGGCGTGAATAATCTCTTCCCTGGCACAACCGATCATGTCGATGATCTGGTCTTCCACCACTTCCGGAGTGGCATTGGGCAAATCCATCTTATTCAGTACCGGAATAATTTCCAGGTCGTATTCAAGGGCCAGGTACAAATTGGAAATGGTCTGGGCCTGAATGCCCTGGGTTGCATCTATGATCAGCAAAGCCCCTTCACAGGCTGCAATCGACCGGGATACCTCATACGAAAAATCAACATGCCCCGGTGTATCAATCAGGTTTAACCGGTAGGGTTCCCCTTTAAAGGGAAAATCCATCTGAATGGCATGGCTTTTTATGGTTATACCCCGTTCTTTTTCCAGATCCATGCTGTCAAGGACCTGGTCATGCATTTCGCGGTCCCCCACCGTTTTTGTGAATTCCAGCAAACGATCTGCCAGCGTGCTCTTTCCGTGGTCTATATGGGCTATAATGCAAAAATTCCGTATGTACTCCATCTGTTCGCTTTCTTAATATGAACCAGGTCATTCCCTGATTTTCGCAAAGATATTTTTTATTATCTAATTACAGGTTACAACCTTGCAATTTCTTGCAGATATCTTCGTTTCCATAAAATTTAAATATACGGAGATGGAAGACGGAAGAAGGAAGACCGGAGACGGAAGAAGGAAGTCCGGAGACGGAAGACCGGAGACCGGAGACGGAAGTCCGGAGTCGGAAGAAGGAAGTCCGAAGACCGGAGTCTGGAGTCGGAAGACGGGAGAATGGGGTCTATGCAGTAATTTTGTGAGTTGCATTCAATGGATTTAACGCTGTATATTACAATGCATCGTGGTTTAACAGGGGAAATTTCCTGATGTCAATGTGTAAAATGACGGATCAGATCAGCGGTGAATTTTTTTGCCAGCAGATAGCCTTCTGCCCATTCACTGGCACGGGGCCCTGCTATGTTAAGAATCAGTATCTTCCGGGCATCGATTTCTGCCAGAATGCGTTCTTTGTCCTCTAAGCGGATGCTGCTTCCGACGTTCAGCAAAAAAACAGGTTTCCTGAGGAATTCTGCATGTTGAAAGGTTAACCGTGTGCCACCGGTTAATTGGCCGGTATAGAGAATCAGGGTGCCATCCGAATCTTCCACATTTTTTTTTGTTCTTTCCGCATATCCTCCTTCCGCACACTCCTTCAGCGGATATTTCTCCCCGATGACTCCATCTTCGGCCAGTCTGTTTTTGGGACACCATCCCCCGCAGGGGAATCCAAGGCTTAGGGCTGCATCCAGAGCACCTCTGTCAACACCGGTCTGTCCACCACTTATGACTTTTTGGCACAACATTTGTTGTGTTAAAATATACTTTTGAACTGCCTCATAGCTTAAAAAAGCTCATAAAGGTAGTATAAAAAGAAGAAAGTAAGTTTTTTCATATGTTTGGTTTAGTTAGGTTAAGTTGGAACCCGGACTGCAAATGCGTCCGGGTTTTATTTTTGTTATTCTTGCTATGTTTTTGGCAGGATATTGTTACTATGAATGATTCTATCGTATTCTTTTAACATTCATTTGGCATAAAAATTGAACTTATTTAATAGATTTCGGTTTTGGTGTCAATCGACGGGAGGTGAATTTGCTGAACAGGCAGGCATCTGGCACTATAAAATTGTTAACAATTCTAAACGGATGAAACAACCATGTCAAATCATGCTACAAAATACAATGATTCTTAGTATGGAAGTTCCCTGTCTGCCGAACAGGCAGGCATCTGAACCCGTTATAAACAGACAATTTTAATCGGATGAAATCAGCACCTGTAGCCATTGCAATTTTTTTTATGGTTGTAAGCCTGTTCAGGCTTGCGGCGCAGGATGTTGCTTTTTCACAGTTTTATTCCAATCCCCTGTATCTGAATCCTGCTTTTGCCGGTTCTGTTGAGGTCCCCCGGGTTGCGCTGCAATACCGGAATCAATGGCCTGCATTTCACAAGGCATACACCACCTATAGCCTGGGAATTGACTTCCCTGTGGAGGCACTCCAGGGAGGGATCGGGTTTTTTATATTGAACGATGGTCAGGCTGGGAATGCCCTGAACAAACTGCAGGTGAGTGCCATCTATTCCCGGTTTATCCGCATCAGCCGTCAATGGTATATGAACGGGGCTGTTCAGGCCGGATGGGGTCACAATGCACTGAATCTGAGTGGGCTGATTTTTCCTGACAACCTTGATCCCAATTACGGAATCCATGGGGTATCCAATGAAGCGTATTCAGATCCGAATTTCAGCTATTTTGATGCATCGGCCGGAATGTTGTTCTATAACGAAACTTTATTTATGGGAATCGCAGGGCATCATCTGAACAAACCCGCTCAATCGCATTCAGCGGATAGTTTAAGTGTTTTATACCCTAAATATACGTTGCATGTTGGGGCCCGGTTCCCTTTTTTATACCGGAATGCGATGCGCAGGATGTTTGATTTTTCACCGCAGATCATCCTCCAGAAACAGGGAGCTTTCACCCAAATTAATTATGGTTTTTTCATCAACCGAAGGGGAATCTCTGCAGGGGCCTGGTTGCGCCAGAATATCACCTTGCAAAACGATGCCCTGATTTTTCTGGTGGGATTCATAAGCGACAGCTGGCAGTTAACCTACACGTATGACTGGACGATTTCAGGTCTTGCCGGACTGACCAGCGGCAGCCATGAGGTTACGCTCTCCTTCCTGCTGAAAGATCCGTCCGGCAGACCAACCTTTCCGTTTTTCCGTTCGCCCTGGGATTACTAACGGATCAACAGAACCTGTCCATTCATTTCGTGAAATCCCCCAAGAAGGTCATAGTAGGATGCGGTCCAGATATAATTTCCCATGGGCGCCGGTTCGCCGTTTTTCATGGTTCCATCCCATTTGTCTTCCGGATGGTCCGATTCAAATACCACCTGGCCCCAGCGGTCATAAATCTCAACCCGGAATCTGTCCGGATTGATTCCTTTCCCCGAGAGCATGAAGAATTTGTTTTCCGGGATGTCGCTTGAGGGACGAAAGGCATTGGGTGCATACAGGATACGCGGTATGATCTCAATCGTTGTCCGGGCGGTGTCGAGGCACCCATATTCAGTGCCGGCTATCAGCGTAGGCCGGTAGGTTCCTACTTCATTGTATGCATGTGGAGGGGGATTCCTGCCTTCATACCTCTTCCCGTCATCAAAATCCCAGAGATAGGTTTCTGTATTTGTTGATTGGTTCGTAAAGGAAATCACGGCTTCATCGGAATAGGCTTTTTGGGGATCTGCCTGAAAAACAGCTGTAGGGGTTATATGAACCCATACCAGGTCTTTTTTTATCAGGGTATCCTGGCAACCGGTTAACGTGGAAGCTACGCGTACTCCCAGGTCGAAATACCCGGTGTCATTCAGCGTATACGTGTAGGGATTACCTCTCCCTACCCATTGTTTATTTTCCAGCCACCAGTAATAAGTTACCTCTTCTTCGTCCGAACTCCCGGTAGCCAACACACGCAACGGCTGGCACCCTTCGTATTTATCGATGGTAAAATCTACCCGGGGGATTCGTTTGAATATTTTATAAACCGGTTCACTTACACACCCGTGCTCTTCAACCTGTAATCCTACTTCTGTCAGGGGCTTTTCAAGAGACACGGTCAGGGATCCGTCTCCGGGGCTGTCGTGCAGCTCTTCCCCGTCAACAACCCATGTAAAGTAGGTCGAATCGATGGCATTTAGGTAGCGGAGTTCCACCTGATCCGTATAACATTTGTACGGATCGCCGCTGAACCGGGCTGTTGGTGTGGGGTATATTTTGACCAGATCGTTGAAGAAATATCCTGCTTTGCATCCACTAACCGGGTCCGTTGCCGTTAAGGTTACATCATAAAAATCGGTCTCTTTGTAAGAATGGACCGGTTTCTTTCCGGAATCCCCTGAGCCGTCACCAAAATCCCACCAATAGGAAACCCCGGGGTAAGGAAAATCAACGGAAAAAGACACCTCCAGGGAGTCGCATCCCCGGGTTGGGTCAGCCTCTACAATAACATCTTTAGGGAATCCAACAAGAGGCTTTCTGTTTCGTTCACTGTAACAACCGTTTTCTTCCACCACAAGGGATATCTCCGGATCGGAGCCTATGCCCAACGATATCCGGAAATTGCGGGGATAGTCCAAAGAGTCCACAATCAAACTCGGTCCAAAGTCCCAGTAAAACTTTGTACGTTCGCCCCCATCGCCGGTATACAAAACCTCCCGGTTGAAATCAGCACACCGGTCGTCGTCCCCGATGATTTCAAAATCGGCAGAAGGGGTGGGGTAGAAGTGCAGGGTATAGTGACGTGTGGTATCGCACCGGTCGGGGGTCATGGCATGGTAAAAAACAGTATAATCCCCCCATTTAGGAACACGGACAACGACTGAAGTGTCTGTTTCCTGGTCAAATACCACCAAAGGATCATCCGATCCCCAGGTGGTTTCCAGGGGGAGATCCCAGGGAGATCCATTGGTGTAGGTTAATCCCACTTCCATTTTTGTGGATTTCATGTCGCATACAACAGGATCAGACAACAAATCGATGTGGGGTATGGGAAACACTTCCAGAAACATCTCATCGGATGCCCGGCATCCAAAACTGTCGGTTACGGTTACGGAATAGAGGCCGGTGGTGTCAACCGTGATCTTTTGGGTCCTTTCGCCGGTATTCCAGTAGTATTTTCTTTTGACGACTCTCCCGGCATCCAGTTCCATGGAAAAGGGCTCACAACCGGAGGTGTCCACTCCCAGGTCGGTGACCGGCCTGCTCAGAAATACATAGACCGAATCGGACTGCTCGCAGCCGAATTCGTCTTTCACGTCCACATAAAACCAGCCACTGTCTTTTGCTACAATGGTCTGGGTTGTATCGCCGGTGTTCCATTTGAACTCCTCAAACCACCATCCGGCATCCAGGGTGATCGAATCGCCGTAACAAAGGACCAGGGTATCCTTCTGAAAATTAATGCTGCTCCCCAGATCCAGCAGGTTGTCCAGGTTAAAAGAAACACTGTACCCCAGCGACTCCTGTTGCCCGTAACTGTATGAGTAAGCATAGAAGCTCTTGTCGGGATGGTCAATCCACAGGGTATAGACTCCCGGATCGACTTTTAACTGGGCGTAATAATTGCCGCCAAAACTGCTTGAAGGCCATTTTATATCATATTGAATCGAATCCTGTAATGCAAGCTCTCTAAGCCGGGTATCGTTCAGATAAATATTGTTGATTTCGGAGGAAGGAAAAACCGCATTGATGAAATAATCGGAGTCGGCCTGCTTCAGTTCATAGACCACAAAATTGGCACTGTTGCGAAACTGGGCCCTTGGAGGAAGGATGACCATAAAAGGTTCATTGTTTCCTCCGGAGAAACTACCCATATCTTCTGATTGGGACTGGCTGTACTGGGCAACCAGCACCGGTTTCTCTGCTATGATTCTTTTGGGTTGGTAATGTAGCAACACCGTATCCCTGAATTCTCCCCGGTCCAGGGTATCGGGTTTTAATCCGTTGATCCAGACTATGGTATGGTCTTCCTGGGCTAATATTCGAAGCCGGTCCCAGTACCTGAACCGGTAAGGGATGGTGAAAAATTCCCTGCCCCAGGTATTTACCGGGGGTATCTGTTCATACAGGTGGTCTCCGGTATGGCTGAATGCACCTGAAGGAATGATGGCTTTCAGGGATCCAGAGAAAAAGGCTACCGGCTTGTCGGCCCGTATATAACTCCCTGTGAGGTCGCCCTGTCCCGGCCATTTTAGATTGTTCAACGATTGTACCTGGTACGACTGACCCCGGTGCAAGGTAATCTCCCAGGGTTCTCCTTTGAGATGGGTATTATCGTGGGTGTTGACCGAAGGAGTGATCTGTAGGGTGGTGGTATCCCGGGTAGCAACAATCAGAAATTCAGTGTTGCGCCCATTGTCATCAGGCTCCGGATTGGGCGTATAACACATAGCAAAATATTCCACTCCCAGCGATGGAGTCGGATAGATCACAGCGGCATCGCTGGAGTTCTGGTCCCAGTTCATGGCAAAAACATTGACCGGCTTTTCCGAAACCAGGTGGATTCCTTTGTTCTCAATCACTTCCGACCCGAAATGTTCCAGGGTTTCCCAGGGGATATCCACTTTCACAGAACTTTCCGGAGTTACCTGATACGTGCCTCCCAGGGGCGTTTCGTCAGGGCCATAGGTCAGGGTAAAGGGAGTAGCTTCGCGGGCACAAACACGGATTTCAAGAAAATGGTCCATTAAATTCATATGTTCCATAAATCCGAACCAGAAATCCGTTCCCTCTGTGGAGCGATGGCACGGATCATCGACAGGCTGTGCCAACGCCGGGGAAAGGATCATCATCAGGATCAGAAAGTTGGTTGCTCGCTTCATCGTTTTTCGGTTCTGGTTCTTCACCGCGTAAGGGTGTTATGAACGCTGGTACACCTTGAAAGACAGGCAGGCAGAAATCTACCCTTACCGGATCGTTGCCTGATTCCCCTTCCCGTAAAGAAGGAAGGGATTTTTACTTTTATATAGGTTTTATTTCCACCATCAGATGGTTCCTGGGGATGACTTCATTTCTTTTCACATGGACCTTTACGACCTGACCATTAAAGGGCATGGATACATTGTTAAACATTTTCATTGCTTCCAGGATGAGAATGGTTTCTCCTGCTTCCACCCGGTCCCCCTTTCTGATGAAAATATCCACAATTGTTCCTGGGAGAAATGACAGGATCTTATTTGTATCGGGGGAAATGTAAAGCGGCCTGTTTTCAAATTTTTTTGTAAAGGTGGTCTGGTAAATAGCGCCGTCTATCACCAGCTTTTGTAATTCGTTTTGTTCTTCCATCTGGTTTTTTTTGCATTAAAAAGGAGGAATTCCATGTTTTTTATCCGGTCCGGAGATATTTTTATTTTCCGAGACTTTCAGGGCATGAAGGATCATGGAGCGGGTTTCCCGGGGTTCAATGATCTCATCGATATATCCCTGGGAAGCAGCTACAAACGGATTGGCAAATTTTTGTTTGTATTCTTCAATTTTTTGTTGTCTTGTTGTTTCGGGGTCTTCCGATTCAGCTATTTCTTTCCGGAACACGATGTTGGCAGCTCCTTCGGGTCCCATGACTGCGATTTCAGCGGTAGGCCAGGCAAACACAAAATCAGCGCGCAGGTGGCGTGAATTCATGGCGATGTACCCGCCGCCATAGGCTTTGCGAAGGATAACGGTAACTTTTGGTACGGTGGCTTCGCTGTAGGCATACAGAATTTTTGCCCCGTGGCGGATCACTCCGGCATGTTCCTGGTCCACGCCCGGCAGGTATCCCGGCAGGTCCTCCAGGGTAGCGATCGGAATGTTGAAAGCATCGCAATACCGGATAAAACGGGCTGCTTTATCCGAACTGTCCGTATCGAGAACACCGGCAAGAACCATGGGCTGATTGGCCACAAAACCTACGGTATTGCCTTCCATACGCCCGAAGCCAATGATGATGTTGGGGGCAAAGTATTCCATGATCTCAAAAAACTCAGATCCATCGGTAATAGCCCGGATGATATCGCGCATATCGTAAGGAATCCGGGGATTGGCCGGGACAATCTCTTCGATCTTTTTTCCTCTTTTGGGTTCCTTTGGCGGGAAAGCCATGGCCTTCACCTTATTGTTCCTGGGAATATAAGAGATCAGTGTTTTTATCTGATCAAAACATTCCTGTTCCGTTTTTGCGTAAAAATGGGCATTTCCGGTAATCTCGGCATGTACGCTGGCGCCTCCCAGTTCTTCCATGGAGATCTCCTCGCCCAGCACCGATTTGATGACGCTGGGGCCGGTAATGAACATTTTGGAAATGTTCTCCACAACAAACACAAAATCGGTCAGAGCCGGCGAATAAACCGCTCCCCCGGCACAGGGGCCCAGGATGACGGAGATCTGGGGTATCACACCGGATGCCAGGGTGTTGCGGAAGAATATTTCTCCGTAACCGGCCAGCGAGTTGACGCCTTCCTGGATCCGGGCCCCTCCTGAATCGTTGATCCCGATCAGCGGAACCCGCATCTTCAGGGCATGATCCATTATTTTGGTGATCTTCCGGGCATGCATAAGACCCAGGGAACCCCCCGCAACGGTAAAGTCCTGGGCAAAAATACATACCGGTTTCTGAAAAATGGTGCCGGTACCTATGATTACCCCGTCACCGTGGAGGACCATCTCTTCCATGCCAAAATCCTTGGCACTGTGGGCTACAAAAAGGTCGTATTCATGAAATGACTTTTCATCCAGGATCGCAAGGATCCTCTCACGGGCCGTCAGTTTTCCCATCTTCGCCTGTTTCTGGATGGCCTTGGTTCCCCCGCCTTTCTGTACTTCTCTTTTCCTCTTCCGTAAATCGAGGATGTTGTTTTTTAATGACATATGCTCTAGTTTAGTTTGTTTCTCAGCCAGATGAGTTAAAAGTAATGATTTTCTTTAACGAAGCGAATTTATAATTTTTTTACCGGGATGCCCAAATACTGATGATCAAAGCAATGATTCCATAGGTGAAATTGGGAATCCAGACGGCAAAAAACGGATGCATCGTTCCGCTGATGGCAAAAACGGTTGACATCTGTGAAAAGAAAATATAGGAGAAACTGAAAAGCAATCCCAGACCGAGATGGAATCCGAGCCCTCCTTTTACTTTCCTTGAAGCAAGGCCGGCACCAATAAGCGTCATGATAAATACCGATACCGGGCCGCTGGAGCGTTTGTGTTTTTCAATTTCATATTCCGTGGGATTAACCCCCCGTTTCCGCATGCTTACAATGTGCTTTTTAATATCGGGAGTAGTCATCATTTCCGTCTCGTTACGGATGGTCCGGTATTCATCCGGTTGCATATTCAGGGTGGTATCCATCCGGTACCCGCTGACCACTTCTTCGTGACCATCCCTGATGGTGCGTTTCCAGTATTGGTTTAATATCCATTTCTGGTTTTCTTCATCCCACCGTATATTCTCTGCCGTCAGTTTTTCCACCAATTGTTTGTCCTCAAATTTCTCCATAACAAACTTGTCTCCTACATTGCTCCCGGAAAAACTGCGCATATAGATATAGACCCCTGGTTCTATCTGCCGGTGTATCTGCCTTTCATTGGTGACATAATTCTTTATATAGGTATTTCTGAAATTGATCCTTACTTTATTTGCCGGGGGAATAATGTAGTTCCCCAGGACAAATGTGAGCACAGCAATAACCAGTGCTGAAAAGAGGTAGGGAACCATCAGCCTTGCGTAAGAAATCCCATTGCTCAGAATGGCAATAATTTCCGTATTATAGGCCATCTTGGAGGTGAAATAAATGACGGCAATAAAGGTGAATAAACTGCTGAACAGATTGGCAAAATAGGGGATAAAATTGAAATAATAATCAAAGATCACTTTTTTAACGGGGACTTCGTTGGCAAGATATTCATCGAGATTCTCGGCCACATCGAATACCAGTACGATCATGATGATGAGAATAAGCGCATAAAAAAAAGTTCCCAGAAACTTTTTCGTAATGTAAATATCCAGTGTTTTAAAAAATCTCATATTATAACCGTACCGATAGAATGCGAATCCTTTCTTCTTTCCAGGATTTAAAATTTCCTGTATTAATTTGTTTTTGAGCTTCTTTCACCAGCCACAGGTAAAAAGCCAGGTTATGCTGGCTGGCAATCTGTGCTCCCAGTCTTTCATTCGAGATGATCAGGTGGCGAAGGAATGCTTTGGAATAGTCTTTATCCACAAAGGAGGTCCCTTCCGGATCAACCGGTGAATGGTCGTTTTGCCATTTGGCATTTTTCATATTGATGATTCCTTTGCGGGTAAAGAGCATTCCGTTTCTTCCGTTTCGTGTAGGTATTACACAGTCGAACATATCGATACCCCGGTCAATGGCCTCCAGTATGTTCACGGGAGTTCCCACTCCCATCAGGTAGCGGGGCCGGTTTTCGGGCAACCCGTCGGCCGTAATTTCCACCATTTCATACATTACCTCCTCCGGTTCGCCTACGGAAAGCCCCCCAATGGCATAACCATCGGCCTGATACCCTGTTGCTTCTTTAACCGCAGCCTTTCTGAGTTCCGGAAAGACAGCCCCCTGTATTATTGGGAACATCGATTGTTCATATCCGTATTTAGGCAACGTAGTGTTGAACCGGTTGAAACATCTTTCAAGCCAGCGTTGTGTTAGTCCGAGTGATTTCTGAGCATACGCAAAATCCGAATTCCCGGGGGTACATTCATCCAGAGCCATGATGATATCCGCACCGATAGCCCTTTGGATATCAACCACTTTTTCCGGTGTGAGGAGGTGGTACGAACCGTCAATGTGGGACTGGAACCGTACGCCTTCTTCCGAAAGTTTCCGGATATCGCCCAGCGAGAAAACCTGAAAACCTCCACTGTCAGTAAGAACAGGGCCATCCCACCCGTTGAAGTGATGGATCCCGCCGGCATCCTCAATAACCCGGATCCCGGGACGAAGGTAAAGATGATAGGTGTTTCCCAGGATGATCTGGGCCTTGATATCCTCTTTTAAATCCCGTGTGTGGATCCCTTTCACCGAACCGGCTGTTCCTACCGGCATAAACATAGGAGTGGAAAAATCCCCGTGAGCAGTGGTGATTTTCCCTGTCCGTGCTGCCGATCCTTCGCAGGAATTAATCCGTTCAAACTTCATTCGCCTTCGTTTTCCCGGTTGCAAAGATAACATATAACTGATTCCGCCTGTTCTTATTATTTTGAAGAGTTGTTAATTAAAATTAAAAAACAACCGGTTTCTTTTACGAATATACTTCTAAATTTGCTGCCCGTGGTTACTTATTCTCACATAGCAGATTTTATGGCAGAATATACCCCGGGAGAAACTTTTCTGCTGATCCTGGTTGCCGGAATCTACCTTATCAGGTTTTTGGGAGACCTGCTGATGTACCGGTATTTTTTTGTAAAGAAAGGACCGGGGAGCAATGAAAATCCTTCCTTTTCGGTGCTGATGGCTATCCGGAATGAAGAACACAATCTGAAAAATAATCTTCCTGCCCTCTTGAGTTCGGAATACCATCGGTATGAAGTGATTGTGGTGGATGATTTTTCCCAGGATCACTCCTTTATGGTTCTGGGTTTAACCCGGGAGAAATATACGCACCTGCGGATGTCAGGACTGAATCAGGAGGTGCGCTATTCAACAAAGCAGGCCCTGAACGTCGGATTAAAAGCAGCCGGTAACGATTGGGTGATCCTTAGCGATCCTTCAGTGGCTACCTACCCGGCCGGGTGGCTTTTTTCGTTTGCCGGAAAAGCAGCTGATTCCCATAACCTGATTGTCGGATATACAGGGATAACACCCGGCAAAGGACTCCTCCACAGGATTTACAGGAATGAGTTGTTCTTTCAGCAATTTCAGAGTTTTGCTTTTCTTGCCTTCGGAATGGGTTTCGTAGCTGAAGAAACGAACCTTGCATTTTTAAAAAAGAAATATTTCGAAACAAAAGGTTTTGCCGGTGCAATGAATGATCCGTATCAGAATATGGAGAGGGTGATTAATAAATTTATCTCAGCAGAAAAAACAACCCTGAACCTGTCACCCGAAGGGGTAATCCGCAAAAACAAAAAGACAACCCGTAAGGCCTATAGGGAGCTTATTCTTAAATCGATCCATATTAAACGAAGGTTGCCATTCTTAAAACGACTATTGCTCCTGCTGGATGTCCTCACCCGGATCCTGATCGTTCCCTTAACTATTCTGACACTGATCTGTTTCCGGGAGATACTCCTCGTGATGGCACTGGTGGTTTTAATAAAGGCTGTTTTACATAGTTATATTATACTTTCTATCCAAAAACGTTTGAACGAAGAGAAAATATTCCTATCTTCGTTAGTATATGAACTTATAGTTCCTTATTGCCGGATATTTTTTTTAAGGCATTAGGTAGGTTCTTTATAAGGTCGCAGATGGAACAGCATTCAATCAAAAGCCTTTCCGAGAAGGCAAAACAGGATTATGCTTTGGTCCGGGCTGCATTAAACGGAGACGAAAAAGCATTTGCCAAATTGCTTGCCCGGTACAAAGACACCATCTATTTTATGCTTCTCAAAATGGTCAACAATAAGAGTGATGCCGAAGACCTGACCCTGGAAGCCTTTGGAAAAGCTTTTAACAACCTGCATCAATATTCTCCCCATTATGCCTTTAGTACCTGGCTGTTCAAAATTGCTTCAAACAACTGCATCGATTTTTTGCGCAAAAAGAGGGGAATCTTCATACCCATAGAACCAGGCAGTGAATCCTCCGAAGCAGACCCGCAATCCATACGATTAAAATCGAAGGATCTGAATCCGGAAGAAAAACTGATACGCAAGCAGAAGGCTGTTTTGTTGCACAAGGTGGTCCGGAGATTAAAACCGCGCTATCAGGTTCTGGTCGATCTGCGCTATTTTAAAGAGTATTCGTATGAGGAGGTTGCCCGGGAGCTGAAGCTTCCTTTGGGGACGGTAAAAGCTCAACTGTTCAGGGCCCGGGAATTGCTTTTCAAAATAATCGATGCAACGGAAATCAGCAACAAGGAGTAAGGTGTATGGAGATTATTCACAAGTATTTTCCGGAATTAACTCCCCAACAGTTTGATCTGCTTGGAAGGCTGCAACCCCTGTATGAGGAATGGAATGCAAAAATAAATGTGATTTCCAGGAAGGATATTTCCGGGATCTGTGAACGGCATATCCTGCACTCGTTGGCCATTGCAAAGGTACTTCGTTTCAAACCAGGAAGCCATATTCTCGATGCAGGCACCGGTGGAGGGTTCCCGGGAATCCCCCTGGCTGTTGTTTTTCCGGAATCACAATTTCACCTGGTCGATTCCATCGGGAAAAAAATAAAGGTCGTACAGGCTGTTGCCGGAACCCTGGGATTGAAAAATGTAAAAGCCAGCAAGCTGAGGGTCGAAGAGGTCCCCTTTTCATACGATTTTATTGTAAGCCGTGCTGTTACACGATTTCCCCGTTTTGTAGGGTGGGTGAAGGATAAGGTTTCAGCCTTTCAACAGAACAGCCTTCCCAATGGGATCTTCTCGTTAAAAGGCGGGGACATTCAGGAAGAGATCAGACTCTTCCGGCAACAAATCCATATCTATGAATTATCAGAATGGTTTGAGGAAGAATTTTTTACCACCAAGAAACTCATTTATTTACCGGTTTGAGCCGGGATCTGCTGAAGGGCCGGGAGCTTCCCTGTTGTGGTCTACTCATTGCCAAAAGAGACCCCCATTTTCCGTGCTTTTGTAATAAGGGGAGAAGAGGCTCTGACCAGCCTTAGTTTACCTCCTACCTCGCTTAACGGAATGGTTGTAAGCCGGTCGTTTTTCAGGGCTACCATGGTACCGTAGCGTTCTTCGGCAATGCATTCAGCGGCAAACGATCCATAGCGGGTAGCCAGTATCCGGTCCATGGGTGTAGGGCTCCCGCCCCGCTGAATGTAGCCCAGTACGGTTTCGCGTGTTTCAATACCGGTATAGTCCTTGATGGCTTTTGCCAGGTAGGTGGCAGCGGATTTGCTTTTCGGATGTTCAATGCCTTCAGCAACCACAACAATGGAATAGGGTTTGTTTTCTTCGTACCGGCGTTCAATTTTTTTGCATACCGGGCGCAGCCTGTAGGGAATCTCCGGAATAAGAATTATGTCCCCTCCACCGGCCACCCCGGCATACAAAGCAAGCCAGCCGGCATGATGTCCCATCACCTCGATGATCATCACCCGCCGGTGCGAGTTGGCGGTCGTATGAAGACGGTCAATGGCGTCGGTAGCAATCTGTACCGCAGAATCAAAACCAAAGGTCACATCCGTGCCCCATACATCGTTGTCAATGGTTTTGGGAATCCCAATGATGTTCAATCCCTCCCGGGATAACATGTTGGCTGTTTTCATCGTGCCGTTTCCTCCGATACAAACCACACAGTCAAGCCCTAAATCCTTGTAATTTTGCTTTATTAACTCCGGTTTATCCTGTTCAGGACCCTCATTTTTTATAATCTTATAGGGTTTTTCCCTTGATGTTCCGAGGATGGTTCCCCCAACCGTGAGAATCCCCGATAATTGTGATCCTTTCAGTTTTGCATATTCGTTATTGATCAGTCCCAGAAATCCGGAGGTGAATCCGATGACCTCCATACCATACTCAATGATGGCCATCTTGCCAACTCCCCGGATTGCAGCATTTAACCCGGGACAGTCTCCCCCTGCGGTAAGGATACCGATCTTTTTTTTCTTTTTTTGTTGCTTCATATCAAAGTATTTACAATGAACAGAAAAATGCCTTGCTTCCTTTGCGTAAACGTTGTGTCTTTGGCGGTACGATTAACTTTCCTGACAGCCCAACAAAGGAAGGGGGAGTTGTTTATTCACCCCTCTCCCCTCAGGTGGGGAGAATATAAGGAATTATTTTGTTATTTGAGAACAATACCGATAAAAATTAACAACCCGAATGAGATAGAACACTGTAAAATTCCGGAATTAAAAAACCAATTCTGAGAAAAATCCATCCGGTCAGATCGTACGATGGAAATTTATGAAGGATCCGGAAGAACAACATTTCAAAGCGATCACCAAACAAAATAAAAGAAGAATCGTACAAGCATTTAACCAACAGAATTTTTAAACTTAAAAAGTAAAAAATTATGAAAGACAGTGTTTATAAAGTTATTGAAGTAGTGGGTAGTAGCCCCGAATCCTGGGAAAAAGCAGCTAAAAATGCCATCAACAGGGTATCGGAACATTTGCGCGATTTACGAATTGCTGAAGTCATCCAGATGGACATGCATTTGAACGACGGCAAAATTGAATTTTACCGTGTCAAAATGAAAGTATCGTTTAAATACCAGGGGTAGTCTGGAAAAAACAAACCATCTTAAATAAAAGAGATTCATTATTTCGTGCGAAACTTTTAGTATTTTATTAATTTTGTTGTATTGGGAACAAGTTAAACTAACCAACAATAAAATTATACAAAAATGAAGAAGTTATTTTTTATCCTTTTGGCAGGCATTGTACTGCTTTCAGTATCCTGTCAGAACAAAAAAGGTCAGGAAGAAAACGGGGCAGCTAAGGAAAAAGCAGCTGAAGACGAATGGATGGTTCTTTTTGACGGGACCAGTATCGAAGGCTGGCGAGGTGTGAACATGGATACGCTTCCGGGTGCATGGGAAATCAGTGAAAACACCCTGCATTGTATAGGTTCGGGAATGGGTGAAGCCGGAGCTGAAAACGGAGGCGATATCCTTTACGACAAAAAGTTCTCCAATTTCCATCTTAAAATGGAATGGAAAATTTCCGAGGGAGGCAATTCGGGTATTATGTACCTGGGGCAGGAGGTGGAAGGAGATCCGATCTGGAAAACCGCTCCGGAATACCAGGTACTGGATAACGAAAGGCATCCCGATGCCATGCTGGGAGAGAACGGCAACCGCCAGGCCGGATCGTTGTATGATCTGATTCCGGCAGACCCGCAGAATGCCAAACCTGCCGGTGAGTGGAATACCTGCGAGATCATGGTGTATAAAGGTACCGTAATTCATAAACAAAACGGGGAGGTTGTGGTTGAGTACCATCTGTGGACCGACGACTGGAACAACCTGGTTGCCGGTTCAAAATTCCCGGATCTGAACCCCGACTGGGCGAATGTGGCAAAAGAAGGATATATCGCCCTTCAGGACCATGGCGATGATGTGTGGTACCGGAATGTTATGATCAAAGAATTGTAAGCAGTTACAATACTGGAGGAAGGGCATGAAAAAATCATGTCCTTTTTTTTTGTTTGTTAACATAACTGATCATTTTTTGAATAATATTGCAATAAGTTCTCCGTTGAATAGTAAACGTAAACTGGCTGTGTGAAAAATCTGTACTTGCTGCTCCTCATTGTTTTCCTGCATGGTGTAACCGCTGCCCAAAAGAGATCGGTAAGTGGTTATATTAAAGATGCCAAAAGCGGTGAAGTGCTTATCAGTGCCAACGTATACGAAAAAATTTCCATGGAAGGGACCATTAGCAATGAGTACGGTTTTTACAGCATACTCCTTGCAACAGGAAGCCACACCCTGGTATTTTCATATGTTGGGTATAAAAAAAAGGAAATCATCCTGAACCTGACGAAAGACACTACCCTGATTGTTGAACTTGAATTGTTAAGTGAACTGGACGAAGTCACTGTGTATGGCAGTGAAACATCGAAAGTCGACCGTGCCCAGATGAGCATGGTGGAAATCCCAATTGCTACCTTGACAAAGATACCGGTATTGCTGGGTGAACCTGACGTATTAAAAGTAATACAGCTGCTTCCCGGTGTTCAGTCGGGCACCGAAGGCACAAGTGGTATTTACGTGCGGGGAGGAGGCCCTGACCAAAATCTTTTTCTGCTCGATGGAGTACCGGTGTACAATGCCAACCACCTCTTTGGCTTTTTCTCGGTATTTAACCCGGGAGCTGTAAAAACCGTGAAACTCTATAAAGGTGGATTCCCGGCAAGGTTCGGAGGCAGGCTTTCATCCGTTATCGACATCCGGATGAAAGAAGGAAACGATAAAGAATTCAAAGGAGAATTCTCCATTGGGTTAATTTCTTCGCGCTTTTCAATCGAGGGGCCGATTATCAAAGATAAAACCTCGTTTATTATCTCCGGAAGAAGGACGTATCTCGATATTCTTGCCAAACCGGTCATAAAAATTGCAAACAAGTACGATGAAAACAGCAACATCACTGCCGGGTATTATTTTTATGACCTCAATGCCAAAATAAACCACCGGTTTTCAGACCGCAGCAGGTTGTTCTTTTCTTCATACCTGGGCCTTGACAAGGCGTATTCTTCCGATACATATTACTACGTAGATAACCATATCCGCTACGATAGCTCTGATAAAATGAGCATGAAATGGGGCAACATGACAAATGCCCTTCGGTGGAATTATGTATTCAATCCAAAACTTTTCAGCAACCTTACGTTAACTTACAGCAAGTATAATTTTAATGTGGGTCATGAGTACCTCGAAATCAATACAAAAGACAAAACCAAAGAGGAAGATATTTTTGAGTACCTGTCGGGGATCACGGATGTTGCAGCAAAAATTGACTTCGATTATTACCCGCTTCCCTCTCACTCATTGAAATTCGGGATAGGCAGTATATCTCATACCTTTGAACCGGGTGTCAACCATATAGCCTATACCGATAATCCGGGTCAGGACGGATCGGCAAAGATCGATACAACGTACGGGAACGAAAGCCTTTCGGCCTATGAGCTAAGGGCATACAGCGAAGATATTATCGATTTATCGAAGAAATTTAAGCTGAACCTGGGGTTGCATTTTTCGGCGTTTCATGTTGAAAAGGAATGGTATGCTTCGCTGGAGCCAAGGATTTCATTGAGGTTTCTTGGTTCGGAAAAATGGTCGTTAAAAGCATCCTATGCCAGGATGAGCCAGTACATCCATTTGCTTTCTACCTCCACTATAAACCTGCCGACTGACCTTTGGCTGCCGGTAACAAAAAAGATCAAACCACAATACGCGCATCAGGTGGCAGTCGGTGGATTTTTAAATCTTCCAAAGGGATTTGATTTGTCGGCAGAGCTTTTTTATAAATCAATGGACAATCTGATCGAATATAAGGAGGGGGCTTCGTTTGCGGGCATCAGCGAGGGCTGGGAGTCGAAAGTCGAGGTCGGTAAAGGTTGGGCTTACGGCTTTGAAGTTCTTCTTGAGAAAAATATTGGCAAAACAACAGGATGGCTTGGATATACCTGGTCGAAAACCGATCGTCAGTTTGAAGCCATTAATTTTGGAAGGATCTTTCCGGCCAAGTATGACCGGAGGCATGATATCAGTATCGCCTTAACCCATACATTCAGTGACCGTGTGGATTTGGGGATAACCTGGGTTTACGGTACAGGAAATGCCACTACCCTCGCGTTGCAAACCTATCCGGACATGGAACAACAGGAATACCCATGGTATTTTTACGGACAGGGGATCGAATATTACGGAGGGCGCAACAATTACCGGATGCCTTCGTACCATCGCCTTGACCTGGGTGTTAATTTTCACAAACAGAAAAAACAGGGTATCCGTACCTGGTCGGTTGGCTTGTATAATGCCTACAGCAGACAAAATCCGTTTTTTCTGTACTGGGGCTATGACCAAACCTCAGGGTACAACTACGAGGGCTGGTATTACGAAGATTCAAAAAGGGTACTGAAACAGGTTAGCCTGTTCCCGCTTATCCCCTCGGTTTCTTATACCTTTAAATTTTAATGGCATGAAGGATCGATTGAAAATACTTGCTGCTACTGCTTTTGCCTTCCTGCTTTTTTCCTGCGAAAAAACCATCGAATTTAAAAAAAGCGAGATTGCACCCATGATGGTTGTGAACGGCAAATTGCACCCGGGTGATTCCCTAAGGATTCAAATAAAAGAAAGCAGGAACGTCATGGAAGACAATTATTATTATGAGTCACTGCCCGATGCATCGGTTAAATTATTTGAAGACGGGGTCTTTGTTGAAGAGCTTCGTTATGTTGACCGGATTGATACCTTTATTGAACATTTGAATTACGATGTGGAAGTTATACACGAATATCCAAACGGATATTATCTTTCCGGGAACGTCCTTGTTCAATCCGGCTCAACTTACCGGCTGGAAGTAACCAGGAAAGGTTTTGAAACGGTTACCTGTGAAACAACGGTACCTTTTCCGGTGGCAATCAACAGCCTTTCATTCACATGCGAAAAAGCGAAGGATGAATTTTCAGGCAGATTTATAAATATTAAAACGAATTTGAATTTTTCAGAGCCTGGTGCGGAGAAAAACTATTACAATATTAAAACCGGGGGTTTGATGGGGTATGATAAGAACATCCCGGGTTATTCGTATTACTATGGATACGATTACGGGTATACCAATGATAGCATTGCTCCTTCTGATACGATTTTGATCAGCAAGCTGCTTTTGACTCATTTCCGTTCACTTGACCCGGTTTTTGATGTGGAATCGGCCGATATACTCGAACCCTATTCATTGCTTACAACCCAGTTTACCGATGAGCTTATCAATGGAAAAGAGTATACCCTGACCCTTATTTTCGATTATTTCAGAAAAATATATACGGAATACGGCGAGTTTTATACCTTGACTTTTCATCTGGAAAACCTGTCACCTGAATTTTATTTCTATTCCGTTTCAAAGAATCAGCAGAACTGGGTCAGGGATAACCCTTTTGCAGAGCCTGTGCCGGTTTACAGCAATGTTGAAGGAGGACTTGGTATATTTGGTTCATCGGCAGTAAGTTCGTTCAGTGCAACCATTGGCCAGTACCCGATGGAGGGGAAAACCTATATCCCGGAAGAAGAGTTTTACAAAAATTATGAGTATTAACCTGAACGCTTCATCAAAGGGATTAAAAATCTGAATGAAGTTCAGGTTAATCACGACAGGGATGTATGTATGAATAATCCGGATTAGCTTTTCAACCGGGATAATATTTCGAATCGTTCAGGATTTTCTGAGCATCCTCTGTCCTCAGGAGTTGGGGCAGGGAGACCCCGGGATTTTTTTCCATGTATTTTTTTACGATCTGCCAGCCGATCCAGGCCCCGGCCCGTCCGGGTGATTCTACAGGAAATCCTTTGGTGTAGGGACTCTCATCCATCAGCCTTTTGATGTCCATCCGTTCTGTGGAATAAAGCCGTTTGTTTTCCACCAGCGACATCCACATCGGAGCTTCATTTTTTTCACACCACTCCAGTTGCTGAGCAGTATAGCCTGTTTTTAGGGAATCATGCATCCGCGGGAACATGGCATCGAGAAAATAGAGAAGCTTGCCCTGATGGATCATATGGCTCAACAGGTTCTTCTCCTTCCTGTTTTTTACAAATTCACTGGCTGCCCAGCCAACCATCATATCCACCGGAATTCTTTCCCTGTACATTTTTTTCTGTTGGTACTCAGGAATAGCCAGTCCGTCATAATACGGACAATCCGGGCCCAGGTATTTATCCAGGCTGACACCGATCAATCCTTCAGCTATAACAATGGACTGGTTAAATCCGGATATGCAGGTATAGATGCGGGGAACTTTTTTATCCGGGAAATAATATGCATAATGCCTGAATGCATGGTTTACCTGTTTTTCAATTCCGGAAATATCTGAAAATTCCTTGTCCACTTCTTTTTTAACATCCCGGATCAGGGTGTCCTTTAAAAAGCGGGAAAGTTCAGAAAAGAACATTTCGTCTTCCACGCCTCCGATACGGATCATCTGATAGGTGAAGAGGGAAAAGAACTCCGGATGTTCATCTTTTAAGCTGAGGATCCCGGGCCGGAAATTCTCTTCCGGAACCGAAAAAAGCAGCCGGTCAAACCGGATTACCGGTGTCTCCACCTCAATGGATGAAATATCTACATCCAGTCTTCCCCGTTTGCATGCACAGAGGTTAATCAACAGCAACACAGCCAATAAAAAAGATATTTGATTCCTCATGCCTTCATAAATTTGTATTCATTACGTTTAATCGGTGAAAATATTGCGAAATTGAAGGAAAAACAGGATTTTTGTATCGATATTTTTTCACTCTGATAACAGACAGAATTTTGTTTCTATAACCGGAGTATTATGAAAATTGCGTTGTCACAGCTGAATTATCACGTCGGTAATTTTACACAAAATACCGAAAAGATCATTCGCTACATTCACAGGGGCAGGGAAGAGCATGCCGACCTGGTTATTTTTTCTGAATTGTCCGTCACAGGATATTATCCACATGATCTGCTTGAAAAGAAGGAGTTTGTGGCCAGGGCTGCCGGGGCAGTTCAGACCATTGCCGCCCATTGCCGGGGGATTGCCGCCATCGTGGGAGCTCCTACCATCAATGAGGACGAACGGGGGAAAAAATTATTCAATTCCGCTCTTTTTCTTGAAGACGGAAAGATCCGGAGCATGCACCACAAAACCCTTCTGCCGACCTACGATATTTTTGATGAATACCGCCATTTTGAACCCAACAAACAGTTTAAGGCAGTAGATTTTAAGGGGGAAAAGCTGGCGATCACCCTTTGTGAGGATTTATGGGACGAGCAGCCGACCCCGAATGAATTCGGGAAAGATAAACTGTACAATGCCTCCCCTCTGGAGGAACTCAGCAAACAACATCCCGGGCTGGTAATTAACATTGCTGCTTCCCCGTTTTCATGCAACCAGGAAGACTGGAGGAAAGACATCCTGGTTCGAAATGCCAGGAAATACCATCTGCCGCTGATCTATGTAAACCAGGTTGGTGCCAATAGCGAACTGATCTATGACGGAGGGTCAGTCGTGATAAACAGCCAGGGAGAGATTATCAGGGAACTGAACTATTTTAAGGAAGATTTTAAGACAATTGACCTGGAGAAACTGAAGGGGAAAGAATGCCAGCCCCGGATGGATAAAATCGAAAAGATCCATCATGCCCTGGTGTTGGGTATCCGGGATTATTTCAGGAAATCGGGGTTCACCTCCGCCATTCTGGGTTTATCGGGAGGGATCGATTCAGCGGTAACCCTGGTACTGGCTGTCAGAGCCCTGGGAGCGGAGAATGTCAGGGTCCTGATGATGCCTTCGGCCTACTCTTCCGGGCACAGCGTGGAGGATGCCCGCCAGCTTGCCGAAAACCTGAATGTCCGGTACGAGGTGATCCCGATTCAGGATACCGTTGACCGGTTCAACGCTACATTGGCCCCTGTGTTTGAAGGATTGCCTGCCGACAGTACCGAGGAAAATATTCAGGCCCGCACACGGGGCATCTATCTGATGGCGCTCTCCAACAAATACGGGAACATCCTGCTGAATACCACCAATAAAAGCGAATGTGCCGTGGGGTACGGAACCCTTTATGGCGACATGAACGGAGGACTGGCCGTACTGGGAGATGTGTATAAAACCGATGTTTTTAAGCTGGCCCGGTATATCAACCGGGAACAGGCAGTGATTCCAGAAAATACCCTGTTAAAACCCCCTTCTGCGGAATTAAAAGACGACCAGAAGGATTCAGATACCCTGCCGGAGTATGACGTACTCGATCCGATCCTTTATCAGTATATTGAATTAAACCTTTCGCCTGACGAGATCTGTAAGAAAGGGTTTTCCAGGGAAACGGTCAACAGGGTGATCCATCTGGTAAACATAAGTGAATACAAACGTTTTCAGGCAGCTCCCATATTGCGTGTCAGTTCAAAAGCGTTTGGTTTTGGCCGTAAAATGCCGGTTGTAGCCAGCTATGATTAGATGCCACCTGAGCTGACCGTATCCGGAAAAGTCAATCCTGCCTGTTCGGTTGGGGTTACATCCTGTTTCCCCGCTGACAGAGGTTAATTTATTGCGATTCTTCTGCTGGATATCACAAAAATAATTAACTTTGATGTTTTATAACATATTAAAGGATTT
>CAZNPV010000006.1:0-107363 GCA_964575025.1 uncultured Mariniphaga sp.
CTAGGTTCGTATGCGCAGGAGAAATTGTTGTCAGGTACTGTAACTGACAATGAGGGATCTCCTGTGCCGGGTGTTACGGTTGTCGTCAAAGGGACCACAACCGGAACCGTGACCGACCTGGATGGAACGTTTTCGTTGACGGTACCAACGGATGCTCAGATCCTTGTGTTCTCCTATGTGGGGATGTTATCACAGGAAGTTGAAATCGGCGACCAGTCAACCTTTGCTATCACCATGCGGCCTGATGTGATTGGGGTCGATGAAGTGGTGGTTGTAGGGTACGGAACGCGTATGAAAGAGGAGTTAACGGGATCCGTTTCCACGGTTTCCGAGGAGACAATGCAGATATCCACAGCTCCCAGTGTGATGAGCCGTATCCAGGGACAGGTTTCAGGTGTTACCGTAACCACTGCCAACCGGCCGGGAGGTGATGCCACGATCCGTATCCGTGGAATCGGGACGATTAACGACGCCAACCCGTTGTATATCATTGACGGTGTACCGGCAGGCCCGGGGAATAACATTAACCCCAGCGATGTTGAATCGATCTCTATCCTGAAGGATGCTTCCTCGGCAGCGATCTACGGTACCCGGGGTGCGAACGGTGTGGTTATTATTACCACCAAAAAAGGGCGCCTTAACCAGGCACCCAATATTCAGTTCCGGATGAAAACCGGTATCTCCAAGGCGACAAACCAGTACGACATGCTGATGACGCAGGAATATGCTGATGCTGTATGGTTGTCCTACAAAAACAGGAATACTCCACCTGACCATACACAGTATGGTTCCGGAACCACTCCGAAGATCCCGGATTATATTTGGCCCGGAGGAGCCATGGAAGACGACCCGGCAGTAAATCCGGATCTGTACGATTACAAAACCACTCCGATCTGTAAAGCCAACAAGGAAGGAACCGACTGGTACGATGAAATTTACAGGAATGCCCTGATCCAGGAATATGACCTTTCGGTAACCGGCGGCAGTAGTAACGCTACCTATGCATTCTCCGCAAATTACCTCGATGAAGAGGGAATTCTGGAACATACAAATTTTAACCGGTGGACGTTCCGGATGAATTCCGAATCCAAATTCAACGACTGGTTCAAGGCCGGTGAAAACCTGCAGATTGTGTATATCGATGAATACGGTAACTTAAGCGATAACGGTGAAGGTACTCCTATTTCGAATGCTTATCGCGCACAACCCATTTGTCCGGTATTGGATATCGGAGGGAATTACGCCGGCTCCCGGTCTCCGGAAATGGGGAACTTCGCGAACCCGGTAGCCATGCTTGACCGTGCCAAGAATAACAACGGCAAATGGGTTCGTGTCCTGGGGAATGGTTTTGCTGAAATTACCCCGATGGAAGGACTCTCGCTCAGATCGATGTTAGGGTATAATTACGGACAGTGGAACGGGATATCTTATACCATTCCCAACCTTGAACACTCCGAACCCAACAAGGTAAACGGTATGGGTGTCAGCTCGAACTACTCCATCCAATGGAACTGGACCAATACATTAACGTATGCGGCTACCTTTGCCGATATTCATAAAGTAAATGTCGTTGTGGGTACAGAAGCTATTGAGAACAAATATCAGTGGGTGAATGCCAGCCGAAGCCAGTATTTCTCTGAAAGTCCTGAGTATATGCAGTTGAATTCAGGTGAAATCAACAAAGACAACAGCGGTTCAGGTTCCGAATGGTCTCTGTTCTCCGTATTTGGCCGTTTAAATTATGACCTTATGGGCAGGTATTTCCTGGAAGCTTCAGTACGGCGGGATGGTTCTTCCCGGTTTAGTGAGGCCAACCGATACGGTACGTTCCCGGCTGTTTCTGTTGCCTGGGCTCTCACACAGGAAAGCTTTATGACCGGAACCCGGAACTGGCTCGACCTGCTGAAATTGCGAGTCGGCTGGGGCGTTTCCGGTAACGACCAGATGGGGAACTACAACTCCTATTCCACTTACCGTGCTGATCCTTACCGGTCATCCTATGCACTCGATGGTTCCAATACCAGTGCCATTTCAGGCTTCATGCCAGACGCACTGGGGAACGAAAATGTAACCTGGGAAACCACACAGACCATTAACGTTGGGGTGGATGCCAATATGCTGGACAACCACCTGGCTTTCTCTTTTGATGTATGGAACCGGTATACCTGGGACATGCTGTACCAGGAACCCATTCCCCAGGTGAGTGGTATAGCTACTGCACCCAACGTCAATATCGGGGAGATGAAAAACAATGGTTTCGATATTGAACTGGGTTATAACAACAGATTGATGGACGGTAAATTTACCTATAATGTGAACCTGACCTTGTCGCATTATACCAATGAAATTGTAAAAATCTCTTCCGATGAAGACCTGACCATTGATTCCGGAAGCATGCGCCAGTTGACGTATACACGGTTTGCCAAAGGAACTGCTTTCCCGGAATTCTTTGGTTACGAAGTGGAAGGAATTTTCCAGACGCAGGCTGAAGCCGATGCCCATGCACCTTATGGGGGCAATCCGAATTATAACCAGCCGGGTCATTTCAAATACAAAGACCAACTGACCGTGGATACCGATGACGATGGGGTTCCGGATCAGACCGACGGGGTGATCACTCCCGATGACCGGACCTTTATCGGAAGTCCGCATCCGGATCTGACCGGTGGACTGAACATCGACCTGGGGTATGGCAATTTTGACCTGAACCTCTTCTTCTACGGAAGCTACGGAAACAAACTGGTGAATTATGTAACCCGCTGGATCGATTACGGAATGTTCAACGGCGGATTAAGCCACAAAGCCCTTTATGAATCCTGGGGAAGCCCCTATCTGGATAACAACGAGGATGCAACCCTTCCGAAGCTCGACCAGAGCGATATTTCACAGCAGCCTTCAACAGCCTTTATTGAAGACGCCTCCTACCTGAGGTTGAAAAATGTCAGGCTGGGATACACCGTACCCAGAAGTATCCTCGAAAGAGCTCAAATAAAGAGTTTGAATATTTATGCCCAGGTGACCAATCTGTTTACCCTAACTGGCTACGAAGGGCTTGACCCCGAACTGAACTCATCCGGAAGCTGGATGGGCCTGGACCAGGGAGCCTGGCCAACACCCCGCCAGATTATGTTTGGTGTAACGCTTGGTTTATAACAAATAATGTATGATTAATTTAAACAAGGAATAATATGAAAAAACAATCAATTATACTAGCCATATTGTTTATTCTGGCTATGTCGTATTCATGTTCGGACGAATTCCTGACCAAATCGCCGCTAGGCTCCACGTCAGAGAATGTTTTTTACGACGAAAAAGGTATTGATGCGTTATTGACCGGGACATACGCCATGGTTGGCGGTAGTTCCCTGTGGGATATCTCCTGGGGCGCATCCATACAGAACTGGACTTATGGTTCAGCTGCATCCGATGATGCCTACAAAGGATCTGAAATTACCGACCAGGTTCCTGTAAACGACATCGAACGCTGGGTGGTTCAACCTACCAATAATTACCCGGCCGATAAATGGAAATTGTGCCTCGGTATGGGAGTAGACCGTGCCAATAAAACCTTAAAGGTGATCAATGCTACCGAGGAAGCAGGAACGATAACGGCCGAGAAGGCAAATGCTTTCAGGGCTGAAACAAGATTCCTCCGGGCATTGTATTATTTCGAAGCATGGCTGGTCTTTGGGGATTACATTCCCCTTTTAACGGATGAAACAGAAGACCCGGCTTTGGTTCCGAATGAAAATCCGCCGGGAGAGGTATTAAAATTTATCATCGATGATCTTAAATTTGCCTGGGAACGCCTCCCGGAGACACAGGCTCAGGTTGGCCGCGCTACGAAGTATGCAGCCATGGCCCTGGCAGCCAGAGCCTATCTGCAGGAATTGAAATATGCAGAAGCCAAGCCATTGCTGGACAACATTATCAACAGCGGAAAATATACCTTGATGCCTAACTTTATCGACAATTTTAACATTGAAACCAATAACAACGATGAGTCGATTTTTGAGATTCAGGCAAATGTGAACGATATCAACGAGTCCTTAAATGCCGAAATGGGCATTGGCCTGAACTGGCCCCATGGGGGAGATATCGGAATGTGCTGCGGGTTTCACCAGCCTTCTCAGAATCTGGTCAACGCCTTTAAGGTGGATGACAATGGATTGCCGCTATTTGATACCTTTAACAATGAGGATCTCGGAAATGACCAGGGTATTGGCTCCGATGAGCTTTTTGATGTGGATAACCACCCGGTAGATCCGCGTCTGGACTTTACCGTAGGCCGCAGGGGGATCCCCTATAAAGACTGGGGGATCATGCGTGGAAAAAACTGGATTCGCAAACAGCAAGAAGGTGGCCCCTATATGCCCGCTGCTAAACCATTTTTCAAAAAATCAGAAAGGTACAGCCTGTCAACAACCACAGGATGGCAAACCGGAATCAATGCAAACAATTACCGCTATCTGCGTTACAGCCATGTATTGTTGTGGAGGGCTGAAGTAGCCGCCTATGAAGGGGATCTGAATAAAGCCCGGGATCTTGTAAACCAGATTCGTGAAAGAGCAGGGAATGAAGTAGTTATGGGCAAAGTACTCATCAATGTGCTTCCAACTTCTGTCTATCCGTGGGGCGAAAATACGACCGATGCGGATTATATGGTCGGAGGAGCTGTCGACTGGACGCAACCCGCTGCCAACTATCAGATCGGCTTGTACCAATCATTTGCCAGCAAAGAAGAAGCCATGGAAGCAGTTCAGTGGGAACAACGGCTGGAATTTGCTACCGAAGGATTGCGTTTCTTCGACCTCAGACGCTGGGATAACCTGCCCAACAAAATCGGAGGAAAAAGCATGGCTCAAATCCTGAATGCATTTGTCGATGGGGATTTACGAATCAGGGCTTTTATGGCTATCGACGGAAAGTCCGTATTTACCAATGATGATAAATACCAGCCGATACCGCAGGGTCAGCTTGACCTTCAACCTGGCGTTCTTGTTCAACGTCCGGAATACAAAGCAAAATAATTCGGTATATATAAAAAAAAAGAGGGACCTTTTTGTCCCTCTTTTTTTTTATATTGGGGCCTGGTAAACTTTGTTGTGAATCCCAAAGAATAAATCGTTGGCATTAAACTACATTTGGATATTCTTTTTTCTGCTGGCCTTTGTCATCGGGCTGGTCAAACTGATTTTTCTGGGTGATACCGAGGTATTCCCGGCCATGGTCACAGCCATTTTTGACATGGCTAAAACGGGGTTTGAAATATCGTTGGGATTAACCGGTGTTTTAACCCTTTTCATGGGCATAATGAAGATCGGTGAGGAGGGAGGGATTGTCAAAATCCTCTCAAAGGGTTTACGCCCTTTTTTTAATAAACTGTTTCCTGAACTGGGCAGGGAACATCCTGCCCATGGTTCCATCATCCTGAATATTGCCGCCAACATGTTGAATCTGGACAATGCGGCTACGCCCATGGGGTTAAAAGCCATGAAACAGATGCAGGAATCGAATCCGCATAAAGAGACAGCCTCCAATGCCCAGATCATGTTTCTGGTGCTGAATACTTCGGGACTGACGATTCTTCCGATCACCATCATGGTCTACAGGGCTCAGCTGGGAGCTGCCAATCCGTCGGACATATTTATTCCCATTATGCTGGCTACCTATTTCTCTACCATGGCCGGGTTGCTGTCTGTAGCGGTTTATCAGAAAATAAACCTGCTGGATAAAACCATTCTTACGTATCTTGGAGGACTTACCCTTTTCATTGCGGCGATCATCTGGTTTTTTTCGACCCTTGAACAGGAACAGATCACCACCATTTCCAATGTTGCTTCCAACCTGCTGCTTTTTGCCGTTATTGTTGGATTTATTGCACTAGCCATGTTTAAAAGGGTGAATGTGTATGAAACATTTATTGAAGGAGCCAAAGACGGTTTTAAAATAGCGGTTAAGATCATTCCCTACCTGATTGCGATTCTGGTGGCTATTGGTGCTTTCCGGGCTTCAGGAGCCATGGACTGGTTTATCTCGGGCTTTGCCTGGTTGTTTGAATCGGTGGGAATCAATACCGATTTCACAGGAGCCCTGCCAACAGCTTTAATGAAACCCCTCAGTGGAAGTGGTGCCCGCGGGTTGATGGTGGATGCCATGAATACCCACGGTGCGGATTCATTTGTTGGAAGGGTGGCCAGTACCGTCCAGGGAGCTACCGATACAACTTTTTATATCCTGGCTGTGTACTTTGGGGCCGTGGGAATAAAAAATACCCGCTATGCGGTGGTATGCGGCCTGATTGCTGATTTTTCCGGAATCATCGCAGCCATCCTGATGGCTTATCTGTTTTTTCATTGAACCATCAAAAATGACAGGCTCCTATTCTGAAAGGCTGAATTCAAGCCTGCCTCCTTTCTGAATATCCCCGAAGGTAATTTCTGTCCCGATCTTTTTCCCGTTGAGGGTTCCTTCCTGATAAATACAGGTTGGATCCTCTGAGCTTCCGATCAGCTCAAATTTCTTTCCGGGATAATACTCCGGATCAAGATTCAGGGTAACTTTCGAAAAAATGGGTGAGGAAAGCTGGTAGGTATTGCTTGCCGGATTAACCGGATAGAATCCGATGGCTGAGAATACGTACCAGGCAGACAGTTTCCCTTCCACATCTTTTCCGGGGATTCCTCCGAAAGTTGGGTCGTATTCGGAAAAAAGAATGTTTTTTACGGTTTTCTGGGTTTTCTCCCAGTTATCCACATAATTGAAGAGGTAGGGAATGAAAAGTGCGAAGGCATTTCCATGTTCATATTCTCCGGAGGTTATTAGGTTGTCGAGTTTTTCAATAAATTGATTTTTTCCTCCCATCAGATCTATAAGGACGGGGATATTGTGGGGAACAAACCAGGAATTCTGCCGGGGACTTCCGGTATCGAGCCACGTCATCTCCTCATCTTCCCGGAAATCCTGGGTGAAATAATTGTTGGATAAGCGTCCGCACACCCATCCATTTTCAGGATTAAATACATTGGTATAGTTTTCGGCCCGGATGGAAAGATCTTTGTATTCGTCTACCTTGTTCAGTTTTTTTGCTGCCTGCGCCAGGCACCAGTCGTTGTAAGCATAATCCAGAGTTCGGCTGACTTCGTTTCCATTTATGCTATCTGCTTCGGATTCATCGCTTACAGGAATATAGCCGAATGAGAAGTATGCTTCCAATCTGCTCCGTCCCGAACCTTGGTTTCTTTCCTGTGTTCCGGCAGGTTCAAAGGCATTTTTTGCCATCCAGGGCCAGGCTTTTTCCGAATCCACATCAAAGCCTTTCACAATGGCATCGCTGATCATGGCTGAAATATAGTCGCCCCCTTTTTCAGGATTGTACCTGTTTTTAAAAGGCGCCAAAGGCAGTCTGCCTCCCTGTTCGGCTTTCAGAATCAGGGAGTGGATCATGTCTTCATATTCCCGGGGAGCAATAAGGCTCACCAGGGGCATCTGCGAAGCAAAAATATCCCGGGCCATAAAGTCAACATAATAATCTCTCTCTTCTGTTTTGCTGATTTTCCCGGTTTTATCAAATCCCACATAGGAGCCGTCCGTGTCGTTGAATAATCTGGGTTGCAAAAGGCAGCGGTATAAAGCTGAATAAAAAACGATTTTATCCTGTTCGTTTGTGCCTTCGACCACAATACGGCCCAGCAGTTCATTCCATTTCTTTTCTGTTTCTCTACGGACCCGGTTAAAATCCCAATGTGGAATTTCGGCTTCCAAATTTAAACGTGCTTTTTCAATGCTGGTAAAAGAGGTCCCAATCTTGACCTGGACCGTTTGGTTTTCACTCAGGTCAAAAAACACATACCCTCCAAGGTTGGGTTCATTCTGTCCTTCGGTTTTTCCGTCTTCGTAGTCATGCCCGGTATAAATTCCGTATTTTATAAAAGGCTGGTTGAAACGGGCTGTAAAATATCCGCTGAATCCTGCCGGTTCTTCCCCGTCATTGGTTGCCCTGTATACCGGATTGTATCCACTGATTTCATTTTTTTCGGGGTCGATATGCAGGTATCCGTTGCCCTGGTCTGAATTTACATCAATGATGATACATGGATTATCCGGATCGAGCCATGAGAAACGCAAGAACCCGGCCCGTTTGGTAGCTGTCACTTCCGATTGGATCATGTAGCGGTGGAGGTGTACCGACAGGTAAGCAGGCGAGCTTTCCAGGGTTTTTAAATCGTAGGGGGACCTGCGCTGGCCTGGTGCATGAATGAACGTTCCGTTTATGGGCATAAAGGTAAAACTCCCGTAATCGGCCTGGCAGGAACCATTCAGCCAGTGGGTGGCCCGGATTCCCTGATGATAAAGAAACGTGCTGTAGTATGGCGCTACACAGGGATTCTCGGTCTGAGCAATCTGGGGAGTCCACTGGGTCATCCCGAAAGGCATGGATACGGCAGGAATTGTTTGTCCGTACCCGACAGGTTGCGCATTAAAACGATCGGTAAGTACCCTCGAATAGGTTGATCCGATGAGGGGATTTACATACTTTATCAGGTCCTGCGGTGGCGTTTGTTTACAGGAAACAAGACCAAGCAGTACAAATACGGATGAAAAGAATCTGCGTCCGGTCATGTAAAATCTGCATTTATTGAATGAAAAGGTAAAAATACAAAAGGATTTAAAAAACAGGTATACCGTCAGGGTGTTTCTTCCACTTCCCATCCAAAATCAATGTATTCCCAGTCAAATTGCTCCCCGCACACATCCACCTTCAGAAATCCTTCTTCCAGGCCATACCGGGTGCCCTGCCACCATGATGAACATACCGCACCGCCGGTGATGTAATGGATGCCGTTATAGTATATATCCTCCAGGAAATGAAGGTGTCCCTGCAATACCATTTTAACATTGTATTGTTCAAGTATGGGAATTACTTCCTGCGCATTGGTTATCACCGAACCAGGGCTGAATCCTGCGGTGGGTGACTCCATGATTTGATTGCCGATACTCAGCAAAGGGATATGGATGCTTATGGCAACCGGTTTTTCTGTTCCGGTTTGTTCAAGGTCACTTTTCAGCCATTCGATCTGCAGGGAATCAATGTATCCGTAATATCTTCTTTCTTCAGTAAAACCAATTCCGTCCAGCATAATAAAATGCCAATTGCCGGCATCAAATGAATAGTACCTTTTGGCCAGGCGTTCTTCATACAGGTTTTTCCCATACATCGGGTGGTCGGGTGAGATGCCGCTGCTGGCATACAATCCAAAGACCTCATGGTTACCAAGAGTATTATATACCGGCATCTTCAGTTTTGCCATGGTTGTTGCATACAGGTTGTATAAACTATCGCTTCTCCCATAACTTTGCCCGAGGGCATCCATGATCATGTCGCCTCCGGTAATAACAAAGTCGGGATTGATATCGTTGATCGTATTAATGGCCTGTAATAAACCTTCCGTAGCTCTTCGTTCAGGCTGCACATGGATATCTGTCATAAATACAAAGGTAAATGAATCTGGCGGAGGAGTTTTGTGGCAGGATGCTATCAGAAAGGCTAAGCAACATAATAGTGACCATTTTTGAAGCTGCTTCTTCATAGGTTGTGTTTTTTTCTGCAAGTTAATCATAATTATTTATTTCCGGATTTTTATTCCTAAATTAGCTACAGCGATTTATTGCTGCAATCAATATGCGTTGGCAGTTTGAAACATGACAATTACAAAGAGTACGGATGTGAAAATAAAGGTTGAACAGCTGGATGACAGCGAGCTCAAAGAAATGGGGGTGTTTCAGTGGCCTGTATGGGAAAAGGACGAGTCGAAATTTGAGTGGTATTACGACACCCGGGAAAGATGCTATATCCTCGAAGGGGAGGTGGATGTGATCACGGAATTTGAACATATCACCTTGAAGGCTGGCGATTTTGTAACTTTCCCCAAAGGACTTGAATGCGTGTGGGATATCAATGCAGCCATCAAGAAACATTACTTTTTTGATTAGATGATCTGCGTTGTGAGCCAAAGGCTGAAACACAGATTGTATATCTGCCTGAATAAGGGAACGCTCAATTCGCAACAAACTGATAACTTCTGCCTCTGTTTATTCTATTCCAGGTAAACGCCTGATCCGATAAAATAATTGGTATTGGGTATAGGTTCAACATAACCGAGTTTCTCTTTTTCACCGGTTTCACCGGGTTTTATCCAGTAAAAGGTTACAAAACCGCCACCGTTTTGGGCCATTGCCGCTAGATCCCGGATAACATAATTTCCGTGGGAATCGGTGTAATCATATAAATTTTGCCCCGGGAGATCTTTCTGACGGGCATGAGCAATATTCACACAGTCGTAATCGTAAACATAAAAATAACCGGAGTTGTCGGGAAAGAAACGTATAGGGTCAATAGCCCTTCTAATATATTGAATAAAGACAGAATCATGTTCGATTTCCTGAACAGCTTCCCCCATGGATACAGCATAGGAATGAACGTACGCCACCGCTATTTGTTTATACCATTCCAGATCATTTTCAGTTTCTGAGGGAGATAATTCATCTTCACATCCCCACCAAATGCCGGTCACTACAATCATCGAGAGTAAAATACTGAAGAGGTTGCTTGAAATTTTTTTCTTTGGTTGCATCATATGAATTTTTTATTTGGTCCCTAATGAAATAATAATTCTCACCCAATCATCCTTAAACTCAATTACTTCACATTCTCTTCCATCACTATACGAACCTTTCGATGTAAAATGTTCTATGGGATGGTAGGTAGCAATGTCTGTATAGCTTCCATATATATAGGTATTGGATGTTCGGTTGGAAAAGGGGAGGGTTCCGGATACATTGTACCCGTATCCTTCGATTTGATAGTTAATTTCAAAATGCAGATTATCATTTTGCAAAAATATAAACCGGGCACTTCCTTTGCAGGGAACATGATAGGTATGCAAAAAATCAGGGGAATAGGTATGTATTCCATCCCAGGTGGCTTCAAACGTATTGGCATCTATCCAGGTGGTTTGATACTTATCCACTGCGGAAAGGCCGAATTCAATGAAATAATTATTTTGCTGGTTAAAGGTACTGGTATCTTGTGTGCAACGACTGGTTACAAGCAAATCTTCAATACCCAAACCAAAATCATTGAATCCGATTTTAGCCTTTGCCCAGGCTGTTCCTGTGGTGTCTCCGGTTAGGGTGTTGTACTGAATGACTGAAACATCAAATGTTCCGCCCTTATTAAAGGTATGGGTGATCAAGGTGTCGTTGTACACTTCATGGTCCCCGGTGCCGTCTCCGAAATTCCAGATGTATTTAACATCCATGGGGGCAGTTCCATGCGTTGATGCACTGAATTCTACCTTCTCATCAATCCATGCAGTGATGGCCGGATTGGGTTTAATCTCCAGGTTGCGGCGATAGACATCCACCCATTTAAAGTCGGCCCAATCCCACCTTTCCTTGTTGTTTTCATCATAGCTTCTTTTATAGATACAATATCCTAAAATATTGAGGCCCGGATTCAACTCAATCCAGTCGCCATACCCATACAGATAAGGATCTTTCGGGTAGATCTTGAAGCCTTCCGCATCAAAAACGGCAAATGCATAATCTTTCCATCCATTGTCTTTGATTGTCAGGTAAAGTGAGTCGAGGTTGGTGTTGAAATCCTGCGTAAGCTCCCATCCGGCGGTTTTCCCGGAAGGATCGTAGACCCAAAGCTTTTTATCCGGAAACAGAACATCCCCGATGGTTCCGTTGTTCAGTTCCTCCCACCTTTTCCCCACAGCATTCCAGTCTACGACGGCGGTTTTCCCATAATAGGCTATGTACTCGAAATTGTACGAATTCGTTGTAGCATCCAGGGAAGCATAATACGGTTCGAATTCATTGTCATCATAATAAAGGCTTATATTTCTGTTTCCAGGATGGTTCGGGTCGGAAATCCATATCTCCCCGTTTTGCATCCATACGCTATTGGCAATCAGCACATGTCCCCCTCCGGCACTGGACATGATGCCAATAAACTGGGGTTGTTTGGTTTGAAGAATGGAATAGGCAAATGCATACCAACTGAGAGAATCTTTCGTTTTATCTATGGCAATCTGATCCACCGCATTTTCGTATGCTTTGTGCGCATTTTGATAATCGATCTGAACCATTGAACCCACTTTGATGCCGTCAGGATTATCCTGCCACAAAGTAGAAGAGTTGATAATTGTGGCTTTATCATAGTTGTGAAACAGTTGTGAGTTTCCATTGAGTCTTTCCTCGATAAAATACCACATGGCAGAAAGGCACATGCCGGAACAGATTCCATCCGGAGATAAACAGGAGCCGTGGTTGGTAAACTCCCAGTCGTCGTGGCCGGGTTCAAAATCGGAAACTATGTCGGTCTGTTTTTTTAGTTCTTCCAGAGGAATGGCGGAAACCACAAAATAACCGGAATCGGTAACTGCCTCGTAGAGATTTATGTTTTGCAGAGCTGATTTGGTGTTTTCCCCAGCCTTGGAGGAAGTGGCAAAGTGACGGGTAGCAACTGTAACAGACTGCCTGGTCATGGAAAGCAAGGGCATCCCTTCCAGTTCCCCGGTATTTTTGTTGTAGAGAAAACCCATGGCAAAATATCCTTCCGGAATATCTACCGGTACTTCCACGGTCATCAGTTCATTGGCATACCCTCCATTATAGGATACAGCGATCAGGGGGGATACCGGATGAAAAAACTCGCCGAAGGAATGGTCTTTGATTTCGCAGTACGAGATATCAAATGTCTGATCGGAGGCAAATGAATTGGGGTTTACAGTTATTTTTAATCCGTCGATCGGGGAGTTCAGGGTGGGTACAATGATTTCGCCTCCCTGAGGTGAAAGGGTTTCTGAAACAGCGTCAATGACGGGTCCGGTGGTGAGGGAAGAAAAAGCGGGTCCGGAGGGTTCCTGCAGGCAGCGGACCGAAAGGCCGTAATTTTTTTCACCGATATAGAACTTGAGGCTGTCACTGGCATTGTTTAATCCGAACGTGTAGGAATGAGCCGCATCGTCATCTGAGGGGCACCACCAGTATCCATAGTATCCGAGGCTGCTGAAATTGCCATTCACCCATCTGATCCCTCCCGGAACCGCTGTAAATCCGGTTGTATTGCTGGCCCCGGTATTGGGTGCCACCCACCGGGTTAATCCGGTTTCTTTCAACAGGCCGCCAACGGCCTTATCGCCCACCAGGGATTTGGCAAATGCAATGGATTCATCAAAACCCGGAATTTTCCATCCCGGAGGAGCAACTGTCCGGCTATCGGTTATGGCATACCAGTTATACAACATTCCATAATCTTCCGCAAGGGAAGCATTGTTTTCATACGGGCAGTATGCACCGGAAGCAGTAGATTGCCACTGGTTGTTGTCCGTAATCAGGGGGATGGGATCCCCGTTGTTGTACGAGGTGGTTTTTAAATTTTCAGCCATCCAGACCTGGTCTCCAATCTGTACAACCGGGTAATGATTGCCATCTGCATCGGTACATGCCACGAAGGGAAAGGTGATTTTTTTACTTTGTGCAGGAACATCAACGATTATGGTACTGTAAATACCCTGTGTTCCGGTAAATTTTAACCGGTCTCCATCGTTAAACTGCATGCGGATTTCAGAAGAAGCATTTTTCAGGGGAGTAACGTTTTGATGCAAAGTCTCCTGAAAGATTATTTCAGCAGCATTGGATGTATTGTTGCTTACCAGTTTTCCGGTGTACAAGAAGTTTCCGGCCCTTACGTTAACCAAATAGATGCCACTGTGTAACCCGGTGATCTTAAATAACTGCAGCCCCGGTTGAAGGATGTGCCGGGTCTCTGTAACGGTTCTTCCGGAAAGGTCCAGTAATTCAATCTGTGAAGTACATGCTTCAGGTAGATCAAATTCCATCATGGTGTAATGATCCATTGGATTTGGATAAAAACGAATGCTGTTGATTTGACGACGGTCGACAGATTCAATCCCGGTAATGTCTTTCATTAAATGCAGAATCTGATTCCCGGGCATCGCCAGGCTGGTCCCCTGTGTCAAGTTGTCCACGGTCACGGTAGCAACGGATGTACTTGCCCGTGTACCTTCAAAACGGATCTGGTAATCCTGGGCAAAAAGCGTTAGAGTGGGGATAATTAACAAAACCAGAAAGGAAATTTTTTTCATTGAAAATGGTTGATAAGGTAGTTGTTTTATAGGACCTTATTAGGAATCAATATTAATACATTTTACTGAATTAATCAATAGTTTTTTTTTAACATAACGGGTCGTTCTGTATGAATAAATTCTGAGGTAAAAGATTTTTCTTTTTTTAATTACTGGTTTTACGAATTGGCTGAATCGGTTTTTATACGTAGCTTGCAGGTAGGTAATTTTACAAACCAAATTTTCACCTATGTTTCAAAAGTCTTGTTTTATACGGGTTATGATGTATCCCCTTTTTTTATGGTTGTTACCCACTCCCGGATTTTCACAAAAAGTGATTGAAAGAACATCTGAAAAAGACCGTATTGAATGGTACGAACAACATGTTCAAATGGCAAAAACTTCGGTTTTAAAGAACCTGGAATGGCAGTTTACAGGCCCGGTTAATCTGAGCGGACGGATGACCGATGTGGAGGTTGTCAGACCCAAAGGAACAAATTACACGATTTATGTGGGTTGTGCCTCGGGCGGGGTATGGAAAACCCAAAACGAAGGAACCACCTGGGAGCCGGTATTTGAACATGCCATGTCGACGGCAATTGGAGATATTGCCCTGGATCCTCAGGATCCGAACACCCTTTGGGTGGGTACCGGTGAAGCCAATATATTCAGAAGTTCTCAGGCCGGTGCCGGTATTTACCGGACACGCAATGGCGGAGAAACATGGCAACACATGGGACTGGTGAACACCAACACCCTGTCTCGGATCATTTTACATCCTGAAAATCAGGATATTGTGTATGTAGCTGCTTCAGGAAATGAATGGACCAACAACCAGGAACGGGGTGTCTATAAAACCACGGATGGCGGACAAACCTGGAAAAAAATATTGTATATCGATGAGCAGACAGGGGCCAATGATCTGATCATGGATCCTGAAAATCCCAATTTATTGTATGCTTCCACCTGGCAACGCATCCGGCTGAAATGGAATGATCCCCGGAATGAAGCGGATTATACGGGTAGTGGAATCTATAAAACCATTGATGGGGGGAATAACTGGGTGCCGGTAAATAACGGGCTTCCGGAAGCAAAATACCGGGGCCGGATTGGCATTGATCTGTGCCGTACCAAACCCAATGTGTTGTATGCATTTATTGACAATTATCAAAGACTGGAAGAAAACGATGGGTTTGCCGGGCAGGTTGATGCCTACGGGCGCCCGAGTAGCGGGAGAATAAAAGGAGCTACCGTGTACCGGTCAGATGATTACGGAGCTTCATGGAGGCAGGTTAGTGAACAGAACGAATACATGGAAGCGATCTCGGGAACCTATGGATGGGTTTTCGGTCAGATACGCGTGGATCCTGTGAATGAGGATAAGGTTTATGTGCTGGGAATTTACCTGCATGTTTCGGAAGATGGAGGAAAAACGTTCCGGGAATTACCGGGAATGCATGTCGACCACCACGGTCTCTGGATCGATCCGGATAATCCGGATTATGTGGTGGATGTAAACGATGGGGGAGTGGCCATAACCTATGACGGGGAAAATTTCCGGACTTTTTACGACAACCTTCCTGTGGTTCAGTTTTTTAATGTGAGTGTGGATATGGCTGATCCTTTCCGGGTCTACGGATCGGTGCAGGACCACGGCAGTTACCGGGGAATGGTCGATCTGAGCCGCGGAAGAGATAACATTCCGGCTGTGGAGTTTGAAAGTGCTCCCGGTGGCGAGGGAAGCAACCATGCTGTAGAACCCACAAATACCGAACTTGTGTATTCAGCCGGTTTTTACGGAACCCTGCAAATGACGGATTATGCTTCAGGAGAAACACAGAATATCATGCCGCCCACACCCGAAGGAGTGGATAAACTAAGAGGACAGTGGCTGGCACCTTTCATCCTGTCGCCCCACAATCCGCGCATTCTTTATCACGGAACCCAGTTTCTCCACCGGTCGATGAACAGAGGAGAAAAATGGGAAATGATAAGCCCCGATCTGAGCTATAACGACCCGGAGAAAAATGGGGATATCCCCTACCAGACAATCTTTTCGATTGCTGAGTCACCTCTTCAGTTTGGCCTCATTTATGCCGGTACGGATGACGGGAGGGTATGGGTGACAAAAAACAGCGGAACCGACTGGAAGGAGGTGACCAAAGGATTACCCTACAGAAAATGGGTGGCAGAGCTGGTAGCCTCCCGGTTTGATAAAGCAACGGTTTACCTGGTACAAAACGGGAAACGGGATGACGACTGGGCAGCCTATATCTGGAAATCCGATAATTATGGGAAAACATGGAAGGATATCTCATCAACTATACCCTGCGGACCGGTGAATGTGATCAAAGAGGACCCGGAGAACAAAAACATCCTTTACGTGGGGACCGATTATGGAGTGTATGTTTCGTTCAATCAGGGTGAGAGCTGGGAAAGCCTTCCGGGAAATCTTCCCACCACGTATGTGCACGACCTGGTGATTCACCCACGGGACCACATGATCGTTATTGGAACACACGGCAGGGGTATCTGGGCTCTGGATGCTGAACCCCTGAGGGCCGTGGCCGCAAGAGATCAAAATGCTTCCTGTACCCTGCTGGATATCGGAGAAACAATTCTTCCATACGGCCCGGAAAGGTATTTCCGGAGAACAGCAAAACCCCTTCGTGCGGCTTATTATATAAATGACCCCGGCGGAGTGACCGTAAGGGTGACCGATGAAACCGGAAAGACCGTAAGAGATCTTGCCTCCCCGGATTGTGAGGGATTGAATTATGCCCGCTGGGACCTGAGAATTTCGGAAGATGAGCTGGCTGAACCCGGAACGTACAGGCTGGTAATTAACGGAGTCGATTTTTCAGAAGAAAAGGAATTTGAAGTGACACAGCGTGAACGAAGAAATCGTTAGTTTAAATTCGAAAGACAAAAGCCGATAAAAAAGGCAAAGGGTCATCGGTCTGCAGGTGAAGAAAGGAAGCAGTATTCAACAGGCACTGACACCCTTAATACCTGCAAATTCTGCTAAGAATCTCCCAACCTCTTTCCTTTTTGCTGTCGGATTTTATCGAGGTTGTCTTTTGCACCAGGGTCAAGTTGAAAATGTTTTTCTAAGGTGTGACATACATACTCATGGCAAAATGCACAGCTTGTCAGGTGTTTCCGGATCGCACATTTTCTTATTTCGCAATTCAGACATCCTGAAAATATTCTGCCGGTATCAGCGCGGCATCCATCACAGTCATTCACATCTTCAGGGTTGAGGATTATGCCATACTGCTTTGTACATAGTTCTGCTATCGATTGTCTCTTCTTAAGCTGTTGAGATGCATTCTTTTCCAGGGTTGCCAGATGGATTGGGCAACTGCTACATAATAAGCCACAATAGGCGATCGTTTTGTTCATTTCCGGGATTATTTAATTACAAATTTTTCACATTTCGTTCCATATACTGCGAGGTAGATCCCGGGAGTTAGTTGCCCCGGAAAAGAAACGGTTGTTTTCTGGTGTGAAGATGACAAATTGAAATCCACAGGTTGCCCGCTGGTATTGTAAATTGTCAGTTCTGCCGTATTTGCTGGTTGAGTGTAGTTGATATAAATAAACTGTCCATCGGAGGGATTCGGGTAGATAAAAAACCAATCTCCGGCCAGAACAGTGGAACGGGTTTGGAAGCCAGGGATCTGTTGTTTTGCATATTCAATACGGGTTTGTACAAAGGGTTTTAATCCATAGGGAGCATGCGTGGCAACCTGTTTGTCATGGCTGTCGAAAAAATCCCCGAGAGTGAATCCAAAGGGTAGAAAACACAGGACCGTAAAAATTAACTTGACTTTTTTCATTACCACAACCCTTGAACCACCGTAAAAATAGAGGATTGTTTTTTTAATACCAACTCCGAAAAGGGTAGAATTGCACATAAAGGAATCAGTCTGTCCTTCTCATCTTTCCATCCGACGGTTATTTCCGGTGATTTAATTAAACTTCAGGATACATTTTTTTTCGTATCAGGCGGTATTGATTTTTGTCCAGTTTTATATACCCTTCTTCGTAGCAGAAATAGCAGGTTTGCCCTTTCCGGTTCATGAAGGTATGGGTATGATAGAGAAAGTCAAATCCTTTTTTTGAAAGCAGATAATCCGGGATGGTAATTTTTCCGTCCGGATTCAGGCTTTCAAGTATTTTCCGGTTTTTTTTCAGGATCCTGTTGATAGAGCGGATCGTATGATTCGGTTCACGGAGTTTCCGGTTGTTATAGGCCGAGCGGCAGTGGTCATTGCAAAATTTCTGATCGGATCTTCCTTTCAGAGTTTTTCCACACTCAAGACAAATTCGTTTTTTCATGGTACGGGGGTTGAAGGTTTACGATACCAATTTACAAATAAATTTATCCGGATGCAAACGGATATACCCGTTTGTAAACGAAAGCAACCGTTTACCTGTCGGTTATAAATGAATAGAAAGGTTATTTTTATAAAGACATTTTTATTAACCCATTAAACAAACCATTATGAATGCTTTAAAAAATAATGTTCGGCTTATCGGGAACCTTGGTGAAGATCCCAAGGTCCGAAAGCTTGATAGCGGACGGTTGGTGGCAAATTTTTCCATTGCCACCGACGAGGTGTATAAAAACAGCGAAGGAGAAAAGGTAAAGGAAACAAACTGGCACCGGCTGGTGGCCTGGGGGAGACCCGCCGAAGTGGCAGAAAAGTATCTGAAAAAAGGTTCAGGAATAGCCGTTGACGGTCGGTTGACCAATCGTTCCTATGAAGATAAGTCGGGTGAAAAACATTACGTTACTGAGGTTATTGTCAATAATCTTCTTATGCTCGATAAGAAGTAATTTTCCTTTAGTGGGAACTCCCAAATGTAAGGTGCCGGTGCGGCACCTTATTTTTTTGCCGGGGCTTGTCTAAAAAGGCAAATCAATTCCGGATAATGAAAAGCCAGGGAAAAGAACCCCTGGCTTCTCATAATATAAGGAGATTCTCATTCAATCCTCCTTCGGCGGACGAGAAGTTATGGTATATTTCTCCGTCGGCCCTCCTGCCTATTGTTCGGTGGGCAGGTCTGTTGTGGAATATTGTTCCTGAAGCTTGCTTTGGTATTAATACGCTTTATTAGGTTAGAGCCTAATGGAAACACCTATGTTCAGGTAAGAAACGCCATACCCCAGTTCGAGCATTCCTGCGATGTTGTCCGAAAAGAAATAACGGCCTCCGATAAACCAGGAGTAGGCAACACCCCCGGAGTTGGCGCTACCCCAACTGGAGCCACTCCCGGTCCATTTTGAGGATAGAATATTGTATCCAAGCAGTATTCCGGTGTAGGTATCGAGGTTGTCAATAAATTGGTAATGCAGATACCCTCTCGGCCCGATTACAATGCTGTTGTATTTCCAACCCCAGTCACCGGATGTCCATTAATAGGCGGTGTACCCCAAATATCCTCCTACACCCAGTGCGCTGTTCTCGTCAAACAGTTCATCCATGATGATGTATTCAAAGGATGCTGAAACCGGTGGTACCTGCATTTTGTAATGCAATCCTGAATAAAGATTGGTACCCAGTCCCAGCCCAAGATTGACAAATTTGCTGCCTTCAGTGGCTATCTGCGCATTGGAAAGAGTAACACTGAAAGTGATGGCAGCGATCAGAAGTAAAAATTTTGATTTCATAGACATAAAATTAAATTTGATATAATGTATTTTTATTTGTATGAGCAAACGGCTAATATATCATAAATATATTAAGTATATCCTACTTCGCCAAATAAAATGAAAAAAATTGATTTGAATCAGAAGGCCCATTTCAATCTTCCGTAGACGGCCTGCCCCAGGTTTCCGAATTCTGTTCCTTCATCGCCCAGGAAGAGTTGTCCGGTAGCCATCACTTCCAGGTTGTTTCCCAGCGACCAGGTAAGGGTAGGTCCCAGGAAGAAAGAACCGTCGCAGGGATTAGCCATTCCTGAGAAGCTGCCTGAGATGAGGGGGGTAAATGGGTAGGAAACCTGTCCGAACAGGGAATATTTTGCATAGGATAACTGTTTTGCTGAGATATCCATAGTAAAAAATGAGCGTCCTCCGGCGGGGCCGGTAGTACCGTGGCTGTTGAACAAGATTCCGGTATGGAGGTAGAGGCTGTTTTTTAGTGTATAATCGCCCGAAACGGATGCCACCAGGGCTTCTTCGCTGAGATTGTTTTCTTTCCTTGGAGTAAAGTAGGAAATTTCCCCCCGGAATCCCCCGCCTTTAATATCGCCGGCCCAACCACAGCCAACCATATAGTCAGGACCGACCCACCCCCCAAGAAACTGTATATCGTAGCTCCATTTGGAAAACCGGTACATTCCTGCCAGTGCCATTTGATTGGCATCTTTTCCAATTTTGTATACCAGCTGGGCGGATGAAGTTACTCCGGTATAATACTGGATTTTTACTGCATCGGTACCCGGGCGTTCCTCATAGTCGAAATCGAAATAGGAGAAGGTATTGAACAGATCATTGGGATTCCAGACCAGGTTGATTCCCCAGTTGATACGCTGCCTGCCTGCTTTTACCAGCCATTTGCCACGGTAATACTCCAGGGATGCCCGGTCGATCATGGTATGCAGAAACCAGTTGTCGGTGGCAACGATCACTGCTGAGAGATCGAAATAACCATGATCCACATCAACAAACTTTTTGTAGTCGGGGAATTTCTTTACGATCTGTCCCAGGAAAAGCCGGTTCCGGATCTCCAGATTGGCCGTGAGGTGGGAGGTGGCATACCATGTAAAATTAAAACGGTTGTGGATAAGCTGTGAACTCAGGTGACGGGCTTCAATACCCGGTATTTCGGTCTCCGGGTGATAATACATTGAAAGGTATTTGACATACCCGTTCATTGCGAGGTCTGATTGGGAAAGGGCAGGCAACGAAACCAAACAAAGAAAAGAAGCAAGAAACAACCCGAAGGATTTTAATACCTTGTCAGGATTCCCGGCTCCCGGAGCATTCAGACCGGGGCTTTTTCTTTCTTTTTCAGGAGAGGGTCGGGCCGGATCCGGTAGTTCCGGTTTGGGTTGTATGGAATCTGTACTTTGCCCGTTTTGCGTAGATTCTGCTTTCATTTTGAAGGGATGTTTTGGAATCCGGATGCGAAATCCATGACACACATTTTTTCATACCCAGGGTGGGTTCCTTCTGCCACGCCTATTAAATGGAAATTCTCAGTCAGGAAATTTTTTCTGTGACCCCGTGACGGCATCCCATCATCAATCAGCAGGTAAAGTACAATCTGGCGGGGTGTTACCTGTCCGTAGGCAATATTCTCCGCTATTTTCCCGGACCATTTTCCGTATCGTTCAATCCTATCCCTGAATCCTGAACGGTCGAATCCCTGGTGTCCGGTTTTCCCGCTCCGGGATTGATCCCTGACATGATCGTTGGCTGCCCTGGTTAATCGTTGGTCCGGTTTTAGGATCGGTACCGGTTTCTGTTTTTCCAGAAACTGCAGGCATTCAGTAAGTGCCTTAATCCCTTCTGTGGTCATCAACGGGAGGTCTCCCGGATAATACAATTTCCTGCCGTTGTAGAAGTTCCTCATTGGTTCAAGGTATTCCCTGGCATAACGGGCCGGATCAGAACGCAGTTTGTTGATCTCAAAAATCATCTCTTTTTCAAAAGCAGACAGGTAATCTGTACCGGCTGCAGTGTTGAGTTTGCTCATCTCCCAGGATGAAGGCAGATCCATGGAATAGGCGCTGAAAGCTGCCATTATAAGTCCTGTGATCCATCCTGATATCGCGGTTTTAATCTGCATCTGATTTTTGTTTGTTTCGTTCCCTGATCACTTTTCCATCTTCCAGGGTAATGATTCTCCGGGCTTTTTTTACAACCCGCTGATCGTGTGTCGAGAATATAAACGTAATTTTTTCTTTTTTATTCAGTTCTTCCATAATATCCAGCAGATTTTCTGTTGATCGGGAATCGAGGTTGGCCGTAGGTTCATCTGCCAGCACAAATTTAGGTTTCGAAGCCAGGGCACGGGCAACGGCCACCCTCTGTTGTTGTCCACCTGAAAGTTTGGATGGACGGCGGTCCATCATATTGCCCAATCCTACCGATTGCAATAATTCAGTGGCACGCTTCTCCCTATGGGCTTTATTTGCTCCCTGAAGGTGCATAATAAATTCTACATTCTCCCGGGCTGTGAGCACCGGAATCAGGTTGTACGCCTGGAAAACAAATCCAATATTGAACATGCGAAAATCGGTCAGTTTGGCTGATGAAAGTTTGTGGATGTCCACTCCGTCAATGATCACATTTCCTTCTGTGGCTTCATCAAGGCCGCCTACTACGTTCAGCAAGGTGGTTTTCCCTGAACCGGAAGGCCCTACAATAGCCGTAAATTCCCCTTCTTCAATGGAAAGGGTTACTCCGTTCACAGCATGTACCGGTACGGAATTGTCCTCGTACGTTTTATACAGGTTTTTAATCTCTATTATATTCATGTTCGGAATATTTTAATGCATTGATGCAATTAAGCTTTCTTACTCGGTTCTCGTGGCCTCCGCCGGGTTTAGCTTTAAGGCTTTCCGCGCAGGATAAACAGCCGACAGCACCCCGGTAAGAATTACCAGGATCGCAGTAATTATCAGCATTTCGGTACGCAGGGAGGTATAGATTTGTGAGGCAAAGCCATAGCTTTCCAGTCCGTCGGCAAACATGGAGAGGTTGATGGGGACGGTTTCAAATATTTTTGTGATCACTGAGCCGATAAGAATTCCCAGGGCTCCTCCGGAGACGGTAAGCAAGGATGATTCAAGGATGATCATTTTAAAGATCCGTCGTTTGTTCATTCCCACAGCCATTAACATCCCTATTTCTTTTACCCGTTCCAGTACAGCCATCAGCATGGTGTTGATGATACCAAAGCAAAGAGCCAGCAGAATGATGAGAACAAAAATGTACATATACTGATCCATGGAACTGGTAAGCAAGGCCATCTCCGGGCTCAGTTCTTTCCAGGTTAGTACCTCATTGTTTCCGGCCAGTTTCCGGATGGATGGTTTTACCTCTGCCGCCTGGTCGCCGTCTTCCAGAATGAGGGCGATTTCGTGGGTTCTGTTTTCATCCATTCCCAGCTGTTCCTGTAAATCGGCAAACCGGACAAAGAGGGTTGATTCATCGTAAGCTGTATTGGTAGTGCGGTAAATACCGCTTACCCGATAGCCTTTAACCGACAGATTACCCTGCGTATCCACCATTTGCATATTGATCCGGGAGCTTACTCTGAGGCGCAGTTTTTTAGCCAGCTTTTCGCCGATAACCACCGGGGGCATCCGGCTGTCGTGTTCCAGGTAAGCCCCGTCGATGATATGTTCCCATAGGTCGGTCACATTCTTTTCCCTTTCGGGCTCAACACCGAGAACCTTTCCTCCTCCGGTTCCGTGGGCCGCCATAATAAAGGGTTCGGTAACCAACCGGCGGCTTACCGCTATCACGGAACCTGCCTTTGCAATCTTTCCGATCATCTCTTCTGCATTGCGGATCTGAAGGTTAATGTCATTATTGACCAGAAAATCCGGAGCATGAATCTGTATATGGGCCAGTTCTGTTTTTGTGGCTGATTCAATCCGGGCATCCACAACTCCCTGCATGAATGCCATGATGAATACCCCGGCAAAAAGTCCGAGTGCGATGGCTATGATCATAATCGTGCTGCGCATCTTATTTCGCCAGACATTTCTCCATGCTATTGACCAAATCATAATTTTTCAGTTTTGTTATTATGGCCTCATTGCTGAGGTGATCTTCAAACGGTAAATATTGTGTGCGGGAAATAGGGAAATGAATACACTGATAAAAAATACCAGGATTACCTGATTGTAAAAAAGCGACGGCTTCATCGAAAAGAACATATACGGCTCCATGCCGTATTGTTGCGTAGCACTTGCTGTATCTCCCGTAAGCGGAATAGGGTTGTGGTAAAACCACAGGCAAAAGAGGTAACTCACCACAATTCCGATGCAACACCCGATAATTCCGATAAACAGGGTTTCGAAGAAAACCACGGTGCTTATTTTTCTTTTTTTCATGCCCACAGCGTGGATAACGCCAAATTCGCGCTGACGTTCTTTAACCATCATCATGACGACACTGAAAATGCCAAAAGTGATGATCAGATATAAAATTGCCAGCATGATAATACCTCCGGCGCGGTCACTCTGGATCAATTGTTCTACTTCAGGCTGCATGTCGATCCATGTCAGTACGGTTTTACCGGGGGGCAGAAGTTTCCCGATCTCTGTTTTGAGATGATCTACCTGATAATGATTATCGGTCATCACTGCCAGTGCTGTGGATCGTCCGTACGCAGAATAGAATGCACGGGCGTTCTCGAGGTCCATGAATACCAGCCTTTTGTTAAATTCCGGATTGGGATGCTCCATAATGCCTTTTACCGGGAACAGGCCGTTTGCGCTGATGCCATGGTACCCCTGGCCAATCATCACCAGGGTATCCCCGATGCCGAGGTTTAAAAAACCGGCTAACCCTTCACCCAGAACAACTCCTGCATCTCCGGTCTGAAGGAAGGTACCCGTTTTTATTCTTTTCGAAAGCGATGTAATACGGTCTTCTGCTTCGGGCTCGATGCCCATTACCATGGCCGGTTTGCTGTGCTGGTGATTTGCCGCCAGCGAAAAAGACTCCAGCCGGTGCGAAACAAGGGTTACATCCTCAATGCCTTCAATCCGGCTTTTCAGGTCCGGTGGAACTTCCATGCTGTTTTCAAGGGTTCTTTTATCCCAGTAGGCTGAATCCTGGACCTGAAGGTACCCTGAGTAAAATTTTACCACATTATCAATCATGCTATCGTAGGATCCCTCCTGCATGGAGCGCATCCAGGATGCCAAAAGGACGCTGAAAACGATCGAAGAGATGGTGATCAGGGTCCGCCTCCGGTTCCGCCAGAGGTTTCTCCATGCCAGTTTTATGTTTGTTTCCATTCGTCTGAATTTCTATTTATTTATGGTGTCTCATGGTTCTCATACCGTCCCGATTAACTAATTGACAAATTAACTAATTAACAACAACCACAATCCTCCCTGCTCCCTATCGTATCCTTCGCATGTTCTGTTGTGAAAAGAATGATTCATCCAGTTCAATGTTAAACTCAATCTCATCAAAAATAAGGATGGTTTTTTGCTCTTCTTTGTCAGCGGGGATCATTTCCATGCGGGTGGGTATTCTGCGGTCATCCATTTGTTTGATTTCCGAAAGGATTTCCGTATTCACCAGGTACCCGTCTTCATCGTAGTATTCCTCTTTCAGCCAGAAATATTCCTCTTTTGAAATCCACATAAGGATCTTTCCCCATACCACCGGTGCATCCATCCGGGGGGTAAGGCTTATCTTAAAACAATCGTAATCCTGAATTTTTTCTTCACCCGCCAATTCATGGTGGTAGTCCTCTATGAGCGAAGATTCCCGTACCAGATCATCGTTGGTAAAATCAGACCCCATCCACGACTGCATCATCATGGATGGTGGAATCTTAATCATTCGTTCAATGGTAGGTACCCAGTTCCACATCTCACTTTTCCTTTTCAGAAATACCTGGCCTTTTTCTTTGGCGGGGGCTGTAATATAGATCATGGAATAATCATTTCCAAGAGACCAGCTTTTCATCGATACGGTTCGTGACCATGAAGGCCGCTCGATAATCATGGTCATCGAGCTTTGGCTCGACAGTCCTCTGAATTTTTCATCGGCTCTCCTGACAATCTCTTGCACATCCTGTGCATTGATCAGACCGGAAATGAATAAAATCAGGATAAGAAAAAAGTTTGTTTTCATGACTTTGAGGTTGCATTGTTTTCTAAATGGATAAAACGTTCAATGGCATCTATTATTTTTTCTTCCATAATTTCTGCCGGGAAAAGTTCTGGCGCAACAATGACCATTAAACTGGCCCCTTCAAAAAGAGCACTTAGTACCATCAGATCCCCTTCAGGGTCCTTGCTCCCTTTTCGTACCAGAAAATCGTAAAGCATGGACATAACCGATTGTACATTTTTGGAATATTCATCGTTAAACGATTCATTTACATGGGGTCGAAGAAGCAAAGAAAAGTACAGTTTCCAGTATCGGAGGTTCGCCCGCATGATACTGAAAGTGTGTCGTATAAAAAGGATGAACTCCTCTTCTGTCAGAGTGCCGTCGTGGTTTAAATCCAGGTTGGCATAAATGGTGGTGAAACCCGTATGAATGATTTCTTCAAGAATCGCTTTTTTGCTGTCGAAATAGTTATATGCCAATCCTTTTGAAATGCCTGCTTTATTCGCTATCTGGCTCATTGATGTGGCATGGTACCCGTTTTCGGCAAACAACTCAAGCGCAACATCCATGATCAGGATTTTCTTTTCCTGTCGTATTTGATCGAATTGTTCTGAAGTTCTTGGACACATAATTTTTTTGACTGAACGGTTGTTCAAATATATAGCATTCTTTTTTTCTGTTTATTAAAAAGAATGTTAAATAATTGTTAAAAATGACTGAACGGTCATTCAAAAATGTACCGGAAGGAAATTTTCGTAAAAACAGAGAGGAAAGATAGATTACAGCAAATATCAGGGCGGATTTTTTCTTTATTATGGAGATAACGTATCTTTAAGGGTTGAAATAAAAAACAGAGTAAAATGGATACAGACAGACGTCAGTTTATTAAAAAAACGGCAATTGCTGCTGCAGCAATCAGTACAACTCCGGTAATTCTTGATGCGTGTGCTTCGCCCAATGAAAAAATAACGGTGGCATTGATTGGGTGCCGGGGGATGGGATTTACCAATTTGCAGGCTTTTCTGAAAGAAGAGAATGTTGAGTGCCTTGCTCTTTGTGATGTGGATGGGCAGATTCTGGATGGGCGTGCAGCTGAAGTTGAGAAGGCGACCGGCAAACGGCCGGTGGTTTACCGGGATTTTCGCCGGGTACTGGATCATCCGGATATTGATGCAGTGATCATCGGTACGCCGGATCACTGGCATGCCCTGATGGTGTTAAAAGCGCTGGAAGCAGGCAAACAGGTGTATGTGGAAAAACCTATGGGTCACAGCATCGAAGAATGCAATGTCCTGGTTGCAGCTGCATTGAAGTACCCCCGGCAGGTCGTACAGGTAGGCATGTGGCAGCGCAGTTCGCAGCACTGGTTTGAAGCTTCAGAGGTAGTTAAATCGGGCGAGCTGGGTGATGTGAAACTGGTGAAGGCATGGATTTATAAGGGATATGATGAACCTTATTCTGAACAACTGGATTCAGAAGCTCCGGATTATGTGGATTATGAACTGTGGTTGGGGCCGGCTCCGGAACGACCCTTTAATCCCAACCGGTTTCATTATAATTTCCGGTGGTTCTGGGATTATGCCGGAGGAGCGATGACCGACTGGGGGGTTCATTTGCTTGACTTTGCTCTCTATGCTATGGATGCCGGCTATCCTGAATCGGTATCTCCGGGGGGTGGAATTTACCTCAACCAGGGAGCCGTGGAGACTCCCGATATTCAACAGGCTTTGTATCATTACCCGAACCACTCCATGGTGTGGGAATGTGGGTTAAATCCCGGAATCGGGCCCTATGGAAAAGGCCATGGGGTAGCTTTTGTCGGTACACGCGGAACCCTGATTCTTACGCGGGATGATTGGCAGGTATTGCCCGAAACCAATAATGAAACACGGGAGCCCTGGATCAAAGGGTACAGAACCGAAGGGGAGTCCAGTAATTTGCAGGCCCATGTAAAAAATTTCCTGAAGTGCATCCGCAAAGGAGGAACACCCAATGCTCCGGTGGAGGTGGGAGCTAAAACAGCCATTGTTTCTGAAATGGGGAACATTGCCTACCGTACCGGAAAAATCATCCACTGGAACCAGGCGCAGGGAAAATTCAGGGAAGAAGAAGCCAACCGGTTTCTGAAACTCACCTATCGCGATCCATGGGAATTGCCTCGTCTTTGAATCAAAAAAATAATTACCTTTGCCTGCAATTCCGGGTTGACCCGGAGAAAAGATCCCAAAGAGGTAAGCGGGAGTAGCTCAGTGGTAGAGCATCAGCTTCCCAAGCTGAGGGCCGCGGGTTCGATCCCCGTTTCCCGCTCACCGGTAAAAAGAGGGTCGGATAGATTTCCGGCTCTCTTTTTTTTATCGCTAAGAGCTATAATCGTTTACTTTACTTCTCTTACAGTCAATTGCATCTTTATTTTTATTTAAAAGCTCAGTCATATGCCCGGGGTTTCCGTCGTTGTCGAAGGCTACAAAAATATTTTTGGCATATGATGGTTCCATCTGTCTGGAACAATGTTATTGTCTGGTTTTATTATCCTAATTCAACAGTTTACCAAACCAATGAATTCTCCTATTACAGTAAAATTATCATCTTCTTCAATGACAATGGGTTTGTATTCAGGATTTACGGGCTTAAGGACAATGCGTTCGTGCTGCCATTGTCCGGTTTCCCTGTCATACGATTTCTCGCTGGTATAAGTCTTGATGGTGTAGCTCCCATTGTGGTCGGGATCGTACAATCCCTGGTGCTGCACCAGCACAATTTTATTTTGGCGCGATCCAACCAGGTTGGCCCGGAAGACGCACAGGCTGTTATCAGGGATCCTCGGCTCCATGGATTTGCCTTTGGCCTGGACAACAAACATATTCCTGTTCAATCGACCCAGTCCTTCCACTTTCACCCATCCCAGCTCTTCGGTATACTGTCCTTCCCCAAAAGTACCACAGGCAGCCTTCAGCGAGTAATAAGGGAGAAACTCGATGAATTTTGCCGAGGTGTTTACTTCGGTTTCTATCCTCGGCCTTAAGGGAACGTTACGGGTGTTGATACTGGAAGGTGTCCGGGAGCGGACAGGGGCTATTTGGTTGGCAAAATGGTCCCGCAGTGCTTTATCGCAAAAGTAAACATAGCATCCTTTCATGCCTCTTGTGAGGAGTGTGCGGTACGTGTTCCTGATGATGCGGTCTGCTACGTGGCGTGCTTTCTGGGGGTCTTTCCTGAGCATGGTTTTGATGCCGAAAATGGACCTGTCCATGGAAGAGCGTTTTTTCACATCCGTTACCACACGGCCGTTTTCAAAACGGAGGTCGGGACCGACGATCACGCCCACGTAGTCCAGTTCCAGGCCCTGGCAGGTATGGATACAGCCGATCTCGTTTATGGAATCTTCCGCAATGATCCAGGTGCTACCGTCTTTTGTCAGGTTCCAGCGCATTTGAAGGTCGAATTCCGGGAATGTAATATCGTGAGCACCGGGATCTTTTTTACTGACCCAATCCCAGCAATATCCAGCCACAAGACGGGATTTGTTGTTTACGGTGTTTTTATGAGTGATCAGCCTTCTGAGTTCAGTAGGGTTGTCAATAATTCGAAAATCAAATTCCTCCGGTGTGAGCTTGATGTTGGCCGTGTTTTTAATCTGAAGGGTATTTTCCAGCCAGGCCAGGTAGCCGTCAGAACCGTTGCACCTGAACTGGGATTTCAGTTTGAGCCTGTGCACCCGGGTCCCTTCATTTTCTGCCCACCGGGCAATGAGATTTGATTCCCCGATATCTTTAATGTGGATCTGCTGGTTATTGTCCACAAAGAAAAGCGTGAATTTGGCGGCCCGGATCAGTTCCAGGACTTGGTTTTCGCCTCTATTCTGGTAAAGGCCGCTTTTCATGTTCAGGCGGTGGGCTTCATCCACTATGAGCATGTCAAAGGTATTCTCCGGGACATCACAATAATCTCCGCTCCCGCCAAAAAGGTTGTCTATCATTCGTTTTTTCAGTGTGCCGGTCAGCTTGGTTTTGTAGACGGCTCTGGGGGCCGCGTTTTTGGAAATATATCTGGTTACCTGTCCCAGTTTGGTGAGTTCGGCCAGTAGGTTCACTGCCACTACGCTTTTCCCCGTTCCCGGTCCACCTTCCACTATCAGGACTATTTTTTTGTCACTACGGGCTTTAGCGGCCAGGGACAGGGACGTCTCATAGACTTCTTTTTGTTCATCTATCATGATGAATTCCCGGTTGCCCCTTATCATCGACGAGATGCTGTCTGCCAGTTGTTTGGAAGGCCTAAGTCGCCCGTTTTCTATCCGGTACAGAATGTCTTTGTTGTCCCCATACTTGACGTATTTTTTGATGAAATTCCTGAGTTTAACAGCATCCGATTTCAGGAAAACGGGCGCCTTGTTAATGTGATAACTGTAAAACGGATGGGTGATGACCTGGTCCGGATTGTAATTGTGAAGATAGGCGCAGGGAACCAGGTTGATCTGCTCTTCCTGAACGGTTTGGTTGTAGTTTTCTATCAATGCGGCATAGGACCAGGCCTGGTAGGAGGGATGCACGGTCTCGGTTTCCCCGTGTTGAAAGCGGGTCCGGACCAAGGCGTCCTTGTCTGTCAGCTGGGCCGAAGACCATTGTTTTAGTTCAATGATGATAACCTGTTCCTGCTGGTTAGGGTTGAGGCCGGTTATAATAAAGTCGATTCGCTGGGAAGTTAGCGGGATCTGAAATTCAATGGAGATCCCTGAATCCGGGGCAATTTCATTATCCATGAGTACGTTACTCATGTGCATCATGGAGTTGGTCCACGATAACACCTCGTTGGGAGAGGTGTGTCTTCCCAGGTGATCGTAAAAGGCTTCGTTAATTTTGGTGTCTATCTCATTATTCAGTACATCCGCCAGAAAACCTTCTTTTGTAGATTGGTAAACGATCATAGTTCGGTGTATTTCTTTGCCGTTCCTCTGGCTTTTCCCCGGGGATATTTCTGGTCGTTCTTTATCATTTTTTCCTCGATTATCTGAAAAATGTCCAGGTTATATTTCTCGGCGAGGAAAAATGAATAAGTCAGAACATCGGCCAGTTCTTCCTTAATGCGCTCTATTTCTATATCTTTGATCTGATGGTCTTTCTTCCACAAAAACAGTTCGTTTAGTTCGGATGCCTCCAGCATCAACGCCAGTGCCAGGTTCCTGGCATCGTGAAACTGTTCCCAGTCCCTTTCATTCCTGAACTCCAGTAGTTTCTTAATGATATTGTCGTATCTGGTCATATGTTTGTTATGTTAAAATAATGCAAATAAATGACTGTGGTTTCATAATGGAAAAATGGGCGGATTACCTCTTTTACACCCAAAGCAGTGTAAAGTTAGTTACTTTATTTGAAGATAAAAGTGAAATGTGGAACAATAATGGTAATAGGCCATTGTCCCGAAAGTTTTCGGGAGTAGTGTGAGAGCCTCTCTCTGTTACCGATTAATGGGGAGCGGGGCAGGCTACTCGGTTATGCGCTTTTATTATATTAATTCTTTCTTTCTCAATCCCAGTTTTGGCTTATTAAGTATTGTTATTGATTCTGTAAATATTGCAGTTGAAGAGAATCCTCAATTATCAGTTACCCTGTGCTGGCGCGGATTTGCAATCCGTACCTCAGCCTTAAGGCTGAAAACAATAACATTAATAATAAAATAACTTTTAATGAGGCTTGGAATTTATTTAATCATAAAACTAATGAGACTTTATATGCGTATAATAAGCTACTTGGAAAAACAATGCATCATTGATTCCAGGATTCTTGTTTACTTGAATTCTGGCAACAACGGGATGCATATCATTTGAAATCTAAGGGTATAGTTATAATTCTAAATGAGCTATGGATAAAATACTATTACGTTAGCGGTTTTTATGAAAAAGACAATTATTTATATTATATAATGATTTTGAAAAATATTATTTTTCTTGTTAACTTAATAACTTTAACACAAGTAAATGCACAGGAATATCAACCTTTTCCTTCGGAGAATGCAAGGTGGGTATATTATCATAGCATGGAAGGATTAAATTACTGGACGCTTTATTATTTAAATGGAGATACAACTGTGAACCAAAGAACTTATCAGGTGCTCAATAGAAAAAAATGGTATAAACCAAATAGTAATCCAAATATTCTGGAAGATATATATTTCAGAGAAGAAAATAAAAGAATTTACTTTACGAATATCCTTAATAATGAAGAAGATATTTTAACCTATGATTTTAATTTAACTGTTGGGGATACCTTTTATCTCAAATCTTTTGATACGCTTGTTGTTAAACAGGATTATTTTGAGAATGGTGATAGAAAATTATTCTTGGAATGTTTTAATAATGAATATCTGGGTGTAAAAATAACCGATACATGGATTGAAGGAATTGGCAGCGATAATAATTTGTTAATACCTGATTTATTTTCTTCTTTGATGTGCTTTGAAGGGGATTATGAACAATCTGAAACTTGTGATTACATTATTGATCAAATTCTAGCAGTTGCTGAACTTAATAACGTGCAATTAAAAAAAATAATTTATCCAAATCCTACGTGTGACAAACTTTATTTTCAAATTGACGATCAAAAATACAATAAGTACAAAATATTTGATTTAAATGGTAAATTGACAAAATTTGAAATAATTGAAAATAATTATATTGATGTATCTAGTCTTCCTGAAGGAACATACTTGTTGCAACTTATTGGAAATGGATTTCGAAGTAATAACAAATTTGAAAAAACAAACAACCGCTAATTGAAATTCATGTAACCATTGTTAATCCTTCTGGACCACCATCCTTTGTATTTATATTTTAGCGCTTCAGGCTTACCAGGTCCTGAGTTTGGATTTCTGGAGATATCCTTTATAGGTTTATTAGTTTTTCTGAGGATCTTGCTGTACACGAATCTTTCCAATTCGGGAGGGCTTTATAAAATCTTTATACCCTATTCATGAATCTTTATAAAGTCTTTACAGAATCTGTAATTTATTTGCACCAGTTGAATGGAGGTCTGAATACGATCGTAACGGTGCCAAACATTAGGGTGATGTACCGGATTTAATATGCTAAAGGGGATAAATATATCGATTATAGGCAAGCTGATCAGCATGAATTTATTTATTATCAGCGGTGCCCTTGTAGGCTGTATGTTGACTGGTCTATTTTTTTCTGAGAAAATTACACCCTTTATTTATTCTTCGTTGATTGCCTTTTTTACAGGATTCGTTTTATGGGGTTTAACCAGGGGGAAAAGTGAATCGGTATCCATCGGGCAAAAAGAAGCGTATCTGACGGTCACCTTATCGTGGTTAATGATTAGTTTGGTTGGTTGTTTGCCCTATATTTTTTCCGGTGCCATACCCTCTTTTGTGGATGCTTTCTTTGAATCGGTTTCCGGTTTTACCACGACGGGTTCATCGATTTTAACAGACATTGAATCATTGCCCCGATCCATATTATTCTGGAGAAGTTTGACCCACTGGATTGGGGGTATAGGGATTATCGTTCTGGTCATTCTGGTGATGCCCGCATTTCACATAGGAGGGTATCATTTGTTTACCCTTGAATCTTCCCTGCAGGAAAAAATACAACCCCGGATTAAATCGGTCGGAATTCGTATATTGTTCATTTATATTGTTCTTACCCTGGCAGAAATAGTGGCTTTGTTGCTCGGGGGAATGAACCTTTTTGAAAGTTTGTGTCATGCATTCGGGACTGTGGCAACAGGTGGCTTTTCCCCGAAAAACAACAGCATAGCCGATTATTCTCCCTATATACAATATGTAATAATGGTTTTTATGCTGTTGGCAGGAACAAATTTTATTATTCATTACTACCTGATAAAAAGAGAATGGAAGAAATTAAGGAGGAATGAGGAGTTTAAATTTTTTCTCTTTGTTGTTTTAATTATTGGGGTTGTTATTACCTCTGTGTTAATCATTGGAGAACATAAACCGGTTGAAGAATCTTTCAGGGAAGGATTTTTTCAGGTCATTTCCGTTGTTACCTGCACAGGGTTTGTAACAGCTGATTATTTACAATGGCCTGAATATGCCTGGATGCTGATTTTCTTCGCGATGTTTCTGGGTGGAAGTACCGGTTCAACAGCAGGTGGTATAAAAATGGCAAGGCATCTTGTGGTATTAAAGAATATCTCAAGGATGTTTCGTCAGTTACATTATCCCAAAGCCATATTACCGATACGGTTTAATGGAAAGACCATCCATGAGAGTACGAACCATTCCATCCTTTCGTTTGTATCCGTTTATTTTATAATTTTTATCGTTGGGAGTATATTTTTGGTATTAATCGGTGTGGATGTAAAAACTGCCGGTGGCTCAGCAGCAACCTGTATGGCAGGTATTGGTCCGGGAATAGGGACGGTTGGGCCGGTAAGCAATTTTGCCCATTTGCCGGGATTGGGTAAAATAGTCCTTTCCATTTTAATGTTGACAGGAAGGTTGGAGATCTATACTATTTTAATTTTATTTACAAGGAATTTCTGGAGAGCATAGCGAAAGGAGTGCAGCCAGTTGTCATTGTATTTGGATTTGTATGGTACGCAAAGGGCATTTAAACCGGATTGTGTCGAAAAGGTTGAGTTCAAAGGTCAATCATTATATATTAGCCATTTTTATTATCGGGGGGGCTGCAACCTTATGCATTCCACTTGCCAACACACAGAATTACCATGTTGTATCCTTCATCCTGTTGTTTGTGGTGTCCATTTTGTCAACTTTTATGGGAATTGGTCCCGTATTGGCTGCTTCAACGTTGAGTGCCCTGGTATGGAACTTTTTTTATATTCCTCCCCATTATACCTTTCATATTGAAAAAACCGAAGATATCCTGATTTTCGGATTGTTTTTTATTATAGCTCTTGTAAACGGGGTTCTGACCACCCGGGTACGCAAACAGGAACAGATAGCCCGGGAAAGGGAAAAACGTACCAATGCCCTTTTTCAGTTGACCAAAGAACTCTCAAAAGCCAGTGGAACAGAGGATGTCCTCAGAGTAGCCATTGATGGCATTCAACGTCATTTTCACTTGCATTCCTTTTTTATCTTGCAGGATGGGAATAATATTCTCAGTTCAAAGGGCCGGTTGCAGAAAGAAAAAAAACTCTCTCCCAACGAATATAATGTTGCAGAGTGGGTTTTTAAAAATTCCCGGAAAGCCGGTGCGCTTACCGACCATCTGTCTGCCGTTGATTATACTTTTTTCCCTTTGTTGGGGACCCGGTTAAATCCGGGTGTTGTGGCAGTCAGACCAAACCATTTGTTTTTGAATGAGCAGAAATCGTTCTGGGACACCTTTCTTTCCCAGATATCCAATGCTCTGGAAAGGGAGTTCCTGGGCGAAATGGCTCAAAAAGTCCGCTTTTTGGATGAATCAGACCGATTATATAAAACGTTGTTTAATTCCCTTTCCCATGAATTCAGGATTCCGGTTGCTACCATTATGGGGGCATCCGATTCCATTCTGAATTCTTCAAATTCAGAAAAAATCCAATCCGCACTGTGTAAAGAGATTTTTACCGCTTCCAAACGTCTTAACAGGCTTATAGAAAACCTGCTGAATATGTCACGATTGGAAAGTGGCCATATATCTGTCAGGCTTGACTGGTATGATATAAATGACCTGATTAATAAAGTTACAGAAGATTTACAGGATGAATTATCTTCCTTTTTGCTGAAAATAACCATAGCCGAAGAGATTCCGTTGGTAAAAATTGATTTTGGTTTAATGGAACAGGTATTATATAACCTTCTTTTTAATGCAACACAATATGCACCTGAAGGATCTGCTATCGAACTGAATGCTATCTTTAAAAACGGTGAAATGATCATGGAGATTTTGGATCAGGGACCCGGATTTTCTGCGGAAGAGTTGAAGAATGTGTTCTACAAATTCTTCAGGGTAGATGGGAGAAAAACAGGAGGTCTGGGATTGGGATTGTCTATTACCAAGGGATTTGTTGAAGCACACAACGGTTCTGTTGCTGTCGATAATATCCCCGACAGAGGGGCAAAATTTACCATTAGAATACCTATGGAACGGCCTGATATAAAAGATTTATAGCTTTAGACACTATGCCTGGGAATGAAACCATATTAATCATCGATGATGAACTTCAGATACGCCGCCTGCTGGAAATAACCCTTTCCGCTTATGGTTATCGCATCATTGCTTCGGTAAACGGTAAAGATGGACTGGTTGATGCAGCAACGCATCATCCATCGTTAATAATTCTGGATCTTGGATTACCTGATATTGACGGGCAGGAAATTCTGAAACAGCTGAGAGAATGGTTTTTCAAACCGGTTGTTGTATTATCCGTGCGGGATTCTGAGGAGGATATCATTAAAGCATTGGACAACGGTGCAAATGATTACCTGACGAAACCTTTCAGGACCGGCGAATTGCTTGCCCGGATCCGTGCAGCAATAAGGGCTGGTGAGAAAAAAACCGATGCCTCTGCATTGGAATTTGGTAATTTGTTTATTGATATGGTTAGCCATATCGTGCGGAAGAACAATAAGATCATCAAGCTTACCGTTACCGAATTTTCATTGCTTTCTTTGCTTGCAAGAAACCAGGGCCGCGTACTTACCCATCAGTATATCCTGAAAGAAGTGTGGGGGTATGGATATCTTGAACAGACCCAGTATTTACGGGTTTTTGTTGCTCAGCTCAGAAAAAAAATTGAGGACAATCCGTCCAAGCCAACCTTGTTAATTACGGAATCAGGGATCGGTTACCGGTTTGGGGAATGAACCGGTAATCCGACATACTTTTTTATAATTTGATTTTTTCAGAAGGGGAACTCTTCTTCAGGTGCCAGTTCTTGTTTTTCGCCGAAGTCGGGTTTTTCAGCCATTTGTTGTTCGGTATTTCCGTTTACGTAAATAGCTTTGTAGGGAGGATCTAACGGACATGCATGTTCGCAGGCTCCACAGCCTATGCAGATCGACTGGTCCACTTCAGGGATCAGCAAGCCGTTTTTGTAGGGTGCCATTTTAACCGCTTTTGTCGGGCAATGTTCTGAGCAGGCACCACAATCGGTTTCATCGGTGTAGACCACACAATTCTGTTGCACAAACACAACTTCCCCCATTTGTGTCAGGTGTTTATCCTCCAGTGAGAGGGGCTGGATGGCATTTGTCGGGCAGACTTCTCCGCATTTTGTGCAGTCGAAATTACAGTAACTGGTTGCATAATCCATATGAGGTTGCATAAAGCCCATGAGCCCGTATTCTGTGAGGGCAGGTTGCAGAACCCCGCTCGGGCAGGCGGAAACACACAGGGAGCATCCGGTGCAGATCGCATTGAATCGTTCAATGCTTCCGGCCCCGGGAGGAGCAACAGGGTGATCCTTAACATTCAGGAGCAGGTCTTTGTGGCTTTCCGGCATTTTATTCTTTTTAAGCGCATAGATGCGGCTACCCGTAAGAAGAGCCAGGCCTGTGACCAGTAACTTTCTGCGGTTGCGGTTCACGCTGTTTTTGTTTGTGGCCTCAGGATGGTTGGCTTCATGTTTTTCTTCCGTATTTTTTGACACCGGGGTTGAGACAGGGCTTAACGAAAGGGCTGATTCCGGACATACAGCAAGGCAGTTGAGACACATGACACACCGGGAATAGTCGACCCATTGATTTTTGCTGTCGATGCATTCGCTTTTGCATACCCCGGCACACAATCCACACCGTGTACATGCATCCTCCCTGAACCGAACTTTAAAGAATGAAAAGCGGGATAGGATACCCAGTAAAGTTCCCACAGGGCAAATGGTATTGCAAAACAACCGGCCCCGTTTCCAGGAAAAATAACCAATAGCTCCTGTAACCGCAAAGGACAAGAGTACAGGCAGAATGTAGGGAAGAACCACCGACTGGTGGTAAACAGTATAGATATCCAACCGATGAAAAACAGGTACAAGAATGTGATTGTTCCCCCAGATTACCAGGGGCTTAAACAGATAGGTGAAGGCCCGCCCGGCCAGACTGTAGGGATCAAGCCATGTGGTAATCCAGCCTGCGCCGAAAACAACAGCCAGAACCATTATTCCTAAGAATGTATACCGTATTACAGGATGTGGTTTTTTATACCTGAAGAATCGTTTCTTCGTTGATATCCATCGTGAAAGGCGGTTCATGACATCCTGCATAATTCCAAGGGGACAGATCAACGAGCAATAGATCCGTCCGGTAATCAGGGTAAGCAACAATACCACAAGAAAACCACCTCCAGCGATCAGAGAAAAAATGGTTAGTGAATGCAACAGGGAGGGTACAAACTGCAGGTAGAGAACAGCGTCGAAGGTTTCTTCAGAAATCCATTCGTAAAGGTCCGTAAATAGCATAAATACCAGGATCAGCATTGCAAGTGCAATGAAGATCCGGATTTTTTTCAGAAATCGGTATACAGTCATAGTTATACGAAGCAGTTATCTCTGGATTTCCGGATTCTTTTCCTAAATACCGGCAGATTTGCCCTGAAACCAGGGATAGGAATCTGCGATAAAAAAGAGAGGTCCGGTCATTAACCCGAATTCTTCAAACTGTTATCTTGCAGGAATAGTCAGGCTAATGAAAAGGACAGGTTATCCCAAAGATATACGTTTTATAGATAATTGATCCAGATTCATAGAACCCATGCCCATTTCGTTGGCAATACGGATATGGTTGATGTCCTGTGGTTCCCGTCCGAACATTTTAGTGGCCGCTGCATCGACTGCCACGATATCTTTTCCTGCTATAAGGGCTTTCAGGTCAACGACATCAGAAACCGAGACACCCCGTGGCCCGTTGCGGGTCATCATGCGGTACCCGTCCACAATGTTCAGGTCCGGTTTCCGGAAGGTAATAAAGTCGGCAATACACTGGCTCAGGTCATTTCCATGGTAGAAACGGCGATCCCAGACCACGCCCATAAGGTTTTTCATTGCCAGGGTAACGGTCGTTGAGTGGTGGTGCTTCAGTATGGGTACATTGATGAATACATCCGCTTCCAGCAACTCCCTGTGGACCTTTGCCGTTTTCAATCGTCTTCCGCCGGGGATGGAGACCTCGGAGTAGAAAGATTCCACATCACCGGGATATACGTCGGCTCCGGCATCGCGGGCTGCTTTTTCGATCTGGCTGTTCTGGTAACAGCGGCTTCCCTCGTCGCAGGTATGATCAAACACACTTACTTTGGAAGCCCCGGCATCGAGGCAACTATGAATGATGTGGGCCACCAGTTCCGGATTGGTATCGGCTGCCCTCTCGGGAGGCGTATCCCAGCCTATATTGGGTTTTACCAGCACAGTCTGCCCCGGTTTCACAAACTTCGTCATCCCTCCGAGGGCTTCCATAGCCTTGTCAAACATGTCGGTTGCTTCACCACCCCGCACAGCCGCCAGGTCGTATTGCCCCTGTTCGGCTGATAAACCGATTCCATTCAGTCCACCAAAGCGGGGAATCAACATTCCTGCCAGTCCTACACCAGCTCCTTTTAAAATAAACTCTCTTCGTTTCATTCGTGTAAAATTTTGCAGTTCGTTATATATTCTGATCTTACTCGTTCATAAGGCATCTAAGTTAAGAAAAATTTCTGAGTGCCTTTTTTGCATCCTGGTAGCCTTGTTCCATCAGATCATCGATTTGCCCGGTATCTGACCGGTTAAAAGAGGACAGATCCGGGGTGATCAGCAGATCGGCATCTTCAGTCTGAAGACCGGCAGATGTCATCATCATAAAATGAAAACTATTCAGCAAAACATCCAGAATAGTGTCAGGTTTTTCGTACGAATGCTTTGCGTTTAAGTCAACCCCGATTACATAGTTAGCCCCCATCTCTTTAACGGTAAGGATCGGTACATTTTCCACAATGCCTCCGTCAACCAATAGCCTGTTCTCAATTTCCACAGGATTAAAAATTCCCGGGATACAGGTACTTGCCATGGTTGCTTCAGCGACCCATCCTTTTTTTAAAACAACTTTATCCCCACTGGAGATATCGGTGGCAACCATTGCAAGGGGGATTTCTGCTTGTTCTATCTTTTTTTCCCCCAGATGGTTGGTAATCAGTTTCCCCATTTTTTCATTCGAGAGCAAAGCATACCGGGAGAGTGAAAGTCCGGAAATATCCATCCATTTTAACTCAGAAGCAATGTCCTGGATGGCTTTCCAGTCTTTATGAAATGCGAAGAATGCAGCTACAAAAGCTCCGATGCTTGTTCCCGCAATATAGCTTATGTGGATATTCATTTCATCCAGGGCTCTGAGAACGCCCACATGGGCTGCTCCCAGTACAGCGCCCCCTCCCAGTGCCAGTCCGATCTTTTTTTTCATCTGATTCTAATTGTTTGTTTTTTAGGGTAATTCATGGCTCCCTCCGTCCTGATCCCGATCTACAGGGATAGGGATCAGAAATTCCTTAGATTCTCCCCTTTTGAGGGGAGCTGTCAGCCGGATGGCTGACAGAGGGGTGCCTCCAGCTTCTCTATCAGGGCTTGTTTCTTCATGTCTTTTCTTTTTACCGGCGATTAAAACAATCCGGCTTTAACCACAACGTCAATAGCGAGCCTGAGGTTAAATTGAAGGGGGGCATAATTGGATGAGCCCGTAACTTTCGCTGTAATTTGATTTCCCGTCTCAAGCTTTTCACAGACCTGGTCAAGCAGCGAGGCTGAGATTTCCGGGGATTGAGTGCCGGACGATGATGTGATATCGGTTAGTTCGACAAGGGTGCCAATGCCTTCAACCGATAAGATCAGGGATTCAATAACCTGCTCACGGCTCAATCCTTCAATGGTTATTTCGACCGATTCGATGGATATCGATTCGATCTTCTCCAGGTATTCTTCCAGATCCTCATTATCATCCAGAGACAGGATGCCTGTTGCAATAAAGGTATATGAATCAGCGCCTGCGGATTTCAGGGGGGTCCCATGGGATGCAACCTGAACCGGAATATCTTTTTCCAGCGTAGTCTCTACCTTTACAGAAAACAGGTCCTTAAAGGTTTCACAGGAGGTCAGGGTTAAAACCATAACCAGGAAAAGCAAAATTTTGTTGTTCATCTGTTTGAAAATTAGTTTTATTAATACATATCGTTTCCAATTCCGGCGAAAAGATAATAAATAATCGGATTATTCTGATAACAGGGATTTTTCTTTTTTTGTTTACGTATGAAACATATGAACATCCCGTTGGGGGAAAGGAATTTTAATGCCATTCTTCCGGAATGCATCATCAATGGCATAGCGAAGCTCGCTTTTTATATTTTCAACATAGAAGGAGTCATATACCCAGAAGAATATTTGAAAATCGAGAGATGACTCGCCAAAGTTATTAAACCGTACAAAAGGGGAGGGGGTATCTGAGATTTTCTTATTGGTACGGGCACATTCCAGTAAAATCTTTGATACAAGCGTGGTATCCGAGCCATAGGCGACACCTACTTCCACATTAAAGCGGGTTTTAAAATCGATATGGCTCCAGTTGATGATCTTATCGTTGACAAATTTCGAGTTAGGCACTACAAGGACAATATCGTCCCTGGTTTTTAATTTTGAGGTTCGTAGTCCGATGTCAACCACTTTGCCAACCGTTCCGTCCTGAAGCTGGATCACATCGTTAAGTTTCAGGTTTCTTTCCACCAGCAAGACGATTCCGGAAGATATGTCGGAGAACAGTTGCTGGATACCAAAACCCACACCCACAAGGAGGGCAGCAAAGCTGGCCAGCAGGACAGATACTTCTACCCCCACGGATTCAAGTAGCATGACAAGAACGATAACCCAGGTAACATACCTTATAATCAGGTATAATGACCAATATGACCCCCTTTCGGTCTTTTGCCTGTTGATATACCCTTTGAATAGCCGTTTAATGAAATTTAGTCCAACAAAGGTTACGGCTATAATAAGAACAATAAATAATATATTGTAGACGGTTAACGAAAAATTATTGGTTTCAAGGAGGGTAAAGTTCAGGATCTCTTTTAGTGTCATTTGCTCTCTGATTTTAATTTCTGCATCGTTCTTCTTTTTACAATCAGGAAATCAGGGATGCAGCATCTTCATCAAAAAACCATATCAGTTTCCCTTTTTCGGGATGAACGTAATAAGCCGGCAGTAGTTTTGCTTCTTCATCATCATTCATAATATCTGAAACCCGCATGGCTTTTCTTTTTCCGGTGGCCAGCAGAAAGATCCGGTTTGCATTATTCAGTACGTTTCCCGTCAGGGTTATTCTATTTTGTTCTGTCACGGGGTGTCTGGTAACGGCACAGTTTGTTTCCGCATGAAAAAGCTCTGTGTATCCGGGGAATATGGAAGCTGTATGTCCGTCATTTCCCAGTCCCAGAATGATCAGGTCAAAAACCGGCTTGTTGCCCCGTAAGTTCAGGTGGGCATCTATTTCTTTCCCATACCGTATTGCTTCGGCTTCAGGCGGATTTTCCCCTTTTATGCGGTGAATATTTTCTTCCCGGACAGGGGTCTGTGTGAATAAGGTGTCGTTTGCCAGTTTAAAGTTGCTTTCTGAGTTGTTGGGGGGTACACAACGTTCGTCTCCCCACCAGAAATGCATTTTTTCCCACGGCAGAATATCGAGGTGTTTGGTTGCCAGAATCCGGTACAGAAATTTAGGGGTTTTTCCTCCGGAGAGCGCAATATGAAAGGCAGGCTGATTGGTTCTTTGTGTGATCTTAACCAGTTCCTTTGCTACTGCTCTGCTGACCTTTTTGGGGTTTTTATAAATTTTAACTTCCACTGATGGATTCATAATCCGGAATTTAGGTAGTTAAAAATAACAATTTTTTACAAATCACAATTCACAATAGGTACTGTCATTGGTGAGGGTTTTAAAAGGGTACCGCCAATGTCCTCCGGTTATCAGGGTGTCGGCACTTTCGGGTCCCCAGGATCCGGCTGTATAGCCGTAAATGGGAATATCCTGATCGGTTTCCCATGCGTTCAGTATGGGCTGGACAAATTTCCAGGCTTCTTCCACGGCATCTTTCCGGGCATAAAGGCTGGCATCGCCCAGCATACAATCAAGTAGCAGACGGCTGTAAGCCGATGGCAACTCCTGTTCGGAAAGGTCAGTGTAGTGAAAATCCATATTGACCGTTTGTACCTTGAATCCTGCACCGGGTGTTTTCATGCCGATTTTTAGCAGGATCCCTTCATCAGGCTGGATACGGAGGATCAGTTTATTGTTCCCGGAAGGAGAATCTTCCCCGGTGTGAAATAAACGATGCGGGACTTTTTTGAAATAGACGACAACTTCTGTTACTCTGACGGGCATTTTTTTGCCTGTGCGTATATAAAACGGAACCCCTGCCCACCGCCAGTTATCAACAAAAAACTTCATTGCCACAAATGTTTCCGTTCTTGAAAAGGGATTGACCTCTTCTTCTTCACGGTATCCTTTCACCTCCTGACCTTTAATTTTTGACCGGATATACTGACCGCGGATCACATTCTTCTGTACCTGGGGTTCCCGGATTGGGCGTAGGGATTGAAACACCTTCAGTATCTCATTTCGTAATGCATTTGCTTCCACCACCACCGGAGGTTCCATGGCAACCAGTCCAACCAGTTGCAGAAGGTGATTCTGAACCATGTCACGCAGAGCACCTGCCTGATCATAATAACTCCCCCTTTTTTCCACTCCCAGGCTTTCAGCTGAAGTGATCTCTATGCGTTGAATGTAGTTATGGTTCCACAAGGGTTCAAAAATACCATTCGAAAAACGGGTAACCAGCATGTTCTGCACCGTTTCTTTCCCAAGGTAGTGATCAATGCGGTAAAGCTGGTCCTCATTAAAAAATTGAAGCAGGGTGTGGTTTAAGGCCCTGGCTGTGACGAGATCGCTTCCAAAAGGCTTTTCAACAACCAGCCGTCTGAAATAACGATCCGATCTGTTTAGTCCTGCTGAAGCCAGGTTTTGTGGAATGACCCCATACATCGAAGGAGGTACCGATAAATAAAAAACAAAGTTCTGTTCAATGTTTAATTCATTGCATAATGTATCAAGGCGTTGTTTTAACGTTTTGTATGCTTCTTTTTTTGTGACTTCCAGTGATTGATAGAACAACATGGATTGAAAGTCCCCAATTCTGTTGTCGTCAGGAAGGAATTCATCCATCGATGAACGGAATTCCTGATCAGAAAACCGGGTTCTTCCGACTCCCAGGACCGCAAATTTTTCCGGAAGTAAATTTTTATTGTGCAGTTCAAAAAGGGATGGAACCAACATGCGTCTGGTCAGATCGCCTGATGCTCCGAATATAACAACGATTTGATTAACGGGTTTCTTCATTCGTCTATTTTTTAGTTATTGAACACACCAGACAACGGCATTGTTTTCGATAAAGAAATATTCTGCTGTCAGGTCGTGTCTTTTTTTCCCGCTTACAAAGGTTATATCTATTTTCCCCTGTTCAGAAGCCAGGAATGGCCGGATCATAATCTGATTTTTAAAATCGATACCCTGGGTTTCCTGCCATTTAAAAACTGCTTCTTTCACACACCAGCATAGCAGGTTCATTTTTTCAGGGAATCGGGAGTTGCGGATAAAATCCCGTTCCTCTTGAGAAAGGAATTTATGAGCAATTTTTTCTACCGGGCGTCCCAAAGATTCCACATCAATACCGGCCCGTTTTTTATGAATGATTACAGCAGCTATCTCAGCAGAGTGAGAGATACTCAGCTGCAGGTTTTTTCCCGGCAGGTAGGGTTGCCCATTGGTGTGGTATTGGAGGGTTGGATATTCTCCCATCAACTCCATCAACAAGGAACGGGATGCAAGCATTTCAAGTCGCCGGTGGGGTTGTTTGATTCTTTGAAAATCAGGTGCTTTCTGCAGATGCGAAAGAACAGCCGAATGTTCAGATTCATCCCGGTCAATCTTCCACAGGGCAACCATTCCCTGTTCCAGTTTTATTTTTCTTAACAGAGGCATCTTATTTCCACGAAGTTGTTTCTATTAACCGGTATATATCAGGTTTCAAAAAATCGATTACCGGTTGCAGAGAGTCTGTATTGGGAACATTCCTGATATAGAATGCTCCGCGCAAAAAGTGGGTAGTACTGTCGGTCAGGAAGAATTGCATGGGCGACGCGGCATTTCCTTCAATCAGATAAATCGTCCCGTATACCTTTTCAGCGGGATTGATAAATAACCGTTCTTCGATGGTTTCTGCTTTGATGGTATGTTTGTATGCCAAAGTCCTCGAATCCTCCAGCAGGGCTCTGAGCATTTCATTCCTGTTCCCCGAAGGAATCTGTTTGTAGGAAATATGAATATCTGCTTTGTTTGCCGGTATGGAGATATTCATGTCGTAAGGGAATGAATCTTTTCCCTCAGGGTTCAGGATCCGTGCGTATACGGGTATTTTAAAGCGGTAGGGAAACTCCGTACGGTTAAATTCCCTGTAGGTTTTTTCCGGGAAAGAGATGCGAAAGTATCCCCGTGGTTTTGGAGTATATCTGTTCTTACATCCGCAGGCCACCAGCAAAACCAGGATCAGTATAACATATATTTTTTTCATCGTTAGAACTTCAAAAAAACGGAGTTAATCCGGATTTATTGAATTTCCACCCTGATTTTTTCTATCCGGCGGTTGTTTACAGATTCGATCGTAAATACAAAATTTTTGCATTTGATTTTTTCATTCATCGCAGGTATTTCACCTTTCAGTTCCAGGATCAGGCCGGCAAGGGTATCTGCATCTCCTTTTATTTCATCAAATATTGTTTCATCGGTATGGACTATTTTATAAAAATCCACCAGCAGGGTTTTCCCGTCGAAGAGGTATTTGGTGTCGGTTATTTTCCTGAATAATGTTTCTTCCGTATCATATTCATCCACAATTTCTCCGACAATTTCTTCGAGAATATCTTCGAGTGTAACAATACCAGCCAGGCCTCCGTATTCATCCACTACAACAGCCATATGAACTTTTCTTTTTCTGAATTCTTCAAGCAGGGTATTGATTCCTTTCGTTTCAGGAACAAAAAACGGAGGTCTGATAAGGGTTTGCCATTTGAAGCTTTTTCCCTTATGCACGTGGGAAAGCAGATCTTTAATATACAGGATTCCGCTAATCTGATCAAAAGAACCGGAATAGACAGGTATTCTTGAAAAACCTGATTTTCTGATGATCTTAACGACATCGTCAAAGGGTGTTGTCATGTCGATGGCAATCACATCCACCCGGGGTTTCATAATTTCAGCCACTTTTTTATGTCCGAATTTTACAATCCCTTCCAGTATGTCTTTATCTTCTGATATTTCCTGTTCAGCAGTAAGTTCAAGGGCTTGTGAGATATCTGAGATCGAGATATTCTTTTTGTGTTTTAAAAGCCGTTTGTTTACAAAAGAGGTGGATCGGATCAGTATCTGACTTACCGGATTAAAAAATTTTTCCAACAGGTTAAGTGGTATAGCCATCAGTTTGGCAAACCTGATTCCCCGATGGGTGGCATACACTTTCGGAATAATCTCTCCGAAAAGAAGCAGGATAAAGGTTATTATTACTACTTTAAAAATAAATTCAAAAACGGGAGACTCACTCAGATCAACCATTCTGCTCGTAATAAACGAAGAGAGAATAACGATGCCAATATTAACAAAGTTATTGGATACCAAGATTGTAGCCAGGAGTTTTTCTGGATCTTCCAGGTTTTTCAGGATAGCTTTCATCGATCGGGATTTGCTTTTTTTCAGGTGCATCCGGTCTTTGGGACTCAGGGAAAAATAAGCTACTTCCGAACCACTGATCAGTGCCGAAGCAATAAGCAGCAGCAGGACGATGACCAACCCGATTACAGATTCCACACTTAAGGGGTGGAAATGAATATTCCAGAGTAACGAGGGATCGGAAGTAAGTACCTGTTCAGCTTCCAAAGGTTAGGTTTTTGAATTAAAACGGCAGATCATCTTCTTCGGGTGATTGCTGTTCATTATCCGGTTCTTCTGCCGATTCGTTTTGTGTATTGTCTTGGTTCTGATGCCCACTGTTGGTATTCTCAGCGTAATCTTCGCGTTTTCCCAACATTTGCATTACATCGCCGTAAATCTCTGTAATGTATCGTTTGTTCCCATCCTTATCATCATAGGATCTGGATCGTATTCTTCCTTCTATATAAAGCTGTTTTCCTTTTGTAACATACTTCTCAGCTACTTCAGCCAGTCCCCTCCACAGGACAATGTTATGCCATTCTGTGGTGGTTACTCTTTCGCCGTTTTTTGCCAAATAAGATTCTGAAGTGGCCAGAGGGAAATTTGCTACTGCCACACCTGAATCCAGGTGTCTTACTTCCGGGTCTTTCCCGACATTTCCAACTAAAATTGCTTTGTTTACTGACATTTTCTATTTTTTTAGGGTTAATCATGTTATGAAGATACACATTATCCTTCAATATCGATCCCATTGCAATGATTTATTCATGGTCAGGGATTAAATCCTTTTCAACCAGGTATTTTTCAATTAGCCTGGGAACTGCAAAGTTAGCAATATCTTTTTTAATTATACGTACGGGGGAACCATTTATTCCGGTAATCTGCTTTTTAAAGACATGTATAAAAATGGCATGTATTTTTTGGTGGCTTAACAGGTGAATAACAGGCCTGGAGAACTGAACCTCCTGAAGGCTGTAGCTGTTGATCAAAAATTCGGATTTTGCCATACGAAGAACCTTTTCCGGAGCTTCCTGGTTTTGTGTTTCTATCAGCGGGAGTTCATAGAGGTTTTTCCATATATCGTGCTTTACACGTTTTTGGAGGTAGATTGCATCCTGATCTTCAAAGAGGAAATAGTAGAAAAAACGGTTTTTTTGTTTTCTGACTGGTTTTTTTACAGGCAATTGACGAATTGTCTGGTTTTTGTATGCCTGGCATATTCCGGTTACGGGGCATTTGTTGCACAGGGGGCCAGAGGGCAGGCAAATCAGCGCTCCTAATTCCATCAGAGCCTGGTTATGTATTCCCGGGTGGGCAGGATCGAGAAGCTCTGCGGCTTTTTTTTGTATTATTTTTTTTCCTTTGGCAGAATTTACCGGTTCCGTGATTTCAAATATCCGTGCCAGAACTCGGTTGATATTCCCGTCTATCGTGGCATACGGTTTATTAAAGGCAATGGAAGCCACAGCGGCAGCTGTATATTCCCCAATTCCCTTTAATGCAAGAATATCATTGTATTCTTCAGGAAACCTTCCCTGGTATTTTTCGACGATCTGTTGCGCTGTGTAATGAATGTTCTCAGCCCGGTTATAATAACCCAGCCCCTGCCATATTTTCAGGACATCCTTTTTCCCGGAACAGGCCAGGTCTTGAAGGGTGGGGAACCGCTTCATAAAACGTTCAAAATATCCCTTCCCCTGATTGACACGGGTTTGTTGCAGAATAATTTCGGAAATCCATATCCTGTATGGATCGGATGTTTCCCGCCATGGCAACTCGCGTTTGTGGGCATGGTACCACCTGTACAGGGACTTTAAAAAATCGGCCATATGCCGCTAAGTAATTTAAAATGTTTATAAAATTCAAAATTAATTGATTGGAAATGCAATATATATCTAAAAAGTTTATATTTTTGCAATCCATACCATAGAATTTTAATTTGTTGATAACTAAATATTTTTAGCAATGACAAAAGCAGATATTGTAAACGAAATCTCAAAAAACACAGGAATTGAAAAAGTAACAGTTCAAAAAACAGTTGAATCTTTTATGGAGACTGTAAAAGACTCTTTAGTAGGCGGAAAGAACGTTTACCTGAGAGGCTTCGGTAGTTTTGTTGTTAAGAAAAGAGCTGAAAAAACAGCCAGGAATATTTCAAAAAACACCACAATTATAATTCCTGAACATTACATTCCGTCATTCAAACCTGCGAAATCTTTTGTTTCTCAAGTGAAAAGTAACGTTAAATAGATCGGATTATGCCAAGCGGGAAAAAAAGGAAAAGACACAAGATGGCTACGCATAAGCGAAAAAAAAGGCTACGGAAGAACAGACATAAGAAGAGAAAATAGCATTTTAGCCCTTCTTTTTTAAAGTTTCTGGATTAAACCTAAAGCATTTTTTGCTTTAGGTTTAATCTCTTTAAAAAACAGGGCTATTCCTGAACGATCATATGATGTAAAAAACAGGTTGTGAGTAGCGATTTAATCATTGATGTCACTCCATCCGAAATAGTAATTGCCTTACTTGAAGATAAAAAACTAGTTGAACTTACCAGGGAAAAAAGCGGGGCAAGATTTGCTGTAGGAGATATTTACCTCGGCAAGGTTAAAAAAATCATGCCCAGTCTAAATGCTGCTTTTATTGATATAGGGTACGAAAAAGATGCATTTCTGCATTATCTGGATATGGGGCCTCAGTTTGCTACCTTGAATAAGTTTCTACGTATCGCCTCTTCCCATAAGAACAGGATTACTTCCATTTCACGAATTCATTCAGAGCCCGACATTAACAAGGAAGGGAAAATTACCGATTTGTTAAAAACAGGGCATAAAATTCTGGTTCAGATAGCAAAAGAACCCATTTCAACCAAAGGACCAAGGTTAACATCTGAAATATCCCTTGCGGGAAGATACATGGTTCTTCTTCCTTTTAGTGAACGGATATCTGTTTCACAGAAAATAAAATCCAACGAGGAAAAAAACAGACTTAAAAAACTGATCCAGAGTATCAAACCAAGGAAGTACGGGTTAATTATCAGAACCGCGGCAGAAAAAGTACGGGTGGCGGAACTCGATCAGGAACTACGCAGGCTGATCGATAAGTGGGAAACTACCTTTCAAAAACTGAGACGAGCCCGTATACCGTCCCTTATTATTGGAGAAATGGATCGAACAACAGCCCTGATCCGGGATATATTTCATAAGGATTTTAACAGCATCCTGGTCAATGACCTTGCAGCATACAATGAGATCAGTGATTATATGAGTTCTATTAAAACGGACAAAAAAAAACTGGTAAAGCTTTACAAAGGCAAAGCGTCAATATTTGAATATTTTGGTGTAGACAAACAGATCAAAGCTTCGTTTGGAAAAACAGTATCATTCAAGAACGGAGCCTATTTGATTATTGAACATACGGAAGCATTCCATGTGATCGACGTAAACAGCGGCAACCGTTCAAAAGCCGGTCTCAATCAGGAAACGAATGCATTACATGTTAACCTGGCTGCCTGTGATGAAATTGCACGACAGCTCCGCCTCAGAGACATGGGAGGGATCATTGTCATTGATTTTATTGATATGCACGAAGCAGCAAACCGACATAAAGTGTATGACTATATGAAGGAGGTGATGGACGATGACCGTACCAAACACAACATCCTTCCTTTAAGTAAATTCTGCCTGATGCAGATTACCCGACAACGTGTACGGCCTGAAGAACATATTGAAACCGCTGAAGTATGCCCGGTTTGCAAAGGATCCGGAAAAGTAGTGCCGACCGTGCTCTTTGCCGATGAACTGAACCGTAAAGTGGTTTATATCATTAAGGATCTTAATAAGAAAAGAGTATTCCTGAAAGTACATCCATACGTGGCTGCATATCTGACAAAAGGATATAAATCATACCAGGTAAAATGGTTCCTGAAATTTTTTAAATGGATCAGGGTGGAAGCCAATAATTCATATACTTTTCTTGAATATCATTTCTTTGATGAGAATATGGAAGAGATCATCCTGTAAAACTTCGGTCTGAAGATCGCACTTCTTTCGGCACTGGGCTGTTAAAGAGTTTGTTATCTGTAAGTACCTTTCTGTTTATCCGATTATTTTTTCCCTGGGACCCTCTGATACTTTTCCGGATTTATTTACCAGAACCTCTTTTATCGAACAATTATTTAAAATATTGGTTATTTTGCAGGAAGGAATTTTTATTTTGGTTCCGATTATTCATCGCATACGTTTTATGATACCATTGAGAACAAACAATTAAAATCAGATGAAAAGAATATTTTTAACCGGTCTTTTGTTCGTGGGAGTATTCTTTGGGTCAGCCCAGATTATTGAGCCGATTAAATGGACCTTTGATACGGAACAGAATGGAAAAGAAATAAATTTGCTTTTTAAAGCAACCATTGACAAGGGATGGCACCTGTACGATACATCGCTTCCGGAAGGAGGTCCTATTGCAACTCAGATCGTGTATGAAGATACCACCCTTTTTGAATTTGTGGGGGAGATCCGGAATTCTCAGGAACCTGAAAAACATTTTGATCCTGCTTTTCAAATGGATGTTACCTATTTCACCCTGGAGGTTGTTTTTACACAGACCATAAAACTTACATCGGAAGAACCGGTTAAAATACGGGGGTATGTACTTTTCATGGGGTGTAATGATGAAACCTGTCTGCCTCCCAATGAAGCGGATTTCTCTTTTGAATTTAATTCCTCTTACGGTTCATCTTCCGGAGAAAGCACGGGAGGCACGATCGCTTCCGGCACACCGGGTTCGGCGACAGGCCAGGGGATCTGGGTTTTCCTGCTGATCTCCCTGCTTGCCGGTTTTGCATCCCTTCTTACACCCTGTGTATTTCCTATGATTCCCATGACGGTCTCGTTTTTTATGCGTGACCATGGGAACAAAAAAAAAGCGATCGGATCGGCTCTCTTTTTCGGACTCTCAATAATTGCCATCTTTACCCTTTTGGGAGCTTTGTTTTCGTTGGGCGTATTCGGCCCTAATGCAGGAAGTATATTGAGTACCCACTGGATACCGAATCTGATCTTTTTTATCTTATTTATCGTTTTTGCTCTTTCATTTTTTGGTGCCTTTGAGTTGGTACTTCCTGGCAGTCTGGTGAATAAAGCCGATTCCAAAGCGGATAAGGGAGGTTTGGCAGGAGCGTTTTTTATGGCTCTTACAACGGTTATTGTTTCCTTCTCCTGCACGGGACCTTTTATCGGGGCTTTAATTATTGAAGCTGTTCAGGATGGGGGCCTGCGACCTTTGCTGGGTATGTTTTTCTATGGATTGGCTTTTGCTGCACCGTTTACCTTATTGGCTATATTCCCCTCTGCATTGAAAAAACTACCCAAATCAGGAGGTTGGTTAAATGCCGTAAAAGTAGTTTTTGCATTTATTCTGCTGGCTTTTGGATTAAAATTCCTAAGCAATATTGATCAGGTGTATGGACTTGGAATTTTAAACCGTGAGCTATATCTGGCTATATGGATTGTGCTGTTTTTTATGTTAGGGTTATATCTATTGGGGAAAATCAGATTTTTGCATGACACCGAATTGCCGTATTTGGGTATTGGCAGGTTTTTATTGTCTGTAGTTGCATTTGTTTTCACCGTTTATCTGTTTACCGGTTTGTTGGGGGCTCCGTTGACAGCTGTTTCTGCATTGCTTCCTCCGGCAGGCAATCCCACCTATTCTTTGGATGCAATGCCCGCGAATCCCCGGCTTTCTTCCGGGGAGTTATGTGGGCCGGCACGGTATGCTAACAAACTTCACATGCCCCACAATCTTCCCGGGTATTTTGATTTTAATCAGGGGATAACCTGTGCCAAAGAACAGAATAAGCCGGCTTTTGTTGTATTTAAAGGACATGCCTGTGCGAACTGCAAAAAAATGGAAAATACTGTTTGGGCTGACCCGGTAAACAATAAACTCCTGGCGGATCATTTTGTGCTTATCGCTCTGTATACCGATGACCGTACTAAATTATCCGAAGAGGAGTGGATTACCTCAACAGTGGATGGAAAAGTGAAGAAGACGCTGGGAAAACTAAATCTGGATTTGCTCATAAAAAAATACAACACCAACAGCATTCCCTTTCATGTAATCATCTTGCCTGACGGTACAGAGTATTCATTGGGAGTAACTTTTGATAATGAGGAATTCCGGGATTTTATAAACCTGGGACTTTGAATTCCGGGGAATTATTTATAATTTAATCGTTAAAACTGGTTGCTATGAACATCAAAAATGTTTTATTCTGGAATGTGGATACCCAGAACGATTTCATGAATCCAGACGGGAAGTTGTATGCACCCGGGGCAGAAGAGATCAAGGATAATTTAAAAATTATAACCCGCCTTGCCAGAAAAAAAAGAATCCGGGTAATCAACACCGCAGATTATCACTATATAAATTCACCGGAACTGGATAAAAACCCTGATTTTAAGAATACCTTCCCTGAACATTGCATGGCGGGCTCTGAAGGAGCTGAGTATATTAAAGAAACAAAACCGGTCAATCCGATCATTTTTGACTGGGATAAGGAGTACCTGATTTCCAATGGGATGCTCGATATAACAGGGCATAAGGATTTTGTAATCCGCAAAGATGCCTTTGATGCTTTTTCAGGAAATCCCTATACCGAAGCCATTCTGAAAATTCTGGATCCTGAAATGGTTTTTGTTTATGGGGTTTATACCAATGTATGCGTCGATTATGCAGTAGAGGGATTGGCAAAAAGAGTAAAAGATGTAACGGTTATACGAGATGCGATCAAAGAATTGCCAGGCATTGAACCCCCATTTGATAAATGGGAAAAACTGAATGTAAAAATGATCAACACAGCGGACCTTGTGGAAATGTTTACCTGCTAAGGGTTATTCTATGGGGTGTCTTTTCTTGTATTCAGCAATCAGTAATTCGCTTTTTTTGATCGATTGCTGAAGCCATTCAAGCTTCAGGGATTCTTTTTCCTCCGGAGTTAATTCCCAGTTAATCTTTTTTGATTTGCGTAATTTTTCTGTAAGGCTATGCAGAATGATGGCAGCAGAAACAGAGATATTCAGACTTTCGGTAAATCCAACCATTGGAATATTCAGGAATTCATCTGCTTCTTCCAGGATATTCTCTGAGATTCCCGGCATCTCAGAACCAAAAACCAAGGCTGTTTTTCCTGTTGAGAGGTCGAAGTTTTCAAGAAGGGTATCATGGGTATGGGGGGAAGTAGCAACGATCCTGTATCCTTCTGCCTTCAGAGCACGGAGGGCTTCCTTGCTGTTGTTGTTTTTCCGGTTGTGTTTTTTTAAGGTAAGCCACCTGGCTGAACCGAGTTCCACATGAGGATTCAGGATAAACTGATTCCTGTTTTCAATAATGTGCACATCCTGGATTCCGAAGCAATCACAGGAACGCAGCACTGCACTGGCATTCTGGGGCTGGTAAATATCTTCCAGCACAACGGTTATATAGCGGGTTCTGAATGTAAGAACTTTATCAAAAAGAACCAGCCTTTCCCGGGTTACATAACCCGATAAATACTCCGTTATCTTCTTTTCCATGGAATGGTTTATGAGGAAAAAACCACAAAAAAGGGAAGCGTTGCAAGCCTCCCTTTCCTGAAATTCGTTTGCGTAAATCAATTATGAAACAACGTTTCCGAGTTCGGCTCCAGGTTTAAATTTAACTACCTTTTTAGCAGCAATTTGAATTTCTTTACCTGTTTGTGGATTTCTGCCTGTTCTGGCACTTCTTTCAGATACTGAAAATGAACCAAATCCAATGAGAGCTACACGGTCACCGCCCTTAAGAGCGTCAGTTGTTGCACCAACAAAAGCATCCAGTGCTTTTTTTGCATCGGCTTTTGTTAATCCGGCTTTGTCAGCCATTGCATCAATTAATTGTGCTTTATTCATACGATAAAAATTTAAAAAATTAATTAAGTTGTTGAAAATAAGTACGTAAGTTCGTCAAGTTGTTTATTTTATTTTATTTTTTTACAAATTAATGAGTTTTGAAACATCAATAAAATCAATAGTTGCAGCTATTTTTATGCGTACACTAAATTCTGAAATTCCTTTTAAATATGCAACCTTGAAGCCCTTTTTTTTTCAGTAACCTCAATATTTTTTATTAAACGTTTTTTGTGTTTTGAAAAATATCCTACTTTTGTCGCGCCCGGAGAGATGGCAGAGTGGTCGAATGCGGCGGTCTTGAAAACCGTTGTACCGTGAGGTACCGGGGGTTCGAATCCCTCTCTCTCCGCAACAAAATTACCGGGATGTCCCTGTGGAGATTGTTTCATCCTGGTTGTTAATAAGTTTTTTCCCGGCGATCATTCTAACGGGGGGTAGTGAAAAAAATATTCAGTATCTGGCCCTGAATTCGTATATTTGTGATCGTTTAAAATACGGGTGTAGCTCAGTTGGTAGAGCACTGGTCTCCAAAACCAGGTGTCGGGCGTTCGAGTCGCTCCTCCCGTGCTTGCAAAGTTGCCTGAGGGCAGCTTTTTTTTTGTTCCGGAATCATCTTAAGGCCCCTTTATATCATCTGCATCTCATACAGTTTTTTGTAGCGTCCTTTTGATTGCAGAAGTTTTTCATGCGTTCCTTGTTCCACCATTTGACCTTTGTGGAGAACACAAATCATGTCTGCATTCCGGATGGTTGAAAGACGGTGTGCAATTACAAGTGAAGTCCTGTTTTCCATAAGATGGCTTAAGGCATCCTGAACCAGTTTTTCCGATTCGGTATCCAGTGCCGATGTGGCTTCATCCAGAATCAATATCGGGGGATTGCTTAAAATGGCCCGGGCTATGGATATGCGTTGTTTCTGCCCGCCTGAAAGTTTATCTCCCCGGTCACCAATGATTGTTTCATACCCGTTTTCGGATTCCATGATAAAGTCATGGGCATTGGCAATTTTTGCAGCATTCACCACTTCTTCAGCACTGGTCTTATCTACCCCGAAAGCGATGTTGTTGTATATGGTGTCGTTAAAAAGAATGGGATCCTGGTTTACATTGCCGATGAACTTTCGCAGGCTTTTTAATTTCATATCGCGTATGTCGGTTCCGTCGATCAGGATCTGCCCTTCAGTGACGTCCCAGAATCGTGGCAACAGGTCAACCATGGTTGATTTACCGCTTCCCGACTGCCCGACCAATGCTATGGTTTTTCCCTTTTTGATCTCCAGCGATATATTTTTCAGTACTTTAATGGAATCATAGGAAAAGGATACATTCCGGTATTCTATCTTGTCTTTAAAAGGTCCGGGAGTGATGGCATCCGGTTTTTCGACAATGTTTGAACGGGCATCCAGGATCCGGTCAATCCGGTGCATCGATGCCATTCCTTTCTCTACACTATACAGAGCCTGTGAAAAAGCTTTGGCGGGATTGATAATGCTGTAAAAGAAAACCAGATACCCGATAAATTCAGCTGCCGACAATGAACCTTCATTATGCAGGATCAATTTTCCTCCGTACCAGAGAACGATAACCATTGTGATGGTGCCCAGAAATTCGCTCATGGGATGGGCCAGATGACGCCGCCACATGAGCTGGTTCATGATTAACAGGTAGTTGTGGTTTTCTTTTTCGAAACGTCGGGAGGATTTCTTTTCCCCGTTGAAGGCTTTGATGACCCGTAACCCGGACAGGTCTTCTTCAATGATTGACAGAATTTCTCCCAGTTTGTTTTGTCCGCGGCCTGACTGCTTTTTAAGGCTGCGGCCTATCCTGCCAATAATAAAACCTGCCAGCGGCATCAGAACAAGAACAAAAAGGGTCAGCGACCAACTCATATAAACCATGACCGTTAATGAGATGATGATAATGACCGGATTCTTAAACATCATCTCCAGGGAGTTCATGATCGAATTTTCCACCTCCTGAACATCCCCTGTCATCCGGGCTATGATGTCACCCTTTTTTTCATCTGAAAAATACCCCAGGGGTAAACTCAGTATTTTCGTATATATTAAGGAACGAATATCCCGTACAACTCCGTTTCTGAGGGCGATCATTTTAAAACTGGCCAGGTAGGCAAAACCTACTTTCAGCAATACAGCAAGGATGATAAAAATTCCAATATAGACCAGTGCTGTCTGTTGTCCTGATTTTTCAATGACCTGGCTTATATAGTAATTCACATTGGATGTGATGGATTCCAGTGAAAAGGCTAAATCGGTTTTTGTGTAAATCATCTCCCTTGCACCAAACAGGATTTCAAGAGCCGGAATCATAAGTCCAAACGAGAAAGCCCCGAAAATGGCACTCAGAAGGTTGAAAAGAAAATTCAGAACAACTTTCCCTTTATAGGGAGGAATAAAACGTTTTATAAGCAATAAAAACTCTTTCATAGCAGGTGCCTTGTAAAAGGTACTAAAAAATACCTGTATAGTTGTGGGGTGTAATTTTTTTTAGTTCGTTTTTTACATCCCCGGAAACAGGAAGGTTGTCCACAAAATTTCTTATGGTCTGCCGGTCAACGGCTTTTCTTGTACGGGTCAGCTCTTTCAGGGCTTCATAGGGATTGGGGTATTTCTCCCGCCGAAGTATGGTCTGGATTGCTTCCCCCACTACTGCCCAGTTGTTTTCCAGGTCCTGATGAATAGCCGGGGCATTAATGCGTAATTTGTTCAATCCCTGGAGGGCTGATTTGAACGCCAGCAAGGTATGGGCAAAAGGAACACCGATAAAGCGGGTTACAGTGGAATCAGTAAGATCGCGCTGCATCCTTGAGACCGGCAATACAGATGAGAGGTGTTCAAAAGAGGCATTGGCAATACCAAGATTTCCTTCCGAGTTTTCAAAATCAATGGGATTTACTTTATGGGGCATTGTCGATGATCCTACTTCTCCCTTTTTAATTTTTTGCGTAAAATAATTCAGTGAGATGTAAGTCCAGATATCCCGGTTCATATCCATAAGGATGGTATTGATCCTTTTCAGGGTATCAAAGATAGCCCCGTAATCATCGTAATGGGCTATCTGGGTGGTGTATTGGGAACGTTCAATTCCCAGTGTTTCCTTCAGGAACCGGTTGGCAAAACCTGCCCAGTCAACCTGAGGATAGGCAGCAACATGGGCATTAAAATTGCCGGTAGCTCCTCCAAATTTGCCGAAACACGGCAGGGCTTTCAGCTGGGTCAGTTGAACGGTAATGCGTTCATGGAAAACCATCAGTTCTTTGCCGACTTTGGTTGGTGAGGCAGGCTGTCCATGCGTTCTGGCTAACATCGGTATAGCCATCCATTCCCTGGCCAGTTCCCTGATTTTTTTCATCAGTTCCTTCAACGCAGGATAATAGGAACGATCAAGTGCTTCGTGAATAGACAACGGAAGAGCTGTGTTGTTGATATCCTGTGAGGTCAGTCCAAAATGAATAAATTCCCTGTATTCTCCCAGTCCCAGGGTATCAAATTTTTCCTTAAGAAAATATTCCACTGCCTTTACATCGTGGTTCGTACTTTCCTCGATCTCTTTGACTCTCTCTGCATCTCTGAGACTGAAATTTTTATGTATAGCCCTGAGTTTTTCTATATCAGAAGTGCCAAACCCCTTGAGTTGTGGAAGTGGTATTTTGCTAAGCGCAATAAAATATTCAATTTCCACAAAAGCCCGGTATCTGATCAGTGCATATTCACTGAAATAATCTGCCAGTTCTTTTACTTTGTTCCGGTACCTGCCATCGACAGGTGAAATGGCTGTTAGCATTTCCTGTTTCATCCGTTAAATGTTTTCGTTTTTAGAAAATCAGCTGCTAAATTATCTGGTTCGATACATTATCATATAGAACCCGTCATAGTTCGTACGCACAAATTTAGCAAAATAAGATGTATAACATTTTTAAGGAGATGATATTATTCCATATTCAGATGGGAATTAAATTTGTAATTTTACAGATTAATGAGTATCACCTGTAAAATTATAGCAAGAAAGATACATTGTGGATGGAAAAGATAAATGTTTCGAGTGTATCCTACCTGAACAGCAAGCCTTTTGTGTATGGTTTATCAAAACCCGGGTTGAAGCATAAAATCGAACTACGTATGGATGTGCCCTCAGAAGTGGCATCCAGGCTTGAATCAGGGGAGGCAGACATCGGATTGGTTCCGGTAGCGGCCTTGCTTGACAATGAAAAACTGGAAATTATTGCCGATGAATGCATCGGAACAGTCGGTAAGGTGCGGACGGTCGTTTTAGCCAGCGAAGTTGCGCTGGATGATATTGAAACAATATTGATGGATTACCAGTCACGTACCTCTGTACTACTGGCCAGAGTTCTGGCTAAGTTTTACTGGAAAAGAACCTTCCGCTGGGAAGATACCCGTTCCGGCTTTGAAAAGGATCAGATAAAGGGGAGGACAGCCGGTGTTGTAATAGGTGACAGAGTCTTTAATATAGAAGGGAAGTACGCATATATCTATGACCTGAGTACCGAATGGTTGAAATTTACCGGCCTGCCCTTTGTTTTTGCCGTATGGGCTGCAAACAAACCCTTGAAGGAATCGTTTATTAAAGAATTTACCCTGGCATTGGGCTCTGAAATGAACAATATGGAAAGGATTGCCTCCCTTGAAAAAGAGTATTATCCGGATGTTGATATTTTTGTGTATCTTACGGATAATATTCATTTTAAAATGGATGAAGGGATGCGGAAAGGGATGACGTTGTTTTTAGATATGGCAAAGAAACTGAACACAAATGAATAAATTTTACATATGAAGAGGTTTGTGTTTTTTCCCATGCTTTTCTTTTTTTTCTATGGGATCGGTCAATCCTCAGAGAGGAACGAAAAGCTGGTTTATAAGCTTACTATACAGAAGGAAATAACAGAGGCAACCTGGAGACAGGTGAAACAGGCATTTTCTCAGGCTGACACGTTGGAAGCGGATGTTTTTCTGATTCATATGAATACGTATGGAGGAGTAGTTCAGAGTGCTGATTCCATACGTACCAGGATTCTTGCGAGTGATTTGCCGGTATATGTATTTATTGACAATAATGCAGCATCTGCAGGAGCGCTGATAAGCATTGCCTGCGACAGCATTTACATGCGACCCGGTTCGAGTATTGGGGCAGTTACCGTAGTGAACCAAACCGGCGAAGCAATGCCCGACAAGTACCAGTCGTACATGCGTTCCACAATGCGCGCTACTGCAGAAGCCAAGGGAAAGGATACCATCATTACAGCTGCTGATACGGTTTACAGATGGCGGCGTGATCCGCTTATCGCTGAAGCGATGGTGGATGAAAGGGTTTACATTGAAGGTATTTCCGATTCAGGGCAGGTGCTTACATTTACCCCCATGGAGGCCATTGAAAACGGATTTTGTGAAGGAATAGCTGAAAATATTCCGGAAGTTCTTAAGCAAGTGGGTATCGAAGCGTATACCCTGGTTTCGTATGAACCTTCATGGTTAGAAAAAATCATCGGTTTTCTTGTACTTCCCGTCGTATCAGGCATCCTGATTATGGCCATCATTGGCGGTATTTATTTCGAATTGCAATCGCCGGGAATTGGGTTTCCCCTGGGAGTTGCGATCCTGGCAACTGTTCTTTATTTTGCTCCCCTCTACCTGGAAGGTCTGGCTGCCAACTGGGAAATTCTGGTATTTCTTGCCGGACTCATTCTGATTGCTGTGGAAATGTTTGTATTGCCCGGATTTGGAGTTGCAGGAATAGTGGGTATGCTGCTGGTTTTTTCAGGCTTGGTCCTCAGCCTGGTCGACAATGTCCGGTTTAATTTCGAAACCGTAGATTCTTCCCGCCTTGGAACGGCTCTGTTAACGGTCGTCCTTTCTGTTTTTGCGGGTTTTATCACAGCTCTTTACCTTGGGAAAAGGCTGTTTACCGCCCGTTCCGGTTTATTTCGGAATTTCTCCCTGAAGAAAACTGAGAACGCAGCAGATGGTTACCTTAGTGTGGAATCCTCCATGCTTACACTCAAAGGAAAAAAGGGAGTGGCAAGAACAGTTTTGCGCCCCTCCGGAAAAGTAATCATTGACGATGAATACTACGACGCCATGGCTGAAAACGGGTATATTGAAAAAGATGACCCGATCGTGGTAACGCGCATTGAGGCTACACAGCTTTATGTGGAAAAATTATCCTGATCCCGGTTATCTTTGCTGCTATTCATCTTAACGATTTTTTATTCCGTCATATCGAAATAATTAGGGTTATCAGAGGAGCTTTCCTAATTTTGATGGTAAATGTATGTGAGGTTCCTGCCTTTCCTCCGGAAACGGGCCAGCTCTCCGAAGAGCGATCCAACCTACAAAGGACGGCAGGCAGGAGACTCATAGAAAACAAATAGTTATAATCCTATGAAAACAAAAAATGTCCTTACGGTCTTCCTGGTTACCCTCTTTTTATCCGGTTGCGTGGTTTATTCTTTCTATCCTTTGTATAAACAAAGCGACCTGTTTCCCAATGATCTGTTAACCGGTGAATGGTATGACAGTGATTCAACATGCTGGAAATTTGAACACCCCTATAAAGGAGAAAAAATTGAGGAAAACCTGGATAAGACCAGGTATATCCTTAAAATGAAAGCAAAAGGGGACGATGATTTTACGAAACATGAATTCGATGTTATTCTCATTGATCTGGAGGGGCATTATTTTGCAGATTTCTATTTGAATGATTACGAATCGGATGATTTTGGATTGTTCGATTTTCATATTATTCCGGTTCATACCTTTGCCAAACTTACTTTTGAAGAGGATAATCTGTTGATTAACTGGTTTAATCAGGATTGGCTGGAAGAGCTGATCAAACAAAATAAAGTCAGAATTCATCACGAAAACAACGGGGATATCATTCTTCTGACTGCCAAACCTGAAGAGTTACAAAAGTTTGTGATAAAATATGCAGATACAAATGAGGCGTTTGAGGATGGCCTTGAAGCAGTGTTGAAACGGTAAGCCCGTGTTTAAAAAATTGTTCATCATAGGAGATCGTATAGCAAGGAACAGGATATTGCAACATATTCTGTTCTGGGCTTTGTCGTTCCTTGTTTTAATCAATATACTCAAGGTATCGGCTGATATCCAACCTATCGATTTTGTATATACTGCTTTTTTTCATCTTCCGGTTTTAGTCGCTGTCTATCTGAATCTTTTTGTACTGTTCCCTTTGTTTCTTGAAAAAAGAAGGTTTATGGTGTATGGTTTGCTGGTGGCTGCAGTGCTCACCTTGGGCTGGTTGCTGTATGACCTTTTGTTCGGACGATGGATTGATTACATTTTCCCTGGATACTATTTTATTGCCTATTATAATTTCCGGGATATCGTACTGTATCTGTCCATATATATTGCATCAACAAGCCTTATTAAACTGGCCAGAGGATGGTTCAGGCTCCAGGAAATTCAGAAAGAAAAAACCCTGATCGAACTTAAGGCTCTGAAGTCACAGGTGAATCCACATTTTCTTTTTAACTCCCTTAACAGCATTTTCAGCCTGGCCAGAAAATCGTCTCCGGTATTACCCGAAGTAATACTAAGGCTTAGTAGACTAATGCGTTATGTAATCTATGAAACCGATGTCGAGCAGATATCCCTGAAAAGGGAGATTGAAGTATTGAAAGATTATATTGAATTACAGAAATTACGAAGCCACGACTCGGAGAACATACAGATGGAAATTATCGGAGAAATTGAAGACCATACCATTGCTCCCCTGCTTTTTCTCCCCTTTACGGAAAACAGTTTCAAACATGGAATAAAAGGGGGGATACAAGATCCCTTTATACACATCCGGTTTGAAATTACCGGAGGAGTACTGAATTTTGAGATTGAAAATAAGAAGGCTGAATCCGGAGAAATCCCGAACAGAGAAAGCAAAGGGATTGGCATCCGGAATGTGCAGCGAAGGTTAAATTTAATATACCCGGGGGCTCATCTATTGAAAATTTCGGAAACAGCAGAGCGGTTTAAGGTATTGGTACAGGTACAGTTGATTTGACCGTGAACCTACTCAACCTGTTTTATTGACGGGACACCATACCTGAATTGGAAAAAAAGACGTTCTTTTGAAGAGATGCTATGCACTATAAAGCGATGAAGGCAAAAGCTTTTGAATATGGTTATTAAATGTCTGATCATTGATGATGAACCCCTGGCCCAGGATATATTGAAAGATTATGTGGCAGCATCTCCTGAGCTTGAGCTGGTGCAGGTCTGTAACGATGCACTGGAAGCGGGTGAGGTGCTGCAGGAAGAAAAGATCGATCTGCTCTTTCTTGATATCAATATGCCCAGGCTGACTGGGATCAGTTTTATTAAAAGCCTTAGCTACACTCCCTTGTGTGTGTTCATTACTGCCTATCCGCAATATGCCGTTGAAGGTTTTGAAGTGGATGCTGTCGATTACCTTTTAAAGCCTGTTGCTTTCGGGCGCTTCCGGAAAGCCGTGAACAGGGCTTTGGAACGAATGGAAAATAAATTGGGGCAAACCCCTTCTGAAAGCGGTTTTATACTGGTGAAAGCAGACAAGAAAAACTACCGGATAGGTTATGACGAATTGCTGTTTCTTGAGGCAATGGGCGATTATGTGATGTTTCGGCTAACCGATAAAAAACTGATGGCCCATGGCACCATGAAACAGTTTCAGTCACGCTTACCCGCTTCTTTGTTTCAACGGATCCATAAGTCGTATGTAATTAACTTGAAAAAAATTAATTATATGGAAGGGAACCAAATAAAGATTGGGGACGATAAATTGCCGGTAAGTCTGACCTACAGGGAAGATTTGGTAAAAGCCCTGAATGGAAACAACTGAGGGTTTCCCCTATACGGATTGTTCCCGTATTCAGAATTTCCAGGCCCGGATTGCCAAATCCCTTTATCCTCATTTTTGTATTAAAGACAGATCAAGTGTCTTGGCATAGGAATATCCAATTTCATATATTTCATCTGCGTGGCTGGCTTTCAATACATCAAACTTATCCAGTTTTGTGGGTTCGATATAGAGGTGTGATTGTTTTTTTGCATAATCGATATGGGCATGTATTTGCAGGTAGAAAGTACGTATGGCAATCTGGATCAGGTTTTTTAGCTTTCCGGTTTCATTGACAGGATTGATATTCTGTGTGATTATATATTTGCATTTTCCCAGGATGGGTTGCAGAGGCAGGTTGTTGAGTACGCCGCCGTCGACATACTGGGAATCGTTGAGAGTTACCGGGGGAAACAGAACAGGGATGGAAGAGGAAGCCAGGATAATTTTATGCAACGGTCCCTGATTAAAATATTCCATTCTTCCGGTATTCAGGTTGGATGCTCCAATAAATAAAGGCGTTTCCAGGTCTTCAAGGTTTTGTTGTTGTATCTCTTTTTTCAGCAGGTCTTCAAGTCCATCCAGGCGAAACAATCCGTCGATAGGGAATTGGATTTTTGTATAATGCAGGAATCCACCCCGGGAGAGGATTTTATGTGTTTCCAGGGGTGTTTTGCCACTGGCTATAAATGCTCCTGCAATCGCTCCGGCGCTTACTCCTGAGATAACATCCGGGGTTATCCCGTTTTCCAGGAAGTACTGGAGGATCCCCAGGTGGGCAAACCCACGTGCACCGCCGCCACTCAGCACAAATCCGGTTTTGTATTTTTTCATCTGATTATAATCGTTTCATTTTTATGCCATCGGTTATGGTTTCCAGATCCTGAATTTTCCGCTGCAATGCAACAGACTCATCATATATAAGGTTCCGTCGTAGTATCTTTCTCCATGCGATTCGGGTACAGGGGTATTCCAGAATTCCTCCACAAATTCCGGGGCCAGTTCGTGGTCGGCAGCCAGGCTAAGGACGGCGCTGGTAGCAACCAGGCCGGCACGGTGTGTGGAATCGAGCACTTCCCCTTCATGGGTAAACCTGTGGCCAAAAGAATCCACGCCAAAAGAGGCAAAAAAGCGCTGCAGGCGGTTGCTGAGTTCCACCTCGCGGGGATCTTTCTGCCACCACGACCAGTCGAATGCCCAGTTCGACTGGGTGCGCCATGAATCGTAGGCAAACGTCATAGCCCGGCGGTTCCATGGTGTTTCCCTCAGCGATCCGTCAAAGTTGGCATAGTCGGTACACAACCCGGTTTCAGGATGAACGTGTTTGTAAAAGAAAGCCCGGCTGCTGTCAGCTGCTATCGACCAGAATTCGCGGTCTTCTTCAGGTCCCCAGCGTGCCCAGAGTTCATAAAATCCCGGCAAATGATACGAGGGATCCGTATGATCATTTCTTCCGATATCCGGTACAAAAAGAATCATGTGATGCTCTTCACTAACCATCGGACCAATGGTGCGCTGTCCGAAACGGGTAGGGCCCGTAATTACCGGATGGTGCCGCATGGTATACAGGATGGTATCAGCCCACATTTTATAATTGTAAATTCCTTCGCCATTGCCCCAGCGGTTTGCTGCAAAATAAAGAGCCATTGCAAAGTATTCCTCCCCATCAGGAGCTGGAGTTTCTGCACGCGGCGTGCCGTCAAGGTTCATGGACCAGGAAAAATACCCCTGGTTGGGATGCCCTTCGGTATCTACGTACATATAGGTTTTAGACCAGTTCCATAAAGCATCGAACTCCTCTTTTTTATCCATCTGAACGCAGATCATCATTCCGTATGACATGCCTTCGCTTCGAATATCCCCGCTGTTGATGTCGATTAGCATCCCCAGCTTTCCGTGATCATTTTCTCCGGCTTCACGGTAAATAACCTGGGTGCTGTCACCATGAAAAAGCTGCCGGAAGGCTCCTTCCACTTTGGCATCAATTTCTTCCTGTGTATGTCCGTTCTCCAGAAAAAGATTCCGGTAATTGCCTGTTTTATAAGCACCTTTCCCATCTTCAGGATGTGAACAGGAACCTATCATAACTGTCAGAATTGACAACAAAGTGACCATAAAAAGGGATGCGTGGTTTTTAATTCCCTGAATTTTAACGCGATACGTTGGTTGCATCTTTTTAATTTTAAGAGTAACGGGGTTAAAAAAAATCTGTTTTTTATTCTACTGTATATCAAATTATTCGTAGCTTAATTGTTGCATTTTATTCCTGAACGGTCACGGGATAAGCCCCTGGATAGGGGCCCTGTTTATCCCTTCCGGTCAGATGATAAATATATTCAGGTGATTCAGCAGCTGTTTGTGTTCCCGCAAAATTTTTCATCAACCGGTAATTCCCCAGGTACGAACTTTTAAACAGAGGTCCTTTGTAATTTATCAGGCTTTTGCTGTTTGTTGCGTAATCCGTTTTTGTTTTGTTCAGTTCGCCGGGTGAGTTGAACGGAGTTTGGCACTGACCGTTCAGTTTCTGGCTCAGCCAGATGATGGGCAGGGATTTGTTTTTCTTTACGTACACATTGTGGTTGAGCTTTTTCAGAGCCGGTTCTGTGAGTCTTTCACACATAAAATCAGGTTGCCAGATAAACAGCAGAGGGCGTGTGAAGTTTTCGTCTCCGGTAAGCAGGTTGTTGACAAATTCATGGCCGGTGCGTTCTTCCACGCCGGGTCCTGTCCGGGGGTGCCAGCCAAAATGGTCTCCCTCGGCACTGCGCTGGTCCCGCCCAAAACAGGCAAGGCTGTTGATAAATGTATTTTGATATACTTTAACATTGCAACTGTTCAGAACCAGTATTGCATGGTCGCAGTTAACAAATACATTGCCGGCGCATACAGCTCCTTTAGAGATTTCAAAAAAGAACCCGTTCTGACTCGGCCATACCCTTGTGGGAGTAAATTTCTCTGTTACAAAACCTATATTTTCAAGCCAGTTGTTTGTGAATACTCCGTCAACATTTCCCACATCGTACCAGATACCGTTGGAGTAGGGGAGGTCGATGATCAGGTTGTCGTTGCAGGTAACCCGGTGGGTCTGGTTGAATATTTTTACCGCCGCGGGGTAATAGCCGGTAATCCGTTCGATGTTGTTGCGTGTAAAAATATTCCGTTCAAGCAAAACATCGTTTGAACAATTAATGTATACGCCCTCTGTACTTGTGTCGCTTACCTTACAATGGCGCAGGGTTAATTTATCGCCCATCAACCATGCCCCGACTCTTCCGCAGAACGAGATTTCACAATGTTCAAGTGTGGTTCCTACCACCTCTTTCCCGAGTTCCGATTCGTCCATAGGCCCCTGGGCATAGGTGCCATCGATGGCTAATCCCTGATAGGCATATTGCGTAAAAGTGATGCCTTTTATAACCGGCCCGGTTTTATCTGATTTTTTGCCATGTGCCTCACGGGTAACTCTTTCCATGGCGATGTTAAAAGCAGTGATCTCAACCTGTTTATCTGTTGGGTCGGTACCGATGTACACCATTTTATCGTTGTAATCGATGTAGTAGGTGTCTTCCGTAATTTCGTCCAGCCAGCCTGCCGACTGGAGGAATTTCCCGTCGATAAAAACCATGTCGTTGTTGAACCGGTGGAGCGGTGTGTAGATGCCTTCCCGTTCTTTTCTCCACCAGTCTTGCGGAGCCATGGGGAAAAGGTGTTCCCAGGAAGTACGCCATAGGCCGTTTCCGAGGTTTTGCCATTCGTTGGCTACATGGGTTCCTTTTAATACCGGCTGTTCATCGGCATAAGGTTGAAGCGTGATCCCCTGGTTCAAAATCAGGTTGCCGGTACGGTAGGTGCCCCCGCGCAAAATGATGGCATCGCCTGTGACAACCCGGGCAATGGCGGATTCAAGTTTCAGCGGGTCTTCCAACGTATTTCCTGTGGCTCCCGGATCCCCGTCAGGGGATACATAGTAGAGGGTTCCCGGAACATCAGGTAATTCATAGTTTTGTTGAACAGGTCCGTAGGGGCCTCCCGAAGGTTGTGCTGTAAGATGTAATGATATAAGCAACCCGGGAAGAAAAGGTAAAAGAAAACAGATGCGGTTTTGCATTCGTATAGATTTTTGGTTTAATCCTGATCCAGATTTTCGATTCATAAGGTTATAAAATTAAAACAATTTTTTCAGATAAAGGAACGGGAGTCGAACTTTCCTAAGTCCGGCAAGAAGAATAAAGGAGTTTTGCGTTCATCTTTCCCGACCTGGGAAAGTTAAAGTCCGGAAACTCGAAATCCTGAAGCTGGGTTCAACTTCCGAAGTCGTCGAACAGGATGTTTTCATTGGGAACACCCAGGTTGAACAGCATTTTCTGTACTGCATCATTCATCATCGGAGGTCCGCAGAGATAGTAGTCGATTTCTTCGGGTTCTTCATGTTTGCTCAGGTACATATCGTAGATCACCTGATGAATAAATCCGGTAGGGCCTGTCCAGTTGTCCTCAGGAAGGGCATCCGACAGGGCCAGGTGGAAGGTGAAGTTCGGGAAATTCTTTTCGATTTCACGGAACTGTTCGTAATAGAATACCTCGCGCCAGGAGCGGGCACCGTACCAGAAGGTTATTTTTTTCTCTTTTTCTTTCACGGTATGGAAGAGGTGGAACAGGTGCGAACGCATGGGTGCCATTCCTGCCCCTCCACCGATAAACATCATCTCGTTGTCGTTGTCTTTCAGGAAGAATTCTCCGTAAGGACCTGAAATAGTTACTTTATCGCCCGGTTTGCGCGAGAAAATGTAGGAAGAGCAAACTCCAGGATTCACTTTTTTAAATCCGCCTTTCACCCTGTCAAAAGGAGGAGTGGCAATGCGGATGTTCAGCATGATAAGGTTCCCCTCAGCCGGATGGTTTGCCATGGAATAGGCACGGAAGGTAGGTTCGGAATTTTTCATTTTCAGGTCGAACATGCCGAATTTTTCCCACTCATCACGGAACCGGGAGTCTACATCTATCTCTTTAAAATGTACCTCAATTTTCGGAACATCCACCTGGATATATCCGCCTGATTTAAAATTAAGATTTTCGCCTTCAGGTAGTTGAACAATGAATTCTTTGATATATGTGGCGACGTTTCTGTTTGATATCACAGTGCATTCCCATTTTTTTATTCCCAGCACTTCCTGTGGAATTTTAATTTTCATATCCTCTTTCACTTTCACCTGGCAACCCAGCCTCCAGTTTTCATTTTGTTCTTTGCGGGTAAAGAAAATGGTTTCGGTAGGGAGGATCGAACCTCCGCCTTCAAGGATCTGACAACGGCACATGCCACAGGTACCCCCCCCGCCACAAGCTGACGGAAGAAAAATCTTATTTTCTCCCAGGGTGGAAAGAAGCGTACTCCCCGGATGGGTTTCGATGTTCTTTTCCCCCTCATTGATGTCTATGGTTACGTTTCCCGAAGGAAGAAGTTTTTTCTTGGCATAAAGCAATATGGCTACCAATAAAAGGATGACAATTAAAAAAATGATTATACTGGCAGTTATAACAATGGTTTGTGTTGATAACAAGATCATCATCGGTTCATTTTATTATAGATTAATACCCATAAAACCCATAAAGGCCAGGCCCATAAGTCCTGTAACAATAAAGGCAATTCCGAGCCCACGTAAGGGGGCCGGTATATTGGAATACTCAATTTTTTCACGGATAGCTGCAATTCCAATGATGGCCAGGAACCATCCGATACCCGATCCCAGTCCGTATACAGTTGCTTCTCCTACGTTGTCAAAAGCTTTCTGTTGTAAAAACAGAGAACCTCCAAGAATGGCACAGTTGACGGCAATCAACGGAAGGAAAATGCCCAGTTGGTTATAAAGCACAGGAGCATATTTTTCTACAATCATTTCAACCAGCTGAACCATTGAGGCAATGATAGCAATAAACATGATGAACCGGAGAAAGCTCAGGTCTACATTAGCAAATTCATCGTTAAGCCAACGCAATGCCCCTTCGTTGAGCACGTATTTTTCCAGCAAATAGTTTACAGGAACCGTAATTCCCAGAACAAAGATTACTGCAATCCCCAACCCGGTTGCGGTACTTACTTTTTTTGACACAGCCAGATAAGAACACATGCCCAGGAAATAGGCAAAAACCATGTTCTCAATAAAAATGGATTGGATGAATATATTGATAAGTTTTTCCATACTCCTTTTTTTAACCTGTTACTTTTCAATAAGTTCCCGGTTACGGGAACGTTGAATCCATATGATGATTCCTACGGTTATAAGTGCCATCGGGGGAAGGATCATCATTCCGTTGTTTTCATAAAACCCCCCATTTGCCAGGTACCAGTCTTCAGGAATAATCCTGAATCCAAAAAGTGAACCTGATCCGAACAGTTCACGTACAAAACCTACGATTATCAGGATTAATCCATAGCCGGCGGCGTTGCCGATGCCATCAAGGAACGACTGCCAGGGTTTGTTTGCCAGTGCAAATGCCTCCAGCCGGCCCATAATAATGCAATTGGTGATGATCAATCCCACAAAAACCGACAACTGTTTGCTGACATCATACACAAAGGCTTTCAGAAACTGGTCTACAAGGATTACCAACACAGCGATTACTACCAGCTGAACAATAATACGGATCCGGTTCGGGATGGTATTGCGCAAGAGCGAAATGATTACGTTAGCCAGCGCTAAAACCACAATCACCGAAATAGCCATTACAATAGCAGGCTTCAACTGAGCGGTAACAGCTAAAGCCGAACAGATGCCCAACACCTGCACCGTAATGGGATTGGTGGTACTCAACGGGCCGGTAAGCAATTTCAGGTTCTTTCTGGAAAATAAAGGTTCTCTTTCGTTCATAGAATCTGTTTTTATTTTTTTATTCCTGATTCCTTCTCAGAAAAGACAGGTATAATGAAAAATCGGTAAGGAGCATATTTTCCACCCCCTTACTGGTAATAGTCCCTCCTGATATGCCATCTACCCTATGTTCTTCAGGAGCAACTTCTCCTTTTTTAGCTACTATAAATGTGAGTACGCTATCTTTAAAGATCTTTTTTCCTGTAAACTGATTTCTGAATTTAGCGGTTGTTATTTCAGCACCCAGTCCGGGGGTCTCTCCTTCGTGATCGAAATTGGCCCCGAAAATCGTGTTCATATCACTGTTTAGGGAAACATATCCCCATATAGGCCCCCAAAGCCCGGATCCACGCACGGGAAACACATATTTCAACCCGTTTTCCGACTGGCATTCAAAAACCGGAAGGTTTCTTTCTGATGGATCTTTTGTTTTCTCTTTTTTTAAATCGGTACTGAATGCATCTCCCTCCTTTTTGTTGCCGTTGATGTCCACCAGGTAGCTGTTGACAATTGTTTCGGCGTAGATCTTTTCAGCATTATCTGCTGTGCTTTCAATATTTACTGAGGCAAGAATATTCTGTTTTTTTTCTGTTTCCATATTCCTTGTCTGCAGGGGTTTTAAGGCCATTGCCATTACAGAAAGAATAGCTGCAACAATGATGACCATTATTGCTGCATACAGGAATGTATAGGTATTTCTTTCTTTATTCATGGTTTGTATTTTTCATTTATGAGGTAGCATTCGCTTCTTTCATCCTGTTTTTGATGTGGTTTTTGACAATGTAATGGTCGATAAGGGGAGCGAATGTATTCATCAGCAATATTGACAACATCATACCTTCCGGATAGGCGGGATTAAGCACACGGAAAAGGATAGCCAGGAACCCGATCAGAAATCCATAGATCCATTTTCCTTTTTCGGTTTGCGTTCCTGAAACAGGGTCAGTAGCCATAAAAACAGCCCCAAAAGCGAATCCTCCGAGAATTAAGTGCTGCCAGAAGGGAAGTTGCATGTATGTATTTACTGCAAAAATATTGAAAAGCAGTCCCATGAACAATCCTCCGGCAACTGTGGAGACCATAATTTTCCAGCTTCCGATGCCTGTGATTACCAGGATAGCAGCTCCGAGGAGGATTGCGAGGGTTGAAGTTTCACCTACCGATCCGGGTATGAATCCGAAAAATGCATCTGCCACATCCAGGTGGATGTCGCCTTCAGCAACCAGGGCCAGGGGAGTGGCCCCTGTGAAACTGTCCACGGTTTGGTCCCCATGGCGAAGGGAAACCCAAACCGAGTTGCCCGACATTTGAGCCGGATAGGCAAAAAACAGAAAGGCCCGGGCCAACAGAGCGGGATTCCAGATGTTCATGCCGGTACCCCCAAAAACCTCTTTGCCGATGATCACAGCAAAAGCAGTAGCAACGGCAATCATCCATAAAGGGGTCTCTACAGGCATAACCAACGGTATGAGGATCCCCGAAACCAGGAACCCTTCCTGGATCTCATGCCCCCGGATCTGCGCAAATACAAATTCGATTCCCAGCCCTACCACATAGGATACCACAATGATTGGGACAATTTTAAAAAAACCGTAAAAGAAAATTCTGAAGAAACCGGTACCCGCCAGTTCCCCAATGGCTTTAAAATGTTGAAATCCGGTGTTGTACATGCCGAAAAGAACCGCAGGAACAAGAGACAGTACCACAAGGGCCATTGTGCGTTTCAGGTCAATGTAGTCGTGAATGTGAACCCCGGTTTCTGAGGTTGTTTTCGGAACAAATAATAAGGTGAAAAATCCGTTGTGAACCGAATGAAGCCAGTGAAATTTCGCCCCATGCTGTACGTACGGCTCTGTTTTTTCAAATAGGTTTCTGATTAACTTCATACGTTAAAACATTACATGTTCCCTGTTAAACTAACCAAGCTCTTTGATCATTGAATGAATGCCTTTTCTTACAATATCCTGGACTTTGATTTTTGATGCGCATGCATATTCACAAAGGGCCAGGTCTTCCTCAATGATTTCATATATGCCAAGTTGTTCCATTTTGTCAATATCATTTACCAGAATCGCCTTTAACAGGAATACCGGCAGGATATTCATGGGGAGGTATTTTTCATATTGCCCTGACAAGACAAAAGCTCTTTCCCCACCGTGTAAATTAGCATTCAGGTTGTATGCCTTTTTTGGAAACAACGAAGAGAGAAAAGTTTTACTGGCACTGAATTTATTTATCCCGGGGGATGCCCATCCCATAAATTCGTACGCATCGCCTTCCGGGATCACTGTGAGCATGGTGTCGTAAAACCCCAGGAAGTTATCCTGGCTGACTTTTGTGCCGGTCAATACATTTCCGTTGATGATCCGTTGATTGTTTCCTTTTTTCAGTTTTCCTTCAGTTAAGGAAGCAATAGCAGATCCCAGCCAGGTTTTGTAGTAGGCCGGCCTGTCGACTTCCGGACCTGCAAGTGCGACAATCCTTGAAAGGTCCAGATCGCCGGTCTCAAACAGGCGCCCGATACACAGCACATCCAGGGCATTTACGGTCCAGATAATGTCCTCTTTGCGGATAGGCAACACGTGGTGTATCTGAATTCCCACATTGCCGGCAGGGTGGGGACCCGAAAAGGGATGGATTTCCACATTCATAAACGACACACCTTGTTCTTCCTGATTCACTCCCAGGTGAATTTTCCCATCAGTAAGTCTGGAGAGCGCGTTCAATCCGGTTTGAAAGGTTTTCTCCTGTCCCTGTAAAATAAACCGGTAATCCGGAGCCACGGGGGCAGTGTCAAACATCGATATGAAAATTGCTTTTGGCGCCTCCGACGGTTTGGCTATGATCCCGTAAGGACGGCGTTTGATAAACGGCCATAATCCGCTTTTCAGGAGTTGTTTTTTGATTTGATCTCCTGAAAGAGATAACGGATCCGCTTTTTTAAAAACCACGGACCCGGCATTTTCCTCCGCTTGAATTACAACCTCCAGAATCTTCCTCCGCTCTCCACGGTTTATCGAAAGTACCCTGCCTCCAGCCGGGGCAGTGAACAAAATTTCAGGGGTGTACTTGTCAAAAAAAAGCGGACTGCCTTTTTTTACTTTATCCCCCTGTCTAACAAGTAGCTTTGCAGTTAGTTCGGGAAAATCAGTAGGTCTCAATGCATAGGTCTCCGCTCGCGGAGCTGTAAACATTACTTTTTCAGGTTTTCCCTGTAGCTTAATATCCAACCCCTTTTTTAGTTTTATTAATTCTGACATTCGGTCTGAAAATAGGAAAATGAATACGATAGTAAAGGGAGTAAATGTATATAAATTAATATTTTTTTACAATCTTTAAAAACAGAATCAGAATACGGAACATTCAGGATAGGTACATGAATCAATGTTACCGTGCTTCGCAAAAAAAAAAGATAAAAACGAAACTGCACAACGGATTGATCGTATTAAATTTGTACTTTTTATGGATTTAATACGTTCCATAAAAAAACAGAATGCATGAATAAACAATTTTAATAAGATGAAAGTAATTTTTATCGGTCTGTTGCTGATGGCATTTCTTAATGGAATTTCCCAGGAAAATGAATATTATTATGAGAATGCTGTTTACAAAGAAGATATTGGGACGGTGCAATTATGCCGGGAAGGTTTTGAACTATCGAATCCCGTGCTGGAGTTGGGTGAAGATGCGCTTTTGCTGTTAAAGTTTGATGATCTTTCGGGTGAGTTGAATAATTATTATTATACGATCGTGCATTGTGATGCCGACTGGAACGAGAGTTTGCTGATGCAGAACGAATACCTGGAAGGATTTCCGGACAATCCGTTGGATGATTATGCGATGTCGTTCAATACCACGTATGCCTACACCAATTATCAGATCGTTATTCCGAACGGGGATGTCCGGTTAAAGCTGTCGGGCAACTACGTGATCCTGGTCTATGAAGACAACGACAAGGAGAAGCTGGTACTTACCAAAAGATTTTACATCATTGAGGAGTTAACCGAAGTGGAAGCCACCGTGCGCAGGGCTACGCTGGACGCCTTTAAGGGTGAAAATCATGAGATCGACTTCACGGTTCACTATGAGAATTTCCGTATTGATGATCCCTTACGGGATGTGAAAGTGGTGCTTATGCAAAACAACCGCTGGGACAATGCCAAAACCGGATTGAAGCCTCTTTACATTCGGAAAAATTCATTGATTTATGATTACGAGAAGGAGAATGTTTTCCCGGCAGGCAACGAGTTTCGCTATTTTGATATCCGTTCCATTAAAAATCCCGGAGAAGGAGTTTTTGCCGTTGATTTTCATCGTCCCTATTACCATTATACCTTAATGCCTGACGAGCCCAGGGCCGGGAAGCGGTATTTCCCGGTTCAGGAGATGAACGGGAATTTTGTGATCGAAAGCCAGGACCAGATTGTAGATGATTATGACCTGGAATGTGACTATGTGTTTGTTCATTTCAGATTAAACCTCCCATCCATCCTGCTGGGCGGGACTGTGAATGTATTCGGAGAACTTACCGACTGGAATGCCAACAAAAGCAACGAAATGACCTGGAATTTTGAAGAAAGTTGTTATGAACTTACCCTGCTCCTGAAGCAGGGGTATTACAATTACCAGTATGTATATGTCGAAGACGGCTCGATGACCGCCGACCATACCAACATTGAGGGCAGCTTCTGGGAAACCGATAACGAATACCAGATTTTTGTGTATTTCCAGGATATCGGCAGCCGCTATGACCGGCTGATCGGTTACCGTAAACTGAGCATGCGCCGGTAAATCTAATCATCAGAGATAGGTAACAGTCTGCAAATCCGGTGACTTTCCCGAATCATAAGGGGCTCGTTTTAACAAGTAAAGAGGGTTGCAAAAGTCTGCGAAGCATCATTTAAATGTTAAACCTGTTTTATCTTTCAATAATTTTTCCTAATTTTATTTGTCAGGAACCTAAACATACATTAAATGAAAGATCGTCTTCTTCAATGATATCCTATTAACATTGTTAATTCAATATATATTAAACATTTACGAACCCAATACACAAAATGAATAAGTTACCACATCAAATTGATTTAATTGAGCGGATTGACCAATTAATCCGGCTCAGAGCAACCGGAAATCCAAAACAACTGGCTGAAAGGTTCGATATGTCTGAATCCTCAGTCTACCGGCTGATTGAAACAATAAAAGGGTTAGGTGCCCCCGTCGAGTATCAGGCAGCTTATCAAAGTTACATATATACTGATGAGGTTTATTTTCATTGTGGCTTTTATGTGAAAAAACTTTCTGAAAAAGAAAAGAAAAAAGTTAACGGAGGTTCTCAATCTTTACAATATTTTAATAAGAATTTACATACTGTCATGATTTGAAAGTAGCGAAATATATCTTCGTATTGGATTTGCTACGAATGATTATAAAGATTGTGTTACTTTAAATTTATGAAAAATGGAAAAATCATTAGATTTAAAAATTAAAAGAATGCAAATATTAGATAATGAGTATCTTAAAAATCAAAATGGGGGAACGACCTGTCCAAGTATGGGCGATTATTATGCCGCAGGCATAAGTGGTGTTTATGTTGGAAGTTTTTTAAAAGGAGTTTTAAAAGGAATTTTAAGTTATTTTTAAATTATTTCTCTATGAAATCATTGAATGAAATTGAATTACAAGGTATTAATGGCGGTTATTATACCAATGAAGAGGTAAATGCAATGATGCCGGAAAGTAGTGAAATAGCAGAGAATATAGGGTATGCCATTGGAAGAGCCCTTGCTTTCATTGGTGTCGTTCTGATTACCAGGAAGATAAAATAAGTTGATATTAAAGCAAGATAATATCATGGAGAAGGCAACCCTTTGCCATTAAGGGGATGGTTCTATACCAATTGCTGAGATTCGTAGCGATATGATTGGAAAACTGTTTTCTTATATAAAGAAACCTGCCTGTTGTATAGAGAATGAGGATATTTCAGGAATTGTCTTTTTTAAATTGCTTCTGCTATTTTATGTAGTTTTACTCCCGTGTTCAGGTTTACTTATCCTCTTACAGGTATTTGAGCTTTTACCTCATAATAAAGCAGCGGATTTTGATGATTCCTTGCATTCACTGGCCTATATCCTTTTTCTTGCTCCTTTCTTAGAGGAGTTATTTTTTCGGTTGCCTTTAAAAATAAGCAGGCTTACATTTTCCATCAGCCTTTCCGTACTGATTCTGGTTCTCATCAGATTATTCGTTTTTCAGAAAGCCAATTATATTTTTTATTTATTAATGATTCCTGTTGCTGCGGTCGTTTATTTTTTTTTAACCTACAACTGGAAATACTATACAAACATTAAAGCGTTCTGGATCAAATATTTTCGAATTATTTTTTATCTTTCTTCTTTCCTGTTTGGATTTTTACATTTGTTTAATTATTCAGAGATTTACGGATGGATGGTTTTAATTTCACCATTAATCACTTTACCATTTATTGCAATGGGGTTATTTCTGGCCTATATACGAATGGCGTATGGATTTTTCTATTCCTTTCTTTTTCATGTTGTTATTAACTTGATTCCATCATTACCCATGATTATGAGGTTGTAGACATCCCAGGTTCTGGTCTAACATTTAAAGTGTAAGAAATTTTTGGTTGTCAGGCTATAAAGCTATTAGTTTCTATTTTACGACTTTCATGTATCCTTTTCCGTTTTTGAAGGGGAGTGAAAAGCTGAACCGGGAGCCTTTGCCGGGTACCGACTCGACGACCAGCTGTCCTCCGAGGAGACGAACAAATTCCCTGGCAATGGACAGACCAAGACCTGCTCCCCGGTTATCGGCTGTGTTGATGGTATTTACTTTGTAATAACGACTGAAGATTTTTTCTCTGTTTTCAGGATGGATTCCCACACCTGTATCTTCCACAAAAAATTCAACCTCACCGGGAGACTTCATTGTGTATCCGAATTTTACCCATCCTTCGGTTGTATATTTCAGGGCGTTGTCGATCAGTTTGTTCATGGATTCCGTAAGGAGATACCGATCCGTTTCAAAACCAAAGTGTGGATTATTAACTGCCGGAACCATTTTAAGGTCTGTTTTCTCCCTGGTATCCTCTTTGGATTTGAAGATACTATAGAGTTCTTTCAGGGTAGCATTGATCTCACAGAAAGCAAAGGTAACATCTACGGTTTGGGTTTCAATCTTTGAAAGATTGATCGTATCATCGATCATTTTCATCAATTCGCGGCTGTTGGAGAGGATGGCATTGGTATAGATCTTTTTTTCTTTTGCCGGAAGGCCGGGTTCAGCAAGGATCTCTGATGAGCCGATAATGGCATTCATGGGAGTTCGTATTTCATGGGACAGATTGGCCAGGAATACGGATTTTAGCTTTGTTGCATCTTCTGCTTTTTTAAGGGCTTCTTCCAGTTTGAATTCGGTGGTTTTGCGGCGGGTAATATCCCGGGCAATGGAAATGACGGAATGGTTGCTGAGCCTGGCAAGGCGCATTTCGAAAATAAAGGTACCGTTGGGAGTGTCAAGTGCATATTCAATGGATTCAATGGAATCGTTGGCAATTGCATCCTGGATGCACTGGTATATTTTATTGGCCATTTTTTCTGAGAAACCTACTTCGTAGATGGTGTTTCCGATAATCTCTGAACTGTTGATTTTCAGTTTGTCGATGTCTTTCATGGCAAAATCTTCATAGATGCCGTCCTTGTCAATAACAAAGAAAATATCAGGGATTGCCTCCAACAGTACTTTAAAACGCTGGCGGCTATCCTTCAGGTTGGCAATGAGCTGATTCAGTCCGGTCGTATCATAAAAAATACAGATATACCTGTTCTTTTCCGGGGATAATACATGGATGTCGTACCATTTTTCAAGGTGTTCCAGATATACTTCCTGCCGGGGCCTGGGATCGATAAAAAATAGCTGGTTGCTGTCGATCGCATCCCTGAAAAGATAGGGAAACACCTGGTTTACCGGATGTTCACAAACCTCTTTGCTCCTGATATTGAATGCCTGTTCAAAGGCGGGGTTGGTTTGGGTAATGATCAACTCTGTGACCTGGTCGTCTTCATCGGTTTCTGCATGAATGTACAGAATCGGTTGCCCGAATTTTTTTATCAGTTCTTCCATGCTCCTTTTTTGCACGTTCAGGGCTTTTTGAGCCTCTTTCACTTGCCTGTCATAGAATTTTCTGAAAAACCAGGCAGCCGATAAAACCAGTAAAAAAAGGATAAGTGGCCTGGCTACAAAGAACGGATCCGAAAAAACAGATTCCCCTTCCGGTACGGTCCGGGAGGTATGATAAAATAAGGTCAGCAGAGATAGGATGCCATACAGAATAATCTTACGAAAACGGGTGGAAAAAGCCGTCAGATAAACGGCACCGGCGGAAACCCACCAGATACTGTTGCTTAAAGTTTCTGACGGGGAGAGGTGATCAGAAAAATTGGAAAGGTAGTATCCGTATACCAGAAAGGGGATAAAAAATGCGATGTTCAAAGCACACTCTGTTCGTGCATGGTAGAGGCATTGAAAAGAAACCAGTAGAACCAGAATCATCCCCGCTTTACAGGGAAAACAGAGAAGAGCCGGAAAAAATAACAGCTTAACGACCAAAAGACATAGAACAAAGAGAGTACATGCCGCATGAATCCAAAAGAGTTCCTTGTTTTTCTGTCTTTCGGGCGGTGGTTGTTGGTTTATATGAGTAAAAAAGAAAAACCGTTTCACTGAAATATATTGCTTTGATACGAAACGAATGTAAACTTAATGAATTATAAAATTAAAAAATAATATAAACGGACAAACTTTAATAAATCGAAATTATGTTTTTTAGTTAAAAATCCCGCTTTTATCATTAAGAAATCTTTCGTATGGTTTAAACTATATCAAGAATAAAGGTGATTTGTAATGCTGATATTTGTTATTCTTTAAGAGATAAGTTTTGCCTACTTTTGTTTACTTAGGTTAGAAAAAAATTAAAACGAATAATTCGTATAGTTATGCCAAAAGGATTTTTTAATGTTCCGGAAGCAAAGAATGAACCTATATTAACGTATGCTCCGGATTCTCCTGAACGCGAAGAAATACAAGCAAAATTACAGGAAATGCGTTCTACGGAGGTAGAATTACCAATGGTGATTGGTGGCAAAGAGGTAAGGACGAACCGTAAGATACGAATGGCTCCACCGCATGATATCAGGCATACCCTGGGGTATTACAATCAGGGTGATTCCAGTCATGTTGAGATGGCTATTGATGCAGCCCTTGAGGCCCGGGAAAAATGGGTTGGTTTATCGTGGCAGCACCGGGCTTCTGTTTTTCTGAAAGCGGCCGATCTTCTTACCGGCCCCTATCGTTCAAAGATAAATGCAGCAACCATGCTGGGGCAATCAAAAAATATTTTTCAGTCGGAAATAGATGCTGCCTGTGAGTTGGCTGATTTTTTCCGCTTTGGAGTGAAAGAGATGGCTGAAATATATAAGTTGCAGCCTGCATCATCCCGGGGTATCTGGAATTATAATGAGTTCAGGCCCCTGGAAGGATTTGTTTTTGCCCTGACTCCGTTTAATTTTACTTCCATAGCAGGCAACCTGCCTGCAGCCCCTGCCATGATGGGGAATGTCGTGGTGTGGAAACCCTCCAAGACGGCTGTCTATCCGGCCGGAGTGATCATGGAAATACTCAGGGAGGCAGGACTACCGGATGGAGTCATCAACCTGGTATACGTATCAGGACCAACTGCTGCCGATGTGGTTTTCTCACATCGTGACTTTGCCGGAATTCATTTTACCGGTTCTACAGAAGTATTCCAGGGAATCTGGAAAACGATCGGAAACAATATCCGGATGTACAGAAGCTATCCGAGGATTGTGGGTGAAACCGGAGGAAAGGATTTTATCTTCGCTGATCCTACAACAAAAATTCAGGAGTTGGTAACCGCCATTGTTCGTGGTGCATTCGAGTACCAGGGACAGAAGTGTTCTGCTCTTTCCCGGGTGTACATCCCTAAAAGCATCTGGAAGGAAGTTCGTGCGAAATTAAAGTCCGAGATGGCTACACTGAAAATGGGTCCGCCCGAAGATTTTACCAATTTCATAAACGCAGTGATCGATGAAACATCGTTCGATAAACTGGCTGGTGCGATTGACCGGGCTCAAAAAGATCAGGATGCAGAAATTATTATCGGTGGGGGATACGATAAATCGGAAGGCTATTTTATCCAGCCTACGGTAATCCAGGCAAAAATCCCGGATTATATCACCATGCAGGAAGAGTTGTTCGGACCGGTTCTGACAATCTATGTGTATGAAGATGAAAAAATGGATGAAACACTTGAAATTCTTGATAATACATCGAATTATGCATTAACCGGTGCCGTGTTTTCACAGTGTCGCTACAACATCGAAAAAATCACACGAAGACTCGATAATGCAGCCGGTAATTTTTATATCAATGATAAACCAACCGGCGCTGTGGTAGGGCAGCAACCTTTCGGAGGTTCCCGCGGTTCAGGAACCGATGATAAGGCCGGATCAATTTTTAATATGCTGCGCTGGACGTCTATACGTACCATCAAAGAAAATTTTGTCCCTCCGACGGCATACACCTATCCGAATTTTGCTCCGGAGAAGGAATAAACGATATACTGTTAATAAAAGGGGAGTATTAAACAATGACTCCCCTTTTTTTATGAATGGATTTGCTTACTTTTGCGTAAAAAGGATCGACAACCATGAAGCAGGAGAAAAAAAAAGGGTGGGTGAAAGTGATAAAGAACAAATACGTTATCACACTCCTGTTGTTTGTAGTCTGGTTGATGTTTTTTGATGAATACAGCATGGTCGCAAGTCAGAAAAACCGGAAACAACTTCGCAATTTAACCGAACAACTGCAGTATTACAAGGAAAGAATAAAAGCCGAAAAACAGAAACTCGAAGAGTTAAATTCCGGCAACGAAGAGCTTGAGAAATATGCACGTGAACAGCTATATATGTCAAAACCCAATGAAGATCTGTTTGTCGTCATTGAAGAGGAGTGAAAAAAAATCTTAATTTTCCCCATTTTTCATACCTATTTTGCTTTTTCTGTTGCTTTATTTTTTAATTTGCAATTATCTGAAATAAGGATTTGAATTGTAAATTGATTTTTTTATATTGTTACTGTTAAAGAGCAAGATGGATCCAAATCTGAACATATTTAAAATAAGAAGCAACAATATGAAGCCAAAGAAAGGGAGGATATTAATTGCTGAACCTTTCCTTTCGGGACATTATTTTAACCGTTCGATTGTTTTTCTTGTTGCTTACAGCGAGAAAGGGGCTGTTGGGTTTATTCTGAATAAAAAAGTCGATTTTCCGGTGCAGGATATACTTACCGATTTCCCTGAATTTGATACCCGGGTAAACATCGGAGGCCCTGTAGCTACCGATTCGGTATACTTTATTCATAAATTTGGAAAAAAAATACGGGGAAGCGTTCAGGTTACAGAAAATGTATATTGGGGAGGTGATTTTGAAGACCTCAAAAAACTGATTCTCCTGGGAGTGGTTAAATCCTCCGATGTAAGATTTTTTCTGGGGTATTCAGGTTGGGATTCCGGGCAGCTCGATGAGGAGTTAAAAGAAAATTCATGGCTGGTAAACGATATCAACGACACGTTCATTATGGAAGATCTGGGCCAGTCATCCTGGATTGATTTTGTAAAGATGGTCGGACACCAATACAAAGTCTGGGAACACTATCCTGAGAATCCCACCCTCAATTAACCGGGAAGAATCATCGCATTGATTTTTTCATGGAGCACCAGCGTTTTGCGGTGTGTAAACCGCTTCATTCCAATACCCATTATTTTTTGCATTGCCTGCGATTGGCCTGCGATAAAAGCCTCATCCATGTTCAGAATATTCCGGTTGGTCAATTTTGAAGATTCCACCGTATAAAATCCAAGGTTTACAGCTGCTTCCAGAATTTTCTCCCTCATCGGGTCCAGGTAACATCCTGTTTCCGGGGAAGGAGTGTAGATTGCATTTTCTTTTATAAAAAACAAATTTGCTTCGGGATATTCAACAATCTCTTTTTTCTCATTCAGGATGATCAGGCCATCCGCTTTTAACCGGGAAGCAGAATATTGTACGGTTTCCCATAAGGGTATATTGAAAAACCGGTAGCGGTTGTACCTGTTGGATGAACACTTAACACTTTCAGAAAATGCCAGCAGCAAGCTCTTTTTTTTCAGTTCAAACTGGTTGGCTTCAGAGGGAATGAGTGTAATGATCAGGCCGGGAGTTGATTTGCCGTAAAGGACCGATACGCAGATCATACCGCTGTGGAAAGCTTTATTCTTATTGATCAGACGGTGAATCTCTCTTCCGGTTTCTGAAAGTTTGTGGAGTGAATCCGGTAGTTCCTGACAAATGGCTTCGGCCTGTTCCTGTAACAGGAACAGGCTTTCTTCAAGCAGGGGGATATGCCCCTTACAAAACCAGATTTTTTCTACCAGCCTGAATGGCAGATCCATAAGAACGGAGTCCATGCTGAAAGGCTGGTTCAGGTCTTTTAATTCTTCATTCAGTAAAAAATAACGGGCCGGCATAGGGTTACATTATACGAAACAGTTTATCAAGAAAAACACTAAAAAGGGCAGGTTTCAGGAGCAACGGGAAAAAAAATCCAAAAAGAGCTCCCAAAAAATGGGCATCGTGGGCTATGTTATCCTGTTGTTTTTTGCTCATCAGATAGGAGTAAAAAAGATACCCCAACGCAAACAATATTCCCGGGATCCGGATAATCCCCATGAGATAAAGGGGCTGCCACGGATCAAAGAAAATAAATGCAAACAGGATAGCGGAAACAGCTCCTGAAGCCCCTACAGCATTGTAGTAATAGTTATTCCGGTGTTTGATCAGTGCCCATGCGTTGGAAAAAATAATGCTTCCGAAATAGAGCAGCAGATAAAAGACTTCAGCTTTGTAGTCAAATAAATACTTCAGATAAGCCTCTACATTTCTTCCAAAAAAATACAGAACCAGCATATTCACAAACAGGTGGGCCCATCCGGCATGGACAAAGGCATGACTTACAAGCCGGTAATATTCTTTGTTGTTGATAATACGGGGTGCATTGAATTGCAACCTTGTTATCAGGTTCTCATTCCGGAAGGAGAGAAAAGAGATAAGCACGGTAATTCCAATGATCAGATAGGTACAAATTGGCATTTAGTGTAATATTTTATAAATCATTTCTTTAAGAAGGCCTTTGTCTGAAACGTTGTTGCTTTCGAAACCTTTGCTTTTCATATCGTATTCACGCAGAATGCCTACAATATCATAGAGTTTGTAAGTGCTGTATCTTTTTGCAGCTTTGCTGTACGACTTGACAAAATAGGGGTGAATTCCCAGGGATACTGCCACTGATTTTTCGGTTTTATCTTTCAGAAAATGGTACAGAAAAAGCTTGGAAAAATAGATAAATAAAAGGACTGTAGTCCGTTGTATCGGGTTGCTTTTTGGATTATTGGCGAAATAGTTAATAATCCGGTTGGCTTTTAAAACATCTCTATCGCCCAGCGCATTCTGCAATTCATAAATATTGTAATCCTTGCTGATCCCGATATTTTTTTCAATATGTTCAGTAGTGATCCGGGTTTTTTCCGGGAGGGTGATGATGAGTTTTTTTAATTCATTGGCCACCTTTCCCAGATCAGTCCCCAGGTATTCTGCCAACAGGACGGAAGCCTGAGGGGTTATGGTATAATGAACATCCGCCAGGTAGTTTTCTATCCATCCTGGGATTTTGTTTTCATACAGCCGGGGGGATTCAAAAAGAATAGAGTTTTTTTGAATGGCTTTTGCAAAGGCAGTTCTTTTATCCAGTATCTTATATTTGTAATTAAGCACAAGGATTGTGGATTTCATGGGGTTTTCCACATACCCTTTTAATAATTCGATGGTTTTGAGGGACTGGGCCTCTTTCACAATGATAACCTGCTGATTGCTTATCATCGGAAATCTGCGTGCCGTTTCTATAATGGTTTGTTCCTCGGTATCTTTCCCGTAAAATATGAACTGATTAAAGCCTTTCTCTTCTTCGGTCAGGACATGGTCCTCAATATAATCTGAGATCAGGTCAATGTAAAAGGGTTCTTCCCCGGATAGAAAATAGACCGGATGGTAAATTTTCTTCTCAAGGTCCTCAAGTATCTTCTTATAGTCTTTCATCTGATTATAATTGTTTAATCTTAAAGGGTTCAGATGCCTGCCTGTTCGGCTTTGCTCCGCTGAAGCGATGCGAAAGCGATGCAGACAGGGAACTTCTACAAAGATAATTATTCTTGTTTGTGGTATGATTTGTCATGGTCATTTCGTTCGTTCCTTTTCTTTCGGGTCTTTTCCCCTGTAACAGAGATCGTCGATCGGTAGACTCTGTTTCGATGTTTCCGGATTTGCCGGTTTTCAGAATCTCAGGTGTTTAACCGATTGACCGTTATTTTTAATTTCCAGCAGCGATTCGATTCCCACATCCAGGTGCCGGTCCATGAACCTGGAGGTAACCATTTTATCGCTTTTTTCAGTTTTTACGCCGGTTGAGATCATAGGCTGGTCAGAAACCAGCAGGAGGGCACCGCTGGGTATTTGATTGTAAAAACCTACAACGAACAGGGTGGCTGTTTCCATGTCGATGGCCATAGCCCGGGTTTTGGACAGGTATTTTTTAAAACGTTCGTCGTATTCCCATACCCGCTTGTTGGTTGTAAAGACTACGCCGGTCCAATAATCCAGGTTTTTGTTTCGGATGGTGTGGGAAACAGCTCTCTGTAAATTAAATGCAGGCAGAGCCGGAATCTCCGGAGGAAGGTAATCATCCGAAGTCCCCTCGTTCCGGATGGCCGCAATAGGCAGAAGCAGGTCTCCTACTTTATTCTTGCTCTTTAATCCCCCACATTTGCCCAGAAAAAGAACAGCTTCGGGAGTTATGGCACTTAACAGATCCATTGCAGTGGCTGCATTGGGACTGCCCATGCCGAAATTGATTATGGTTATGCCCTCGGCCGTTGCATTGGGCATATTCTTGTCCCCCCCCTTAACCGGAACCTTAAAACGGGATGCAAACCGGTCAACATAATTCTGGAAATTTGTCAACAGAATATATTTACTGAAGGCATCCAGTGTTATCCCCGTATATCGCGGAAGCCAGTTGTCAACAATCTCTTTTTTTGTTTTCACAGCTCTATTTTTTGCTTGAAAGTAGTAATTTCCCGAAAATTTTTAAGAATACAAAAATACGTTTTACCCTGCAAAATTTATAAATTATGCAAGGTAATATTCTTCGGAAAAGTTACGCGTAATGGAAAGATTGTTATGGAGCATGCGAAAGATCTGAAAAAACTGAACCTTCCGGAATGTATCTTCAGACTGAAAAAGGAGGATGGCCGGTTTTTTATTTTTGATACCATACGAAAAAAGTATGTGGTTCTGAATGCAGAAGAATGGGTACGACAGCATTTTATCTGTTTTCTGATCCGGGAGAAAAAGTACCCGGAAGCACGGATGGCTGTGGAAAAAAAAGTAATCATCAACAGCCGCCCCCAACGTTTCGATCTCCTGGTTTATGACCGGCGCGGGATACCGCATACCATGGCCGAATTTAAAGCCCCGGAAGTGAAGATCACGCAGCAGGCTTTCGATCAGATTGTCAGGTACAACAGAGTTCTTAAAGTGAAATATATCATTGTATCAAACGGAATGCAACACTTTGCCTGCCGGATGGATTATGAAAAAAACGATTATACCTTTTTAACAGAGGTTCCTGTTTTTAGCGACTGATCCCGGATTTTTCAAAAAAAAAAATTCCGGGTATAATCCTGTTCTTCCGTTATCTTTGTATTTTTAAAGACTGCGTATGATCCGTTTTCTGGAAAATTATTCACTCAGAAGGTATAATACATTCGGTATGAATGTATCAACCGACTATTTTTTTGAATTTACGGAGCCAGCGGATCCGGATTATTTTTTCCGTAAAAGAAAAATGTGGAAGGATAAAAACCGTTTTGTTTTGGGCGGGGGAAGCAATGTGCTTTTTACGGGAGATTTCCGGGGGCTGATTTTGTATCCGAATGTGCCGGGAATTCAATGTCTCAGGGAAGACCGGCAGTATGTCTGGATAGAAGCAGGGGCAGGTGAGGAGTGGGATGAATTGGTGAAATATTGTGTTTTCTCGGGATGGTCAGGATTGGAAAATCTTTCCGGGATTCCCGGGAAAGTGGGGGCTGCACCTGTCCAGAATATCGGAGCGTACGGGTGCGAAGCAGGCAGTATGATTGAGCGTGTACACGGGTACGACCTCCAAAAGATGGAACCGGTTGAAATTCCCGGCCCCCAATGTCAGTTTGGCTACCGGACCAGCGTGTTCAAAAAGGAATATGCCGGAAGGATGATGGTTACCTCAGTGGTTTTCAAATTGAACAAATATCCTGAATTCACATTGGACTATGGGAGCCTGAAAAGTGAAGTGCAGAAGCTGGGAAACCCAACGCTGCGTCATGTCAGGCAGGCTGTCTGTACAATCCGTTCGGAGAAACTGCCCGATTACACAAAAAACGGAAATGCCGGTAGTTTCTTTAAAAATCCTACGGTGGAAATGGAAAAGGCGGAAATATTAAAAAAACAGTTCCCGGACATGCCGGTATACACCGATAGAAATGGGAGGAGAAAACTGGCTGCCGGATGGCTTATCGAACAGTGCGGATGGAAAGGGTTCAGGGAGGGAGACGCCGGAGTACATGATAAACAGGCTCTTGTACTGGTAAATCATCAAAATGCCACCGGGAATGATATCGTTGCACTGGCTGAAAAAATTAAAAATTCAGTTGCTGAACGGTTTGGGGTGGAGCTGGAACCGGAAGTGACTATATTATAGAGCATTGCAAAATAGTTGTTCTGTGTTTTCCCGGGGCTGAAAGGAAAGCTGTCCCTCACATTCCGTTTTTTATTTCAAGGAACCAGTTAATGCTGGCGATGCCACAGGGGATAACTCCTTCCGGATGGTCAAAACCCGGAAAAAAAATCTTTTGAACCATGCTTTCGTCTGCGCCGGCAGCGTGTAGATCAGCAACCATTTTGTCAGAAACCTGTGGAGGGACAAATTCATCTTCCTCACCATGCAGAAGCATGAGGGGAGTTTCGATATTCCAGGCTTCAACACTGTTTAGTAACAGGGTTTGCCTGACTGAGGAAAAATTTGGATCGGTACGGTACCCTTCCTGATAGGCTTCGGTAAAGAGATCGGAAACCGATGAAGTCAGCTGGCTGTTAATTTCATCTCCATCCTTATTCCCATCATATAAAGAGGGAATTCTGGAAGCGTATGGTTCTTTTAAAATATCAGTGAGCGGATTGGTAATCTGTCCCAGGGAGGTAAAGGAGTGCAGGATATACCCCAGAAAGTAAGGCATCGGATACGTTTCCTGTTTCATAATAGAATCGGAAATAAATTCGAGGTCGTACGGTCCTGCTGCACAGGCACTCGCCCTCAGATTGAATTCATTTGAAAATTCAGTCTCGAGCGTTTTCTGCAGGCATAATGTAGCCCATCCTCCCATGGAATAGCCTGTAATGTAGAGATCATTGCTGAGAGCTATATCCAGATTGTGTGGCTCGGCCAGCTCTTTGGTTGCCTGAAGCATATCAATGATACATCGCAGGGTGGATTCTTTATCGAGGTAGGGATGGAAAAATTCCTCGCTGGAACCAAACCCTATATAATCCGGGATGACAATCACAAAACCTGTGGAAGATACAACTTCCAGGAACTGATACATTTTCCAGTCAGGGTTTACTGTTGGAGCATTGCTGTGCAACGTATTGGTCCCATTCTGAAAACTCAGCAACGGATATTCACCGCTTCCGGAAGGGATACAAACCAGTCCCGATGCGATGACCGGGTTACCCTGAAATTCCGTATAATAGGAAATTTTATAGACTTTTACACCGGAAGATACCTCATCGTTGATCGTTTGTGCTTCGGGGTACCACGTTTTCAGATAGGCAAAAATCGAGAGGGCTTCCGTCTGTGAAATGGTCTTGATCAGCTCCATGGAAGCCAGGTATTCATTGTCTTCAGCGTTAGGTTCTTTCTCAAAAGAATCTTCACAGGAAGAAAAAATCAGAACAGCCATTACCGTACCTGCAATATACCGCATCCATTTCCGTTTTTTGTATATTTCTTTTGCTTTCTGCATAGCCTGGTGAATTTTCACTTGTATATAATTTATTCGACTATTTCTATAGGGATACCTTTGTCCCTGGTCCGTTTTTTCAAGCGTTTTGGATGTTACATGGTAACAAAGTTAATTAAATGGTTGTTTTATTTTTAATAGTTTCATCTTTATTTTAGTCTGAGTTGAGCAAAAATCAAACGTTCTGATTAAGGAACCTGTAATTACCGGATGTCAGGAGGAATTATACTTTTGTGAAGCACCTCACGGAGTGTGAAAGATAATTGCATTGAAAAATACTTTTGATTTTTCAAAAAATACGTATCTTCAACCAGGCTATGATTAACAATTATTTCTGATCCCGGAATTCAGAGAATTGCAAGCACAAGAAGTTAATTATTTTGTTGTTTCAGATTCATAAAAATAAGAAACATTAACCTGAATAACGTAAACCAATTATGAAAAATGTAAATCAAAAACGGCTTTTTATTGCCAGTTGCCTGGCCTTGCTGGTTACAGCAATAACCTTTGCCATCAGGGCAAAGATCGAAGGGGTTTTCTCAACAGATTACGGATTAACCAAAGAGCAGGTAGGCTATGCTTTTGGCCCTGCATTCTGGGGCTTCACAATAGCCATGTTCGCGGGAGGATTTATCATTGATATTGTAAAAACCAAAACGGTGATTTGGATGGCCTTTGGAATGCATCTGGTAGGTATTGTCCTGTTATTAATGGCAAAAGATATGATTTCACTATTTGTTTCCAATGTTTTTATCGGACTGGGAAATGGTAGTGTTGAAGCAGCATGTAATCCGCTTGTTGCAACTTTGTTCCCGGAGAAAAAAACCAAAATGCTGAACAGGTTCCATGTATGGTTTCCGGGAGGAATAGTAATTGGAGGTGTTTTAGCCTGGTTCGTTATGGATACCCTTGATCTGCGATGGGAAATACTGGTAAGCCTGTTGTTTATTCCACTGGCAATTTATGGATTCCTTTTCTTAAGACAGCCAATTCCGGAAACAGAACGTGTTACAAGTGGTGTATCATACAAGGAAATGTTGCGGAATATCGGTGCTCCGTTTACTATAATCGGTACGGTCATTTTAATGATTCTGATTGCTTCTGTTCCTTCACTGTCCATCCGTTTTGATCGCGTTCTCCCTTTTATTGTTATAGGAGTAATTGTGATTCTTGTTATTGTGGAAGGCAGGGCTATTAATAAAATAAGCCTGCTTTTCCCCTTTGTGTTTTTTTGTATGCTGTTAACAGCTTCAACCGAATTGGGTACAACCCAGTGGATTAATGCATTGCTGGAGAAAAACGGGATTAATCCGATGATTATTTTAGTGGTCGTTACAGGAATTATGGCTGTTGGCAGATATTTTGCAGGCGGATTGGTCCATCGTTTAAATTCTACGGGGGTATTACTGGGTTCTGCTGTAATATCGGCAATCGGTTTATTGTTGCTTAGTATCTCAACCGGTGCGGTTCTGACCTTATTGTCTGCAGCAGTTTTTGCTGTCGGGGTATGTTATTTCTGGCCCACTATGATCGGTGTTGCATCCGAATATATTCCCAAAAGCGGAGCCCTGGGAATGTCCATTCTCGGAGGGGCGGGTTTTGTGGCTACTTCTATGATATTACCAATTATGGGGAAATCAATTGAAACGGCTGGCCCTCAGATAACCCTCCGGAACATGGCGGTATTACCAATTGTATTAATTGCTGCTTTTATCATTCTGATCTTTATTATCAAAAAAAGAAAAAATAGCTTGTGAGGATCCGGACAGGAATCCCGGGGATTCATTTGCAAGCGTTTTTATTTTTTGCATAAGGAGAAAGGACTGTATGAACAATCCCCTGAAAATTGCTCAATAACACACTTTGGGTTTCAGTTAATTGTTTTGTTTTTGTTACATTAGTCACATGATACAATCGTATTTATGTCCTATTTTTTTCTACATCGGGATGCCCGAATGTTTAGATGATCCCTATCCGGAATAAAGAGGGCTGTAAACGTTCTCTTTTGCAGCTTCTGACCACGGGCAATTGCCTTAGCGAGTTTCGTTGATTCATTTTTTTTGATTTTTTTTGAAATTGCATCAATTTTTTTAAAAAAAAGTACGATGGTTATTTTTGCGGGGAATCGGGGTGAGACCGTTCGTTCGGACTGTTTTGTCCGGATATCACCGGCTCCGGAACAAAGAATGACAATCAGGCTGAAGAGTAAAGTGGAAAGCCTGTATGGGAATTCGATCCGGGAGCTGTGTGAAAAGATCCTTCGTTTTTACGAATTGGATAATGTGTTGGTTGAAATAGACGATTCCGGAGCATTGTCGTTTGTAATTGCTGCCCGTCTGGAAGCAGCTATAAGGCAGTACAGTCATTCCCCAAAGGAGTACCTTTTTCCTGTACGTGAACAGAACCGGATCAAAACAGGGAAAGAGCGAAGCCGACAGACAAGATTATACCTTCCGGGCAATGAACCGAAATTAATGATCAATGCAGGTATTTATGGCAGTGATGCGGTGATTCTCGACCTTGAGGATTCTGTATCTCCGGAAAAAAAAGAGGAAGCGCGGATATTGGTAAGAAATGCCCTTTGTCAGGTGGATTTTTACGGGGCGGAACGTATGGTCCGGATTAATCAGTTGCCTCTGGGACTGGAAGATCTGAAATGTGTGGTTCCTTTTCATGTAAATTTCATCGTTGTTCCGAAATGTGAGTATCCCCATCAGATTGAGGAAGTTGAATCGGTTATTGAAAATTTGCTGGGAACCAAAGAACATGGGATTCATCTGATGCCCATTATAGAATCAGCCCTTGGAGTGGAGCATGTTTTTCAGATTCTTTCCTGTTCACCGAATATTGCAGCTGTGGCCATCGGGCTTGAGGATTATACAGCGGATCTTGGTGTTCCACGGACTCTTCAGGGGGAAGAATCGGTGTATGCACGAACTCGTATTGTAAATGCAGCTGTTGCAGCGGGTTTACAACCTCTCGATTCGGTATTTCCTGATTTTAAGGATCCGGTAGCGCTCCGGGAACATGCAATTCGCTCCAAAGCGCTCGGTTTTAAAGGGATGGGGTGTATTCATCCTTCTCAGGTTCCGATTATTCACGAGGCATGGATCCCCGGAGATCCAGAAATTGAAAAAGCCAGAAAGATTGTATCTGCATTTTACAAGGCAAAAGAAGAGGGACGAAGCGTCGTTTCCGTTGGATCAAAAATGGTGGATCCACCGGTTGTGAAAAGGGCTTTGAAAATTATTAATGAAGCAGTGGCTGCTCATAAACTGGATGAAAACTGGAGGGATTTTTATGAACAATAAATGGATTACAAATGCTGTGGGCAGGAAAATTCCCGGAAAGATCAACGGAGACGAGATTATTCCCTTCAAGGGAGTGGGCAAACATCGGCCTGAGGGGTGTAAACATGCCCCACGGATTCCGGTAAGTTATGATTTTCCCCCGGATGGCAATAAAGTGACCCGTTCCTTAAAAGAGGCGTTGTTGAAGGTAGGGATCAAAGATGGAATGACGGTGTCGACTCATCATCATTTACGCGATGGCGATTTTGTCGCCAACATGGTTTTTGATATTGCCCATGAACTTGGAGTGAAAGATTTGTGCTGGTTCCCTTCGGCTTCATTCCCATGCAATGCCCCCCTGATTCCATACCTTGAAGACGGAACCATCAACCGGATCGAAGGGAGCATGAACGGCCCGCTGGGGAAATTCACTTCCGAAGGAAAAATGAAGGGCACCGCCGTGCTCCGCTCACACGGCGGCAGGGTACAGGCGATCCAGGATGGCGAAGTGAAAATTGATATTGCAGTGATTGCCGCTCCTTCAGCTGATTCTTTCGGGAATGCCAATGCATTAGAGGGAAAATCAGTCTGCGGGGTACTGGGATACGCTGAAATGGACGCTCAATATGCCGATAAGGTCATTGTGGTGACGGATAACCTGGTTCCTTTTCCCTGCCTTCCGATTCAGATCAAAGGGAATTATGTCGATTCAGTGGTTGTGGCAGATCGAATCGGGGAACCTGAAAAGATTATCTCGGGGACGACCCAGATCACACGAAGCCCGGACCGCCTGAGAATCGCAGAATATGCAGCCCGTTTCTGTGAGGCAGCTGGAATTATTTACGACGGCTGTATCGTGCAATCGGGAGCCGGGAGTATTTCACTGGCATTTGGAGTGTATTTGCACCAAATGATGAAAAAAAACAAATGGAAAGCCAGCGTGGGATTTGGAGGAAGCACCAAATATTCAGTAGCGATGCTTGAGGACGGAACCTTTGAGAACATCCTCGAAGGGCAGGTCTTCGACACCGAGGCCATCCGTTCTCTTAATGAGAACCGGAATCATCAGGAATTTTCTGTCTTTAATGCCTATAACTATCATTCCAAGGGGAACCTTACCACGATGATCGATGTGGTAATACTCGGAGCTACAGAGGTAGATGTACATTTCAACGGAAATGTTGTTACGCATTCGGATGGAGTCCTGCTTCATGGCATCGGAGGATGGCAAAACTGTCTGTTTGCTAAAAATACCCTCCTTGCGGTTCCCTTGTTTCGTGACCGTATACCGATTATTGTGGACGAGGTAACAACCCTCTGCGGCCCGGGGGAAATGATCGATGTGGTAGTAACCGAACGTGGAATTGCCATAAACCCCGTAAGAAAAGACCTTCTGGAAAAAGTTAAGGATTCAGGGCTCCCCCTGAAAACAATGAATGAATTAAAAATGGAAGTGGAAGCAATCTGTGGAATACCTCAAAAACCGAAATTGTCAGGGAAAGTGATAGCTGCTGTGAAATGGGTGGATGGAACCGTTATCGATGTGATCAGACAAGTAAAACCCGGTACACAGCAGATAGACCGGTAAGTCCCGCTTCGTTGCATTCAGCCAAAAATCGGAACAGGCAGGGATTTCTACCTGTCGGCAGACAGGAGTTCCACCAACGACATTTGCGAGTATGTGAAGCAAATTCCGGGTGTCACTAACAATAAATCCCGCTGATTGCAATGAAGCGGGATTAGTTCCACCAACGACATTTCATTCGCTACGCTCTGAAATGCCGGGTGTCACAAACAACCAACAAAATACTATGAACTAATTGACTATGACTAAGAGAAAAATTATAACCCTTCCGGGGGATGGAATTGGAAAGATTGTTCTGGATGAAGCCATCCGGGTTTTGGATGCTTCAGGATTTGAAGCGGAATATGTACACGGAGATATCGGTTGGGAGTTTTGGAAAAAAGAAGGGAATCCCCTGCCTGAAAGAACGATTCGTTTAATTGAGCAACACAAAACAGTACTCTTTGGTGCCATTACTTCCAAACCCAGGGATGAAGCGTTGGATGAACTGGCCCCTGAACTGCAGGATAAGGGACTGGTTTATTCAAGTCCCATCGTGGGCTTACGTCAGCATTTCGGGTTGGATATCTGCTTGCGTCCATGCCGTTCATACAAGGGAAATCCGCTGAATTTTATCCGGCGAAAAGCGGATCATACGATCGAAGAACCCGGAATTGACGTGGTTATTTTCAGACAAAATACAGAAGGATTATACAGTGGCGTCGAATGGTCCAATCCTCCTGAAAAAGTGTATGAAGCCTTGCGGACCCATCCGAAATTTGTGAAGAACTTCGGAACGATACCCCCGGAGGAAATTTCCGTTTCAACACGGATCTTCAGCCAACGGGCAACCGAACGGATTCTGCAGGCCGCTTTTAATCATGCCCTCAGATATAACTATAAATCAGTAACTTTGTGTGAAAAGCCAAACGTTATCAGGGAAACGTCAGGGATGATGTACAGAATGGCAAAAAAAATTCAGCAATCGGAATTTCCGCAGATTGAATTATGGAATACCAATATTGATGCCCAAATGATGTGGCTGACAAAAAACCCTGAAATATACGGGGTTATTGTTGCAGGAAATATGTTTGGAGATATTGTTTCGGATGCTTTTGCCGGACTGATTGGTGGTTTGGGATTTGCCTGTTCAGCCCAATATAATCCGGATTCAGGAGTTGCCATTTTTGAACCCACCCATGGTTCGGCGCCTAAATATGCCGGTTATCCTGTTTCGATTGTAAATCCTGTGGCTATGATTGAGTCAGCCTGTATGATGCTTGAATCTGTTGATGAACCTCAGAAGGCTCTGAAAATAAGAAAGGCGGTTGCTGAAGTTATTTCCGAAGGGAAGGTTCGTACCTATGATATGAAAAAGCTTCCTGGTACGCCCGATGTGTGCAAAAAGGGTGCAGCATCAACCCGGCAAATGAGTGATGCCATCATTGAAAAAATGCTATAAACAGGAATATCGTGTTAATTAATCAATGGGACCTATGGAGGAAATATACAAACTCTGGCCTGAGCTGAACTGGATCCAGGATCCTGAAATCAGAGAGAAAACAGCCAATACCTGGAAACTGGCTTTGGAAAAAAGTACCCTGAAGGTGGATGACCTGAAAAGAATTCCATTTACCCTTTTGTGCGGGCCTGACCTGAAAGTAAGTTTTATGGATCATAAAAGGGCTGTTGTACACATAGCGGTTGAGAGTGCCAAAATAATCAGGAATTTTTTTAAAGAGGAGCTTCCGGTAAATATGGATGTTCTCGTATCAGGAGCTATCCTTGCGGATGTCGGAAAATTACTGGAATATGTTCTGGATGAAAACCACAAAGCCATACAGGGGAAATACGGAAAGTATCTGCGCCATCCGTTTTCAGGCGTTTCGTTGGCTGAGGCCTGTGGTGTCCCTCCGGAGATATGCCATATTATAGCTACCCATGCCGGTGAAGGCGACATGGTACAACGATCTACCGAAGCAACCCTGGTTCACCATGCCGATTTTATGACTTTCCTTCCGTTTAAATCAAGGCTTCTATAAATCCGGATCAACAGAAAATTATGACACTTATTGAAAAAATAATTGCTTCCCATGCCGGGATTAAGAAAGTGAAACCCGGGGATCACATCGATATGGAAGTGGATGTTCGCCTGGCCCGTGATTTTGGCGGGGCTAATGTTGTGAATAATCTGTTGGATCATCGGTTAGAAATAGCCGATCCATCGAAAACATGGTTTACCTTTGATTGCAATCCTACCGGATCGGATCAGAAATATGCAGCAAACCAGCAGACCTGCAGGTTATTTGCCCGTAACCACCAGATACCTGTTTATGATATCAATTCCGGAATCGGTACGCACCAGGCAATTGACAGAGGGATGGCGGTACCGGGATGCACCTTGGTTTCAACCGATTCACATGCGAATATTATGGGGGCAATCGGGGCTCTTGGGCAGGGAATGGGTGATGTTGATATGGCTTCGGTATGGGCTACAGGTAAGACCTGGTTCAAAGTGCCGGAATCGGTAAAAATTATCTGTACCGGGAACAGGAAACAGGGAATTTCAGCCAAAGATATCGTATTGAACCTGTTGCAGCGATTGGGGGCTCATTCCATGTTGGGATGTGCCCTGGAATTGTACGGGGAGGAGATTACAGAGCTGTCGCTTGATGAACGGATTACCATAGCCTCCATGGCTACTGAGATGGGGGCAATTGCGATTCTGATTCCCCCTTCGGAAGAGATCATTGCGTATGGTACAGAAAAATCAGGAAACCCGGTTGACCCGGTATTTGCAGACAGCGATGCAGCCTATGTTCAGGAATTGGAAATACCATTATCAGAATTTTACAATGCGGTTTCATACCCCGGGAAACCTCACGATGTAAGGAATATCCTGGAGGTTCAGGGACGCAAAATTGATTCTGCATTTGTAGGAAGCTGTACCAACGGCAGACTGGAGGATTTGTATGTGGTGGCTGAAATCCTGCGAAACCGGAAAGTGGCTCCCGGGGTGCTGTTGAAGATTGTCCCTTCCACAGATGAAATATGGAATAAATGCCTTGCCTACGGATGGATGTCGGTTTTTAAAGAAGCTGGAGCTTTGGTTGGGAATGCCGGATGTGCAGGTTGTGCATCCGGACAGATCGGCCAGAATGGCCCCGGGGAAATAACCATAAGCACCGGAAACCGCAATTTTCCCGGAAAACAGGGAAAAGGAGATGTCTACCTGGCATCCCCGGCTATTGCTGCCGCCTCGGCTGTTGCAGGATATATCACGCTTCCCTCGGAAATACCGGATCATCCGGCTGTCTTTAACCCGGAGATGAAGAAACCGGAAAAATCAACCATCCCTCCAAATGCCGGGAAATCCCCTGAAAAACCAGCTGAACTGGTCGGGAAAGCCCGCATAATTGATATCGACAATATGGATACCGATATGATCTATCATAACCAGCATCTGATGGTTACGGACCGGAAGGAAATGGGCCGGTTTACCTTTGGAAACCTGAAAGGATGGGAAGATTATGCAAAGAAAGCAGAACCGGGCGAAATTATTTTTACCGGTGCAAATTTCGGTTCCGGAAGTTCAAGACAACAGGCTGTGGATTGTTTTATATCCCTGGGCACAAAAGCCATCCTGGCAAAGTCGTTTGGGGCCATATACGAAAGAAATGCTATCAATGCCGGATTTCCTGTTTTAACCTATCACACATTGGAAGGATTGGAACTGGAAAACGGGGAAGATATAAAAATAGACCTTCTGAAGGGAATGGTTTATAATATATCAAAAGGGAAAAAGATTGAAATTGCCTCTTTTTCAACTGTTCAATATGAAATTTATAAGCGTGGAGGATTGCTGGGTAGTCCATAACAATTAAGTCATTTGAAACCAAAAACAGATTTGGATGCAGGGAAGAACATTTGTTGAAAAGGTATTAGGCGCACCGGCAGGGACCATTGTGTTCAGGAAACCAGATGTTGTTCTGACTCACGACAATACCTATGCCATTCAGCATATTTATAAAAAAATGGGTGGGCAGAGGATCCATGATCCTGACCGACTGATGGTGGTTCTGGACCACAATGCCCCGCCAACAAACAGAAACCTGGCAAACAGCTACCAGGAGATCCGTGCTTTTGTTCAGGAAAACAAGATCGGAACCTTTTTTGATACAGGGAGTGGTATATGCCATCAGTTGATGGCTGATTTTGCCAGGCCCGGGAAAATCATTGTGGGCAGCGACAGCCATACCTGTACAGCAGGGGCATTCAATGCCTTTGCTGTCGGTATTGACCGTACAGAAGCTGCGGGTATCTGGAAAAATGGAGAAACCTGGTTTCGTGTGCCTGAGTCCTTCAGAATTACCTTGCGCGGAGAATTCAAAAAAGGAGTGTATGCAAAAGATCTGGCTTTGTATATTATGGGAATAGTAGGGGCCGGAGGTGCAGATTACCTGTCAATTGAATTTTCCGGCGAAGGGCTTGAAAAACTTACGGTTTCCGGCCGGATGGTTCTTGCCAATATGGCATCAGAGATAGGGGCAAAAAATGCAGTGTTCCCCTGTGACAAACGCCTGGAAGCATATTTCTATGGAAGCACAACGGACCCGGTATGGGCTGACCGCAATGCCCGGTATGCCCGGGAGCTGGAAATTAACCTGTCAGATCTGTCCCCCATGGTGGCATGTCCCCACCAGGTGGATAATGTGTATAGCATCGGGGAAATCGAAGAGGTGGAAGTGCAGCAGGCACTGATAGGAACCTGTACCAACGGGCGGCTGGAAGATTTGAGGGTTGCTGCCCGGATCCTTGAAGGCCGGCATATTCCTTCCGGATTCCAGCTTCTGATCATCCCGGCTTCGCGTGAAATTTATAAACAGGCACTTCACGAGGGAATCATTGAAATTTTCCTGGAAGCCGGAGGCAACATCCTTTCGCCTTCCTGTGGCCCTTGCCTGGGAACCGGACAGGGAATTCCTGCCGATGGAGTCCGTGTAATCTCAACTGCTAACCGTAACTTTTTGGGGAGAATGGGAAATAAGAATGCGGAGATATACCTGGCTTCACCGGCTACAGTGGCCTGGTCAGCATGGAAGGGAATGATCTGTAATCCGGAAGCGGAGAAACAAAAGTACAGGGTTAACAGACCGGAAAAGAAGATAAACAAAGTAGAAATAAGGGAAAATGAAAACCGGTACGATAACGGCGTCTGGGATTATTCAGATATTCATAACCTGAATACCGACCTGATGTTTGCGGGAAATCTTACCTATGAGGTAAACAGCTCAGAACCGGAGAAGATAAAACCGCATTTGTTCAGAGCCTTTGATCCTGCCTTTGCAGATCAAGTGAGCCCCGGTGATGTGCTGGTATGCGGAGATAATTTTGGTTGTGGAAGTTCCCGTGAACATCCTGCAGTGGGTCTGGCATATGCAGGAGTGAAAGCCGTCATTGTGAGATCCGTAAACCGGATTTTTTACCGGTCGGCTATAAACCAGGGATTGCCCCTCATTGTGTCGCCTGAGGCCGTGGCCTCATACCGGAAAGGGAACAGGGTGGAGGTCAGTCTTCAGGAAGGCCTTATAAAAATAAACAACCGGGAATTCCGGTTTACCCCCCTGCCCGATAAACTACTGCAGATCCTATCCAAAGGGGGATTGGTCCAATGGATGATGGAGAAGTAAACAAAACAGGATGATCGCACTGGGTTAATTGGCGATCACCCAAAAAAAATTGAATACATAAAAATTATTGGTATGGAAAAGTACGGGATAAACAAAGCATTAAAACAGCTGGGAATTTCGGAAGAATTGAATGGGATCTGTACCGGCACAAAGTGGCTTGAATCCGGAGGGAAACTGCATCACTCCGTTTCTCCTGCTGACGGGAGGTCCATTGCCGGAATTAAACTGGCTACAAAAGCAGATTACAACCAGGTTGTTCAACAGGCAAAAGAAGCGTTTAAAAAATGGCGGAAAGTGCCGGCACCGGCTCGTGGTGAGGTTGTACGGAGAATTGGACTGGAATTGAGAAAGTACAAGGAACCTCTTGGTAAACTGGTTTCGTATGAAATGGGAAAAATTTATCAGGAAGGTCTGGGGGAAGTCCAGGAGATGATTGATATATGCGATTTTGCCGTTGGACAGTCCCGGCAGATGTATGGATTTACCATGCATTCTGAAAGGGCTTCACACAGGATGTATGATCAATACCATCCCCTGGGAATTGTGGGGGTGATTTCCTCATTTAATTTCCCGGTTGCAGTATGGTCATGGAATGCCATGATTGCCCTTGTTTGTGGCGATGTAGTCGTTTGGAAGCCTTCGTCGAAAGTGTTGCTTTGCGCGGTTGCCGTCCATCATATTGTAGCAAAAGTCCTGAAGGAGTCTGAAGTTCCGGAGGGTGTTCTCAACCTGGTGGCAACCCGTTCAGAATATCTTGGGGATGAGATGTTCAGCGATAAAAATATTCCGCTGATTTCATTCACCGGTTCCACGCGGGTAGGTAAAATAGCAGGCCGTCTTATTGGGGAACGGTTGGGCAAATCCATCCTGGAATTGGGTGGCAATAATGCCATTATTGTAACACCGGAAGCAAACCTTGAAATGGCTGTGAGGGCTATCGTATTCGGAGCTGCAGGAACCTGCGGGCAGCGCTGCACTTCGACCCGGAGGATTATTGCTCACGAAAGGGTTTACGATTCCCTGAAAGACAAACTGGTTGCTGCCTATCAGAGTATCCGCATCGGGCATCCGCTCGACCCGGAAACACTGGTCGGACCGATGATCGATAAAAGAGCTGTTGAAACGTACCTTGGTGCCATCGAAGAGGTGAAAAGCGAAGGAGGCCGTATCGTTTTCGGAGGAGAGAGCCTCGAAGAGGAAAGCTTTGGTTCGGGATGTTATGTGACTCCCTGTATTGCTGAAGTGGAAAACCATTACAAAATTGTTCAGGAGGAAACCTTTGCCCCGCTTCTGTATCTGATAAAATACAGGCAGCTCGACGAGGCTATTGCTATGCATAACGATGTTCCCCAGGGATTGTCCTCGGCGATGTTTTCAACCAACCTGACAGAAACCGAAAAATTTCTGTCCCATGAGGGTTCCGATTGTGGAATAGCCAATATAAACATCGGGACCTCAGGGGCTGAAATCGGAGGTGCTTTTGGCGGAGAAAAAGAAACCGGGGGAGGCCGCGAATCAGGTTCCGATGCGTGGAAATCCTATATGCGCAGACAGACAAACACCATTAATTATGGTTCAGAATTGCCGTTAGCCCAGGGAATAACTTTTTTTTAAATCTGAACTCAGGCGCTGTTCATTGAAATCAGGAATTCTTCAATGGATTCGGTACGCATCAGCCGGTCACGCATAAATTCCATTGCTTCCATAGAGTTCATGTCGCCGAGGTAATGACGCAGGATCCATATTTTATCCAGAATATGTTTCGATATGAGCAGATCTTCCCGCCGGGTACTTGACACAGGAATGTCTATCGATGGGAATATCCGTTTGTTCGAAAGTTTTCTGTCGAGCTGGAGTTCCATATTCCCTGTTCCTTTGAATTCTTCAAAAATCACATCGTCCATTTTGGATCCGGTTTCGGTAAGAGCGGTAGCGAGGATCGTTAAGGAACCTCCCTCTTCAATATTTCTGGCTGCTCCGAAGAACCGTTTTGGTTTATGGAGGGCATTTGCATCGACTCCGCCGGAAAGGACTTTTCCCGAGGCAGGCTGTACGGTGTTGTATGCACGGGCCAGACGGGTGATCGAGTCAAGAAGAATGACTACATCATGGCCGCATTCAACCAGCCGTTTTGCTTTTTCCAGAACAATATTGGCTACCCGGACATGTTTATCTGCCGGCTCATCAAAGGTAGAAGCAATGACTTCAGCATTCACACTTCGTGCCATATCTGTAACTTCCTCAGGACGTTCGTCAATCAGCAACACAATCATATACACCTCGGGATGGTTGGCTGCTATGGCGTTGGCAATTTCTTTCAGCAATACGGTTTTCCCGGTTTTTGGCTGGGCAACGATCAAACCACGTTGTCCCTTGCCCAGGGGAGTGAACATGTCAATGATGCGTGTTGAAATATTGTCATGACCCTGGCCGGTGATCTCAAACTTCTTCTCCGGAAACAAAGGAGTCAGATGATCAAAGGGAACCCGGTCCCTGATGAAGTCAGGAGTCCGTCCGTTGATCTCGATCACTTTTATTAAGGGGAAATATTTTTCCCCCTCTTTGGGCGGGCGGATCGTGCCCATCACGGTATCTCCCGTTTTTAATCCGAAAAGTTTTATCTGTGATTGCGAAACATAAATGTCATCGGGTGAATTCAGATAATTGTAATCGGAAGAACGCAAAAAACCATATCCGTCAGGCATGATTTCAAGAACTCCGGAGTTGGTAATAATGCCTTCAAATTCAAAGGCCTTTTCCAGTGAGACATTTGTATTTCTGGTATACTGAGTTTTTTGTGGTTCCCCCTTTTTAGCGACTTCTTTCTCCTTTTGCTTCTCCTTACGATCCGGTTGATCTTTATGCTTCGTTGGTTCCTTCTTCTCAGGAATATCCTGGTGTTCTGCCGGCTTTACTTCCGGTTGTGGTTTTTCTTTTTTCGTATCGATATGTTTGTCACGGGAAAACTCCTGAATGATTGCTTTGATCTGTTCGTGCCTTGAAGACTTCTGCTCTGTTTGTTCTCTTTGATCGCTATCTTTTTTATTCTTAGAATGTGTGGTGGTTTTTCCGTTCTTAAAAACAGCTTCATGTGCATCCGAGCGGGGACGCCGGGGCCTTCTAACGGACTTCTTCTCAGAATTTTTCTTATCCGTTTCGTTTTCAGCCTCTGTTTTCCCTTTTCCTGATCTGAATTTTCTTTTGCCCGGCTTATCTTCTTTCCCTGTTTGTTGTTCTTTCTTATTTTCCTGCTTGCTTTTCCTCTCCGCTTCCAGAATAGCCTGTGTATCCAAAATCTTATAAATCAAATCCTGTTTTTTATAGGATTCAACTCTTTTGATTTTCAGATTTTTGGCAATAGCCCTTAGTTCTGGCAACAACTTTTTATTCAGTTCTAAAATATCATACATAATTATATATTGTTAAATTTCCCGATTGGTGAAATTGGTTGATTTTTAATTTATGGAACAAAGCTGGGATTGAGTCCAATGAATTTTGGCTGCAATTATACGTAATTAGTTGTTATAAACCAAAATTCCTTTTCTTTTTTTTGTTTTTCTACCTGCAAATATAATAAAAAGAATAACAATTTCAAAAAATTGATTTTGAAGCTATTATGAATAAATAGAAAAAGGTATCCGGAGGAAATCAGGTAGAAAGGATAAAAATTTTGAATGAATGTTATTGTTCTCGTTTTAAAATAGCTATATTCAACCTGTAGAATCTATGCAAATAGGTTAATTACAGCTGTTTATAGTTCAGGCGATGCGACAACTCAAAATAACCAAACAAGTTACCAACAGGGATACTTTATCGCTGGATAAATATTTGCATGAGATTGGCAAGGTTGATTTGCTTTCGGCTGAGAAGGAGGTGGAACTGGCCAAAAGGATCCGGACGGGCGATCATGAAGCGTTGGAAATTTTAATTAATGCCAATTTGCGTTTTGTGGTTTCGGTATCCAAGCAATATCAGAACCAGGGGCTTAGTCTTCCGGATCTGATCAATGAAGGAAATCTTGGTTTAATAAAAGCGGCTCAGCGGTTTGATGAAACCAGGGGTTTTAAGTTCATCTCCTATGCGGTCTGGTGGATCAGGCAGTCTATTCTTCAGGCGCTGGCCGAACAGGCCAGGATTGTGCGGCTTCCGTTAAATAAAATCGGATCGATCAATAAAATAAACAAAACATTTAGCAGGCTCGAACAGGAGTATCAGAGGGAACCCACGGTTGAGGAAGTTGCCGAAATGCTTGAAACAAGTCCCGAACTCATCGAAGATTCACTTAACGTTTCCAATCTTCACATCTCCATGGATGCTCCCCTGAAAGAGGAAGAAGGAGTGAATATGTATGATGTGATTCTCAATGATGATTCCCCCAGCCCCGACAGAAACCTGATAACCGGTTCCCTGAAAAAGGAGATTGAACGTTCATTGTCTACCCTGGAAGAAAGAGAAGCAGAGATTCTAAGGTATTATTACGGGTTAAACAACAAACAGCCCCATTCCCTGGAAGAGATAGGTATTGAATTTAGTCTCACCAGGGAACGGGTACGACAAATAAAAGAAAAGGCAATTAAAAAATTAAAAAATCACTACCGGAACCGGTTGTTAAAGTCATATCTTGGAACCTGAACTTTATGAAACGATTCATTGCACCTTCCATATTAGCTGCTGATTTTAATGACCTGGGCAGTGCGGTACGAATGATCAATTCAAGCGATGCCGATTTTATCCATTGCGATATAATGGATGGGGTTTTTGTTCCGAATATATCCTTTGGGATTCCTGTTGTCAGAAGGGTCAGCGAGATTGCTGAGAAACCTCTCGATGTCCATTTGATGGTTTACAATCCGGATCCTTACATCCAGCCGTTTGCTGATGCCGGGGCTTCTGTTTTAACCGTACACCAGGAGACGTGCAAGCATCTTCACCGGACTGTTCAGATGATCAAAAATGAGGGAGTGAAAGCCAGCGTGTGCCTGAACCCGCATTCACCGCTCTTTTTACTGGAAGACATCATTGAAGAACTGGATATGGTATTATTGATGTCCGTAAATCCCGGATTCGGAGGCCAGAAGTTTATAGAAAATACCTACTCCAAAGTAAAGCGCCTGCGCAACCTTATTGATTCCAGGAATCCCGGATGCCTGATTGAAGTAGACGGTGGCGTGAATTTTGAAAACGGGAAAAAGTTGTTTGAGGCCGGAGCCAATGTATTGGTAGCCGGAACCTTTATTTTCAGTTCCCCGGATCCCAAAGCGGTGATCCATCGGATGAAACTTCTCTGATCCCGGAAAAGGGATTTTCGAAACCCGAAAGGCATTAATCCTGAGATGGCCAATATCCTGTCTTTCCGGTGAGAAGGCATTGCACATGGTTTTCCTGAGCCAGATCCTGCAGGGTACAGGCTGCTTTGCAGGAAGTACACATGCTTCGGGCTTTCTCTTTATCCTGCATTCCCTTCCCGTTTCTGAAAAATAACTTCACCAGGCCGTATCCGGCATATAAAAAAGCGGTAAGACAAATAAAATATGTTATAATTTCCTGTAGCATATACGTATAACAATTAACCGGAGAAAAGGATCAGTTACACCAACAAAGTGCCAACCTGGAATACCAGAAAAGCAGCGATCCAAGCCAGGGTTGTGGAATAGAACACCGAGAACAGGGCCCATCCCCAATGCCCCGATTCCTGCTTAATGGTTGTAACCACCGCGATACACGGGAAATAGATGAGTATAAAGACCAGGAACGCCAGTGCAGAGGGGGTGGTAAAGACTTTTTCCCCGGTTTTTTTGCCTGCATGAAAGGTTTCGTTTTTCAATTTTTCCTGCAGGTTCACAGTATTTTCCGGTCCGGTTTGGTATAACACGCCCATCGTGCTGATAATGATCTCCTTAGCCGGAAGGCCTGCCAACAGGCTAATGCCCATTTTCCAATCGAATCCCAGGGGCTGCATCACCGGTTGAATAGCGGTTCCTATTTTTCCGAGATAGGAATGGGCTAAACGGGTTGCATCCTGTTCCCTGCGTAGGGTTTCCAGTTGCGATTCTTTTTGAGCTTCGGGAAGGGTCTCGTCTTCAAGGACTCTTTCAATCCGGAGTTCACTTTGTTCGTGGTTTTCCGTTTCCCTGGGGAAATATTCCAGAAACCAGATGATTACTACACCGGCAAGAATGATGCCTCCAATTTTTTTTAGGTAGTGCTGGGTTTTATCCCACATGTGATACAGGATATTTCTCAGGGTAGGCAACCGGTAAACAGGAAGTTCCATTACAAAGGGTGCTTCTTTGTGTTTGAAAATGGTTTTATTCAGCAAACGGGCTGTGAGAAAAGCAATTCCAATTCCGGTAGCATAGAGACCGGTCAGATAGAGGGCATGGAATTTTTGAAAAAAAGCAGAAATGATCAGAATATAGACCGGTAATCTGGCGCTGCAAGACATAAAAGGGATAATCAGCATGGTCAGGATCCGGTCTTCTTTGTTTCGCAGGGTCCTGGTGGCCAGAATAGCCGGTACATTGCACCCGAATCCCATGATCAGGGGAATGAACGATCGGCCATGTAAGCCAAAACGATGCATGATCTTATCCATGATGAAAGCTGCCCGGGCCATATACCCGGTTCCCTCAAGAAGCGATATGAAGAAGAAAAGAATCAGAATATTGGGCAGAAAGATCAGAACACTCCCGGTGCCACTGATGATTCCATCAATCAGAAGATCTTTCAGCATGCCCTCACGCAGGACACTGCCGATCAGCCTGCTGAATGCTGCCACGGCCCAGTCAATCCAGTTCATAGGGTAAGTACCCAGTTTAAAGGTGGTATAAAATACGATGAATAACATCCCGAAAAAAATCGGCAATCCCCAGATCCGATGGGTCATGACCTGATCAATTTTTTCGGATCGGGTTTTGGATACGGTTTCCTCTTGATGCAAGGTCTCCCGTAACGCTCCACTGATGAATCCGTATTTGGCATCGGTAATCACTGCTTCACTGTCTTCATGAACCAGGGATTCGATCCTTTTAATTTCTTTGTCCGTAACCTCTTTTATCTCCTGATAATTCGAATACCCGGAGAGAAGTTCCTGAATATGTGAATCTTTTTCCAGTAGTTTAATGGCCATAAACCGGGAGGACAGTTTGTCCGTAATGGGTTTGTCTTCCCTGATCCTGGTTCTTATTTTTGCTATGGACGCTTCCAGGTCTTTTCCATAATTGATATGGATATGCCTGGTTACCGGGTCCTGTCCTTCAAATACATCAATTGCTTTTGAAAGAAGCTCCTCAAGACCCTTTCCTTTGGAGCTTATGGTAGGAACAAACGGAATCCCCAGGAGCCTGGAAATCGAATCGTGATCCAGTTTGATTTTTTGTTTTTTCACCTCGTCAAACATATTCAGGGCCACCACAACCCGTACATCCATATCGATCAGTTGGGTTGTTAAAAGAAGGTTTCTTTCCAGATTCGAGGCATCCACCACGTTGATCACAATATCCGGGGTCTGTTCGTAAATAAATTTACGAACGTAGATCTCTTCCATGGAATAGGCGGTCAGACTATAGGTCCCCGGCATATCGTAAAAATGGAAGGTGTAGCCGTTCGATTGAAAGGTGGTTTTTTTTATATCTACTGTAACACCGCCGTAATTGCCAACTCTTTCCCTGGCTCCCGATAAATAATTGTAAAGCGTGGTTTTGCCGCTGTTCGGATTGCCAACCAGGGCAATATTGATCGTTCTGCCTTTCCCCAACCGGCTGACGTCAATGACATCCTGATCAATTACTCCTTCAAAAGAGACCAAAGGCTCATCTTTGAAATCCTTCAGGGGAATGACTTCAATTAAATCTGCTTCCGAGCGGCGGAGAGAAATATTGTAGTTTAAAATCTTATATTCGGTTGGTCCCCGAAAGGGCGCTGTCTTGATCACTTTGACCCTCTTCCCTTTGATAAAACCCATCTCATTGATCCGTTTACGAAACGAACCGTGCCCTAAGACTTTGGTTATCACTACTTCTTCATTGTTCTTTGCGTTGCTGAGTTTCAATTCGTCTTTTCTTGTTGTTATTTAAATTAAATAAAAATTAGGGGACAAATATATTTAATATATTCTGAAAATCCACCTCCTTTGGGTACGATAATTTTTTTTGTTTTGCATGGGGGGGGGGGAAGACGGAAGACCGGAGACGGAAGACGGAAGACCGGAGACGGAAGACGGAAGA
>CAZNPV010000007.1:0-101397 GCA_964575025.1 uncultured Mariniphaga sp.
TCGGTGCGCACAACTTTGCCCTGGCCAATGAAGAGGGCGATGACGATCCTCCGGGCAAGAGCTACATGACCGAAGATTTTCTGAAACTGTTCCAGCGTTCAGTGGAATGGGCCCTGTCGAAAGAAGGGGGCGAAACAGAAGAAAAAATTCTTTATGTAGGAGCCAAAGGACCGGATGAAATGGTTGCAAGTGACTCCGTTTCGATCGCAAAACTGGAGGCAGCCGGGTTCACGATTACATTGGTTGATGATGATGATGTGAAAGACGGATATGATTATTCAGCCTATGCAGCAGTTGTGTATGGTGAATCATGCAGCTCCAGCAAAGTATTGGCTTTTGGCAATACCGATAATTATCCGGTACCCTGTGTGATGCTTGAACCCCTTGCTGTCCGTCATGATAAATGGAACTGGGTACTCCTGGGGGATAATACCGTAGATAAAACCAACGGGTATAAGTATCCGGGTTTTACGGAAGATCGTTCCTGCGCAACCGGAACTACCCAACTAAAAATTCTGGATAATACCCATTATATTACGAATGTATTTGAGGCAGAGGAAATAGTTGACTGGTCAACTGCCATCTGTGGCGATCCCGAGACGATCTTTGCGGTCGGTTTTGACCTGAACCAGAACATGTCTGGTGCAATACCTTTGGCGAAAAATAACAGCAGTGCGATTACCGATCCTTTCTTATGGGCAGCACCCAAAGGAACGGTATTGCCTGATGGCTCTCAGCTAAAGAATCGCCTTGTAACGTTTGGTATTCATGAACTTGGAATATACGGGAAAGATGACGATAAAACCGAATATGCCACCGATGATTTCTATACCTTATTGATACGTTCCCTGGATTGGGTACTCGGTGCCGGCCCATCTACTTCATCTCCTCAAATAAAAATGGAAAATGAAGTACTGGTATATCCGAATCCGGCAACCCACAATGCACGGTTCAGGTTTACCTTACATAAATCATCAGCCGTTACCCTTTCATTAATAAATATGTTGGGGCAGAGAACAGATATCTGTAAAAATCAATCTTTCTTTGAAGGGGTGAATGAAATTGAGGTAAATACCCAAAACCTGAAAGGTGGATTGTACATCTATCTGCTTGAAATGGGAAATACTGTAAAAAGAGGTAAGCTTCAAATAGCTAAGTAGTCTTGGTTTACGTTTAGAAAAGGTGGAATGGATGATTCATTCATTCATTCCGCTTTTTTTAAACATTTTGTTAACGGACAATACGGAATTTAAACGCTATTCTTTGTAAATACTGCAGAGAATGGTATCTATAGGCAGACGTTCGGTTTCCGAACTGAATCAATAAAAACATTTGCACGGATCAGTATATAATCCGGGGAAGGTTGTCTTTGGAAATGGAAGTTTAGACCAGTTTCTTGGCGATTTTTCAGATTCCAGCCATGCAAAACTATTTGTTCTCACCATTCCTGAGTTACGATCATTCATTGAAATTTTCTGATTTGTCCATTTCTGAAAATGAAACGAGCATGTAAAATATTTACACCCAAGATGATGATTAAAAAATGCGAGTTATCCCGATCCCGATATTTATCGGGACGGGAATACCTTATAAATTTAACACTTTAATCGTATGGAATTGAGGGTCTGGCCCGTGAAACATTGAAGGTTCAGCGTCTTTTAAATAATAATGTCAGACAGGTGAATGGTACAGATGCCATTCATATTTACAGGAAAGCTTTTTAAATGGATGCAAAAGAAAAATTTGGTGGAGTTGTGGTTCCGATGGTGAGTCCGTTAAACCGGGATCTTTCGGTGGATACGGGGGCGGTAAAATGCATTGTGGATGCGTTTATGGATTCACAGGTGAAACCCTTTATTTTAGGAACTACCGGGGAGGTGGTTTCTTTAACGTCAGCTCAAAAGGCAACCCTTGTTCAGAAAACCGTATCTAATGTCGAGGGAAAGGAAACCGTACTGGCCGGTATCATTGGAAATTGCCTGCCCGAAGCAATTGAAGCCGGCAACCGGTATGCTGAGTACGGGGTGGATGCCGTTGTGGCAACCCTCCCCAATTATTACCCTGCAGATGCTTCGCAAATGAAAAAATATTTCACTCAACTGGCAGACTCGGTTCATTGTCCGTTGATGCTTTACAATATTCCGGGAACGATCCACCACTCGATACCGGTTGATGTAATTGAAGAATTGAGTCATCATCCCAATATTTTAGGGGTCAAAGATTCAGAGCACAACAGCCAAAGGCTTGACGGGTGCCTGGAACGCTGGAAAAAGCGCGAGGATTTTGTTTTTCTGGTAGGGTGGGCGGCCATGTCGGTTTACGGATTAGTGCATGGTGCCGACGGAATTGTGCCAAGTACAGCTAACTTCGTTCCGTTGTTGTACCGCCGGTTGTTCGATGCAGTAAAAAATAATATCCTTCAGGAAGCCTGGGAATTGCAGAAAAAAACAGACAGGATCTCTGATTGGTGCCAGGGAGGAAGAGATTTGAGCCACTCAATAGTGGCATTAAAGCAGATAATGGCTCTGAAAAATCTGTGCAAGGAATATGTCATGCCTCCGATGTACGAAATGGACGATGCGGAGAAAGATTTGTTTGTGAAGAATATAAAAAAACAGTTACAAGAGTTGGATGTCTGAAAAAAAACCGATACTGGCTATTACCATGGGGGACCCGGCAGGTATAGGCCCTGAGATCCTTCTTAAGACGCTGGCTGATAAAAAGGTTTATGAGATCTGTAGTCCGCTTGTAATAGGTAATGTCCAGGTTTTTAAGAAGATAAAAGATATTTTAAAAAGCACCCTTCAGCTTCATCCCATTCAGGAGGTTCCGGAAGCCGGTTTTGAATACGGGAGAATTGATATTCTACCCATTGAGATTCCGGACATCCGGGAAATTGTATTTGGGAAAATCTCGGCATCAGCTGGAGAGGTGGCGTTCAGGTGTGTGGAAAAAGCCATTCAACTGGCCATGAGCAAAGCAGTGGATGGAACCGTTACCTGCCCCATTCATAAAAGTGCGATAAACAAAGCAGGGCACCATTTTTCAGGGCACACCGAAATATATGCCCATTATACAAATACAAGCAACTATGCAATGCTTCTTGCCGATGATGCGATTAAAGTGGTTCATGTAAGCACCCATGTTGCGTTGAGGGATGCCTGTGATCTGGTTAAAAAAGAGCGGATTCTGGAAGTGATCCGGTTGTTAAACGGGGGGCTTCAGGATCTTGGCGTTCAATCCCCCCGCATCGGAGTAGCCGGGTTGAATCCACACTCGGGCGACAATGGCCTCTTTGGCGATGAGGAAATAAAAGAAATTACCCCTGCGGTCAACCAGGCAAAGGCCGAAGGATATAATGTTGAGGGACCTGTTCCCCCTGATACGCTCTTTGCACTGGCAAAAGGAGGCAGATACGATGGGTGTGTTGCCATGTATCACGATCAGGGGCACATCCCCTTTAAACTGACAGGCTTTGAATGGGATAAAAAAAGCGGTGTTATGAAAAGCGTAAAGGGCGTAAATATTACCCTGGGATTGCCTGTGATTCGCACATCCGTGGATCACGGGACTGCCTTCGAAATTGCCGGAAAAGGATTGGCCAGCCCCGATGCATTGCTTTATGCAATCGATTACGCAGTTAAGATGGTTAGGAATAAATCGAATTGAGGATACGATGATTTCAGTTATTGCAGATGATTTTACCGGTGCTGCCGAAATAGGGGGAGTGGGTCTGAAATATGGATTGGATGTAATTATTGAAACAACGGTGACTGGTGTCAGCAAAACCGATCTGTTAATTATTGTTTCTGATACGCGTTCGCTCCCACCGAAACAAGCTTCAGAAGAAATCAAACGAATTACCGGGAAACTGTTAAAACTTAACCCTGAAAGCATTTTTAAGAAGCTTGATTCGGTATTACGTGGCAATGTGGCTGCCGAATTATATACTCAGCTTGAAGTGACAGACAAAAAAAGAGCTGTAATAATTGCCGGGAATCCCTGGATGGGAAGAAGTATTACCAACGGATACTATTCGATCCATTCAGTTCCTCTGGCTAAAACGTCATTTGCCGACGATCCGGAATTTCCTGTAAAATCTTCCTCAGTGATTGATCTGATTGGTCAGGAGTATTGCCCCGTATATTCATGCAGTGTTGACTCCCGGTTGCCTGACAAAGGGTTGATCGTCGGTGATGTGAACAATGAAAGCGACATTTTTCGTTGGGCTTTGATCCTGGATAAAAATACCCTTGCAGCAGGAGGAGCTGGTTTTTTCGATGTTTTGCTAAGCACTAAATACCGGAAAAAGGAAGAGGATTCCAACGGTCGACTTAAATTAGGTGAAAAAACATTGTTTGTATTCGGAAGTACCTTCCCGAAAAGCCGGGAGATTATCAGTCGCCTGAAAAAAGAGGGCGTTATGAAATTAAATATGCCGGAAGCGATTTATAACAACGAAAATTTCAATCCGGGATTGTTGGATGATTGGGCCCGGCGAATTGCTGCTTCTCTCGATAAAAACAGAAAGGTTGTCATATCCATTGAACAAACGCACAGCGAAGAACCGGGCTTATCAGCAAGGATCCGGGATAACATTGGTGAGCTTGTCAAAAAGGTCATTACATTAACCAGCCTCACCGATCTGTTAATTGAGGGGGGTGCTACGACTTCAGCCATCCTGAAATCATTGCATATTTCCAAACTGTTTCCGTATAAGGAACTTGACCTGGGAATTATTCAGATGAAAGTGGAGAAGTATCCCGGCCTGAATATCACAACCAAGCCGGGAAGTTATTCGTGGCCCGAGAGTGTTGTTTTTGATAATAGAAAAAACCATTAGATAGTCTTATGGAGAATGCTGTTTCTATACATGTTATTGACTATGCGCTCATTGTTGCCACTTTTGTGTTGTCCATAGGAATTGGCATCTATTTTTCGAGAAAACAAAAGGATACCAATAATTATTTTAAAGCCGCAGGAAAAATTCCTTCCTGGGCTATCGGCATGTCTATACTGGCAACCCTCATCAGCAGTATTACCTTTTTAGCCTATCCCGGCGAAGGGTATTCTTCCAACTGGATCAGGCTGGTACAGGGATTAATGGTTCCACTGGTATTGGTGTTTATTTTGAGTGTTATTGTGCCTCTTTTCCGGAAAGTGATCCGTCTAAGTGCGTATGAGTATTTTGAAAAGAGGTTTGGCTTCCTGGCCCGGCTGTATACGTCGCTGGGATTCATACTCAATCATTTTGCCAAGATGGGAACGGTATTTTACCTGATTGCGCTGGCCCTTTCCGGAATGTTGGGTGTTCATACGGTATATATTATTCTGGTCATCGGTCTTCTGGTTATTTTGATTACAATGATCGGAGGCATGGAGGCGGTAATCTGGCTTGATGTTGTCCAGGGATTCATGCTCATTGTAGGGGGGATTCTTTCGCTGGCAATCATCCTGTTTTCTGTGGATGGAGGGCCGGGGCAGATCTGGAGTGTTGCCATGCAGAACGGGAAGATTGGCTTCGGGCCGTTCGACCTTGAGTTTGTAAATCTTACCTTTATTGTGATGGCCCTGAACGGTATTTTTTATGCCATTCAGAAATATGGCACCGACCAGACCATTGTTCAGCGCTATTTAACGGCAAAATCCGATAAGGATGCAGTAAAGGCCTCGTTAATAGGCGTTCTGTTAAGTGTCCCGGTGTGGGCGTTGTTTATGTTCATCGGCACGGCACTTTTTTCTTATTACCTGATCTCGGGAGATGCATTGCCTGCCGATATAAAGCCGGATGCGGTATTCCCGTTTTTTATCATGACAAAACTTCCGGTTGGAGTGGTCGGGTTGATTTTATCGGCCCTGATTGCCGCTGCTTTCTCAAGCCTTGATTCCGATCTGAACTGCCTGTCGGCTATTTGCCTTGAAGATTATTATCTCAGATGGAAACCTGACAGCACTGAAAAACAGAAAATGTTCATGAGCAGACTCTTTATTGTACTTGCCGGACTGGGGGCTATCAGCGTTGCCCTGTTTTATGTGTACGCCGGAGGAGAAGGTGTTTTGGGGACCATTTTTACCCTCTACGCAATATTCTCAGGTGGAATTGCAGGGATGTTCCTGCTTGGAATTTTTAGCCGGAGAGCAAATAAAAAAGGGATGTATATTGGAATTTTAGGCAGCATTGTTTTTACATTATATGCATTGTTAACATCAACGCCCATTGAGATTGGCGGAAATAAAATATTGCTGCTTGACCTTGGTTCTGCAAATTTTACGCATCATAAATACATGATTGGCGTATACAGTCATATAGTGCTTATGATTGTAGCCTATGGGGCTAGTTTATTTTTCAAAAGCAAACCGGTTGATCGTTCGTTGACCTATTACGGATGGAAAGAAGTTCGAAAGAAACGATAACCGATATAGTAAAATGATTATTATTAACCGAAATTAAAATTTATACCTATGAAAGAAAAGATTTTTACATTACTGTTTTGCGTTTTGCTTGGGATGAATTTACCGACCAGGGCGCAGTTAAATACGGGCACAGGTACCGGTTGGGGAGAAGAACTCTTCCCCGGTGAACCGCTGCTTATTGATGAGAATTTTCAGGGATTTGAATTTTTTCATTCGGATTCAACCCCGGATATGGGCAACAGCAACAATGTGCTTGACCCTGTGACTCAGGAAGTTGTTTATGGCTATACCAGTTTCAGCACCAAGGTTGCCTTGCTGGGTTCAGGGGACAGTGCTGTAACCTATGATTTTTACCAGTGTGCATTTGCGCCTGAATGGCAAACAGCGTATGCGTTTAAAGATGAAGGTCAAAACACCCCCAATGTATCCAATGGTTTTGTTGAGGTAAGCCGCGAATACGGGTCTAATCCTCCTACGGTCCACGGGCACTTTATGGTGGATTTACGGAAAATCGATTTTGTGGAAATGATCCAGTGGTCCCATTCCAGTTGTGGCGGAAACAAGCGGGGTGTGATGCTCGAGTTTAGTGTGGATGACGGTGACACATGGGATACGTTGCGTTATCAGCCAGGAGGTGCAGGCTATACCGAGAGTTTTACCAAGGATGTGTTTACCCGGGAAAAAACGGGCAATGGCTACCGGTGCGATCCGTCAGCCTACGGAATGTTATGGGAAGATGCCATATACAGCGAAAACATTATGCTCCGGTTTGGGGAAGCCGGCGGCCAGGTGCCCAGAATTCATGACCTGAAAGTGTATGGCACCTATACGGCTTCAACGGCAAAGCAACTTTCCGGACAAAAGCTGAAAATCTATAGTGTGGATAAAAAAATCAGAATCTCCGAATATGCCGATGTGGAAGTGTATAACATTTGCGGAAAACGGGTTAAAATGGCACAGAAGGTGAACTATCTGTCCATGGATGATATGCCCCGGGGAATCTATATTGTGAAAGCAAAAGGGCTGTCGGAAGTGAAAATAACCAAAGTGCTGATCAAATAAAGGGGAAAAGCCGCTGTAGAAAGCGGCTTCCCCATATTTTGAAATGGGAAAGTAGCGGTTTATACATAAGGAAATGATTAAAGAATGAGAACCATGCCTGCTCTTCGTACCCGGACGAAAAGGATTCCATCTCTTTTAAAAGATGGAATCCTTTGCCATCCTTTGCCATATGAAACCAATGTTTAATTTAAATATCTACAAGTGAAGATAATACGTTTATCTAATAACCGAAAGAAAAGTATATTCCGAAGGGGAATGAAAACAGCGACATGGATCATCATGTTCTTACCTCTCCTGTTATATAGTTTTCCCTTATTTTCTCAGGTTAACGGACAAGTTGATTTGTCAGGCACTGTGACCAGTGAAAATGGAGAGTCGTTGGTGGGTGTCAATATTGTTGTTAAGAATACGTTACATGGAACAATAACGGATATTGACGGAAACTATTCATTGAGGGTTAATGCCAATGATACGCTTATGGTTTCATTCATAGGCTTTGATGCTCAGGAGATTCCGGTAAATGGAAGGAGTGTTGTCGATGTGGTTTTAAAGGAGAGCATCACCGACCTGGATGAAATTGTCGTGGTTGGGTACGGCGAGGTGAAAAGAGCCAACCTGGTAGGATCGGTATCCAGCATGCAGGCGAAAGAGATCGAAGATTTTCCGGCAACGAATCTTACAAATTTACTGGATGGCCGCATGGCCGGTGTTTCCGTTTCTCCTGCGCAACCAACCGGAAATCCGGGTGCTTCTACAAGGATACGTATCCGGGCGGAAACAACGTTTGGGAGTTCAGGTGAGGGGGCTAAAGATCCTTCGCCCCTTTATATCGTAGACGGATTTGAGGTTTCCCAAAGCACGTATGATATGATTGATCCTTCAGACATCGAGAGTTTTTCGGTATTAAAAGATGCATCAGCAGCTGTTTACGGCAGCAAGGGGGCCAATGGGGTTCTCCTTGTGAAAACCAAACGAGGCCGGGAAGGAAAATTAAGAATAAGCTATTCAGGTAGCTACGGGATCATGGATGCCACTACCCAGACGGAAATGTTACGTGCGTATGATCATGCACGGGCTATAAATGCCAGATACAGTGAACCGTCCGATTCAAACAAATGGGCTACTGAAAAAGACCTTGAGGCTCTTAAAAATATTGATTATAACTGGCTGGAGGAAGCCTGGCAGAAGTCATCGGTAACCCGACACACAATTAATTTTTCAGGAGGTTCATCAAAAGTCAAGTATTATGCCGGAGGGAATTATGTATATACGGAAGGAAATTTCCCCGATATGGGAATCGGGAAGTATACGTATCGTCTGGGACTGGATGCCAATGTTACAGATAATGTACAGGTTTCGGCAACCATTTCTTTGGATAACCGCGATTTTAAAAGGCCTCATATTTCAGGGGTGGGAACAAATACCATGGAAGACCTGTTTCAGGAATTGTTGCAGGCACCTAAGTGGACACCGGCCTATATCAAGGGCTATCCGGTAGGGAATAACCTATCCTTTAATCCCCTTTACCTTTTCGAAAGCAAAAGTTACCGGCGCAGCGTGGATAAAGGCAATACCCTGAACCTGCGTGTATCTTATGATATTGAAAAAATTAAAGGCCTCTCAGTTTCTGCTTCCTATAGTCGACGTGAATCCCATAGTTACGGAAAAGATTATCTGATCCCTTACAACTTATACCTGTTTAAACATCCCTCCGATGAGTATCATTATGTTTTAAGCGATGAAATTGAAACAATTGAACAGGTTGAGAATAAAAACAGAATTTCTGAATCCTATTCCCATGGAGAGAATTATCAGTTAAACCTCAGTGTCAATTACAACAGGGAATTTGGAAATCACGAAATATCCTCATTTTTCACGTATGAACAGTCTGAGGGGAATAATTATGGTTTCGAAGCGCTTACAGAAGATATCCAAACCTATGGATTGGAACTTCAGGAAGCCTTCTTAACGCCCTTTACCGATGGCAATATGAGTGAAAGTGGCGACATGGGGGCTGTTTTCCGGTTCAATTATTTTTATGCCGACAAGTATCTTCTTGAATCAACATTCAGGTATGAAACAACCACCCTTTTTTCTCCAGGAGAAAGAGCCGGATTTTTTCCCTCTGTTTCTGTTGGCTGGGTGGCAACACAGGAGAAATTCATGAAAGAAAAGTTCTCGTTTATCGATTTTCTAAAGTTTCGTTTTTCCATAGGGTTAACAGGATACAGCTCGGTTTCACCCTATGAATATTTATTAAAATACAACCTGGCAACCGGTAAATATCTTTTTGGTACGGATGTTCCTGTTACCGGGATTGGCATTGGCGGAAAAACCGACGTAGTAAGTTCAGGGGTCACCTGGGAAAAATCAAAAATGCACAACCTGGGTGTGGACATGAAATTTCTGGACAGTCGCCTGGGTATTTCGATGGATGCTTATTACACCTACCAGTATGACATTCTGGATAAACGAACCGTTGAATTTGCTGAAACAGCAGGCCTGGGAGATATGCCCGGGGAAAACCTGGGAAGGCTGGAAGCCTGGGGGTATGACGGGCAAATAACGTACAGAGGCGATATTACCCCTGATATATACTGGAATATCAGCGGCAATTTTTCATTTGCTACAAACCGGATCCTTGAAAGGCCTACGGAGTATCTTCCTATTGATTTTCGGTATCCGATAGGGCAGAGTACCTATGGTGCAGGCCGTGAGGAAGGGTTAATCAGTCAGGGAATCATTCGTACCCAGGAGCAACTGGATGCCATCAATGCCGGGTGGATGGATCAATGGGGCCATGTGTATTGGGTGGATGGGCGTCCTGCCGGTTTAGGCAGTTTATTGTTTGAGGATATTGGCCGCCCCGGAAACACCAGTGCCGGTGAACCGAGAACCGTCTTTGAACCGGACGGCGTGATTGATGAATACGATAAGAAATACCTGGAACGCGTGGGAGATGCCTTTAACTGGAAACATCTTCTGCCTAATAATATCAGTATTGGTGGAGGATGGAAGAACCTGAAAATAAGCATGCTTTTCAGCATGGCCTATGGAATCCGGAATCAGGCTGTGGATAAGCTGGCCCGGACGGTTCCAACAACCAGCGGGAACTCTCCGGCATTCTGGAAAGACTTCTGGACACCGGAAAATCCCGATGCCCAATATCCAAGCCCCTATTATGCAACTACAAACCAGTGGGTATCCACTTTCTGGATGAAAGATGTGTATCAACTCAGAATGAAGAACCTGAATATCTCTTACAGTATACCGAAACGTATTTCTGAAAAATGGAATATTCCTGAGCTTCGGATTTATTTTGTGGGGACCAATTTATGGTCGCCAATTAACACATTCGATTATAAAGAGGATGCCATTGCGCGGTATAATACCTATCCCTTGTTAAAGACCTTCAGCTTCGGGTTAAATCTTCGGATATAGGCTGGTTAGGTATGAATAATGAGAACGTTACCATGAACAAAAACAAAATATCAAGATCCATGAAATCATATCGAATGAAAACAGGCGCATTCTTACTCCTTGTTTTTACTGTTCTCTCGTGTGAGGATGTTTTAGACAAACATGACCTTACCACACTGGATGACCGTATATGGGAAGACGCTGCTACCATAGAACTGTATATAAATAATTTGTATGTTTCCAATATGCCGGGTATTTCTTTTGGGCAATACAGCCAGTTAACCGATGAAACTTACTCCTCATCAACACAATACAACGACCTTTTGTATGGATTTGTTACAGAGAGTGATATCAATGAAGTTACGGTCTTTCACAAGGAAAAGTACCAGTTGATCCGAAGAATTAACATTGCCCTGGAAGGCATTGAAGGCTCTTCGATAGATGATAGCATCAAAGCTGTTTTGGCAGGGCAGGCTCTTTTTTTCAGGGCAACCCGGTACTGGGAGATGGTACAGCTGTATGGGGGGATCCCGATCGTTAAGGAGGTGCAGGATCCCTATGAGGGTTCTGAGGCCCTGGATGTTCCCAGGAGCAAAACACCGGTAGCCATCGATGAAATTGTGGAAGATCTGGACAGAGCCATTGAGGGATTGCCGGTGGAATGGACCCTGACCGAAGATCAGGGACGCATAACCAGTGGGGGGGCTGCTGCTTTTAAAGGGCGGGTTCTTCTGGCCTGGGCCAGCCCGATGTTTAATCCCAACCATGATCCATCCCGTTGGCAAAGAGCGTATGATGCCAATAAAGAGGCCATGGAATTACTGGCTCAAATGTCGAAGCCCCGGGCTTTGCACCCGGAATTCAGTACGATTTTCACCACGAATGTTCTGGAGAATCAGGAGGCCGTGATTTTCAGAAGATACAGCCTGGCTGCCGGCAATGCCTATACGCACAACTGGGAAGATAATGTGCGTCCTTATTCGGGGGGCGGAGGTTCAGGTTTCACCCCTACATGGGAACTGGTGAAAGCGTTCCCCATGGCAAACGGAAAACTGACAAATGAACCCGGTTCAGGCTACGATTCAGCCCGCTTCTGGTTAAACCGGGATCCCCGGTTTTATGCTACCATTGCCTACAACGGATCTGAATGGAGCATGAGCGGAAGGGATGAATCCAATGTATGGACATTCAGGAATACGAAAGAAGCGAACCGTGTGCCGGTAACCGGATTTTATAACAAAAAGGCTACCGATCCGACCATTCCCCGGGAAAATATCGGTCAAACAGGCACTGCCTGGATTGAACTACGGTATGCTGAGGTGCTCCTGAACGCGGCCGAATGTGCCAATGAATTGGGGTATACCGATGAGGCCCTTGCCTATGTACGGGCTATCCGCGAACGGGCAGGAATCGAACCGGGAGATGGCGGCTATGGCATTCCCAATTCAGTTTCTACAGAAATGCTGAGGCAGATTATTATGGTTGAGCGCCAGGTTGAATTTGCCTTCGAGAATAAAAGATACTGGGATCTGCGCCGTAGAAAAATGTTCAGAGAAGATTTAGGAGCCTATGTAAAAAAACTGAATGGCAGGCAACGCCATGGCTTGTCATACCGGACCTTGAGTGGATACCACCTGGAGATCACAGACGAGACTTCTCCGTATTACGGCAAATTGAGAATTGACACTGCATTAATGAACGGGAGCCTCGATTTAAACGATGTAAACAGTTTCAGCAACTATTTTACCTACACGGTCAGGAATCTGGATACCTACCAGGGGCAGAGCGTAGCATTTGACTACCGGGCACTCTATGATTTTTTCGCGGTGCCTTCCTCGATGCTTAACAAGAGCCCGGCTGTGGAGCAAACATTGGGTTGGATAAACGGAACCTTTGATCCGTTGGAAGAATAAAAACAAAACGAAAATATGAAGGAGAAAATTGCGGGGACACATTTTGTTTTTCAGTGGTTTATAAAAAGGAGGTGCGCGGTACTGCTGTTCGCAATGGGTATGGTTCTAAGCGCAAGCATACTCCATGCTCAGACGATTGCTTTTCCCGGTGCCGAAGGATACGGAAAATATGCAACCGGTGGCAGGGGCAACGGTACTACAGGAAGGGTGGTTGAGGTAACAACGCTTGAAGATGATGTAGATAATCCTCCGCCAGGGAGTTTACGGTGGGCTTTAAAACAGGGCCTGGAAGAAATTGTGGATCCGGTACTTGGTTCCTATACGGTGCAAAGGCCCCTGACGGTTGTTTTCAGGGTAGGCGGGGTCATTCACCTGAAAGGGGAACTGCGGGTTAAAAGAAGCAACCTGACCCTTGCCGGTCAGACTGCTCCCGGAGACGGGATCTGCATTCGTGGGGCTACAGTGAATCTGGGGGGGGGCCGGAATCTGATTATCCGGTACCTGCGTTTTCGTCCCGGCGATGAATCAGGGGAGGAAACATCCGCCCTGAGAATTGAAAACGGGGGGAATTTTATTATCGACCATTGTTCGATGAGTTGGGGAATAGAAGAAACGACCCATTTCTCCAGCAACGATAACACTACGGTTCAGTGGTGCATCTTAAGCGAATCGCTGTACAGCAACATTCATAAAAAAGGGGCCCGGGGTTATGCGGCCCAATGGGGCGGTGAGTATGCATCATACCATCACAATCTGCTTGCCCATAATCGTTCGAGGATGCCTCGTATTAACGGTTCCAATGAAAACGACGTGGAAGCTTTGGTGGATTACCGGAACAACGTCAATTACAACTGGGGCTCATCGGGTGCTTTTTATGGAGGGGAATTTGAAGGTACTCCCCATTGTACGGGTTTTAGCCATGTGAATGTGGTTAACAACTATTTTATTCCAGGTCCGGCAACGGATGGATCTTACTTTGCTGCTCCCTCTACCAACAGGGATGGTGTAACGTTTTGCGGATATGCGAAATGGTATGTCGACGGGAATACCATGGTTGGTTACCCGGATAAAACGGCCGATAATTGGTTGGGAATCGACTTCCATAAAAAAGACAGCATCAGAACGGACATGGAGCATGTTCAATCGGAAGGTGTTTTGGAGGATTACAACAACTATACTCAGAGCGCTGAAGAAGCCTTCGTTTCTGTGATGGATGATGTCGGAGCCGTATTGCCCAAACGCGATGCCATTGATGAGCGGATCATCCGGGAAATGGTGGGTGAAATAGAAATTCAACGGTATGAATATGTAATTAATGAACAGGTTACACCGATAAAAGGAGTTGACTCAGGTATTATTGACACTCAGAAAAACCTGGTTCCGGATGATGCCCCGGAAGGGACCACCGCCTGGGATGTGTATGAAACATCGTACAATGTCCCGGTTGATTCGGACCACGACGGGATCCCGGATTCCTGGGAAGCAGCACATGGCCTGAATAGCCAGGATGAAACCGATGGAAGAGCCATTGCCGAAAACGGTTACAGCAACCTCGAAAATTACCTGAATTCACTGGATGTGGTTTCAACAGCCCATAAAGTGAAGAACTCAGATTTGTTTCATGTATATCCCAATCCGGTGGATGAAACCCTTCGAATCAGATCTTCTGAATTAATCTCGAAAGTAGAAGTGTATAATGGAATGGGGATCCTGGTTTTATCTGTTCAAGACAACAAAGGGATAACGCACATTTCAACGAAAGCCTTAAATCCCGGAATATATTTTGTAAGAAGCTATGCGGAAGATCACAAAATATTTACACAAAATGTTGTTAAGCAGTAATGTATAGTGTGAAAGCAATCCGTAACAAAAGATGTAAGAAAGTTCAGAAAAATAGTTCTATAATTAAAAGCAGGAGTTATGTGTAAGAAAGGAATTTTTATCAGTGTTTGCGTTTTATTAGCAACAGGAATCCATAGTTTAGGGCAATATCCTGATGTTCCCAGGAATGTACAGATTGAGGCCGACAGAATGCTGCAACGGGCAAAGGCCCATTCTGATTCAGCATGGGAAGTGGCTTTACCGGTCATTAAAAAGGAAGCCAGTGAGGGTCGTCCGTATATTCCCTGGGCTAAACGTCCCTATGATTTGCCACAGGCAGAGATCCCTGCCTTTCCGGGAGCGGAAGGAGGCGGGATGTATTCGTTTGGCGGCCGTGGCGGGAAGGTAATCACCGTAACCAGCCTGGCAGACAGCGGCCCGGGGACCCTGCGTGAAGCCTGTGAAACAGGCGGTGCACGCATGGTGGTGTTTAATGTTTCCGGGATCATCCGGTTAAAATCACCCATTATAGTGCGTGCTCCGTATATCACCATTGCCGGACAGACTGCTCCCGGTGACGGGGTGTGCCTTGCAGGGGAAACCTTCTGGATCAACACCCACGATGTGATCATCCGCCACATGCGTTTCCGCAGAGGAGAAACCAATGTGGGTAGACGGGATGATGCCATCGGGGGAAATCCCATAGGAAATATTATGATCGACCATGTGTCGGCAAGCTGGGGCCTCGATGAAAACATGTCGATATACCGCCATAATTATGACGATGGGACCGGTAAGGAAAAACAGGAAAAATTGCCAACCGTAAATATAACCATTCAGAATTCCATTTTTTCGGAAGCCCTGGACACCTGGAACCATTCATTCGGAAGCACCCTCGGAGGAGAAAACTGCTCTTTTATGAGGAATCTGTGGGCGAACAATTGCGGGAGAAATCCTTCCATCGGATGGAACGGGGTGTTTAATTTTGTCAATAACGTGATTTTTAACTGGATGCACCGTTCGATTGATGGAGGCGACTATACGGCCATGTACAATATCATGAACAACTATTTCAAACCCGGTCCGGTGACCCATACGGAACGACCCATCGGACACAGGATACTGAAACCTGAATCCAGGTTCGAACAGTTCGGACAGCCTGTTTATGGCAGGTGTTATGTAGATGGGAATATTGTGGAAGGCAATGAACGTGTTACAAAAGACAACTGGGACGGGGGCGTTCAGATTGAAGACCTGCCCAATACAGGTAAGTTCAGGGATTATATAAAATGGGACAGGCCGTTTCCGATGCCTCATCTATCCCTGATGGATGCAAACAAAGCGTATGCATTTGTCCTCGATAATGCCGGTGCCATATTTCCACGTCGCGATGCCGTAGACCAGCGGATTGTCAGGGTGGTGAGAACAGGGGAAATTGAGGTTGCCGAAAATGCAACCACCGAAGGAGTCCCCCAGTTTCAATACCGCCGGTTGCCTCCTGATTCCTATAAAAAAGGAATCATCACAGACATCAATCAGGTAGGCGGTTATCCGGAATACAAAGGAGAACCCTATAAAGATACCGATAAGGACGGAATGCCCGATAAGTGGGAGAAAAAATATGCCCGCCTGGGACTGGATCCCACTAATCCGGCCGATGCAATGCTCGATTGCAACGGCGATGGGTATACCAACATCGAAAAATATATCAACGGGATCGATCCGAAAAAAAAGGTGGACTGGAAAAACCTGGAGAATAATTTTGATACCCTGACAAAACGGGGAGGAGTGTTTTAAACAGGATTCATATGAAGAGAACAACTGTATTCTTATGGATTCTGATCCTTTTTTGTTTTGCTGCTTCAGCTCAGGAAAGTCCGGAGGAAGCCTATACGAGGGTCATTACCCAACGGGCTGACCAGATCGTCGATGCCATGGAGTTCACCGGCGGGGAAGAAAAAATAAAGGTTCGTGATCTGATCGTTGATTTTTACCGGAATCTGAGCACAACACACGATGTCCGCGATGCAAAAATCGAAGCGTTGAAAGCAAGGGATGGCGATTGTTCTGATGAAATAAATGCATTGGAAAATGAAGCACGGAAACATGTCACCCAAATCCGCTCATCCTTTGTGGCAGGTCTTTCCCGGATCCTTTCCGGAGAACAGATCGATCAGGTAAAAGACGGACTTACCTACCAGGTGGCTCCCAATACATACAACGCATATTGCGAAATGATCCCTTCGTTGACGGATGTCCAGAAGGGTCAAATCCTTAGATGGTTGGTGGAAGCCCGTGACTCTGCGATGGTGGGAGGATCTTCGGAAGAAAAACACGGGTGGTTCAGAAAATATAAGGGAAAGATTAATAACTTTCTGTCTCAGCAGGGATATGACCTGAAGGAAGAAGAACGGAAATGGGCAGAACGAAGAGAAAGCAATGAGCAATAAGCAATCAGGGACCCGTTATCTGTCTGCTGACTGGCTGGCATCGAAATGAGCTTGTGAATTCTATTGAATACCATTAAAATAAGCAATGGAATGGGACAAATACCTTTGAAAAGAATTATTTTATTGAGATGAGAGTGAGATTATTCCGGATAACCAATACAGTAACCATATCGTTGAAGAAGGTGTTTTTGTTAATTGAGCCCACTCAGAAAAATGAAAAATAAGAAAATGCCACAAAATAACGAAATCACGAAGACTCCCAAAGTGCTGACATTCAATCGTAAAGGAATTGGTGGAATTTTGTGTTTTTGTGTTTTAGTGGCCAGAAAGATTTTTCGGAGTGGACTCTTAATGGGTATTATTCTTTTATCTGTAAAAGGGTATAGTCAGGAAAGGGATTTGCCTTTTGTATCCTGGAAAGACGGGCAGTTAATCAGCATTCCCGATAGCCTTGAAAATCAAATCCCTGATTTTTCGTATTGCGGGTATCAGTCATCCAACGAAACCATTCCTTTTGTTCCTGTGCGGGTCGTTGTTCCTTTGACTGACGGGGATGCTACCAGCCTGATCCGGAATGCCATTGATTACCTGGCTTCGCTTCCTTTGAATGAAGATGGATTCCGGGGAGCAATCCTGCTGAAAAAAGGCACCTATAGGTTATCCGGCAGGTTAACCATCTCTTCAACGGGCATTGTAATCCGGGGAAGCGGGGCAGGAGAGGATGGAACGGTACTCCGGGCCGTTGGTTTAAGTCGTGAGACGTTCATAACGGTTAAAGGAAAGGAGGATTGTGTTCAGGCAGATCCCATCCGGATTGTGGATGCCTATGTTCCGGTGAATTCGCGAATCGTCCGGGTTGCAAATGCGGACGCGTTTGAACCGGGAAACCGGGTTTATATCCACCGCCCCTCCACAAAAAAGTGGATTCAGAAACTGCAAATGGAGGCCTTTGGCGGGGAAACAGAATGGCTGGGCTGGAAGCCCGGAGAAAGGGATATCTGGTGGGACCGGCAAATAGAAAAAATCGAAGGCAATAAATTAATTCTTGATGCTCCCTTGACAAATTCCCTTGATTCAACCTATGGCAGTGGTTATGTGCTTCCGTACAGATGGGAAGGCAGGATTTCCAATGTCGGCATTGAAAACCTGGTTCTGGAATCAGCTTATGATAAATCCAATCCCAAAGATGAAGATCACTGCTGGTTTGGGATTACCATGGAGAATATTACCGATGCCTGGGTCAGGCAGGTCGTATTCAGGCATTTTGCCGGGTCGGCAGTAGCTCTTTATGAAAGTGCCGGCAGCGTAACTGTTGAAGATTGTATTTCGCTGGATCCGGTTTCAGAGATAGGAGGCCAGCGGCGCAACACTTTTTTTACCATGGGGCAGCAAACCCTGTTTCAACGGTGTTATGCCGAAGGCGGGTATCACGATTTTTCCACTGGCTTCATGGCTGCCGGGCCGAATGCTTTTGTTCAGTGTGAATCCCATCTTCCACACAGTTTCAGTGGTTCAATTGATAGCTGGGCTACCGGTGTTTTGTTCGATATTGTGAATGTTGACGGGAATGCGTTATATTTTTCCAACCGGGGTCAGGACGGGCAGGGAGCCGGATGGACCGCAGCTCACTCGATGTTCTGGCAATGTTCGGCTGCCCGGATCGAATGTTTTGAGCCCCCGACAGCCCGGAATTATGCGTATGGTGCCTGGGCCCAGTTTGCAGGCGACGGAAGTTGGTACGAAGCCAACAGCCATGTAAAACCACGCAGCCTTTTTTATGCCCAACTGGCTCAGCGGCCTGGGAAAGAGGATTCAGACTATGACGGTCAGCTAATGCCGTATTCGGAAGAGTCTACCAGCAGTCCGACCATTGATCAGGCAGTGGACCTCTCGAAGAAAGCGTTGAATTCTCCACTGCTTCTGAAAAATTATATTGCCGGTGCTGCACTGCGGAATCCGATTGCTGTTGACGAAGGAGATGCCGTTTCGGCTGCCAGTGTGCCCGTAAAAAGAAAAGTAGCCAAAGCACCGGTGGTTCCCCTGTCGATCCGGAATGGCTGGTTGGTCCGAAAAACGGAACCGGTAACGGGTCACCGGATGAATGTTCCCTGGTGGCGCGGCGATGCACGGCCTTTTGAAGCCGGGAAAGCCGCTCCGGCCCTTACCCGATTTGTACCCGGAAGAACCGGCAACGGGTATACCGACAACCTGGATGAAGTGGTAAAATATATGGAGGAAAGCAAAATCCTCGCAGTCGACCATAATTATGGACTCTGGTACGACCGCCGCCGGGATGATCATGAACGCGTACGCAGAATGAACGGCGATGTATGGCCTCCATTTTATGAGCAGCCCTTTACCCGCAGTGGCAAAGGACGGGCATGGGACGGACTCAGTAAATACGACCTGTACCGGTATAATCCCTGGTATTGGGACCGGTTGGCCCGGTTTGCCCGGCTCGCTGAAGAGAAAGGGAAGATTTTAATCCATCAGAACTATTTCCAGCACAATATTCTGGAAGCCGGAGCCCACTGGGCTGATTTTCCCTGGAGGACCGCAAACAATATCAACCATACCGGATTTCCGGAGCCTCCTCCCTATGCCGGCGACAAACGCATTTACATGGCGGAACAGTTTTACGATACTACCCATCCGGTGCGCAGGGATATTCACAGAAACTATATCCGTAAATGCCTCGGTAATTTCAGGGGAAGAACCAATGTGATCCAGAGCATCAGCGCCGAATATACCGGTCCGTTGCATTTTATGCAATTCTGGCTGGATGTAATCGCTGAATGGGAAACGGAGACAGGCGACAGTGTTCTGGTGTCGCTGAGTGCAACGAGAGATGTTCAGGATGCCATCCTTCAGGATCCTGCAAGGGCCCGGGTTGTGGATATCATTGATATCCGTTACTGGGGCTATCGCGCGGATGGTTCGCTCTATGCACCCCCCGGAGGGAAACAGATGGCCCCCCGCCAACATGCCAGGAAAGCAGATCCCGGGAAAAGATCGTTTGAACAGGTCTACCGGGCAGTGCGGGAATACCGGGAGAAATTCCCCGCGAAAGCCGTGATCTGTTCAGAAGGAGATTCCACCCCTTTTGGATGGGCCATTTTTATGGCGGGCGGGTCAATGGCTCCTATCCCTACCGAATTACCGGTTAATTTTTTAACCGATGCGGTTGAAATGAAACCGGTTGACCGGATGGATTCACAGAAAGGGGTGTATGCCCTGGAGAAGAAAGGCCAGGGAATGATCCTGTTCAGCCACGAAAACAAAAGCCTTGAACTGGATCTCTCAGCCTATAGCGGTGAATTCAGGTTGGTTTATATGGATCCGTTGACGGGAATGCAGATAGGAGAAACTACGAAAATCAGCGGTGGCAGGGTGCAGAAAATGGCATTGCCTTCAGAAAAGGATGTGCTACTATGGATCGCTGAGAAATAAGTTGATAAGATGAAACGAGATCTGCTCTGATGCATCGGCAAAGGACGAGAACCATGAGTTCCCTTTAAAATTAAACAATTATAATCTGATGAAATCTTGGACTTTGTTTTTTTTAATGCTGATCGTTTTTTCCTGTTCGGAAAGAGTTGGAACAGGAGAGCAGGTCAGTCTGTTAACCGTATCGGAGAACGGGCGTTTTTTAATGGATGAGCACGGTGAGCCCTTCTTTTGGCTGGGGGATACCGGGTGGTTGCTTTTTTCGAAACTGACCCGTGAAGAAGTCCGGGTCTATTTAACAAACCGGGCTGAAAAAGGGTTTAATGTAGTTCAGGTGATGGTTTTGCATACCCTGGGGGCCTGCAATGTGTACGGTGATTCGGCCCTGATAAATCGTGATGTCTCACAGCCTTTAACCACGCCAGGTCGTTCGTTCGACAGTCCGGAAGAATACGATTACTGGGATCACGTGGATTATGTGATCGGGCAGGCCGCGGACCACGGCATTTATATGGCGCTGGTACCTGTGTGGGGATCGAATGTAAAGGCCGGAGGCGTGAGCCGGGAGCAGGCCGATACGTATGCTACTTGGCTGGCCAGACGCTATGCGCAAAAACCGAATATCATCTGGTTAAACGGAGGGGATACCCAGGGGAGCGATTCAACGGCAATCTGGACCCTTATGGGGCGTCGGATCCGTGAAAATGCACCGGATCATCTTATCACATTCCACCCCTTTGGACGGATGAAATCTTCCATGTGGTTTCACAACGAGGAGTGGCTCGATTTCAATATGTTCCAGTCGGGACACCGGCGGTACGACCAGGACGATACCGAACTGGGCTATGGGCAGGATAACTGGAAATATGTGCGGGATGATTACGCCTTAACACCGGTCAAACCAACCATCGACGGGGAACCCTCTTACGAGGGAATCCCCCAGGGATTGCACGATCCTTCCCAGCCGTACTGGAACGATGACGACGTCAGGCGTTACGCCTGGTGGTCAGTATTTGCGGGAGCTTTTGGCTTTACCTACGGGAACAATGCAGTAATGCAGATGCACAAACCGGGTGACCCCAATCCGGCCTACGGAGTGAAAAACTACTGGTACGAAGCAATCGATGATCCCGGGGCCGGTCAGCTGATCCATTTGAAGAATCTGATGCTTTCAAAACCATTTTTCGAACGCATCCCCGATCCGTCGCTGATAGCTTCCGGACAGGGAGAAAAATACAATTATCAGATAGCTACCCGTGGGAAACGATATGCCTTTGTCTATACATACAACGGCCGTGAAATGAATATTCAATTGGGAATCCTCGAAGGAGAGAAAATGAAAGCTTCGTGGTTCAACCCACGAAACGGAGAATATACACCTATTGGAACTTTTGAAAATTCAGGGACACAAAAATTCGATCCTCCTGGTGAGGTGAGGGATGGGAACGACTGGGTATTAATACTGAATAGCATATGATTCTTAACCTTAACCTCAACCTTAACCTTAACCTCAACCCATGCGTCCCTGGGCTTTTTGCGAGAGAAAAAGAATTATGAAAGCGATGAAAATAACCCGACCCTTATGATAAAAAATACCTTTTACTTCCTGATACTCTTTCTTCTGTGTATTTCATGCCGGCAGAAGAATGAGGTTTATCTTTTCAGTACCTTCCGGGAGCCTGCCGATGAAGGATTGTATCTGGCATATAGTTATGATGGCTATCACTGGGAGGATCTGGGAGGTCCCTGGCTGGCTCCCGGTGTAGGGAAACAGAAAGTAATGCGTGACCCATCGGTTGTGAGAGGACCCGACGGGACATTTCATATGGTGTGGACATCCTCATGGCAGGGGGACCTGGGATTTGGGTATGCCCATTCCAGGGATCTGATCAACTGGTCGGAACAGAAATTTATTCCGGTGATGGATTTCGATACCTCAACCGTGAATGTCTGGGCTCCGGAAGTGTTCTACGACGACGAAAAGGAGGAATACTGGATTATCTGGGCTTCTACTATTCCCTATAAATTTGAAAAAGGAATGGAAGAAGAGAGGAACAACCACCGGATGTATTACACGAAAACCAAAGATTTTCAAACGTTCACGGATACGGAACTATACATCGATCCGGGATTCAGCATCATCGATGCAATCATCGTAAAACGAGGAAAAGAGGATTATGTGCTGGTACTAAAAGACAACACCCGTCCGGAGCGGAACCTGAAAATGGCTTTCGGGAAATCACCCATGGGGCCATGGGTGAATATTTCGAAACCGTTTACGGATAACTTTACCGAAGGACCTACGGTTCTGAAAAGGGGAAATGAATGGTTGATATACTATGATGCATATCGCGAAAAAAAATACAGGGCTGTTAAAACCACCGACTTTAAAACATTCATTGATATTTCTGATGAGGTCACTTTCCCGGAGGGGCATAAACACGGAACAGCCTTTATGGCAGGTAACCCGGTATTAAACAAGTTGTTGAAGAATTCAAAAGCTAAATTAAATAGAAACGAATGAACAGGGTACATAGGATACACATTTTTTTCTTTGCATTTCTGATTTATGGAAATGTCTATTCCCGTGATACAGTAAAATACACCGGTGAAACCCTGGTAAATATTGAATTCCATCACGGGCAACTTCCAATGGCATTGGGAGTTCACAATATTCAGGTGATGCGGGCCAACTGCGAACTGCCAGAAACGGCTGACGGATTGGGGTATACCTACAACCATGCCCCGATGCTGGCTTATTGGAACGGTCGCTTTTACCTGGAATACCTGAATAATGAGGTGGGAGAACACATCCCTCCGGGGCAAACGATGCTGGTAACTTCGGAAGATGGAACCCACTGGTCCTTTCCGGAAGTGGTATTTCCAACCTACCGGATTCCTGACGGGACCACCAAGGAAGGACAGGAAGGAGTTGCCAGGAACCTGGATGCCGTGATGCATCAACGCATGGGATTCTATGTTTCTGAGGATAACCGGTTGCTTTGCCTGGCTTATTACGGCATTTCCTTCGACAGCCACGACAGTCCGAACGACGGCAAAGGAATCGGAAGGGTGGTCCGCGAAATATATAAAGACGGATCTTTCGGCCCGATCTTTTTTATCCGCTATAATTCAGCCTGGAATGAAGAAAATACATCCTATCCGTTTTATAAGAGCAGAAAAGACAAGGGATTTGTAGCAGCCTGTGATGCGTTGCTTGCCAATCCTCTGATGATGCAGCAGTGGGTGGAAGAAGCCGACAGGGATGATCCTTTGATACCCCTGAAAAAGGAATACAAGGCATTGAGTTATTACCATCTTCCTGACGGCAGGGTGGTGGGCTTATGGAAACATGCCCTCACAGCCATCAGCAGCGATGAGGGAAAAACATGGACCCAGCCATCCCGGGCTCCGGGATTCGTGAATGCCAATGCAAAAATCTGGGGCCAAAAAACCTCCGACGGGAACTATGCAACCGTTTACAATCCTTCGGAATTCCGCTGGCCCCTGGCCCTGTCTGTGAGCCACGACGGATTGCATTACCCTAACCTGTTGCTGGTGAACGGCGAGATTACCACCATGCGCTATGGAGGGAATTACAAATCGTACGGCCCCCAATATGTGCGGGGTATCCTGGAAGGCAACGGAAATCCTCCCGACGGAAACCTGTGGGTGACCTACAGCATGAACAAGGAAGATATATGGGTGGCACGCATTCCGGTGCCTGTCACCGATGAAGAGGTGCATCCGGTGAAGGAATATTTCCATCAGATGGATCCGGGATCCGAACTGAACCATTGGAATATTTACAGCCCGCAATGGGCTCCGGTAAAAATCGAAAATCAAAAAGAACAACGCTGGTTGTCCTTACGTGATAAAGATGAATTCGATTATGCCAAAGCAACCCGGTTGTTCCCGTCGACCGATAAAGCAAATGTTGAATTTATTATTAAAGCAGGACAAGCCGATAGAGGAGTTTTGCATATTGAATTACAGGATAAAAAGAATACCCCTGCCATCCGCCTGATTTTTGACAACGATGGATTTTTAAAATACAAATCCGGCTACCGGATGAATAATCTGAGGCCATATAAAGCCGGGGAGGAATACAAAATACGGATTGTAGCCACTACCTCAAACCGGTTCTACGATGTGTACCTGAACGATCAGAAAATACTCACCCGCCTCTTTTTCGCGCCGGTGCATGAACTGGACAAGATTGTGTTCCGCACCGGTGAAGTACGCCGGTTTCCCCATGGGGATACCCCCACGGACCAGGATTTCGATGTGCCCCAAACCGGTTATCCGGTGCCGGAAGCAGCTTTTTTTATTAAAAGCCTGATAACATACGGGAAGCAACAAACCAGCGCTGTGCTGGATGTGAACCAATTCAAACCGTATGTCGATTATTTTAACCGTATGGAGGATGAAAACATGGTTCAGGCGATACCAAACGGGGAAGCCTGGGAGTGGATGAAAAAGAACATTCCCCTGTTTGAATGTCCGCAGGATAATTTTGAGGAGATGTTTTATTACCGGTGGTGGACCCTCCGGAAGCACATCAGGGAGACTCCGGTTGGGATGGCGATGACGGAATTCCTGGTGCCCCGTTCGTATGCCGATCAATACAATCTTATTTCCTGTGCCTTAGGCCATCATGTGTATGAATCGCGCTGGCTGCACAACTCGCAATATATCCGGGAGAACTTGCTGGTATGGTACCGTGGGAACGATGGCAGCCCTATGGAGAAACTGCATAAGTTCAGCAGCTGGACGGCTGATGCGGTATATGCGTATTACCTGGCCACAAAGGATACCGGTTTCGTGGTTGATTTATTGCCTGACCTGGTGAGGGATTACCGGCAATGGGAAGCAGAACGCAGAAATCCGGACGGAATGTTCTGGCAGCACGACGTGAGGGATGGCATGGAAGAGCAGATCAGCGGAGGCCGGCATGTCCGCAATATCCGGCCTACCATTAACAGCTATATGTACGGGAATGCCAGGGCCCTGGAAGAAATAGCCATGCTCGGCGGTAAAGAGAAGTGGGCTGAAAGGTTTGCTGCAAAGGCAGATTCCTTACAAGCCTTGGTGCAGGAGAATTTATGGAATCCTGAGAGCCACTTTTTTGAAACCCTTCGGGAAGAGGGGGGATTGGCTCAGGTTCGGGAGCAGATTGGCTATATCCCCTGGTATTTTCATCTTCCGGAACAGGGCTATGAAAAAGCCTGGGAACAGGTTACCGATCCGGAGGGATTCCTGGCTCCTTTTGGGCTTACAACCGCCGAACGGCGTCATCCTGATTTCCGAACCCACGGCTGTTGCCATTGCGAATGGGATGGGGCCGTATGGCCGTTTGCCACCTCACAAACCCTGACCGCCATGGCTACCCTGTTGAATGAGTATGAGCAGGAGGCAGTAAACGATTCCGTCTATTTTGATCTGCTCGAAACCTATGTGGAGTCCCAATATTACCGGGGCAGACCCTACATCGGGGAATACCTCGACGAAACCACCGGTTACTGGCTTAAGGGCGATCAGGAGCGAAGCAGGTATTACAACCATTCGACGTTCAATGACCTGATTATTACCGGCCTGGTGGGATTGCGCCCGCAAGCCGACAACCGCCTGGTAGTGAATCCTTTAATTCCGGAAGATCAATGGGACTGGTTCTGCCTGGATAAGGTCCCTTATCATGGCAAAACCGTAACCATCATCTGGGATAAAACCGGAGAGAAATATTACAAAGGCAAGGGATTGACCGTTTTAATGGATGGAAAAAAAATAGGCAATTCTGCAAGACTGGAAAAAATGGAGGTGAGTTTTTAAATCTGGGAAGATCCTCTTGTTGAGGGTCAGAGAGGGCTGAAATAATCCGGGCTTTCAGCTCGAAGAACGAACGAAACGAATAAATATGAGGCACATAATACAACGTAATTTAACTTAGTTGCAAAATCCTGGTAGATGACCGGGCAATAACCGTTTTGGAAGGGAAATGAAACCCGTTTTATTGAATAGATGCAGACAAAAAACGCCACGAAGTGGCAGTTTAATTCAGCCCGGGGCAACACCCCGGGAAAATAAAACAGTTAATAAACCTCCGCCCTGAAAGGGCAGGTTAAATTAAACGAAATCGGGATCAGGGAATAGAATGATTCACCCTTCTCCCGCTGCGCGGAATCTCCTCAAAAAGGGGAGAATAGTTGGAATTGTTTTTTAATTTAGAAAAATACCTTTGAGAACAGACAATTTTAAAAACATGAAACATCTGAAAAGTATCTTTCCGGTTATGGCCTCTTTATGTATTTCCCTGATGATCTTCAGCTGTTCACAACAAAGCGATTTTAAGTCAGGGATTCTGGTGGATGAATTTATCTATACGGAGGCGTCCTATCCGTCGTGTCATGCAGCCACCCTTGCTGAAACGCCTGAAGGGCTGGTAGCTGCCTGGTTTGGGGGCACCCACGAGCGGCATCCGGATGTAGGCATCTGGGTAAGCCATTTTACCGAGGGCCAATGGACTCCCTCGGTGGAGGTTGCCAACGGAGTGCAAAGTGACACCTTGCGCTATCCCACTTGGAATCCGGTACTCTATCAGGTTCCCGGGGGCGACTTGCTGTTGTTTTACAAGGTAGGCCCCAGTCCTTCCACGTGGTGGGGCATGCTGACTCGCTCCGGGGACCACGGGTACACATGGTCAGAACCTGAACCTTTGCCTGACGGCTATATTGGCCCGGTGAAAAACAAGCCGGTTCTTCTTGAGGACGGGACCTTGCTGTGCGGCTCAAGCCGTGAGGGTAACGGCTGGCGGCTGCATTTTGAATCAACCCGGGACTTCGGGGAAACCTGGGAAACAACCGGCGAAATCAACGATGGCAAAATATACAACGCCATTCAACCGGCTATACTGATCCATGAGGATGGGAGCCTGCAATCGCTTAGCCGCACAAAAAATGCCGTTATCGGATCCAACCGTTCGTTTGATAACGGAAAAACATGGACCCTCATGCAGCCTTCCGGATTGCCCAGTAACAACTCCGGGATCGATGCGGTGACGCTGAAAGACGGCAGGCATCTGGTGGTTTATAACCATGTAAAAACCCCCGTGAATGCACCCAAAGGATACCGGACACCCCTGAATGTTGCCGTATCGGAAGATGGCAAACACTGGGAGGCTGCCCTGATCCTGGAAGATTCAGAGATCAGCCAGTATTCCTATCCATCTGTAATCCAGTCATCCGATGGTCTGGTTCACGTGGTGTATACCTGGCGCAGGGAACGCATAAAACATGCAATGATCGATCCGGAAAAACTGAAAACATCAAAAATTATTCATGAACAGTGGCCTGAAAGGTAAGGGGGGAATATGAAAAAGTTTGTGTTTGCATTCGGAATAATATGGATGAGTATGCTGGTTTCAGCCCAGAATTCAGATAACAACTACCAACGCTCCCTGGAAGATGTGCTCAGAGATATAGAACAAAGATACGATGTAAAAATGCGTATTTCAGGGAAAAGCATTGAAGGGCTTGTTCTGGATTATGCAGACTGGCGTTTTCGTGCCGGTGTGGAAGAAACCTTACGAAATGTCCTGGCTCCCTTTGATCTGGTTTATCTGCCCGATGGAGCTCCGGATAAATATAAAATCGAAAGCTATCGTTACCATCTGCGTTCGGTGGAGGATGCCAGGGCGACCCTTGATTTGCTGGCGTCGAAATACAGCAATAAAACCCAATGGCAGGAGAGGCGTAATGTCTTGAGATCGTGTGTTCAGGAAGCTATACGTCTGGAGACGTTACCTGCCTCGCCGGGATCTGCGCCTCTTTTATCTGAAGTGCGTAAAATGGATGGGTATACGGTTCAGAACATTGGGCTGGAAGTTTTGCCGGGATTTTATGTAGCCGGCTCTGTGTACCGTCCTTCAAAAATCAGGGGAAAGGTTCCTGTGGTTTTATGTCCCAACGGTCATTTTGAGGATGGGCGTTACAACCGGGATGTTCAGATACGTTGCGCTGCTTTGGCCCGTATGGGGGCTGTTGCTGTGAATTACGACCTGTTTGCATGGGGGGAATCGGCTTTGCAGATTGCCCCCGAAAAACACCGTACAAGCCTGGCAAATACCATTCAGGCACTGAACAGCATCCGGTTGCTCGATTATTTGCTTTCGTTTGACTATGCCGATTCCTCACGGGTAGGCATTACCGGTGGTTCGGGTGGAGGAAGCCATACCATCCTTATGTCGGCCATCGATACCCGGATTGATGTGAGCGTGCCAACGGTGATGATGTCGGCCATTCATTACGGGGGATGCCCCTGTGAGAGCGGTAACCCCATTCATTTGTGCGGTGACGGGACCAACAATGTGGAACTGGCTGCCTTGTTTGCACCGAAACCGCAGTTGGTGATCTCGGATGGGGGCGACTGGACGGCTCATGTTCCGGATCTGGAATTTCCCTTCCTGAAACGGATCTATAATTTTTATGATGGGGCCATTGTGGAAAATGCCCATTTTCCTGAGGAGAAACATGATTACGGTCCGTCGAAACGCACGGCGATGTACCGTTTTAAGGCAAAACATCTCGGGCTTGATGGATCGAAGGTGTTTGATAACGAGGGGAACCTCGATGAATCGGCAATCACTGTTGAGGAAGCCGACGCCATGAAAATCTTTGGTAAGGATGGGGAAAAGCTTCCTGAAAATGCCGTGAAAGGATTTGATCAGCTGAAGGCTGTATTCTACAGGGAAACAGGAATTTCTAACCCCTCCGGGGAATTCAAAATTGCTGTTTGTGACTGGATGATCCTGAAGCGGCAAAAGGTGGGTGCCTTTGAGCGGGCCAGGGAAATTGGCGCCGATGGCCTCGAACTCGACATGGGAGGCCTGGGAAACCGCCCGACCTTCGATAACAAACTGCTGGATCCGGTGCAGCGGAAAAAATTCCTGGAGGCATCGGAAGAAACAGGCGTTGAAATAGCATCCATAGCCATGTCCGGATTTTATGCCCAGGATTTTGCTACCCGCGAAACCCTGCCCCGGATGATAGATGATTGTATCAATACCATACTTCTAATGGGAGCTAAGGTGGCTTTCCTGCCTTTGGGTGTTCAGGGCGACCTGGTGAAGTACCCGGAAAAAAGAGCCGCTATTGTGGAACGGTTAAAGATGGCAGGGGAAAAGGCGGAAGCCGCAGGTGTAGTGATTGGAATTGAAACTTCACTGGATGCAGCCGCTGAAGTGAAACTGCTGGAGAAAACAGGCTCCCCGGCTATAAAGATCTATTTCAATTTTCAGAATCCCCTGGAAGCAGGAAGAGACCTATACGAAGAATTGAAAATACTTGGTGCGGATCGGATTTGTCAGATCCATTGTACCGATACCGATGGGGTATGGCTCGAGAACAATCCCAGAATCGACATGAAAAAGGTGAAGGAAACCCTCGATGAGATGGGATGGTCCGGGTGGCTGGTGATCGAGCGTTCACGCGATGCATCCAATACCCGCGATGTGGTGGGTAATTACGGTGCCAATACGCGATTCTTGCAATCGGTTTTTCAGGAAAAGTAAAATCACGCAAAGGCGCTAAGCCGCAAAGAAATTTGTATTTTTCTCTTAGCGTCTTAGCGGCTTTGTGTGAAATATAAATAGAACAGAATGATGAAACATCTTAGATTATTGCTTCTTCTGTGTTGGATTTTCCCGGTTTCAGCGGCTGAGATCTGGGTTTCACCCAGGGGGAATGACAACAATCCGGGTACCCGGGAGCAACCCCTCGCAACCCTTCTGATGGCCCAACGCAAAGCACGGGAGCTGCGCAGGCTGCGAGACCCCTCAATAGAAGACGGCATCTCCATCGTTTTGGAGGATGGCACCTGGTTTCTTGAAGAAGCCCTGTTTTTCAGGCCTGAGGATTCGGGAACGAAAGAGCGTCCTACGGTTATCAGGGCAGCTTCGGAGGCCCAACCGGTACTGAGCGGAGGTATACAGGTGACAGGCTGGAAGAAAGCAGGAAATATCAAAGGCCTGCCGGAAGCAGCCCGGGGGAAAGTGTGGGTAGCCGATGCTCCCCGCAAAGGGGGCAGACTGGTGGAATTCCGGCAACTCCGGGTAAACGGAGTCAAAGCACAAAGAGCATCAACGATCGGAGATGGGGAGTTGCCACGCATCCTCTCCGTAGATAAAAAAAATGAAACCTTTGGGATTCCCATCCCTGATATTTCTGTTTCTGAAATAAAACAGCTTGAATTTGTCATCCATCAGTGGTGGGCAATTGCCAGTTTGCGTGTGAAGGATATAAAGATGGAAGGCGACAGGGCAAGCATCTCTTTCTGTCAGCCGGAAAGCCGGATTGAATTTGAACACCCCTGGCCGGCTCCCTATATTGACAGGGAGAAAAATCAGAACGGCAATTCGGCATTCTTTTTTGTCAATGCCATTGAATTGCTGAACCAACCCGGTGAGTGGTTCGAAGATGTGGAAACAGGAAAAGTGGTTTACTGGCCCCGCGAGGGGGAGGATATGGTAACGGCTGATGTGGTTGTGCCGTTTCTGGAGACCCTTGTCAGCGTCGGGGGGACGTCCGATCATCCGGTTTCGCATATTCGTTTTGAGGGGATTCGTTTTGAGCATGCAACCTGGTTGCGGCCCGGCCGCATGGGACATGTGCCCCTGCAGGCAGGTTTCTATCTCCTGGATGCCTACAAACTCACCATTCCGGGGACTCCCGATAAAGCAAGCCTTGAGAACCAGGCATGGCTCGGCAGGCAACCTGCCGGCGTAACCGTTACAGACGCATCGAACATCGTTTTTGAACGATGCCTTTTCAGGCACATGGCAGCCACGGGCCTGGATTTTATTGCCGGGGCACATCATTGCACCGTCAAGGGTTGCGTGATCAAGGATATAGGAGGAACCGGCATCCAGGCAGGATTCTTCGGGAACAGGGCTTTTGAAGCCCATTTGCCCTATAACCCCTCCGATGAACGGCAGGTTTGTCACCACCTGAATCTATCCAATAACCTCATTACGGATTGTACCAACGAAGACTGGGGATGCGTCGGCATCAGCATCGGCTATGCCCATGATATCTCCATCGAACACAACGAAGTAAGCCATCTTAATTATTCCGGAATCTGTGTGGGGTGGGGATGGACCCCCACCGTAACCTGTTTGAAAAACAACCGGATCCATGCCAACCACATTCATCATTTTGCCAAAAACATGTACGATGTAGGAGGTGTGTACATGCTCTCGCCTCAGCCAAATACCGAAATCAGCAACAATTGTATTCACCACCTTGAAAAGGCTCCCTATGCCCATATCCCGGAACATTACCAGTACATTTACCTTGATGAGCGGTCGTCGTATATCCGGGTGATCAACAACTGGACGGAAAAAGAGAAGTTCTTTAGCAACACCCCGGGGCCCGGAAATGAATGGGAAAACAACGGACCCGGAGTTTCGGATGAAATAAAAAAGGCGGCCGGCATACAACCGGCATTTCAGGATATCAAAGAGTTATGAAGCTACCGATCCTTGACTTAGTTATCTTCCTGACCTATATGGCAGGCATTGTTGTCTTCGGCAGCCTGTTTTATTTCAGAAACCGCGATTCGGAGCAGTTTACCTCCGGAGGGGGCAAGTTGCCTGCATGGGTGGTCGGCATGTCGATATTTGCCACCTTTGTGAGCAGCATCAGCTTCCTGGCCCTTCCGGGGAAAGCGTATCAATCCGACTGGAACGCCTATGTTTTCAGCCTGTCTATTCCCATAGCCTCCATTCTGGCGGTTAAATTTTTCGTTCCCCTGTACCGGGGCATCGGCAGCATCTCGGCCTACCAATACCTGGAAACCCGGTTTGGTGTGTGGGCACGCATCTATGCTTCCCTCTGTTATATTCTGACCCAGCTGATGCGTGTGGGATCTATTCTTTATCTGATGGCCCTGCCGCTGCATGCCCTCTTTGGGTGGAGCATCCCGCTGATCATTGCGGTCACCGGGATGTGTGTCATCGTCTATTCCATGCTTGGCGGCATTAAGGCGGTGATCTGGACCGATGCCATCCAGGGAATCATTCTCATTGGGGGTGCTTTGCTGTGCGCTGGGGTTCTGATTTTTTCCATGCCGGAAGGCCCCGGGCAGTTCCTCGAAATAGCCCGTCAAAATCATAAGTTCAGCCTGGGGGATTTCGGACCGGGTATCTCGGAATCTACCTTCTGGGTAATGCTCGTCTATGGATTGTTTATCAACCTTCAGAATTACGGGATCGATCAGAATTATGTGCAACGGTACATGACCACCAAATCGGACCGTGGAGCCAAAGGTTCAGCCCTTTTCGGGTCCCTCTTATACGTTCCGGTTTCGTTGTTGTTCTTTGTGATAGGTACTGCTTTATTCGCTTATTACCAGGCTAATCCGGGATTGTTGCCTTCAGAATTGCAGGATCTTTCTGCCGGGGATCGAATCTTCCCGTTTTTTATTGTAAACGGATTGCCCAAAGGATTAACCGGCTTACTGATTGCTTCGGTCTTTGCCGCCGGCATGAGTACCGTTTCAACCAGCGTAAACGGTACGGCAACCATTGTCCTGAACGATTATTACCGGCGGTGGTTCGGGAAAAACGGAACAGAGAAGAAAGCCATGGGTGTACTGTATGGTTCGTCGTTGTTGTTTGGCTTGCTGGGCATCCTGATTGCCCTGGCTATGATCAAAGTCAAAAGCGCCCTGGATGCCTGGTGGATGCTGGCGTCCATATTCAGCGGCGGAATGCTGGGACTGTTCCTGCTGGGCTACATGGCGAAAAAGGCAAAACGTATCGGAGCTATGATTGGCGTGGCTGCCGGTGTGCTGGTGATCTTCTGGATGAGCCTCTCTCCCCTGTATTTTAACGAAGGGTCCTGGGTACAATTCCGCAGCCCGTTTCATGCCAACCTCACCATTGTCATCGGAACAACCGTGATCTTCCTGGTGGGTTTCCTGGCATCGAAATGCATTTGCCGAAAACAGGGTAATCGGTAAGGTAAAATTTGTTTGATTTATAAAGATTGAAATCTTTATTTTCCCCTAAAAATTCATAAATGGAATGAATGGATTCCAGAATGTCGTGTAAATATTTAAGAATTTCACGCTGCATATAGCAATTGCCTTGTTTCTTCTATGCTTTTGATTAAATAAGGATTTGATAAGGATTTTTCAGTAAGCAGGTCAACTTTCCTGTTGAATAATTCTTCCAGTTTGTAATGTAACTCGAAATAATTGTCGGTGTATTTTTCAATCGAAATATCTTTAAAGGAAACTAAAATATCAATGTCGCTGTTTTCTTTAAATTTATCAGTGCATGCAGAACCAAAAACATACAATGTTTTAACATCGTATGTTTCACAGATCTTTTTCAAATCCTTCAGTTTATTTTTAATGATTTGATTCATAGGGTTATAATATTTATTTTCAAAGGTAAACTCCCATGAAAATTATACTAATCCTTGTTTGTGAATAAGTATATTCATGGTCGTTTCATGCATTCAATCTTTATTCAAAGATAGTATTTTTTAAAATCTCTGAAAACAAATAAATCCATCGATGGTTTTCAGAAAATCAGGGGCTGAAGGCCCCGCTTGACACAGCTGTTTATCTTGCCAGGGGGATCCAGACGGTCATTTCGGAGAGGCCCCGGTTATCCCAGGCATAATAGGGGATCAGCCGGATGATTGCTGGTTCAGGTTTCTGTGTTGATATTTCCCTGTACAGCGAATTTGCCCAGTCAGGGGATTCCTTTGTTTCGAATTTTCCTTCCAGGGCGGTTATTTCTGAACCGGCTATTTTTAGTTTAACCGGATTCAGGTTTATAGCGGAGGGAATCTTAAAATCAAAAATCCGTGTATCTTCCGGTATATCCGGTGATTCGAGGCAGTAGACTACCGGGCCGCATTTTACAGCTACCTGGTTGCGGGTTTCTTCAACCAGGGGATGGGCTTCCACGAGTTTGGGTTCCATGGGAAACCGGATTTTGATGACATCTCCTTCTGCCCATTTGTTTTTTAATTCAACATATTCCCCCGGTTTAATGTCAGCATTAACTGCCCTGCCATTGAGTGTTATGGTTGTTAGATTAGCCCATTGGGGGATTCTCAGGAAGAGGCTGAAATCTTCCGGCAGTTTGTCAATGGTTAGGATTACCTGGCCCTCCCAGGGATAATCCGATTCCTGGGTCAGGCTGACAGACTTCCCGTCTGATAGTGTGGTATTCAGTCTGTTTCCTCCGTAGAGATGTACCCAGAGTCCTTCATCGGAGACGGAATAGATGTAGTTCTGAACCTCTGCGATGGTCCGGATGGTATTGGGGGGGCAGCAGTTGCAGTAGGTGATGTAGGGTTCACGGTGTTTCGACCAGCGGAGGCTGTCGCTGATGCCCCGGAACGCAGCCAGGGGATTGGTATAAAAATAGCCTTTCCCGTCGAGGCTGACTCCGGCCAGCAGGCTGTTGTAGAGAACGGTTTCCATGACTTCGGCGTAGTCTGCATCGCCCGTGATCTGTAGCATCCGCCAGTTCCAGAGCAGGTTTCCTATGTTGGCGCACGATTCGTTGTGGGCGGTGATATTCGGGAGTTCATAGTCGCGGCCATAGGCCTGATGCACCTGCTGGATGAATTCCGGGGTGTAGGACGTGCCGTTGGGTGATACCCCATCATAAAGAGCCCCGCATCCTCCGGTAATGTACATTTTGTGTCCGGTCAGGTCATGCCAGATTTTTTGTAACGCCACCAGCAGTGAATCGTCGCCGGTTTCGGCATAGAGGTCGGCAGCACCGGCATACAGGTAGTTGGCACGCACGGCATGCCCCACAGCTTTGGTCTGCTGTTTGAAAGGAATGCGGTCCTGGTTGTGGTCCGTACCGTCTTGTACAAGGCTACGGATCTCAATCAGGTTTTCTGCCAGCTCAAGGTACCTGGGATCGCGCGTGGTCCGGTACATTTCCACAACCCCCATGTAATGGGAAGGGCAGATGGCATTCTGTGCCAGTTCGTGAGGCTCCCGTTTATAAAAATCATAAAGAAAATCGGTGGCTTTGATGGCAATATCCAGCAACGACCGTTTTCCTGTTGCCCTGTAATGGAGGCAGGCAGCCGTCATTAAATGCCCCATGTTGTAGGTCTCAAAATCAAGCCGCTCTACAAATGCGTGTTTTTGATCCGGCTCATTGAGCTCTTTAATAATTACAGGCGTGTGGATATACCCATCCCTGCGTTGTGCTTTCGCGATGACATCAATGATACGATCGATCTCTGCCCCGGTTTTTTGATCTCCGGTTGCAGCGTAAGCCATTATTCCGGCTTCGAGGATTTTATAAAAGTCACCGTCATGGAATGGCGGGCCGGCATGCCTTCCGGTATCCAGACCGGCTGCAATTTCAAAATTTTTAAAAGCATGGCTGATGGAATCATTCAGGTAATTGCCCATCATGTGCGGGATCATGGAGGTTTTACACACATCAAAACGTTCGGCCCAGAAACCATCGGTCCATTGTACGTCGCCTATGTTGATGCCTTTTAACCGGGCATAAGGACTGTTCCCGGTGTGAGTCAGAGCTCTTTCCTGGGCTCCGGTGTGCCCGGATATCAGAAATAAAAACAGGATCATCAAAGCAATCGAGCCTAAAATCTTCTGAAAATGTCTCATCGTATTATTACTATTTTTTTTCGGTATTTTTCTTCTAAAATAAACCATTCCTTGTTTATTCTTTTAAGCTGCCCTTTCAGGGCGGTGGTTTATTTACTGTTTTGTTTTCCCGGGGCGTTTCCCCGGGTTGAAGTAAGCTGCCACTCCGTGGCGTTTGTTGTTTGCATCTTTTCCATAAGATGGGTTCCATTGTCCTTTTTAACCGTTTATTGCCTGTTTTATTAACTACGATTTTGCCATTAAGTTAAATTACGTTGTCTTATGTGCCGCATATTTATTCGTTTCATTTATTCTTCGGGCTGAAAGCCCGGATTATTTCAGCCCGGAGGCAACGCCCCGGGTTGAATGACGACCCAATATTTTCGCCCTGAAAGGGCAGGTTAATCAGTCTTTCCATGTAGGCGTACAGTTCTTGTTTTTCCTGAATGTGGATCATGCGTAAATGGGATCCTGTCTCATATCATTTAAATTTTCAAAGGACTTTCAAAAACATACGCTCCCGAACCAATTTCAACAACAACGAACCTGTCGTTTGATTCCATCATCTTTATTTCCTCTGTACTTTCAAGCCCCTTTCCTGATTCGGTAATTTCTGTTTTGTTTGCCGAAGGGATGTAAAGAATGGCTTTTGTATTTGCCGGAACGGTAATTTTCATCGTTACTTTTTGTTCTTTCCGTTCCCAGGAGGATTGTATCTCTCCGTAGAGCGATTGGAAGATGGCTTCTGTCCAGGTCAGTTTGTCAGTGATTTCGGGTTTAATGAAGAATTTTTTATACCCCGGGGCATCGGGGCAGGTTTGAATGCCGGCCACTTTTGTATAGAGCCAGTTGCCGATGGCTCCGTAGGCATAATGGTTGAATGAGTTCATGCCGGCATCCTGAAAAGACCCGTCGGGACGGATCCCGTCCCAGCGTTCCCAGATGGTGGTGGCACCCCTGGTTACCGGGTAGAGCCACGACGGATATTTTTTGTTGAGAAGCAGTTTGTAAGCCAGTTCGGGGAAGCCTGCATCGGTGAGGGCATTACAGATCAGGGGAGTTCCCAGGAATCCGGTGGTGATGTGCTGAAAATGATTCACATCGTCGGCTAGTCTGCGGGCTGCGGTTTGGCGCATCTCTTCGGGGATCAGTCCGAACAGAAGAGCCATGGCATAGGCGGTTTGGGTTCCGGAAACCAGTCTGCCGTTGGGCGTGATGAATTCCTTGCGGAACGCTTCTTTTATTTCAGGAAGAAGTGTGGTATACCGTTTTTCGTCTTTCCTGCGACCCAGGACAGCCGCTGTTTTTTGCATCAGCCTGGTGGAATAGTAGAAATAAGCCGTGGCAATCAGGTCTTTCTCTGTGTGGGCCCCGGCATAGCCGTAATCCGGGGCGTTGTATACATAGCTTGTATATTCAGCAAATGACAGCCAATCGCCAAAGTGGAATCCGGTATCAAACAGGTATCTGTCGCCGGCTTCCCGGATTATGTATTCTTCCCAGGCTTTCATTGATGGGTATTGCTGTTCGAGGATGCGTGTATCGCCAAACCGCTGGTATACTTCCCAGGGTAGGGTGATGGCTGCATCGGCCCATCCGGAGGCGCCATACCCATCAGACCAGCCCGTGCCTCCCCCGTTTTCAAGGACCATGGGAACGACCCATGGAACACTGCCGTCGTGGCGTTGATCGGCAGCCAGGTCCCTGAGCCACTTGGAGAAAAAAAGCGCTGCATTCACATTGAAACAGGCCGTTGGTGCGAAAACCTGGGCATCACCGGTCCACCCCATCCGCTCGTCACGCTGCGGACAATCCGTCGGAACATCCACAAAATTGCCCCGCAAGCCCCATTGTATATTTGACTGGAGTTGGTTGACCATCGGGTCGGAGCATTGAAAATGCCCGGTAAACTCCATATCGGAATGAATCACTTTTCCACAAAAGTTGTGAAGCTCCACCTCATACGGGAAATCCTCAACCAGGATATACCGGAAGCCCATAAAGGTAAAATGCGGTTCGTAGATTTCGGTTCCTTCCCCGCTGAACCAGTACTCAATGCGCTGTTTGGCCGTTCTCAGGTTGGCGGTATAAAAATTCCCCTCTTTATCCAGCACTTCCGCATGCCGGATGGTGATTTTGTCTCCCCGTTTTCCTTTCAGTGTAAACTGAACCCGGCCGACAAAATTCTGCCCGAAATCAAAAACAATTTCTTTTTTCGGGGTAGTGATTTTCTGCACCGGACGAATTTCTTTTGTCCTCCTCACAGGGGGTCCTTCTGAGGAAACAAGATTTTGAAGATTGTACTTTTTTTCTGAAACCGTGTGCCAGGAGGAATCATCAAAGCCTGCTCTGTCCCAGCCTTTTTTTTCAAGGCGGCTATCGTAGATTTCCCCATGATAGATTTCCGATTCGAGGATGGGCCCGGTTGATGCTTTCCAGCTTTTATCGGAAACAATGGTTTTTTCAGAGCCATCCTCAAAGACCAGGTTCAGCTGGAACAGCAGGGCTGTTTTATCGCCATACAGGTTTTTTTTGCCTTCCCAGCCGAAAAAGCCACGGTACCATCCATCGCCCAGTATGGCTCCGACGGCATTTTCACCTGAAGCCAGCTGTCCGGTTACATCATAAACCTGGTATTGAAGCCGTTTGTGATAGCTGGTCCATCCGGGGGTGAACTCCTGGTCACCTACCTTCCCTCCGTTTAACTGAAGCCGGTATAATCCATGGCAGGTAACATAGATCGTTGCTTTTTTAACGGGTTTCTCCAGAAGAAACTTCTTTCGCAGGTAAGGACAGGGATTGGAACGATCCGGATTTTCCCGGATCGTTGGTTCGATCCATTTCGCTTTCCAGTCTGAATGCTCCAGCAGTCCCATTTCCCAGAAAGCAGGGCTACTCCATTGGGATTCCTGTCCTTTGTTGTCCCAGGCTTTGGCCTGCCAGAAAATGCGCTGGCCGGAGAAAAGCCTGTTCCCTTTGTAGGGTATATGAATGGATTGATCGGAATAAATCTTTCCCGAATCCCACAGCAGTTGTTCCTCAATTTTCAGTTTTTCCGGAGAATCTGCGCATTTTATGCGACAGGCTGTTTGATGTATGTTTCTGTCGTCCCCGCAAATTTTCCAACTCAGTCGGGGAGAGCAGGTTCCGATTCCAACCGGATTGGATTGGTATTCTGTCCGTAAATCTAAAATCTTTAGCACAGTAGAGCGATTAAGTATCCCTTATTCTTCGTTTTCTTCCAGCGATTTGCTTTTCATCCAGAAAGGGGCTGTAGCAAACCACAAGACCATTCCGAGGGCCATCAACCAGAAATGGCTGTTCAGTCCGATAACCCCCTTATATACCAGCAGGGAAGGAACAATGGTCAGTGCCAGGCCAGTCAATGAAACTGCAATGAGTAATTTCTTCATCTTATTCTGCTTGTTTATTCTTTTAAGCTGCCCTTTCAGGGCGGGTGTTTATTTATTGTTTTGTTTTCCCGGGGCGTTGCCCCGGGCTGAATTAAGTTGCCACTTCGTGGCGTTTGATGTTTGCATCTTTTCCATAATATGGGTTCCATAGTCCTTTTTAACCGTTTATTGGCTGTGTTTTCCGCACAATTTTTTGTTGAACATATCCAAGGATCAGATAAAGCAAAGCGGCAATGATCCACTCGGGTCCTACAAGGAACATGATGTCCATTTTCAGGGTTGCGAGCCATGCCGGCATATTCCCGTCAAGCAATTTTTGCAGGAACGGGAAATTGTCTTTACCATACACAAACAAAGAGATCAGAAACGGGCTGAACCAGGCAATTGCTGCAGGCCAGCTGAACCGTTTGTTTCTTTTTTCGGTATAATTGCTCACCAGTCCGATTTTTGGAAACAGCCAGATATCCACAATAATAAAAGCTCCCAGGGGGACAAAAAACAATCCGTAATACGCCACGATCCGGTCGAGGTTTGCATTCACAGCAGGAATGCAGGCAGTAAAGATCATAAAAGCTCCGGCCGCAAAGGTTACTTTCCACCGTTTCCAGTTAGGGGTTGCCACCTGGAGGGCCAGGCCAGCCCTGTACAGGGTGGGGTTGGCGGTTGTCCATCCGGCAATGACCACACAGATGGCTCCGGCAAGGCCCGCTCCGTAGAGGGCGATGGTCCCCGGCTGGGGATTGGTAAATCCTTCTGCCAGATAGGCTGCACATAAAATTCCTGAAGCGATCCAGGCTCCAAAATGGCCCAGGAACATCCCAAAGGCTGAAGCAAAACCCTGGGTCCATTTTTTGGCATACCGGAAGATGGTAATGTCTGACATCCCCATATGTTGGTGTGCATTGCATAACCATGCAAACCCGGCTACATGCCAGAAGGTGTATTTCGTGTTGTTGCCTATGGGTTCCCCGGTAAATATCTTTGTGCTCATAATATCCCAGAAATTCCCGGTTGTGCCCATTTTCAGTTTTGCCATCACTGCAATGGCCGCCGCAAAGAAGACCAGTACCATCCATGGAGCACATATTTTTGAAAATTGGGCGATCTTTTCGAATCCCAGAACAGCCAGGGTGGCAATAACAATACCTACGATGACCGCAATGAAAATCCATTCAACACCCGGGATGATATCCCCTGCCACATAATCGGGATTCGGTATACCAAACGGAATGGATACGGAGGTTACAGCCACATTGACCATGGCTCCTGCCAGCAGGCAAAGGACAATCGCGTAAAACGCACTGTAGGCAACGGTCAGATAGGGCCCGATGACTCTTTTCAACTGCCAGTATATGGTCAGCCGGGTTTTAACCCCCACCGGTGCAGTCAGAAAAGCCCAGCTAAGCACTGCCAGCGTGTTGCCAACCAGCAAGCCCCAGATAAAATCTACGGCCGAAACACCATGCATGACCATCAAAGGCCCCAGAACAAATTCTGTTCCGGCTACATGTTCGCCGGAAAACATGGCAATAAATGTTTTCCAGCCATATAGTTTTTTTTCTGATACCGGCTCCCGATCGTATTCATACAAGGCGTCGAGCCGCTGAACTAACGTCTGTTCTGAAGCCGGTTTTTGTTGATCCATATTCATAAAGGTACTACCGTTTTTAATCGCTGCTATACGCCATCCTCTGCAAATCTAATAAATAAATATTTAAAAAAACGTTTGCACCTACATTAAAAAACAAGATTCTAGAATCCTTTATAATTAGGATTATTTAGGATGTAAACGTTTTCATTTTTAAATATTTTTTATAGTTTTGTTTCTATAAAAAATTGTATCATGTTTTATACTGAATCATTAAGTCTATGCGTATGAAATTTAATTATTGGTTTGATTTTTCACATTCGGGAAACAAAACAGGGCTTTTAAGCATTGTGAAGGTCGCAGTAGCGATTTCTTTGTTTTTCACCTTTTCTGTTTCATCCGGTGCCGGAGGATTCTCAGATGCCATGCAGCAGGGGAGGGTCACCGGGAAAATTACAAATACTTCAGGAGAATCCCTTCCGGGGGCAACGGTTCTGATCAAAGGAACCAGCCGGGGAGCGGTTGCCGATGTTGACGGGGTTTACACGATCGATGGTGTTTCACCCGATGACATACTGGTCTATTCTTTTATGGGAATGAAAACCCGGGAAATCAGAGTGGAGAACCGCTCAACCATAGATGTTGAGCTGGAGGAGGATGTTATCGGGCTCGATGAAGTGGTGGCCATTGGCTATGGAGTAGTCAAAAAACGTGATCTGACCGGTGCGGTTAGCGTCGTTAAAAGCGAAGACATTGTACGAACCCCGACCAACAACGCCATGGAAGCCATACAAGGGATGGTAACCGGAATGACCATTACCCGGGAATCGGGTGCTGCCGGTGCCAGTGTCGATATTCTGGTCCGGGGAAACCGGTCCATCAACGGAAGCAATTCTCCGCTGTTTATTATTGATGGCGTTCAGGGGGCAAATTTTGAAGATATCAATGCCTCCGATATCGAATCCATCAATGTGCTGAAAGATGCTTCATCCACTGCAATCTATGGTTCTCAGGGAGCCAATGGTGTAATCATCATAACAACGAAACAAGGAAAAGCGGGAAAATTGAAAGTATCCTACAACGGATACTACGGGATAAATGGGATGACCCGTTATCCGGATGTGCGCAGAGGAGAGGATTATATTCAGTTAAGGCGGGAAGCCTACCGCACAGCAGGTTTATGGGAATCTCCTGCGGACGATCCGGCCATTTTCTCAGAATACGAATGGGAAGCCATACAGAACGACAATTGGGTTAACTGGCAGGATCTGCTGCTCCAAAACGGAACCCTGCAGAACCATTCCGTTACCATATCGGGCGGTACAGAAAAAACCCAATCGCTGGTAAGCCTCGCCTATCTGAATGAAGGGGGAATGTATAAAAACGATAACCTTGATAAATACATTGTACGTTTGAATCTGAACCACAACCTGGCGGACTGGGCTAAAATAGGAATCAATGCACAGCTTACCTATTACAACCTGGATCGCAGAAAAGACCCGATAAAACTGGCTTTGTATACTTCTCCTTTTGGTGTGCCCTACGATGAAAACGGCAACATAAACCTGTATCCTATCGGGGGTAATACGGGCATCATCACTCCACTGGCCGATGAAATACCGGACATGGCTGCTGATAACCGGATCTCAAACAACAACAATTTAGCAGGGTACCTTGAGGTCAATCCTCTAAAAGGTCTCAGTTTTAAAAGCAACCTCGCTGTGAATCTTTCTTCTTACCGCAGGGGAGTTTACAATGCAAGCAACTCCATCTCACTGCTGGGAGGCACCTGTGAATCGTTGTATTCATCCTCCACTTCCCGGTTTATCAACTGGGATAACATTTTAACCTATGAAAAAGATTTTGCTGACCACAATGTAAAAATTACCGGTCTGACCAGTTGGATAGAAAGCATTTCCGATCATGTGGAAGCCAGTGGGAACGGTCAGTTGCTGGCATCGCAACTATTCTATTACCTGCAGGGCAACACCACCGAATCCAAGGAAACAACCAGCGGATATACTGAATATGCATCTTTTTCAGTAGCCGGAAGGATTAATTACAGTTACAAGGACAAATATTTGCTTACGGCCACCACCCGTTACGATGGTGCTTCACGCCTTGCCGAAGGCAACAAGTGGTATTCCTTTCCTTCTGTTGCATTAGCCTGGAGGATATCGGAAGAGAATTTTCTAAAGTATTCCAATACGTTGAGTAACCTGAAATTACGGGCAAGCTACGGCATTGCCGGCAATTCAGCCATTGCGCCGTATGGCACACAATCATCCATGTACCTTTCCACAAACTTTGCTTTTGGCGATGTTACCGCTCCTTATTATGTGGTTTATCTGTTTGGAAACAATAAACTGAGTTGGGAAAAATCGGCCACCTTAAACATTGGCGCCGATATAGGTTTCTTCAACAACCATATCAGCCTGGTAGCTGATTATTATCAAACCAAAACTTCTGACATTCTTCTGAGCCGCAGTTTGCCCTGGTCGGCAGGTGGCAAGAACAAACAGGTGAACCAGAATATCGGAGCTTCCGAAAACAGCGGGGTGGAATTTACGTTAAACACCCTCAATTTCAATAGAAAAGATTTTAAATGGACCACAAATGTCACCTTTACGAAGAGTTCGGAAAAAATTACCAGCCTGATTGACGATGAAGACATTATTTATGGCGGGAAACAAACATCGTTGATCATCGGAGAGCCTATTCAAACCTGGTACAATTATGTTTCTGACGGAATATGGCAGGCCGATGAACAGGAAGAAATGGATAAATTCAATGCCAACGGGCATAGTTTCCAACCGGGTGATATTAAGGTCAAAGACCTGCGTGGACCGGATGATGAAGACGGGAATCCGACCCCTCCTGATTACCGGATAACCGGCGACGACAGAATTCCGGTAGGTTCAAGAGTCCCCAAATGGGAAGGGGGTATCGGGAATACCTTTCAATATAAAAACATTGATTTCAGCTTTTTCATGTATGCCCGCATGGGACAGACCATCTGGGGTGAATTTCTGGGGCGCTACAATCCGGACGGCCAGGACAACGGGCCTGCAGATTTTGACTACTGGACCCCGGAGAATCCTTCCAACGAATATCCCCGGCCCGATGCCAACAAAAGCAGCATTGTGAATTACTCCTATTCCGATATGCTGATGTTTGCCGACGGATCTTACGTGAAACTCAGGAATGTATCCCTTGGATACAGTTTGCCTGGAAGACTGCTCGACAGGGCTTCAATCAGCAAAGTCCGTTTCTATGTTACCGGGTCGAACCTGGCAACCTGGGTGAAAGACAAACGCCTGAAACAATATGATCCTGAAAGGGGTGGCTCTGAATCATCCCCGCTTTCAAGACAGGTGATTTTCGGTGTAAATGTTGAATTTTAAAACTGACTTTTAGTAACTGCAAAAACGATTGAAAATGAAATTACATAAAACAGTATTCAGCTTTTCGATAGGGGCCTTCTTACTTATGGCAGGCGGATGCAGCCTCGAAGAATATAATCCGTCAGGCCTTACAGGCGAGGCCATCTGGAGTACTCCGGAAGGAATGGAAACCTTAATTGCATCGGCCTATAAATGGCAGCAAAAAATGTATTGCAGCGAATATGGCTTTACCCTTTACGAAACCGGCACCGACCTGTGGGATTGCCCCGGATGGAAACAATTAACGCAATACGATGGATTGCAACCTTATGATGATAGTGGAGGCGGAGCAGTCTGGGAGTATGTTTACGAAGGAGTGAACATGGCCAACTATGGCATTGATTTCGTGGAAAACGACAAGGTTGATTTTAACGATCCGGTAAAAAAGGCCCAAATCCTTTCGGAATTTAAGTTCCTGAGGGCATGGTATAACTGGCACATCGTTGAACAATGGGGCCCTGTGGTTTTGAATACCACCCCTACCAGGGAAGTTAAATTAACGGCTGAGAGAAGCACAGTAGCCGGGTTCTACGAGGTTATTATCAGTGATTTGCAGTATGCAGCCCAGCATGCATCCCCGGAGGAAGCGCAACCGGGAAGAGTGACCCAAAAGGCTGCGCTCGGTTTATTGGCCCGTACGGCCCTTACCGCTGCTTATCATGTGCCTGAAAAAAAGGACGAATACCTGACCATTGCAAAAGATGCTGCAGATGAAGTTATTGCAAACCAGACCGAATGGGGCGTGGAATTGTACGACAAGTACGAAGATATCTGGCACGAGGACAACAACAAAAATAACAAAGAAGCATTGTATAAAATCACATTCAGTACCCTTGAAAACAATGTGGAACGATACGGAAACCGCTGGTGGCAGTATTTCAAATTTAATTATATGAAAGCCAGTGCCTACCTTATCATGTCCTATGAATATGGTTTTAAGGATGGGGACAGTTGGGGAGACCCGTCGTTTACCTATCCGACCAAAGCCTTGTTTGACCTGTTCGATGAAACAGCCGACAGCAGGTACAGGGGATCCTTCAGAACCGTATGGATGAAGAACAGGTACAACGACATTACAGAACCTGCAACCGGCGATACAGCGTTGTATGTTTCCATCAATTCAAAACCGAAACCAGGCAGGAAATCCTATACCTATTATAACATCAACGATATCTATAACCCCGATGGTACTATTGTTCGCTACAACATCCCTTTCCCGGCCTTAAAAAAATTCGACGGTCCCAAATACAACGGCTATTATGCAAAGTCGCGGTACGGACTGCTCGATCAGATCCGGATTCGCTTATCGGAAATGTACCTCATTGCCGCAGAAGTTGAAATGCTGAAGGGCAATTTATCCGGGGCTGCCAATTACCTGAATGTGATCCGTTCAAGGGCCGCATTGCCAGACAAGGAAGCTGAAATGCAGGTCTCTGCCGATGAAATAAATATCGACTTTATCCTGGCTGAAAGAGCCCGTGAATTCTGTGGCGAAGGATTGCGGTGGTTTGACCTGAAACGTACCGGGAAACTAATTGAATATGTCAGAACCTACAACAAAGGAGGAGCAGCTGACAATATCCAGGATTACCATGTGGTAAGACCTATCCCAAGTGAAGAACTGGATGCCCTTCTGAACCGGGAGGAATTTATCCAGGGGTTAACCGGTTATAACTATTAATAAACCTGATTTGATTTCATAGTTTAGTTTTTTAAAAGTATGAAGAGCGAAGTCCGGGCTTCGCTCTTCTTTTATAAAAACGTTTGCACTATTTGAGAAAATTACTTTTCAGAAAAGCCTTTGATTACAGCATTTACAAAATGTGTAAACGTTCACATTTTTTATATATTTGTATAGATATTAACGAAAGCAGTATGGTTCAATACAAAAGCGTCCTTTTCAGAAAAATCGTTTGGTTTTTTTTCCTTGCTCTTACCGGTATTTCCTGCAGCCATAAAAACGTTACGTTGGTATTCGATCCGGATGGTCCCGGGAGCATTGAATTGGGCACAACCAGGATTGCTGATGCCCTGGAAGAATCCGGGTATACCATCTCTTTCAGCGATTCTGTCATTACGGATTCAGCGGGTCCTCTGATTGTCATTGCCCCGTCGGGCCATCCCCTGGCCGATCGTTTTTCCCGGGCAGAAATCAACAGACAAAAGGAGGGATTTACGCTTCACTCCAACGGAAGGAATACCGCTGTTTTGGGAGCAGACCCCACCGGGACCCTTTATGGATGCCTCGAACTGGCAGAACAAATAAAAGCATTGGGTCGGATTCCGGATACCCTGAATTTCAGGGATCAACCCGAGATGGTATTACGGGGCACCTGCATCGGCTTGCAAAAGACAGCATACCTTCCGGGGCGAAAGGTGTATGAATATCCGTATACCCCTGAGAATTTTCCCTGGTTCTATGACAAAGTACTATGGCTCGAATACCTTGATATGCTGGTTGAAAACCGCTACAATGCGCTGTTCTTATGGAACGGGCATCCTTTTGCTTCGTTGGTGGAACTGGAGGATTATCCCTATGCTGTGGAGGTGGATGACAAGATCTTTAAAATGAATGAAGAAGTTTTTGGTTTCCTCACGGAAGAAGCCGCCAAACGGGGCATCTGGGTCATTCAGATGTTTTATAACATTATTGTATCAAAGCCTTTTGCCGAGCATCACGGGATTGCGACCCAGGACCGCAGTCGCCCCATCGATCCCCTTATTGCCGACTATACCCGTCAATCGATAGCTGCATTCATCGAAAAGTATCCCAATGTCGGACTGATGCCTTGTCTGGGTGAGGCCATTAATACCATCGACGACGATGTGGAATGGTTTACCCGAACCATCATTCCCGGTGTTAAGGACGGACTGGAAAAACTGGGGATCGACGAGGAGCCTCCGTTGGTTTTAAGAGGCCATGATACCGATGCGGAGAAAGTTATGAAAGCCGCTTTGCCAGTTTATAAAAATCTCTATACAACGGCTAAATACAACGGGGAGTCGTTGACTACCTATGAGCCCCGTGATTCATGGGCAACCATCCATCAGGGATTAAGCAGCCTGGGTTCGGTACACATCTCAAATGTCCACATTTTAGCCAATCTTGAGCCCTTCCGGTATGGAGCACCGGGATTCATTCAGAAATGTGTGCAGGCCATGCATGACATCCAGGGTGCCAACGGACTTCACCTCTACCCGCAGGCTTCGTATTGGGACTGGCCTTACTCAGCCGATAAGGTTCCCGGCAGACTGAAACAAATTGAAAGAGACTGGATATGGTATAAAGCCTGGGGCCGTTACGCATGGAATTGCCGGCGCGACAGTACGAAAGAAAAGGATTTCTGGTCGGAACAATTTGGGAACTATTACGGAAGCGCTGAAAACGGATCGTTTCTTCTTGAGGCGTACGAACAAACAGGCGAAATTGCACCCATACTACTCAGGCGTTTTGGGATCTCCGATGGCAACCGGCAAACCCTCCTGCTCGGAATGTTTATGAGTCAGCTGGTAAACCCCTATAAATGGCATGTGTACAGCAATTTCTATTCAAGCAGTGGCCCTGAAGGGGAGATACTCATTGATTATGCCCGCAAGGAGTGGAAGGGAGAACCGCATCATGGAGAACTGCCTACGCAGATTATTGCCGAAACGGTGGAACACGGAAGGCTCGCTGTGGAAGCCATTGAAAAAGCTGCTTCTTCCGTGAGGGTCAACAAAGAGGAGTTTGAAAGGCTAAGAAATGATGTCTATTGTTACGATGCCTTTGCTCGGTTTTTCCATGAAAAAGTGAAGGCTGCCTTATTGGTTTTGCGGTATAAATATTCGAAGGACCTTTCTGACCTCGAAAAAGCATTGCCTTATCTGGAGAAAAGCCTCGATTGCTATAAAGAGCTGGTTGACAGGACGAAAGATGCTTATCTGTATGCCAACAGCATGCAAACCCAGCAAAGGCGTATCCCGATCACCGGCCGCAACGGAACCAATAAAACCTGGACAGAGATGCTGCCGCATTATCAACAGGAACTGGAAAATTTTAAACGGAACATTGGAATGCTTAAACAGGCAGATGGTATCTCCGGCGAAAAAGTATACCATGTACTGGAGCCCGTGCCGGTTGATGTGCTGAATCCGGATGTAACTTTTTATCCTGTTCAGAAAGGAAGCCGGATCTATGCGGACCAGGACTATGTGATTGAGGAATTTGCCACTGAATTAAGAAAGTTGAAGGGGGTGCAGTTTTTCGATAGGATCCAGCAGGAGGAAGGAACCATACTGAAATTCAAAAATAAGCAGCCGGTAAAAATTCTGGTGGGGTATTTTAATACCAACAGTTATACCGTCTTGCGTCCCCCAACGCTTGAAACCAATGCAAATGCCAACGACCGGGGGCAGGCCGATATTAAAATTGCCAATGCTTTAAAACTAAACGGTCTTTATCCGGTAAATATCTACACGTATCATTATGAAGCAGGGGAGAATGAGTTAAAACTGGGGAAAGGGCGTGTTTTGATTCTTGGATTTATCGATGGAGATGAAAATATTCCGGTTCACGATGCCGGATTAACGGATAAGACAGATGGAATCCCGGTAGACTGGTTGTTTTATTAAGAAGTATAGGTATGAGCGATCGTCTGTCCCTGATAAATAAACTTCCTGTGGATGTGGTCCTTGCACCTGAATGGTGGTTCCATAATGAAAAAATCACCTTTGATGCGGATTTTTAATATTCTAATAGTATTCATGTTTGCTGCAGGGTGCATAAAATCGGACAGGCCCTCCAGGAAAGCAACCATCCGTCAGGATATCCTTTTAAATGAAGGGTGGGCTACCATGGCAAAGGATAGCTTTGAAAATATTCAGAAAGGGTTTGAATTAAAAGACTTTGACGTAAAAGGATGGAAAATTACAAACGTTCCGCACAATTGGGATGCGTATGGTGGTTACAGGCGGTTAAAGCACGGTAATATGCATGGATATGCATGGTACAGAAAGGTTATTACGGTGGATGAAAGGGATGAAGAGAAGCGGTATTTTCTTTGGTTTGAAGGAGTTGGATCGTATGCGACCGTCTGGTTAAACGGCGATTCGGTAGGGTACCATGCAGGCGGACGAACTTCTTTTACCATCGACATTACGAAGGCTGTTCAACCCGGGAAAGAGAACCTCCTGGCTGTGAGAGCCGGTCATCCTCCCCATATCAGGGATCTGCCCTGGGTCTGTGGTGGCTGCAGTCCGGAGTGGGGATTCTCAGAAGGAAGCCAGCCTCTCGGAATATTCAGACCCGTCCATCTGATTGTCACGAATCCCATACGAATAGAACCTTTTGGAGTTCACATATGGAATGATCATTCCATTTCCAGGGAGAGCGCTTCTATTCACATCTCTACGGAAGTGAAAAATTATGACGTTGAGAATAAAGAAATTACGGTTGTAAATACCGTTAGAAACAGGGCCGGGAAAGAACTGAACAGCATTCAAACAGAGATAGGGTTGCAGGCAGGTCAGACCGATACGGTCAGACAGATGATTTCTGAGATAAAAAATCCCCGCCTATGGATGCCGGATGATCCCTATTTGTATCAGATTGAAACAAAAATTGTTCAGGATGGAAAAACAATGGATCAGGTTTCAACGCCCTATGGAATCCGGTGGATCAAATGGGATATTTTTGGAGCGAATGCCACCCACCGTTTTTACATAAACGGCGAACCGGTATTCATAAACGGCATTTGCGAATATGAACATGCCATGGGGCAAAGCCATGCGTTTACCGGGGAGCAGATCGCAGCACGGGTTTCACAGATCAGAGCAGCCGGATTCAATGCATTCCGCGATGCCCATCAGCCCCATAACCTTCGATATCAGAAATATTGGGATCAAACGGGAATCCTTTGGTGGCCCCAGATGGCTGCCCACATATGGTTTGATACCCCTGAATTCAGAAATCGTTTTAAATCGCTGCTGCACGATTGGATTAAAGAAAGAAGAAACAGTCCCTCGGTAATTTTATGGGGACTTGAGAATGAGAGTTCCCTACCCACAGCATTTGCTGAAGAGTGTACGGAACTGATCCGGAAACTCGATCCTACCGCTTCGTCACAACGGTTGGTGACAACCTGCAACGGAGGTACCGGAACCGATTGGAATGTTATCCAGAACTGGTCGGGAACGTATGGAGGTGATCCGGAACGCTATGCCGGAGAATTATCGGAACAATGGCTCAACGGAGAGTATGGAGCCTGGAGAAGCCTTGGTTTGCATACAGAAGGAGGCTTTGTTCAGAATGGCCCCCTGAGTGAAGAGCGAATGGTCCTGTTACTGGAATCAAAAATCAGACTGGCTGAATCGGTAAGGGACCGGTGTTGCGGTCAGTTTTTATGGTTGTTTAATTCACACGATAATCCGGGAAGAGTGCAAAGCGGAGAAGGCTCCCGGGAAATCGACAGGATCGGTCCGGTAAATTATAAAGGGCTGTTCACTATCTGGGGAGAACCCCTGGATGCCTATTATATGTACCGTGCAAACTATGCATCCAAAGAAAAGAGTCCGATGGTCTATATTGCTATGCACACCTGGCCTGACCGATGGATTGCTCCCGGAAGGAAAAAAGGAATTTCGGTGTATTCGAATTGCGATGAGGTGCAACTTTTTAACGGTCTGGGAATCAATTCACTCGGAGTACGTTCCGGAAAGGGCATCGGTACTCATTTTGAGTGGGATCAGGTGGAAATAACGAACCATATCCTTTACGCAGAAGGCTATGTGAATGGGAAAAAAGTGGCTTCTGATGTGGTAGCATTGAACCATTTACCTGCTGTTGAAGAACCGGATAAACTATACGGCAGGGAGGTTCCCCTTATTCAACGATCCGGGCGGAATTATCTGCACCTGGTAAATTGCGGAGGGCCTGAATATACCGATCAGCAGGGAAACCTGTGGAATGCCGATATCCGGAAAACGGACAGTGAATCGTGGGGTTCGGTATCATGGACCGATCAGTATCCCAACCTTCCTGCTTATTATGGAAGCCAGCGGACATCATGGGATCCGGTGGAAGGAACCCACGCGCAGAAACTATTTCAGTATTTCCGGTTCGGAAGAGATGATTTACGGTATTCTTTTCCGGTTCCGAATGGCAAGTACCGGATTGAGTTGTTTTTCACCGAACCATGGTATGGAACCGGAGGAGGTCTGGATTGCACCGGCTGGCGGATCTTCGATGTGGCAGTTAACAACAATAAAGAACTCGATGATCTGGATATATGGAAAGAAGCCGGCCATGATAAAGTCCTTAAAAAGACCATCAATGCAGAGGTCGATAACGGAGAACTGGTCCTTTCCTTTCCGGAAACAAAAGCCGGGCAGGCCATCATTTCAGCCATTGCCATTTCAACAGAAAATTCGGAAGTCGTACCAGCGCCTCCTTCAAAGGGAGTTATCACCGGATTTAAAACCAACCCGGCGCAAAACGAAGAAAACTGGCAGGTCCAATCCTGGATGGATACCGGGATCAACCAGTATTCGGATACAACAGGGGCGTTTTATTCGCTGCCTGCAGAATTTTACGGGGCGGAGTGGATCCAGCCTCCTGTTTTTATTAACAATTCAGTCCATGAACTGGCAACCTTTCAGGTTCGTTCCGACAGCTATGTGTATATCGCTTTTTCAGAACCCATCCGTGATATTCCTGAATGGCTGAACGATTTTACCTCCTTGCTATCTGTAGTGAAAAGTACCTATAACGGAAGCACCCGCTTCCGGGTTTTCCGGCGGGAATATAAAAAAGGAGAGAAGGTACATCTTTACAGCCCCGGGAAACATCCGGAAAAAACACCCATGTACAGTGTGGCTGTCCTGCCTGTAACTTCCTTGGATGATCCGATTGATTTACGGCAATCCGTTTCTTACGATGCCCTTTCTTTAGGATGCAAAGGTCAAACCAGACCGGTGCATTACCTGGATAAGGAGTGTGTACTGATTCCGGATCCGAACAGTTCATTTGAATGGGTGTTCAATGTGGGGCTGGCTTCAAAATATGGATTGGAATTCCGGTATGTCAACGAACGGGTTGCCCCTTTGCCCGTAACTATGGAAATCATTTCAGCCGATGGACGAAAAGTTTGGAAAGGAGTTCAGGAATTTTTATCATCCGGAAAGAAATGGCAGAGCCATCGTACCGATACCCAAACCACGATAAATGCAGGAACCTATATTTTGCGATTAACACCGAATGAAAACAGCCCGTTGTATATCGATTGGCTTAAGATTCAATAATATACGAAAAAGGAAATGAATAAAGCTAAAGTCATCTGTGGTTTTCTTGTGATCCTGTTTGTTGCCGGATGTAAATCAAAATCAGGAGATCATGCATTGCCGGGTTCTGTTTCAGAAACAAAAATGCAGGAAATATACGAAGAGATAAAAACACCCTGGAAATATGGTCTGGTTCTGGTCCCTGACAACGATTCCCTGAAAACAGATTGCCCCACCGTTTTCAGGAAAAATAATAAGTGGTTTATGACCTATTTTGTTTTTGATGGCAGGGGATACGAAACCTGGCTTGCTGAAAGTGTTGATCTGCTGGAATGGGATGTTCTCGGGAAGATTATGTCGTTTTCCGATTCTTCTGACTGGGATGCAAACCAAAAGGCAGGGTACCCCAGCCTTCAGGATCCGGAATGGGGGGGGAGTTACGAATTGCATAAAGCAGATGGGAAATACTGGATGCCTTACTTTGGCGGAAATTCCACCGGATATGAACGGGGATTGCTTTCCATAGGAATGGCCTGCACTGAAAAGGATCCTTCAACGGTCCATGAATGGCAACGTTTTGAAGAGCCGGTATTGATGCCTACGGATGAGGATGCACGCTGGTGGGAAAACAGCACCCTGTATAAACCCTGGGTTTTACTTGATGAGGGCAAAACCACGGGCTATTCCTATGTAATGTATTACAATGCCCGCGGCGACAGCCTTAATCCGGCCCGGGGAGCCGAACGGATTGGCATGGCTGTTTCCGGTGATATGGTTCACTGGCAACGGTTTGGCAACGATCCGGTGATAAACCACCACAAAGGGATCTCGGGCGATGCTGTAATTCAGAAAATCGGGGAGGTCTGGGTGATGTTCTATTTTGGGGCTTTCTGGATAAACCGCAAAGATCACGATGCGTTTAACCGGTTTGCCTGCTCATACGACCTGGTAAACTGGACCGAATGGGTAGGCCCGGACCTGATCGCCCCCTCGGAACCTTACGATAACTGGTTTGCTCACAAGTCGTATGTGATAAAATACAACGGCGTGGTTTATCATTTTTACTGCGCCGTAAACAGAGAGGAACAAAGAGGAATTGCCGTTGCAACTTCGGTGGATCTGGGTAAAAGCAACCTTTCATTCAATGATACGAAACAGTAAAATGAAGAAAACGTTTATTCTATATTATTTTCTTGTTTTTTTTATGGTTTCATGTTCTCAGAAAAATGAGACGGTCCGGCAACGGTTGATCTTTACCGATCACTGGAAATTTAGCCTGGGCGATATTCAGGGTGCTCAAAATCCGGATTTTGATGATTCGGAATGGAGAAATTTAACCCTGCCCCATGATTGGAGTATTGAAGGGGAGTTCAGTCAGGATAATCCTGCCGGAAGCTCAGGAGGTGCTTTGCCGGGAGGGGTCGGCTGGTACAGGAAAACCTTTTTTCTTGATGAATCAGAGGCAAAAAAAAAGGTCTGTATTGATTTCGATGGGGTGTATCAAAACAGCGAAGTATGGATCAATGACCATTACCTGGGGAAACGGCCGTATGGATACAGTTCTTTCCGCTATGACCTTACGCCTTACCTGAATTACAGTGAACAGAAGAATACACTGGCCGTCAGAGTAGATAATTCCCTTCAGCCAAACTCCAGATGGTATACAGGCTCCGGAATATACCGCAATGTGTGGCTCGTAAAAACCGAAAAGACACATATTGACCACTGGGGAACGTTTGTTACCACTCCTTTGGTGGACGATCATTCTGCAACAGTAAAAATTGAATTGAAGATTAAGAATCTGGATCCGGAAGTCAAATCCATCCGGGTAAAAAATGAAATATACAATGCAGAGAATAAGAGCGTTGCAGAAAGCAAGCCGGCTGAAATAGGTGGCCGGACGGAAGAGATTATTATGGATTCACTGGAAATAAAAGATCCTCGTTTGTGGTCGGTTGACAATCCGTCGTTATACAGGGCAGTACATACGGTGTATGCCGATGGTGTATTAACAGATTTGCATGAAACAGTGTTTGGCATTCGTACCTATGAATTTGATGCGGAAGAAGGTTTCTCTCTCAACGGAAAGGCCTTAAAAATTCATGGGGTCAACAACCACCATGACCTGGGAGCCCTGGGGGCTGCTGTAAACATCCGGGCTATTGAGCGGCAACTGGAGATCCTGAAAAAAATGGGATGCAATGCCATCCGTACGGCCCATAATCCGCCGGCTCCTGAACTGCTGTCTCTTTGTGATCAAATGGGCTTTCTGGTCATGGTCGAAGCCTTTGACATGTGGGCCAAAAAGAAAACCAAATACGATTCCCATCTTTTCTGGGAGGAATGGCATGAACGCGACCTGACCGATATGATCCTGCGCGACAGAAACCACCCTTCTGTATTTATATGGAGCATCGGAAATGAGATCAGGGAACAATTCGACAGCACAGGAATAACCTTAGCCAAAGAACTGGTCGATATAGTTAAGGAAATTGATCCGACACGGCCGGTGACCTGTGCCCTCACCGAGCAGGATCCGCAGAAGAATTTTATCTGGCAGTCGGGAGCGCTTGACCTGATTAGTTTTAATTATAAACACAACGAATATGTTCACTTTCCTGTGAATTTCCCGGGGGAGAAAATGGTGGCATCTGAGAATGTGTCGGCCCTCTCAACGCGGGGGTATTACCGGATGCCTTCTGACAGCATCATGAAATGGCCTGAAGCGCACAATGTCCCCGTCAAAGGAGCTACTCCCGAATTAACGGTTTCAGCTTACGATCATGTACATGCTTACTGGGGGGCAACCCACGAAGAAACTTGGGATAGGGTGTCAACCCATGATTTTATTTCCGGGATGTTTATCTGGTCGGGATTTGATTACCTGGGTGAACCGGTTCCTTTCGACTGGCCGGCACGAAGTTCCTATTACGGGATCATCGACCTGTGCGGTTTTCCCAAGGATGCCTATTTCCTGTATCAAAGCCTGTGGACCGGGACTCCGATGCTGCATCTGTTCCCTCACTGGAACTGGGAACAGGGTCAGATGATCGATGTGTGGGCCTATTATAACAACGCCGATGAAGTGGAGCTTTACCTCAACGGAGAATCGTTGGGTACCAGGAAGAAAGAACACGGAAGATACCATGTTCAATGGCGGGTGAAACATGAACAGGGAACGATAAAAGCCGTTTCAAGGAAAAATGGCAAGCCAGTGCAGATCAAAGAGATCCATACCGCTTCAGAACCGGCAACTATTGAATTAACAGCTGACAGGGACATCCTTCGTGCCAATGGACGCGATCTCTCCTTTATTACGGTTAAGGTGCTGGATAAGAAGGGCGTGCTGGTTCCGGATGCAGACAATCTGATCCGTTTTGATGTCAAAGGGGAAGGAACGATAGCCGGTGTGGACAACGGGTACCAGGCAAGCCTGGAGCCCTTTAAAGCAAATCAAAGGAAAGCATTTAACGGAATGTGCCTGCTGATTCTCCAGGCAACACAATCAGCCGGTGAAATAAAAATTAAAGCAAGTTCGAAAGGATTAAAATCTGAAGAGGTGATTGTTCTGACTAAATAAAATGTAAAAACATGAAACAGACCAACTACCCCTTATCCGATTTTCTTGATTTTGACCCGGCAGGTCCGGGGGAGGAATCATTGTGGCGGGCCTGCTTTCCAACAAATATGGAAACAGAAAACGGGGATGTGGTTTTGACGATCCCGTTTCAACGGATGAAGGCAACAGACGATATGACTCCCGATCGGACAGAACCACGCCGGGAATATCATCTGAGGCTGAGAGCTTATGGCGATAAGATACTGAGGATAACGATGGGCTTTGGATGCCGGGAAACAGAGGAATCGCCCATGCTGGAATTCCATCCTGAATTGCATGTAAATCCGTTACACACTGAAATAAAAGCGAACGAATGGATTGTTGCTGACACAAATAAGGGAATAAAAGCAGTCTTTGATTTTAAAAAACCGTTGATCGATTTTTGGAGTGGGTTGATTCCCCCTCCTGAAGAAACCCTGGTTGCTTCGTTTTTTCCGGGTGGTGAAACGGAGGTCAGGGTCAGTGCCTGGGACCAGTTTTTTCCGGCCCGGCCTGAAGCCTTTGCATTGGCATATGTGGAGAGGAACGGGGTGATCAACCGTTCAACCCTATCGTTTTTTGCTGCTCCGGATGAGGTGTTTGTCGGTACCGGGGAACGCTTCTCGAAGATGGATCTTTCCGGAAAAACCTGTCAGTTGAATAACCAGGATGCCCAGGGCGTCAATAACAGGCGGGCCTATAAAAACATACCTTTTTACCTGTCGAGCCGGAACTACGGATTGTTTTTACACGCTTCGGCATTTTCAAAATTCTCATTAGCCGATCATTCAAGCCGGTCGGTGCAGCTGATGACTGAAGAGCCGGGCATGGATGTATTCCTGTTTGGCGGTGATTCACCCGAAGAGATCTTGTATTTGTATCGTCAGGTTACGGGATTCCCCTCCATGCCTCCGTTGTGGAGCTTTGGAACCTGGATGAGCCGGATGACCTATTTCTCAGCTGAAGAGGTGAAAGGAATCTGTGACAGGTTACGAAAGGAAGATTTTCCCTGCGATGTGATCCACATCGATACAGGATGGTTCAGGACCGACTGGCTTTGTGAATGGAAATTCAGCCCGGAACGGTTTCCGGACCCTCGTGGTTTTATTTCAACGCTTAAAAAGAAAGGTTTCCGGGTGAGCCTGTGGCAGATGCCCTATATTGCAGCGGAAGCAGAACAACTGGCTGAGGCTGTTAAAAACAGGTACATTGGCAAATCAAAAGCATCAACCCAACGGGGAGGTTCCAATTTCAGCGCCCTCGACTATGCAGGAACCATTGATTTCACCTATCCTCAGGCAGTGGAGTGGTATAAAGGGCTTCTGAAAGAATTACTGGAAATGGGGGTGGCATGTATAAAAACCGATTTCGGCGAGGATATCCACATGGATGCCGAATACTATGGCATGAAGCCGGAATGGCTGAAGAATTTGTACGGATTGCTTTACCAGAAAGCGGCCTGGGAAATTACGAAAGAGGTTACCGGTGATGGGATTATCTGGGCACGCACAGGATGGGCAGGATGCCAGCGTTTCCCGCTTCACTGGGGAGGCGATGCAGCAGCTTCATGGGATGGATTGGCCGGTTCACTCAAAGGAGGATTGCACCTGGGGTTGTCAGGATTTGCTTTCTGGAGCCATGATGTGCCGGGATTCCACGGAGTGCCGGATTTTATGAATTCTGTGATCCCCGATGAATTGTATGTCCGCTGGACACAGGTTGGCGTTTTTTCATCCCACATACGCTACCATGGAACCTCAAAGCGGGAGCCTTATGAATATCCAACAATCGCAGCCATTGTGAGAAAATGGTGGAAACTACGGTACGCACTGATACCCTATATTCTGGAACAAAGTGAAATTTCCGTACGAACCGGTTATCCGGTTTTGCAGGCATTGCTGTTCCATCATCCGAAAGATAAAATGTGCTGGCACATCGATGACCAGTACTATTTCGGGAACGATTTTCTGGTGGCTCCGGTAATGAATGATGAAGGGGTGCGCCATGTCTATCTGCCTGAAGGCAGGTGGGTGAACTTTTTCAGTGGGGAAACAACAGAAGGTGAAAAATGGTTGAGAAACTGCAACGTTCCGCTGGAGGAGATGCCTGTATGGGTGAGGGAAGGTGCCATTATTCCTGTTTATCCGCTGAGGGTCAGTTGTACCGATGAAATGGATCTTAAGAAAGTGAAATCACTGAAGATGGATGCTTCCTTTAAAGGAATATTTAAAACATTGAATTTTTGAAGAACCTATGGAAGTAAGAGCACGCAAAAACGCGAAGTCGCGAAGAAAAATTATTGCACCTAAGCGTACTGGCAGGAGAAAAAGTTATGAAAAGGGTCCTGATCCATCGGGACGGAACAGGACAAGATGAGTTCCACAGCCCTAATGCAGTTTGTTAAAGCAATGCTATTGATTAGAAATGTAAACCAATGAATACCTGGAAAGAAAACTGGGAGGAATCGAAAAAGCACTACCTCGATTGGTGGAACCACAAGGGGCTGGTCATCAGCATGTGGGAACACCTGGAAAAGGAAGGGGCTCCACACGAGCCAGTTAAAGCACCTGAAAAGGCAAAAGACTGGAATCAGTTCTGGTTTGATCCGGCATGGCGGGCCCGGAACCTGCATTATCAGCTTTCAGGGAGTTCGCTGAAAGCCGATATCCTGCCGGTTGCCAATACCCACCTTGGACCCGGATCCCTGGCTGCATGCCTGGGGGCCGACCTGAAGGGCGGGGAAGATACCATCTGGATAAAGCACAACCCGGATTTCAAAGGACCAATCAAATTGGACGAAGCCAATCAATGGTGGCAGCTTCATCTGAATCTGCTTCGTGAATGCAAAAAACGGTCCGGCGGCAAATACTTTGTCGGTTGTCCCGACCTGATCGAGGGGCTTGATACCCTGGCAGGTTTGCGGGGCACCGATCAGGTACTCATGGACATGATCCTGCAGCCTGAAATGCTGGAACAACAGCTTCAGCAGGTCAATAATTTATACTTTGAGGTGTTTGACCGGATCTATGAGATCATTCGGGAAGGGGATGAAATGGCATTTTGTTATTTCTCCCTTTGGGCTCCGGGAAAGGTTTCAAAACTGCAAAGCGATATCTCGGGGATGATCTCGGAAGATGATTTTCGAAGGTTTGCTTTGCCTTATCTCCGTGAGCAGTGTCAGAAAATTGAGTATACCCTTTACCACCTGGATGGTGTGGATGCAATCCGTCACCTGGATGCGGTCCTTGAGATTGAGGAACTGAATGCTGTTCAGTGGACGCCCGGGGTCGGGGAACCTCAGGGGGGGGATCCCTGCTGGTACAGCCTGTATGAAAAAATCCTGGATAAGGGGAAATCAGTAATGCCCTGCTGGGTGGAACCGGAGGAATTGGAGCCCTTGCTGGATCATATCGGGGCGGAAGGGGTCCATATCCTGGTCCACTTCAGGTCGGAAAAGGATATTGATAAAGCCTTAAAAATAACAGATAAATACAGATAGTCCGGATATGAAAGAGATTTATGAATTACTGAAGCCCATCGATTTTATTGTTGTGGGAATCTATCTGCTTATACTGGTTGGGATAGGCTATTGGGTGAGTTTTATCAAACAACGAAACAGCGAAGAGAACCTTTTCCTTGCCGGCCATTCGCTGGGGTGGGGAAGCATCGGGCTGACCATGTGGGGCACCAATGTGGGCCCGTCGATGCTTATTGCCTCTGCCAGCATCGGATATACCACCGGCATTGTGGCGGGTAATTTTGCCTGGTATGCCTTTGTGTTTATCTTCCTGCTGGCTGTGGTTTTTGCGCCCCGCTACCTCGATGCCAGGGTGCTTACGCTCCCTGAATTTATGGGGAAACGTTTCGGGCAGTCGACCCGCAATATCCTGGCCTGGTACAGTCTGGTGACCATCCTGATCTCCTGGCTGGCCTTAACCCTTTTTGCCGGAGGCATCCTGGTCGGGCAGATCCTGAACCTGCCCATGTGGCTTTCCGTGATTGTATTGGTTCTCATTGCTGCCTTTTTCACTATTGCCGGGGGACTGAAAGCCATCGCGTATACCAATGTTTTTCAGATGTTGTTGCTGATAGCCGTCTCTCTGGTTCTGACTGTTGTGGCCGTTCATAAAGCCGGAGGTCTTCTGTCAATCTATGAAAACACTCCGGCCCATTACTGGAACCTGTTGCGCCCGATGGATGATCCCAACTATCCGTGGCTGGCCATTGTACTGGGCTATCCGATCATGGGCGTTTGGTTCTGGTGCACCGACCAGTCGATGGTCCAATCGGTGCTGGGGGCGAAAAATCTGCGCCAGGGGCAATTGGGAGCAAACTTTACAGGATGGCTTAAAATTCTGGATGTTGCCCTGTTCATCATTCCCGGAATTGTCTGTTTTCTTTTGTTCCCTGACCTTACCGATCCGGATGAAGCGTATATGACCATGGTGACCCGGCTCTTCCCGGCAGGAATGACAGGCCTGGTAATGGCTGTGTTAATTGCTGCCCTGGTGAGTACCATCGATTCAGCACTCAATTCATTGAGCACCGTATTTACAATGGATATCTTTGTGAAAAAATACCGTCCGGATGCCACGCAAAAACAGATCGTGAAAATCGGGCGAATCGTCACAATGGTGGGTGCATTCATTGCTGTTTTTATGACGCTGGCAATCGACAATATAAAAGGACTCAACCTCTTTGATGTATTCCAGGCGGTGTTGGGATTTATCGCTCCCCCCATGTCGGTAGTTTTTCTTTTTGGCGTCCTCTGGAAACGTACCACCACAAAGGCAGCCAATTTTGCCCTTTCTTTCGGGACCCTATTCAGCATCGGAACCGGAATTTTTTACCTGTGGGTGTTCCCCAATGAAACCTATACATTCTGGCCCCACTTTTTATTGCTGTCGTTTTTAATCTTTGTGATTCTGTCATTTTTAACCTGGCTGATCGTTGTCCTGGATAAAAGCTCAAAAACAGCCAGGAAATACGAACTGAAATTTGAAAATCTTCCCAAACCCGACAAAAAGGTTTGGTTTTTTTGGATCGCGCTGATCCTGGTAATGGTTGGATTGTATTTCTTCTTTAACGGACATTAAACGAATGAAACGAATGAAATAAAACAAGCCATGAATACCGCCCTGAAAGGGCAGCTTACCCCTGCGGTATGATATTAACCTGCCCTTTCAGGGCGAAAATATTGGATTGTCATTCAACCCGGGGCGTTGCCCCGGGTTGAAGTAATCCGGGCTTTCAGCCCGAAAAACAAAATGAAACGATTCCGATGGAGAATATCGAAAAGAGACATTGGGACGCGATGAGAACCATGAGTTACCAAAAAAAAATATAAATTTAGACAGATGAGTAACTCGCTCATGTTGTACATTAATCCGACCCAGCGGCAAAATCGGAATGGATTAACAGACAATAACGCGGTGGAAAGGACAATGGGATACCCTTTTATTAAAAGGATACAAACAAAAAACGCCACGAAGTGGCAGTTTAATTCAGCCCGGGGCAACGTCCCGGGAAAATAAAACGATAAATAACCACCCGCCCTGAAAGGGCAGGTTAAATTAAACGAAACAGGGATCAAATAAACTGAATGATTCATCCCTCTCCCGCTGTGCAGGATCCCCTTGAAAGGGGAGAATATAAGAAATTGAATGATTTTTTGAGAAAAAGAGCTGAAAAAAGGAACCATTTACAATAAGATGAAACATATCGATCGTTTTTTGGCTACTGTGTCCAATGCACCTGTCGACCGGCCGGCATCGTGGCTGGGCCTTCCGGTGCCTTCAGCAGAGCCCGGACTAAAGCAATATTTTGGGGTTCGCTCTATGGATGAGCTGAAAGTATTGCTTGATGACGATATTTACCCCATTGAAGTGCCTTACAATTATCCGCCTTCGAACCACATTGCCTGTGCCTTTGAATTTGCCAAAAAAAGTTACCTTGATAAACCCGACAACCGGACATTAACGGCTCCCGGATTTTTTGAGGATTATTCCGACCCGAAGGATGTCGATAAATTTAACTGGCCCGATCCTGAAAAATACCTCGATCGTCAGGAAGCAGGACGACGGGCTAAAGCGGCCAATCCTGACTATGCACGTATGGGAATTATGTGGAGTGCCCATTTCCAGGATGCCTGCTCGGCATTCGGAATGGAACATGCCCTGGTGACCATGCTTGTCAATCCGGACATGTTTCGGGCGGTTATTGACCGGATCACAGCATTCTACCTTAAAGCCGGTGAGCTGTTTTATGAGGCTACAAAAGGGTGCCTCGATGCCGTTCTCATTGGGAATGATTTTGGGTCTCAGACCGGATTGATGATCGATCCGGAACTGATCAGGGAGTATATTTTTCCGGGGACTAAAGAGCTGATCAGCCAGGCAAAAAGCTATGGACTTAAAGTAATGTACCACTCATGTGGTTCGGTTCTTCCAATTATCGGGGACTTCATCGAACTGGGAGCGGATATCATTCATCCGATACAGGCTTTGGCTGCTGGTATGAGTGCTGAAAATATCCATAAACTTTTTTTCGGGAAAACAGCGTTTTGTGGTGGAATTGATGCACAGTACCTTCTGGTCAAAGGATCTCCTTCAGCAGTTAAACAAAGGGTGGAGGAAGTGAAAGCATTGTTTCCCACCGGATTGATCATCTCTCCCAGCCACGAAGCAGTCCTTCCCGATATTCCACCTGCTAATATTGAAGCGATGTTTAAGGCGATAAGAGAAAAATAAAAATCAGACAGCCAGGTGTGATAATGAATTGCAAAGACGAAACAAAATGATAAACAGAAAAATTATAGCCTATGAAACGGTTTGGACAAGTGATCAGGCTGAAACCTGAAGGGGCAAAGGAATACATCCGCCACCATCAGGCAGTATGGCCGGATGTGCTGGCAAAGATCAAAGAATGCAACATTTCGAATTATTCTATTTTCGTGAGGGATGATCTTTTGTTTGCCTATTTTGAATATACCGGGAACAATTACAATTCGGATATGGAGAAGATGGCCGCTCATGAGGAAACCCAGCGTTGGTGGGGAGTGGTGAAACCTTTGATGCAGCCGGTTTCTTCAGCGGGTCCCGAAGAATTCTGGGCCGACATGGAAGAGATCTTTCACCTGCCATGAACTGAATTACTGAATTACTGAATGAACTGAATTACTGAATTACTGAATTACTGAATGAACTGAGTAAATTGAATATACTGAAAAACTCGTAACTCGAAACTCGTAACTTTACCATGATTACACCCAATCCAATAATCGGAACAGGGCTGCATGCGATCGGAGGAATAGCTGCCTCATCCTGTTACCTGCCCTATCAGAAAGTAAAAAAATGGACGTGGGAAACCTACTGGCTTGTACAGGCTTTGTTTGCCTGGATTGTCATGCCTCTCCTGATCGGATGGCTCACGGTCCCGGATTTTTTTGAAATACTGCAAACGGCCCCAAAGAATGTGATGTGGGGGGCTTTCCTCCTGGGTGCCGTGTACGGATTTGGCGGAATGTCATTTGGTTTCTCCATACGATACATCGGTTACTCGCTGACCTATACCATTGCCATCGGGATGTCGGCAGTGCTCGGAACCATTGTTCCTCTGATTCTGTACGGAGGATTAATTGAATATTTTACGGCTCCGGGAGGGATGGTCGTACTGTGGGGAATGGCCCTCTCGGTGGTGGGTGTTGCATTAACCGGATGGGCCGGATTCCGGAAAGAAAAAGACCTGCTGGTAAAAGAAGGGAAAAAGGTTCAGTTTAATATGAAGATTGGCGTGATACTGGTTCTTATTGCCGGCGTGCTTTCGGCCGTATTCAATATCTCGCTTGAACATGGTCAGCCAGTTTCAGATATGGCTGCAGAAAGAGGTGCCGGGCATTTTGAGGGAAACGCCAAATATATCGTCTCCACATCGGGGTGTTTTCTGGTAAACCTGATCTGGTTTATGGTGTTAAGCATCAGACAGAAATCCTTAAAAGAATTTGGAGGAGCCCAGGGACTCAAACCCTCTGGCTTATTAAAGAATTATTTCTGGTCTGTACTTTCCGGTTGTTTATGGTTCGGACAGTTCTTTTTTTATGGGCTGGCGCATGTAAAAATGGGTACCTTTCAGTTTGCCAGCTGGGTGCTTCACATGTCGATGCTGATATTCTTTAGCTACATTGCCGGAGTAATTATGAAAGAATGGCGCAATGTATCGAAAAAAACCTTTGTAACTTTGATCTTTGCCCTGGTGGTTCTTATTGCCTCTTTTGTTGTAATTGCCTGGGGAAGCACAATGGCTGAACAATGATGACAAAAAAATACATACTGATACTTACAGGCTTCATTTTTTTTGCCCTTCGGGCAGAATCACAGACCGTTACCGGCGAACCTGCCGGTATTCCGCCTGTACCGGATATCTATGACACAGCCCCCTGGGAAGATCCCCTCGTGTGCGGGATAAACAGGGAAGCAGCCCGGGCAACAGCTTACTCGTTTGAGACCGTTGAAGACGCCCAGACATGTAACCGGGCAAACACAACCCGGGTGAAAATGCTGAATGGCCAGTGGAATTTCCACCTTGCTCTCAATCCGGAGGATGCTCCGAAAGATTTTTACCTGTCGAAGGTCTCAGGGTGGCAAAAAATTGAGGTTCCCTCAAACTGGGAAATGCAGGGATATGATATCCCGATCTACAAAAGTGCGGTTTATCCGTTTCGCCCCGTAAATCCACCTTATGTTCCGCATGATTACAATCCGGTAGGTTCCTATCAACGCACATTTACGATCCCGGAAACCTGGAAGGAACTGAATGTGACCCTTCATTTCGGGGGGGTGAGTTCTGCTTTTAAGGTATGGGTAAACAGTAAATTCCTCGGGTATGGGGAAGATAGCTGTCTGCCTTCGGAATTTAATATAACCCCCTATTTGCAGGAAGGTGAAAATACGGTATCGCTTCAGGTGATCCGTTGGAGCGATGGTTCGTATCTCGAAGATCAGGACCATTGGAGGATGAGCGGCATGCATCGTGAGGTCATGCTCCTGGCAGAACCCAAACTCAGAATCGTGGATTTCCACTGGCAGGCAAAACTCGATGAAGACTACCGCGATGCCATACTCAGTATCCGGCCCAGGCTGGAAAACCTCACCGGGGATACCGTGAAAGGATATGCTCTTCAAGCCCAGCTATTTGATCCGGAAGGAAAGCCGGTTTTTACAAAACCATTGGGAATAAAGGCAGAAGAACTTATCAATGAAAGCTATCCACGCCTCGACAATGTTCAATTCGGATTGCTGGAAACATCGGTCCGGAATCCCTTAAAATGGAGCGATGAAGAACCCCATCTGTATACGCTGATTTTGAGTCTCAGGGACAACGAGGGAAATATTTCGGAGGTAAAAAGCTGCCGTCTGGGTTTCAGAAGCATTGAATTCCGGGAAACCGACAGCAAACTTCTGCTCAATGGAAAGGTAACCTACCTGTATGGCATAAACCGGCACGATCACGATCCAATGAAGGGGAAAGCACTTTCACGGGAAGATATCCGGAACGATGTCCGGCAGATCAAACAATTCAATTTTAATTGCATCCGGACCAGCCATTATCCCAACGATCCGTATTTTTATGATTTGTGTGATGCCTACGGAATTCTGGTTATGGATGAGGCCAACCTTGAAACCCATGGTTTGGGCGGGAAACTCAGCAACGACCCAATGTGGACCCATGCGCACATGGAAAGGGCTACGAGAATGGTACTTCGGGATAAGAATCATCCGTGTGTGATTTTCTGGAGCCTTGGCAATGAAGCCGGGCGGGGGCCAAACCATGCCGCCATGGCCGAATGGATTCATGATTTTGACATCACCCGTCCGGTGCATTACGAACCAGCACAGGGCAACCACAGGGTGGAAGGCTATAGGGATATGACGGGCCTGCCTAATGTAGGACGCCTGCAAAATCCGGTCGACCCTTATTATGTCGATATGGTTAGCCGGTTTTATCCTTCGGTTTCATTCATTTATCAGCTGGTGAACCAGCCCGGAGATTGCCGCCCCATCATCTTTGTGGAATATGCCCATTCCATGGGAAATTCCACGGGAAACCTGAAAGAATTCTGGGATCTCTTCCGCTCTGCACCAAGGATTATTGGCGGTTGTATCTGGGACTACAAAGATCAGGGATTGTTGAAAACCGATCCACAGGGGAATCAATATTATGCCTATGGAGGTGATTTTGGTGAAAAAATGCACGATTCCAATTTTTGCATCAACGGCATTGTTGCTTCCGACGGAAGACCAAAGGCAGCAATGTACGAATGCAAAAGGATTTTTCAGCCGGTTTGGTGCGAAGAGTCAGAAAATACAAAAATACGGGTGCTAAACCGCCATGCTTCGCTTTCATTGGATCGATATCGTGTTTTTCTCGAAGTACTCGAAGATGGATCTTCCCTATCCAACGTACAATTGCCGGATCTGTCATTAAAGGCAGGATGTGATACGATACTTGATCTTTCAGCATTTCTTCCCGGAATGAAGGAGAATCACGAATACCTGGCAACCCTGCGGTTTGTTTTAAAAAACGAAACAACCTGGGCTCCTGCAGGGTATGAAGTAGCTTCGAATCAGCTATCCCTGGTTCCAATTCCGGAATTCAGCCCGAAGGAAAAAACATATCCGGAAATGCATGTACAACAATCCGATAAAGCAATTACCATATCCGGGCAAGGGTTCACGATCGGTTTCAGCAAGGAAAACGGAGCGCTGGTTTCATATGAATCAGATAACGGGCAACAACTGTTCAGGCCCCTGAAGCCGCATTTTACACGCCCCCTGACCGACAACGACCGACGTGGCTGGAAACCTCATCGTGTGTTGAAAGAATGGTACGAAGCTACCCCTCAACATGCAAACATGCAGGTTCATGAGGCAGGAAACGGATTGTTAAGGGTAGAGAGCGATTATACGGTCATTGAAGACCGGGCTTCGGTAAAAATTGGTTACCTGGTAAATGGTGAGGGGGTGATTAAAGTGTTGTACGAACTGGATGCCGATGAACATTTACCCCATATTCCCAAAATAGGCATGCAATGTGGCATTCACAATGCGTACCGGAATATTACCTGGTATGGCCGCGGATGGCATGAAAACTACATCGACCGGAGGGTGGGTTCAGATGCCGGCATCTATTCTCTCTCCATCGAACAGTTTATGGAACCTTATGTGATGCCCCAGGAAAACGGCAACCGTACCGATGTGCGTTGGATGTTCCTGGCCGATGAAAAGAATCATGGCATGCTCATCGTTGCTGATAGCCTGTTAAGCATGAGCGCCTGGCCTTATACGGAAGAAAACATCAATCAGGCAAAACACACCAATGAATTGCATGAGTCTGGTTTTATTACCCTGAATATCGACCTGGTGCAGATGGGAGTGGGTGGAAACGATTCATGGTCAGCGGTGTCTCAACCCCTGGAACAGTTTCAGATACCGGCAAAAAAGTACCGGTATGCGTTTTACCTGTTCCCGGCAAAAATAAGTGAAAAAGACCTGAGAGAATTACCACAATCTATAAAGTTTTAACCATGAGTTTCAAAGAAAGTATATTGATTTTTCTGGGGTTCCTGATTGCCGTTCAGGCCTTCCCCCAACAATCTGAAAAACCCTTTAATCAGGCTGAAACACAGGTGATGTACCTTTCTGGAACCGTTCCGGACGACGCGGTGGAATGGGATTTTTTCTGCTCGGCAGGCAGGAAAAGCGGCTTCTGGACAAAAATTCATGTGCCCTCGTGCTGGGAACAGGAAGGTTTTGGAGAATACAATTACGGCGTTAATTATTACGGCAAGGAAACCGATCCCGGAATACCTGCCGAGCAGGGTTTCTATAAATACGAATTTAGGGTTCCTGAAGAGTGGCAGGGAAGACGGATCCGGATTGTTTTTGACGGAGTTATGACCGATACACGCGTTCTGATTAACGGGCAGAAAGCAGGAAGCCTTCATCAGGGCGGATTTTACCGGTTCAGGTACGACATTTCCAATCTGGTAAAATTCGGAGAGAAAAACCTCCTGGAGGTTACTGTGAGCAAGGAGTCGGAAAATGTGAGTGTCAATATGGCTGAACGACGTGCCGACTACTGGAATTTCGGAGGGATTTTCCGGCCGGTTTTCCTGGAATCTGTTCCGTCCCGGTTCATCGAACGCGTAGCCATAGATGCCAAAGCCGATGGGAGCTTCCTTGCTGAAGTGTATACCGGGGAAGCCTGCCCGAATGGATTGAGTGTAGAGGCTGAACTTTACGACCTTCAGAAAAATAAAAAGGAAAATACCGTGTGGAAAGAAATTCCGTCAGGAAGCGACAAGGTAATCTTGAAAAAGAAATTTTCCGATATAAAAACCTGGACTGCAGAAACACCCAATTTGTATAAACTGATTGTATATCTGAAAAAAGGCGATGAAGTGGTTCATCAGATTAGTGAACGGATTGGTTTCCGCACATTTGAGATCAGGGAAGGGGATGGATTTTACCTAAACGGGCAAAGGATTCTCCTCAAAGGGATTAATCGCCACAGCTTTCGTCCTGAAACCGGAAGGACACTGGGCAGGGACCAGAATTACGAGGATGCCCGGCTTATCAAAGAGATGAATATGAATACCGTCAGGATGTCGCATTACCCTCCCAATCCGGAATTTCTGGAAGCCTGTGATGAGCTGGGGATCTATGTAATGAATGAACTGGCTGGCTGGCATGGCAAGTACGATACCGGCACAGGGAGAAAACTGGTACGTGAACTGGTGGTCCGCGATGTGAATCACCCCAGCATAATTTTCTGGGACAATGGCAATGAGGGAGGCTGGAACACGGAACTGGATGATGACTTTGCCAAATGGGATCCCGGAAACCGGCCGGTGCTTCATCCGCAACAGGAGCTGAACGGTGTGGAAACCATGCACTACCGTTCGTATGGTGAAACCCAGGAATACCTCCGCGGGAAAGACATCTTTTTCCCCACCGAGATCCTCCATGGATTATACGACGGAGGACACGGAGCCGGTTTGTATGATTACTGGGAAATGATGCGTATTCATCCGCGCTGCGGGGGCGGCCTCTTATGGGTTTTTGCTGATGAAGGCATCGTACGTACAGATCAGAGAGGCCGGATCGATAACGATGGCAACCATGGCGCAGACGGTATCCTGGGTCCTCATCTTGAGAAGGAAGGAAGCTTTTTTGCCGTGAAGGAAATATGGTCTCCGGTAGGGATTCGGAACCAGACCATAGAACCTGATTTTAACGGGGAATTTGAGGTTGAAAACAGGTATGACTTTATAAACCTGAATCAGTGTACATTTGAGTGGGAACTGGGCGTCTTCTATGCACCTGAAGAGAACAAAACAGGACATCAAACACTCAAAAAAGGAAAAATGGCAGGGCCTGCGTTGGTAGCCCATAAGAAAGGTACGTTGAAAATAAATCTGCCCGAAGAATTGGACCTTGCCGATGTGTTGTATCTGAAGGCCATCGATCCTGAAGGCAGGGAAATATGGACCTGGTCATGGAATATAAGCCGGTCAACCGCTCTTCCCGGATCCAATCCGGTACCCCTGCATATTGAAAAAAAGGCAGATAAGACCCTTGTGGAAGCAGGAGAAATAAAACTTCATTTCAGCAACCAGACCGGTGAACTTGAAAAAGTCACCAAAGGAGAGAAAGAATTGTCCTTTGGAAACGGTCCCCGTTTTGTAGCTTTCCGTCGTGGCGACCGTAGCCTGGACGGGTGGGTGGCCGAAAACCTGCCCAAAGGAGTTGACCGGGTGTACAACACGGTTTCAGGAGAAAGAAAATTGCTGAGTTTTGTGTCGGAAATAAAGGAAGGAAAGGCTATCGTTGAAGCTACCTATTTCGGTCCCCTGAAAAAAACAAGATGGATCATGGATCCCCATGGAGAGATTAAACTGGAATATTCCTACCGGTACGACGGAGTGGTCGAATTAATGGGAATAGAGTTCGACTATCCTGAAGAGTATGTACGATCCAAACGCTGGTTGGGAGAGGGGCCCTACCGTGTCTGGCAGAACAGGCTTCACGGAACCCATATCGATATTTGGGAAAATGAGTACAACGATCCGGTTCCGGGGGAAACGTTTATCTATCCGGAATTTAAAGGCTATTTCGGGAACTGGTGCTGGGTGAAGCTGGAAACAACCGAAGGCAGCATCACCCTGGCTACGGAAGGGTACGATTCCTTCCTGGGAATCTATACTCCCCGGGATGGTCGTGATGCTCCGCTTTACACATTCCCTGAATCCGGTATTTCCATACTGGAGGTTATCCCGGCAGTACGCAATAAGGTGAATGCCACCGATCTGATCGGACCTTCGTCAAAGCCTCAGTATGTGCAGGGGGTTAAAACCGGCACCTTGTATTTTCAGTTTGAAGTGAAGTGAGGAATTTCCGGCGAGCGTTTTTTTCTCGCGAAGCTGCAAAACCGCAAGGAGAACGAAATTGAAAAATTAGTTGTGAATACCTGTTTCAAAGAGAAATTAATTACGGATGGAATTACCCGGATAGTGAATCATTTATAAACAAATCTTTGCGTCTTGGCGCCTTTGCGTGGAAAAGAATCACGCGAAGCCGCAAAGCCGCAAAGAAAAACCCTAAACGTACCGTTATGAAAGAGAACGAACTTGCAAAATTGGTAGTGAATACCTGTTTCAAAGAGAAATTAATTACGGATGGAATTACCCGGATAGTGAATCATTTATAAACAAATCTTTGCGTCTTGGCGCCTTTGCGTGGAAAATAATCACGCGAAGCCGCAAAGCCGCGAAGAAAAATCCTAAACGTACCGTTATGAAAGAGAACGAACTATAATAAAATGCAATTGGAGATTTTTCATAGGATCAGATTAATCCGGAGTCTTGTTCTGGTTTTTGGCGTAGCCTGTTCAACCTCCCCGGGAGGAACCTCTTCAGACTCCCAACCTAATTCTGAGCATGCTGTCCCGTGGGTCTATTGGTACTGGAATGATGCGGCGGTGTCAAAGGAAGGGATCACTGCAGACCTCGAAGCCATGAAGGAAATTGGTCTTGAAGGAGCCTATCTGTTTTTTATCCGCGGTGCATCAGACCCTCCGGTGTACAGCCCGCCCTCGGTACAACTGACTCCCGGATGGTGGGACAAGGTAAGATTTGCCTTTTCTGAAGCAAAACGCACGGGGTTAAGCCTGGGACTTCACTCCTGTGATGGATTTACTGTGGCCGGAGGTCCGTGGATACACCCTGAGTTATCCATGCAGAAGGTGGTATGGACCGATACTGTTGTTGCCGGGAATCAACTTTTTAAGGGGATCTTGCAACAACCCGAAACCATTCGTGGCTATTATGAAGACAGCAAGGTTTTTGCGTACCCTTGCAGGGTGGCAGATCAGGGGTCATCCTATGATCTGAATCCCACGATCACTACCGATATCCCTGATGTGGATCCTCAGTTTATCAATGATCCGGAAACAGATAAACGCTTACGAAGCGACAAACCCTGCTGGATTCAATATGCTTTTGAAAAACCATTCACTTTACGATCCCTTACTATCCGGGCTGTCGGGAATATTTTTCAGGTGCACCGATTAAAAATTGAGGTCAGCAACGATGGGCAGCATTTTACTCCTCATGGCCGTTTAACGCCGCATCGTCAGGGCTGGATGGACGATGCGGCCAACATGACCCATGCCATAGAGCCGGTTACAGCAAAGTACTTCCGGTTTGTCTACGATCCGGAAGGAACTGAACCGGGAGCCGAAGACCTTGATGCAGCCAAATGGAAACAGTCTTTGAAAATTGCAGGAATGGAGCTGTCGTCCACACCGAAGATAAACCAGTATGAAGGGAAGAATGGCTCCATATGGCGCATTGCTGATTGGACCCCCTCCGAACAAATTCCGGATTCATTGTGTATTCCGGCAGATGAAATTATGGATATCACCGCTTCTATGGATACGAACGGTTTCCTGGACTGGGAGGTACCTCCGGGAACATGGACCCTCCTTCGTATGGGACATACCACCACCGGCAAGGAGAATTACATCGGCGGAGGGGGAAAAGGACTGGAGTGTGATAAGTTGAATCCGGAAGCCATTCAGTTTCAGTTTGATAAGTGGATAGGCGAATTTTATAACCAGGTGGGCGATAGCCTGGTAAATGATGTATTGAAGATATTCCATGTCGATAGCTGGGAGTGTGGCAGCCAGAACTGGTCGCCGGTTTTTGGAGCGGAATTTGAAAAACGGCGTGGATACAGTCTGATGCCTTATTTGCCGGTTTTGGCAGGTGTTCCTGTCCAATCCACCGATTTTTCAGAAAATATTCTCCACGACATCCGAACGACTATTGCCGAGTTGGTGACGGATAATTTTTACGGGACATTGGCCCGGGTGGTTCAGGAAAAAGGACTGCTCTTCAGCGCTGAAAGTGTAGCTCCAGTTATGGTGAGCGATGGGATGATGCATTTCAGGAAGGTAGATTTTCCGATGGGTGAATTCTGGCTCAACAGCCCTACGCATGATAAACCAAACGATGTGCTGGATGCTGTTTCTGCAGGTCATGTTTACGGAAAACAGATCATTCAGGCGGAGAGCTTTACAGAAATTCGCCTTGACTGGAATGAACATCCGGGAATGTTGAAGACACTTGGCGACCGCAATTTTGCCCTTGGCGTGAACAGATTGGTATTTCATGTGTTTACCCATAATCCATGGATGGACCGTAAGCCGGGAATGACATTGGGAGTGGTTGGTTTGTATTTTCAGCGGGATCAGACATGGTTTAACCCCGGGAAAGCCTGGATGGATTATATCAGAAACTGCCAAAGCCTCCTTCAGCAAGGGAACCCTCAGGTTGATATCGCTGTTTTTACGGGCGAGGAAATTCCCCGGCGGGCAATCCTTCCCGACAGGCTTGTGCCTCTGTTTCCTGAAATATTCGGGGAAGAGACCGTAACCCGTGAAAAGGCCCGGTTGCGAAATCAAGGAGTTCCAACGCATCAACGCCCCCGGGGAGTCACTTCAGGGATTCATATTGCAGACCCTGCCGACTGGGTTGACCCCCTGCACGGGTATGCCTTCGACTCTTTTAACCGGGATGCCTTAATCAGGTTGGCCAGGGTGAAAAAAAGAAAGATCGTGCTTCCCGGAGGAGCTGCCTATGAATTGCTCGTTATCCCCGGAAAAAGAAGGATGAATCCTCAGGCAAACAGGATGAGCCGGGAGGTCGCAGATAAACTTCTGGAATTGGTGAAAGCAGGGGCTACCATCCTTTTTGAAGAGATGCCTGAAAAAGATTTGGATCCTTTTGAAGAGAATCGTGCTGAATTTACAGCTGCAATCAATGAATTATTCTCAGGTGAATTTCGACAGGAAGAGTTTTATCAGAGTAAAAACCTTGGCAAAGGAACTGTTATAAAAGGCCCTTATCGGGCAGGTTCATTTATTCCTCTGGGCTTAACAAAGGATTTTTATGCCATCCATTCCGGTCAGCAACAGGCCAACAACCTTGCCTGGATACACCGGATCGATGGCAAAAAGGAGATCTATTTTATTTCCAATCAACAGAAAAAGCAAAGAGAGCTGACATTGTCATTTCGCGTTGCCGGGAAAGAACCGGTTTTTTATCATCCTGTAACCGGGGTCTTTTCTGAATGCAAGGAATGGACAGTGAAAGATGGCAGGACATTGATTCCGGTGCGGCTGGAAGAGAACGCGTCGGTTTTTGTGATCTTTGAAGATAAAACCTCGGGAACAAGCAGGTCAGAAGGGAAGAACTGGCCCGAATTTGAAACTGTGCAGTATCTTAACCACAACTGGATCGTAAAATTTGATACGGTGTTTGGTGGCCCGGAAGAGGACATGGAATTTGAATCCCTCACCGATTGGTCCCTGAATCCGGATGAGCGGGTGAAATACTACTCCGGAAAAGCAGTCTATTCGAAAAACTTCGAATGGGATCAGGAAATCAAGGCTCCGGTTTGGTTAGACGTTGGAGATGTCCGTAATCTGGCTGAGATTCATGTTAACGGGGTTTATTGCGGTGTGGTCTGGACAGCTCCCTTCAGAGTGGATGTTTCTGGAGCCATCCGAAAAGGACCGAACACGGTAGAAATTGTTGTTACCAATACCTGGGCAAACAGGTTGATGGGGGATCATAAGCTTCCGGAGGAAGAAAAAATATCATGGACAACGGCTGCCTACCGGTTGGAAGGGAATGATTTACTGCCCGCAGGATTGTCAGGCCCGGTGAAGTTGTTAGTAGAGAAAGATCATTTATAAACAAATCTTTGCGTCCTGGCGCCTTTGCGTGATGAAAATATATACAGGAATAATATTCTTACTTATCGGAACCTATTTATCCGCACAGGTTCCATCATTAACTCCATACAATATTGTCTGGACTACCCAGAGCACCAACTCATCCCAATCCATGCCCTGCGGGGGCGGTGATATTGGCCTGAATGTATGGGTGGAAAACAACGACATTCTGTTCTATATTGCCCGAAGCGGGACCTTTGATGAAAACAACACCATGCCTAAACTGGGGAGGGTAAGGATCAAATTATTCCCCGATCCTTTTGAAAGGGGAGAATTTTGCCAGGAACTGGATTTGCAGCAAGGAAGCATTACCGTTTCCGGGAAGAACCGGGATCTTTCGACCCGGGTGGAGATCTGGGTGGATGTATTTTCGCCGGTCATTCATGTGGAAATCCAAAGCAATCGAAAAACCTCCGTGAATGCAGTATATGAAAACTGGCGGTTTGAAGACCGACTTCTGCAGAAAAATGAAAGTTTCCAGAATTCCTGGAAATGGGCGCCTCCGGAAGGGTTGAGAACAAAAAGGGATTCCATTGGTTTTTCGGGGAATTCGGTTGTTTTTTATCACCGGAACGAAGGGGAGACCATTTTTGATGTAACGGTCAGGCAGCAACAAATGGAGGCGGTCAAAGCACAGATGTTCGACCCGCTGAAAAATCTGACGTATGGCGGTGTCATGCAGGGAGATAATTTTATTCCGGCAGGGACTACCGAAGGCAAATACATTGAAACCCGTTTTAAAGGATGGATTATAAAAAGCAGGATGCCGGCAAAGAAACAAAACCTCAGGATTTGCCTCCACACCGGGCAATACCATGCTCCCAAGGAGTGGAATGCCCACCTTCAGGAAGTAGTTGGCAATTCCGGAAAAAACAGGGAAACAGCCCGCGCTGAAACAGTAAACTGGTGGAAGGAATTCTGGGGACGAAGCTTTATTTTTATTCATCCTGAAAACACCATTGAATCGTCGCCGGAATGGCAGGTTGGCCGGAACTACCAGCTTTTCCGGTACATGCTGGCGTGCAATGCCTATAGCAGTTATCCGACAAAATTTAACGGGGGCTTGTTTACCTTCGATCCGGTATTGATCGATTCGGCACGTCCGTTTACCCCTGATTTCCGGAACTGGGGCGGCGGCACCTTTACGGCCCAGAACCAGCGACTGGTCTATTTTCCCATGTTCCGCTCGGGCGACTTTGATTTGGTTCTCCCTCAACTTGATTTTTACAGGCGAATTTTACCCAACGCTGAACTACGCAGCCGGCTCTACTGGGGGCACGATGGCGCCTGCTTTACCGAACAGATTGAAAACTTCGGATTGCCCAATTGCAGCGAATACGGATGGGACCGCCCTGAAGGATACGACCCGGGAAGAATGTACAATGCCTGGCTCGAATACCAGTGGGATACATCACTGGAGTTTTGCTGGATGGCCCTGATGCTCCACGAATATACAGGCGCTGATATTTCGGAATATATTCCCATGATTGAAAGTTGCCTGACCTTCTTCGAAGAACATTATGAAACCCTTGCTTCCAAACGGGGATCCAAAAGGCTGGATGAAAACGGCCATCTGGTTTTGTATCCCGGATCTGCTTGCGAAACCTACAAGATGGCATACAACGCCACTTCGACCATAGCCGCTTTAAAAACAGTAACCCGCAGATTGATCTGTTTGCCTGACGGGATGATAGATGAAAATCATAAGCAGCGATGGATCCATTTTCTTCAGAAGATACCGCCCATCTGGTTTCGCGAATTTGAAGGCAAAAAAACCATTGCTCCGGCCAGGCTCTGGGAGCGTGTCAACAATACGGAAGTTCCCCAGTTATACCCGGTTTTTCCATGGGGGATGTACGGCATCGGGAAACCAGATATCGGGATAGCCATCAATACGTATAAATTTGACCCCGATGTTCAGCAGTTTAAGGAAACTATCAGTTGGAAACAATACAATATTTTTGCTGCCCGGCTGGGTATGGCCGGTGAAGCCATGAGGCTGACAACGCTTAAGCTTCAGGATGGGGAACAGCGGTTTCCGGCATTTTGGGGACCAGGCCTCGACTGGATTCCTGACCATAACTGGGGCGGATCAGGGATGATCGGTCTCCAGGAGATGCTCCTGCAAACCAGTGGGGATTCAATTTTTCTTTTCCCGGCATGGCCGGAATTATACAACGTGCATTTTAAACTCTTTGCGCCTCAGAATACCTGGGTTGAGGCTGAACTGAAAGATGGAAAGGTTCATTTTATCAGGGTGGAACCTGAAACAAGAAAAAAGGATATTGAAGTATTGTTGAACACAGAATCAGAAAATGAATAAACAGCATGGAACGGATTTTTTTCACATACCTGTTTGAAACACCCTTTGAAGTGGAAAAAGCAGCAGCCATACTTGCCGGTGAACAGTTGAGCAGTTCTTTTATTGCGGTACCCGGTGGAATCCGTGAATTAACTTGATAAACCTGAAATTCGCTGAAATGAAACAAAAAGTAACAGATATTCTCACTTTGGTGATTCTTTTTCTTGCAATGATTTCCTGTCAGAAAAAAGATTCTTTGTCTATTATTTCTGTTTTGGTTGATAATATGGAAGTTGCCACCGGAGTGGATACGGAGGACTTCTTTTTCAGCTGGAAACTTCAGTCTACAGAAAAGAACGTCAACCAGGTTGCCTCTCATCTTATAGTTTCTGAGGGAATGAATTTTTCTGACAGAGAAATCGTATGGGATTCAGAAAGAATAAATAGCAACAGAAGTATTCTGGTTGCCTATGAAGGCAAAAAGCTTCAGCCAGGTAAAACCTATTTCTGGAAGGTAAAGGTATGGGATAATTACGGGCATGAATCGTCCTGGAGTGAAACCGGAAAGTTTACCACCGGTTTGTTTTCCGGGAAAGACTGGGACGGGGCACAGTGGATCGCATACGACAAACTGGACCGTGCCAAACGGCTGGTTCCCGGTATTCACCTGCCCGGAAAAGAATACAGCGGCAAGGATCTGGGATTTCATAAACTGCCGTTGTTGCGTAAAGAGTTCAACGTAAAAAAAGAGTTGAAGCAGGCATTGGTGTTTATTTCAGGATTAGGACATTATGAGATGTATCTGAACGGGGAAAAAGCCGGGGATCACTTTTTGGCTCCGGGCTGGACGCATTACGATGAAGAAGTCTTGTATAATACGTACAATGTAACTGATCATTTGATAGCAGGCAATAATGCTCTGGGTGTATCCCTGGGCAATGGTTTCTATATTGTCCCCAACAGCCGTTACCGGAAAACAATGACAGCCTACGGAAATCCGAAGATGATTGCCCGGATACAGTTGGAATATAAAGATGGATCGAAGGAGGTAATCGTTACCGATCGTACGTGGAGCGTATCGCCCGGTCCGGTTACATACACCAGTATTTTCGGGGGAGAAACCTATCATGCACTGCTTGAGCAGCCGGGATGGAACAAACCCGGATTCGATGATTCAGAATGGCAGCAGGCATTGGTTGTGAAACCACCCTGTAACCGGCTTCTTCCTGAAAAGGATTATCCCGTAAGACTCAAAGAGGTTATTCCCTGTCAAAGCATAAGAAAAATCGAAGATGAGGAAAATGTCTGGCTTTATGATTTTGGGCAGAATGCCTCCGGAATCGTTGAATTTTCTGTTCAGGGGAACCGGGGCGATTCGGTTAAACTGATCCCCGCAGAACTTATTGATGGTCACAATCATGCCAACCAGCGTGCCACAGGCAGACCGTACTATTATACCTATATTTTAAAAGGGGAAGGCATGGAAACATGGTCGCCTGATTTTACCTACTACGGATTCCGGTACATTCAGGTGGAAGGAGCCGTTCCGGCGAATACTGAAAATCCGGATGGCCTGCCTGTGATTCAACGGATAAAAATGTTACACAACTGCAATTCCGCACCTGAAACAGGATCATTTTTTACCTCATTCAAATTGTTTAACCGTATCGATACATTGATTAAGTGGGCTATTAAAAGCAATCTCCAAAGTGTAGTAACCGACTGCCCTCACCGCGAAAAACTGGGATGGCTTGAACAAACCCACCTGATGGGCGAAGGCATTCATTTCAATTTCGATGTGTATTCCCTTTATTCCAAACTGATTGATGACATGATCACGGCCCAGTTGTCCAATGGGTTGGTGCCGGATATCGTCCCTGAGTATGTAGCCTTTGAAGGAGGATTCCGCGATTCTCCGGAGTGGGGAAGTGCCTCGGTGATCCTGCCCTGGCTGATCTATAAATGGTATGGTGATAAATCAGCTATGGAGAGGGCCTGGCCTATGATGACCCGTTATGTGAATTACCTGAAAAGCAAATCGGAGAATCATATTGTTTCACATGGGTTGGGTGACTGGTACGACCTGGGGCCTGAACGTCCCGGATTTGCTCAGCTTACTCCCGAAGCCCTTACCGCCACTTCGATTTACTACTACGATGTATGGCTGATGGCACAGATGGCATATATAACCGGAAAGGATGAAGAAGGAAAACACTATGCACAGTGGGCAGAAGAAATAAAAACTGCTTTTAACAGGGAGTTTTTCAATCCTGAAACCCACATCTACGCTACCGGTAGCCAGACCGCTATTTCCATGCCGTTGGTTCTGGGGCTGGTTGACGGAGATAAGCATGGGTCTGTTGTGAAAACTCTTGTTGAATCCATTCATGAGTCAGGCAATGCATTGACGGCCGGCGATGTAGGATTCCATTATCTGGTCAGGGCACTGGCTGATAACGGGCAGGGTGAGTTGCTCTACAGAATGAATGCCCGGGATGATGTTCCCGGGTATGGTTATCAGCTTAAAAAAGGAGCAACCGCCCTGACAGAATCATGGCAGGCTCTGGAAGTGGTTTCGAATAACCACCTGATGCTCGGACATCTTATGGAATGGTTTTACAGTGGGCTGGCAGGGATCAATCAGACTGAAAATTCAATCGCTTATAAGGAAGTGAAAATCGAACCTCAGGTGGTGGGAAGAATTCATTCGGTACAGGCAACCTATGAATCACCCTACGGAACCATACGATCGGAATGGTTGGATGCGGAAGATAAATTTGAACTGAGTGTGGAGATTCCTGTCAATACAACTGCTGTAATCGTTTTACCGGCCAATAGAGTTTCAGAAATTACCGAAAGCGGAAAAGCTGTTGAAAAGGATGCTTTGTTTAGGGTGGTGGAAGAAAATGGGGAGAAGATGGGTATAAAAACAGGCTCGGGAAAATACCGGTTTTCAGTGAGAAAATCATTCTGAATTCCGATGCACATGGCAGCGTGCTAAAATCTAAATGCTCCCTTCCCCGGTTAGAGTTCCATTGCAATTTATGGCAAGTCCTGCGAACCGGGTACTTTCCGATAATCCGGAACAGACTCTCCTGAGAGGAGGAGAATTTTGGATGCTTATGTTTATTGCAATTTACTTCAGGTATCTTTCCCTCAATTGGTCGTACATATAAATTTCCTCATTGACATTGCCTTCCCTGTCGAGTATCCGGCTCCAGGTATTTAAGGGTTCCCAGATGGCTGTTCCGTTACCCCGGTTTCCCGGCAGATTGAATACCAATTCGTGAATTTCACGTTTAAAGGCACTGTATTCAACCACATTGATGTCTTTATGGTACCGTTTGACCAGATTCCTCATAGTAAAGTCCAGATCATCCAGGGTGCAATGCCATCGCGGATAGTACGATAAGCCGATGATATCAAATTCCACACCCCGGGCCATCATGTTGTCGAACCAGAAAACGGCTTCTTCGTTTTGCCCGCCCAGTGCCAGATGCATCATCACCTTTATTTCGGGATCTGTTTCGCGACAGGCCTCAACGCCTGCTTTGAGAAGTTCAGACAGGTTATCCAGGTTGGAAATATGCCCTTCAGGCCATACGATTCCGTGGTTTATTTCATTCCCGATCTGAACCATGTCGGGGAGAGTTCCCTGCTCTTTCATTTGAAGCAGCACCGCTTTTGTGTAGCTTTTAAGCGTGTTTCTTACCCTGTTAAAATCCTGCCATTCCCATGCTTTGGGTTTGAATTGTTTTTGTGGATCAGCCCAGGTGTCGCTGTAATGAAAATCGAGCAGGAAATGGAGTCCGGCATCTTTGATGCGTTTTGCCATCTGAAGGGTGTGTTGGAGATCACAAAAGCCATCTCCCGGAGAGTATCCACCCGGTACTTCAGGATTTACAAAAAGCCGGAGCCGGATGGAATTAAAGCCATGGTCTTTTAACAGTTGAATGGCATCTTTTTCTTCTCCGTTTTCTTTAAACTTCATTCCACGGGCTTCGAGTTCCGGAAGGAATGATATGTCGGCACCGATGATTTTTTGCGGAATAACAGGAGAAGGGGTAAGTTGTTCCGGAGTTGGTTTTTTAAGCTCCACATCGGCAGGGATCAGATGTATTTCGTGTGATGCTGCCCAGAGGCTTTCTGCGCTTACTTCCACATTAACTATTCCGGTTGTCTGACCGGCTTTAAGTACCAGGTTTTTAATTCCGTTTTGAAGTTGTGACTTCCAGACTTTCATGGTATCGGAATCGATTGTCCTTTCCGGTTCCGAGCCATCCGGTTCAGTAACAGTGGCATTGCCTTTTACACGGATGTTAAATTCCACACCGGAATCCATGATTTCCATGCCGGTGCTGTCGGTTACACTGATCCGCAACCGGGCTTCATCTTTTCCGTCAGCGATCATTGTAGTTTTGTAACTCGCAAAAACCAGGGTTTCGGGTTGACCGGTGGATTTCTGGTACCAGGAAGTATAATCGGTCTCTTGAGAATCACCCGGTTTGGTCTGGCAGCCAACAATGATCAGGGTCAGAATAATCAATGTTGTATTAAATGGTTTCATTTGTTTCATTTTTTTACTTTAAAGGTAGAAATTTTTTCTGCGATTAATTTGCTACTTTCGTCTAAATTCCTGATGAATGTATGCAACAAAAAAATTTCAGTCTGTTGGTATAGGGGAAATTCTATGGGATATGCTACCAGGAGGGAAAAAGCTTGGGGGCGCGACCACTAATTTTGCATTCCATGCTCATCAACTGGGAGTCCGTAGCTTTATTGTCAGTTCGGTAGGCGACGATGCACCGGGGAAAGAAATTCTCGGGAAGCTCCGGGAACTTAATCTTTCAACCGGGTATATTGCCATACACACAGGATATGAAACCGGAATCGTTCAGGTAAGGTTGGAGGACGGGATACCGGAGTTTGAGATCCGGGAAGGGGTTGCCTGGGATCATATCCCATGGAATACAGCCTTGAAAGAGCTGGCAGCATTGTGCGATGCTGTATGCTTTGGTTCACTGGCACAACGTTCGGAGATGTCCCGGATGACAATCCGGAACTTTCTGAAATATACAAAACCCGGATGCCTGCGGGTGTGTGATATAAACCTTCGCCAGCATTTTTATAACACCGATATTATTGAATCTTCCCTGCAACTGGCCTCTGTTTTGAAACTGAACAACGAGGAATTAGCGGTAGTTGCCGAAAATTTTTCCCTATCAGGCTCAGAAAAGGCAATTTTGGAAATCCTGATGGATCGTTTTGAACTGACCATGATCGCACTGACAAAAGGAGACAAGGGAAGCCTTTTAAAGACTAATAACAAAGAATCGTTTCTGGAAGTCCCGAAAGTGAAGGTGAAAGATACCGTGGGAGCCGGAGATTCCTTTACAGCGGCAATGGTTGTCGGTTTGCTGAATGGCAAACCATTGCAGGAGATTCATCAGGCAGCCAATGAAACAGCTGCTTATGTATGCAGCCAGGAGGGTGCAACTCCGGTTCTGTCTGAGAGGTTTATCAATAAAGTGAAGCAATCCATACCTTCCGGCCAGTGAATATTATGAAAGAGAAAAAAATACCATGGTCGAAAATAGTGATCATCCTGGTCACATCCCTCACTGCAATTGTTATTGTTTCAATGACTGTCGGGAAAGAATTGTATGAAGGAAGGACCCAAAGTATTTTTTCTTTTGGGCTGATCCATTTTTCAGGGTACCTTTTTTTTCTGCTGATGCCGGTTGAGATGGCTTTTATTTATTACCTCTCTTATTACGAGGAGGTTGAGCTGATAGCGGTAGCCATGGGAACAGCCGTCCTAGCGCAAATTGTAGACTACCTGATAGGGTATTCGTTCAGTGCGAAATTTATGCATGATGTTGTAGGGAGTAAACGTATTCAGAGGGCTGAAAAATACATCCGGAGATATGGCAATCTGACGGTTTTTATTTTTAACGGAACCCCTCTTTCATCGCCGGTAATTGCACTGGTGGCAGGCATTATAAAATACCGGTTCCGCGACCTGATGATCTACAGTATTGCAGGTTTGCTGATCAAATATATTATTCTGAGTCTGCTGTTTGCCAATACAAACTGGTTTTAATATATTATAGAAATCCACGTCCTGGGGGCGTGGTAATGTATTTTTTGCTTTGCTTGTATATGAATGGAATCATAAGTCGGGAGACCGAAGACGGAAGTCAGGAGTAAAGAACACTTCGGACTTCGGACTTCGGACGAAAAGGCTTATATATTATTGTATGTTTCATAATCCTATGGATTAAATTTAATACCACCTTCTTTGATGGTGGATTCTTTATTTCTAGTTCAGCCGAATATCTTAAAAAATAAATTAACCGGCACCAACAGTGACAATCTTTGAACCCTGATTTAACCGCAAAGAGCGCAATGGTCATGCAAAGTTCATAAAGTAATTTAGTATATATTTGCAGCGAATAACAAAAAGAACATCTATGAAAGCATATGTATTTCCGGGACAGGGAGCCCAGTTTCCAGGCATGGGAAAAGATCTGTACGGGAACTCAGAGATTGCCCGGGAGATGTTTGAAAGAGCAAACGAACTTCTTGGATTCCGGATTACCGATAGCATGTTTGAAGGTACGGTAGATGAACTGAAGCAAACAAGGGTAACCCAACCGGCCATTTTTTTGCATTCGGTTTTGTTGGTTGCATCGTTGAAGGATTTTTCTCCTGGTATGGTAGCAGGGCACTCGCTGGGTGAGTTTTCAGCTTTGGTGGCCAACGGTGTATTGACCTTTGAAGACGGGTTAAAGCTGGTCTTGCAACGGGCACTGGCTATGCAGAAAGCCTGTGAAATAAGGCCTTCTGCTATGGCAGCCATCGTTGGTCTTGAGGATGAGATGGTGGAAAAAGTGTGTGCTGAAATTGAGGATATTGTGATCCCAGCCAATTACAACTGCCCGGGACAGGTGGTTATTTCAGGTACTGTGGCTGCGGTGGATGAAGCATGTGAAAGGCTGACCGGCAAAGGGGCTAAAAGAGCTTTAAAACTAGTGGTGGGGGGTGCTTTTCATTCCCCTTTGATGCAACCCGCCCGTGAAGAACTGGCAGCTGCTATTGAGTCTGCCCGTTTTGCCAAACCTGTTTGTCCGGTGTACCAGAATGTGGATGCCTTACCTACTTCTGATCCGGAAGCGATAAAAAGAAAACTGATCGCCCAGTTAACCCATCCTGTGCGTTGGACACAAACGGTTCAGAACATGGTCAGAGACGGTGCTTCCAGTTTTACAGAAGTTGGGCCGGGGTCGGTTCTGCAGGGATTGATAAAACGAATAGACAGAAATTTGAAAGTTACAGGAATAACCAGTTTTCCATAATAAGAAGGCCCTGATCCCGGAGCTACCGGAATCAGAACTTCCGGGTCTTAATTTGGTTTGTTCTGTATCATCCGGTAGATGGTAGATTTGCCTATATTAAGCTTTGAAGCGACTAGTCTGACGTTGTTGTTGTAACTATTCAGAAAATGAAAAATAATATCCTCGGTATATTCTTCGAGGGTCTTTTCTTTCGCCAGTAAGTTTTTAACATCGTCCTTAATGCTTACATTAAGGTGTTCTTCTCTTATATTTTCATCGTTTGACATGACACAGGCCAGCTCCATAATGGCTTTTAATTCCCTGATGTTTCCGGGGAACGGATAGGTCAGTAATTTGTTGGTTGCTTCCTTGGATATATTTTTGGGAGTAAGGTTGTTTTCTTTACAGAATTCGTTCACAAAATATTTTGCCAGAAGAATTACATCATTGCCTCTATCCCTGAGGGGTGGAGCTTCGATGGGCAGACCCATTAACCTGTAATACAGATCCTGCCTGAACTTTCCGTCTGAGACCAGGGTTGCCATATTTTTATGGGTGGCTGTGATGATCCGCACATCGATCGGAATGGGTTTCAGTCCGCCTACGCGGATCACTTCGCGTTCCTGAATAACCCTCAGAAGTTTGGTCTGTATATTCAAATCCAGCTCTGCAATTTCATCGAGAAACAGTGTGCCTCCGTCCGCTGCTTCAAATTTTCCTGTCGTCCGTAGATCGGCCCCCGTAAAGGACCCTTTTTCGTGTCCGAAAAGTTCGCTTTCAATAAGCGTTTCCGGTATAGCAGAAATGTTTACCGGGATGAAAGGTTTGTCTTTTCTGGATGAATTGAAGTGAATCCCTTTGGCAATCAATTCCTTACCGGTTCCTGTTTCTCCGGTTATCGAAACAGAGATGTTGGTTCTCACTGCTTTTTCCATTAATTCAAAAACCTGGTCTATTTCACGGCTGTTTCCCTGAATAACATTTTTAAAATCGTATTTCTTTTTAACCACATCCCGGAGGTAGGTGTTTTCCTTACGCAACTGGTCTGACTCATGAATGTTTTTAATGATATTTTCCAGACGTTCCCTGGTATCAGGCCCTTTGGCGATATAATCGTAGGCCCCGTCCTTTAAAAGAGTGACTGCGGTGTTGATGTCATCTTGCCCTGAAATTATGATAACATGTGTTTCAGGAGAGATTTTTTTGATCTCTTTGAGTACTTCTGCGCCGTTCATATCCGGGAGGGTGTAATCAAGCGTGATCACATCCGGGGTATCCGTGACATGAGCCAGGCAATCTTTCCCGTTTTCAAAGATTTCTATGTTGTATGATTCATTTTGGGACAATTGACGTTTCAATACCTTTGCATACAACAGATTGTCCTCTACAATGAAAATATTATAATTCCTGGTTTTCATATTGTTTGATCATAAGAAAGTGTAAATCAATAGGTCAAAAATATGAAAAAAAATTGAACAAACAACGATGCAGGTAGCAATTAAGAGGAAAAATGGTCCAAATTTGGGAAATTCAGGTTTTTCTTCCTCCCTTTGTAGGGGGATCCCTGAGGGTGATTCTCTGATTTGGACAATTCCAACTATGAGATTCCTGTTCTTTTTTTGGTAAAAGCAGGAATCTGTTGATCAGAATTTATAGGCTGCTTTTTGCAAATCCGTGAGGTTCCTGAACGCATTTGGTGGATTCAGGTATTTTGCCAGGTGCAGATGCACTTTCAACCGTATTTCTTTTCCGATCGGGGTATCCATCCGGTCAAAGGAATGGCCTCCCGGGAGTTCTTCAAATATTTCATAACTGAATATTTTCTCTTCTGCTTTAAGTGATTTTATCAGGTGTTCCACTTCCAGGACATTCACATCATCATCAATGGTGTTTGTATGGATAAGGAGGGGAGTATTTTGAAATTTATGTGCATTCCAGGCAGGGGAGCGGCGTCTGTATTCTGTTACGTTTTCGTTGGCACTTTGTCCGATATGGTATTCTGATTCATACAGATCGCGGTATCCCTGGGTTTGGTAACCCATTCGGGCAATAAGGTCGCTGACGGGCACCCCGGCAAAAGCTACCTGGTAATCATCCGGATGATCAAAAATATTCATTAGTGCGATGAGGCCGCCATGGCTCCAGCCAACAATACCCACCCTGTTTTTATCAATAAATCCATACGTTTCGATCATGTAATTGCGGCTGTAATACACATCCTCGGTTTCCAGCCCGCCATAATCGATTTTTTCGTAGTGGGACCGACCATACCCTGTACTTCCCCGGTATTCCGGGGCAACAACCACATAGCCCTGGCTTACCAGTTCCCTGACAATGTGCGTATAGTAGGTGGTAAAATTGCTGTGAACTCCTCCGTGAGGCAAAACAATCAACGGGTATTTATCCGATACATCCACAGCAAGTGGAATAAAAACATACGTCCAGAATTTAACCGGATTTCCGGCCCCCATGGCATCCGGATTCTTCTCCTTCCATCGGGGCGGTCCGTAAATATACAGCTTGTCTACATGCGCGATGTCTCCCACTTTTTGATACCATAAAATGTCATCCACCGCTTTCTCCAGTTGATCCAGCCGGTGGCTTACGTTTTCGCAGTGCTCATTCAGCCTCTCTCCAAGTGAGTTCAGGTCATAGACCTCCTGTGCGTTTATTGTTCCGGAGAGTAACAACAAACCACTTAATAGAATAAATACGTTTTTCATCGGTATAGATTTAAATAAAAACATGCTTTAGAATTCATTGGATGGATTGGTTCTGTTTTTTAGCTGTTTCTTGCCACGATAAGGAAAACCTGTATCGGAAGAGGAAAGATATCGTTTATTTTAGAAGGATGCAAGTGGATGTTTGGGTTATTGTAGGTTTTTACCGTTTGTTTCCATTAAGGTTCCGTATGTTTGTTAACTTAGGCAACAGATAAAAAAACAGCAATGAACACCAAAGCTTTTCATAAACTGTCCTACGGATTGTACATTATTGCCTCAGAACATGAGGGGGAAAAGGCAGGATACATCGGCAATACAGTTTTTCAGGTTACGTCCACGCCGCCGCAGATTGCTATAAGTTGCCACAAGAATAATTTTACCATGGGGGTGATTCAAAAAAGCAACCTGTTTTCGATATCCGTGTTGAAGCAGGACCTTGATATTTCCATTATCCGCAATTTCGGATACCAATCCGGTAAAGACATCGATAAATTTAAGAATATCGACAGTAAGAAATTTTCCACCGGGGTTCCACTTGTAGCCAATGCTTCGGTCGCGTGGTTTGAATGTGAGGTAGTACAGAAAATCGATGTAGGTTCGCACATTTTGTTTATTGGGGAGATAAAAGATTCCGGATTGTTTTCCGAAGAACCTGTTTTAACGTATGCTTACTACCGGGAAACATACAAAATGCTGGCTCCCAAAAATGCTCCAACCTATTTAAAGAATGCATCACCGGAAGAAACAAAAACCAAAGAGCCGGCAGAATCCGGATCGGCAGACCCTGAAAAGATGAAATCCTCAGAAGAAACAAATAAAAAATCTGCTTATACCTGCTCCGTCTGTGGGTATACATACCATCCCGAAGAGGGTGATCCCTCATCAGGAATCCCTCCGGGAACACCCTTTGCAGACCTGCCTGAGGATTATCGATGCCCGGTATGCAATGCCGGAAAAGAATTATTTAATCCAGCCAGCTAACAGGGTATTTCTTTTCCGAAGGATTTCTAATTCATGTATCCCCAGGCTGACATTGAAAAGGTTATCTTCCATGAACCCTTAACCGGTTGGAGTACGGTGAATCATCCAGGGGGGAAAATCCGGCACAAACCTGAAAGATTTTTCTTGTCAGAGGGTTCTATGCGTACCGTCACAGAATGGTTTATTCTTTGTTTGTTTACATTGACATAGATACACGGTTTTTTGTTCTTCCATTTTAAACTCCACCGGATTGATTCCGGTTCCCTTATGGGAGCCATCACAAAAGGGCTGGTTAGAGCTCCTTCCGCATGCACACCAGAAGTAAACACCGGGTTTTAGCTCTTTGGCAGCAGGTTGCCGTGCCGCAATGATTGGTTTTTTCATAGAATAAAATGTATTTATTTCAGTCTGTTATATGAAAAGCAAGAACCCGGTTATCCGAGAAGGTGGGAACCAGCAACAATCCGGGTTTATAAGCATAATCCAGGTCTGCGGTATTCACATGATCGGCTGAGGAATCCCAGAGTTTGACAGGATCTCCTTCGGAGACCATAAAAATACGACCTGCCCAGTGTGAAAAGATCAATCTCCCCTGGTTGTCCCGTTCAAGACCGTCAATGCCGCCTCCTTCTTTAACAAGCACTTTCACCTCCCGGGTTTCAAAATCAACCTCATACACAGAATTCTCTCCGATCAGGAGTTTTCCCTCTCCGGCCCATAAGCCATTGGGTGTTTTGATGGTTTCGTTTTTTAACCAGCGTGATAGTTCCCCGTTTTTCAGACGGAATATTTCCCCGGTCTGGCTATCGGAAGCATATACTTCGCCATTAATCCGTATGGCAATATCGTTTAGAAAAACAGCTCCCGGAGCCTCGTGTCGGGTTAAGATCTTTCCTCTCTGAATATCAATCTCCACCACCTGGTTGATATCGGCCACATAAAGGATATTGCCAAAAATTCCCATTCCTTTTGGGGCATCAAGTCCGGTAACCCATTTCAGCTTTTTAATCTTCCCCTCAGTCGATAACTTGCTGATATACCCATTCCCATCTTTTTCATTAGCCGATCCGTTTATGTTGGAAACGTAAATGATATCGTTGGATTCATCGTACAGTACGGATTCCGGCGTTTCAAAGTCCCTGCTGGTAGCCCAATCCTGCACGATTCTTTGTGGGGTGGCGTAAAACCATAGGGACACTAAAAGTACAATTAAAAAAAAGTATTTCATTCGTGTTTTTTTTATATTTACCATTAGAGTGCAATTTAGCAATTTTTAAAACCGGATGTATTCTATGAAACAAATAGTGGCTTTTTTGTTCATTTGTTGCGGATTAAATATATACGGTCAATCCGACTCCGGGGTTCTGTTTTATACCGGTACTTTTTCCGGTAGCGGAGCTGAAGGAGTCTATGTCTGCACTTTTGATACGGTAACCTGAGACCTGAAACAGAACAATGTGATACGGGGTCTGGAGAATCCTAATTTCCTGGTTCGATCTTCCGACGGCTGTCTTTTATATGTTTGAAACAGGGGTGGGGTGAAAAAATTAACAGGCTGAATTGTGATACCCGTCATCATTGTTATGAAAGTTTGCTGCTAATCAACCGGATAAATTCTTCTCTTGTGGCGATTCTTTCAAATGCTCCGGTAAAGTCGGAAGTGGTGGTTATGGAGTGTTGTTTCTGGACGCCACGCATCTGCATACACAGGTGTTGCGCCTCAATTACAACCGCAACTCCCAGCGGGTTCAGGGTTTGCTGAATGCAATCTTTTATCTGTGAGGTGAGTCTTTCCTGTACCTGCAGTCTGCGGGCATAGACATCCACAACCCGTGCTATTTTGCTTAATCCGGTAATATATTTGTTGGGAATGTAAGCCACATGGGCCTTCCCGAAAAAAGGCAACATATGGTGTTCACACATGGAATAGACCTCGATATCCTTGACAATGACCATCTGTCTGTAATCTTCCTGAAATTTGGCTGATTGCAAAATCTTAACAGGGTCCGTTTCATATCCCTGTAACAGAAACTGCAACGATCTGGCCACCCGAAGCGGTGTTTTTTCAAGTCCTTCCCGTGTCGGATCTTCTGCCAGAATCTTAAGTATTTCTCTGTAATGTGCCTCCAGTTTTTTTATTTTTTCGCTATCAAATTTCTCAATTTTCCGGTAGGCTCCTTTGCTATTGTTTAATGAGATCTCCATATTTGTATCTTAATTTATTGCCTACAAAGATTAACCTTTTTTTATAAAATCAGTATGAAAGGGTAGAATGTTTTTCGTCTTACGAATTTTTTTAAATGGAAATGAAAATGTATGAAGATCTTAATCGTTGCAGCTACCTGGATGGAAGTCAGGTTACTGGTAGATGAACTGGAATTCCTGGAAGAAAATACCAATAACCTCAAGAGATACAGATATAAGAATACTGAAATAGATATTCTTGTTTCTGGTATTGGAACCACGTTTACTACATTTCATCTCACAAACGCCCTTATGAATCAAAGATACGGGTTGGTGATCAATATGGGGATTGCCGGAAGTTTAACCAAAGATCTGAAAATAGGGCAGGTTGTAAATGTGATCAGTGAAGAGTTTGCTGATCTGGGTATTGAAGACAAAAAAGAGTTCCTGACGCTTTTCGATTCCGGATACCTTGACGCAGATGAATTTCCCTTTGAAAACGGAGTCCTGAAAAATTCCACCAACGGAATTATATCCTTCTTGAAGCCGGTAAGAGGAATTACCACCAATAAAAGCAACGGACGCGAATCGAGCATTCATGAATTAAGCTTCAAATTCAACGGGCATATAGAAAGCATGGAGGGTGCTGCCGTTTTTTATGTGTGTAAATGGATGGGGGTGCCTTTTTTGGAGATCAGGGCTGTTTCCAACTATGTGGAACCCCGTGATGTCTCCCGTTGGAATATTCCCCTGGCATTGGAAAATCTGAGTACCGAAGTGTTGGGAGTTTTTGAAAAGCTCCCCATTAAAGTTCCCTGAATTTTTTATTTTTGTTTAAAACGCATGAATGAAAGTAACGCTGGGGTTTTCTACCTGCCCGAATGATACGTTTATTTTTGATGCCCTGGTGCATCAGAAAATAGATTTGGAAGGTCTGGATTTTGATGTGGTACTGGCTGATGTTGAGGAGTTAAACCGCCGGGCTTTTGCTTCCTCGATTGATATAACCAAAATCAGCTACTTTGCCTATGCTTTTTTTGCCGGTCAGTTTCAGATCCTCGATGCCGGAAGTGCCCTGGGGTATAAAAACGGCCCCTTGCTGATCAGTAAATATCCCCGGACCATGGAAGAGATCCCCGGGTTACAAATTGCCATTCCCGGGATTTATACTACAGCCAACCTGTTATTCTCTGTAAGATTCCCGGAAGCAAAGAAAAAAAAGCAAGTCCTGTTTTCTGAAATTGAAAATGCCATCCTGAATGAAGAGGTGGATGCGGGGGTAATTATTCATGAAAACAGGTTTACTTATCAACCCAAAGGCTTGAAAAGGATCATCGATCTTGGTGAGGACTGGGAGAAAAATACAGGGCAGCCCATCCCGCTGGGAGGCATTGCCGTGAACCGGAACCTTCCGGCTGAAGTCAGGGAAAAGGCCGGAAGAGTGATCAGACGCAGTGTGGAATTTGCCTTAAACAATCCGGATGACAGTTATCCGTATGTAAAAAAGTATGCCCGGGAATTGGATGATGAAGTGATAAAAAAACATATCGGTTTGTATGTCAATAACTTTACCCTCTCCTTAGGGAAAAAAGGACATGAAGCCATACATACCCTTTACCGAATAGCTACAGAAAAAGGAATTATTGCTAAATTGCCCCGCGATATTTTTTACCGGGCCGGCATAAAATAATTGCCTGATGAGGCAATATCTGGCTCTTTTTATAGTTTAATCAGCAAAGCCCGTTTTTGTCAGAGAACAGAACATTAAGGAATGCTGTACCAAACCAAAACCACGTAAAACGAATGATTGTTGTAACGGGAGCTGCAGGATTTATAGGCAGTTATTTAGTAGGCAAACTTAACCGGAGCGGGTATCACGACCTGATTTTAGTGGATAAATTCAGGAATCCTTCCAAAGAAGGCAATCTGAAACATAAAACATTCAGGGAAAGAATTGAACGGGATGAATTCTTTTTCTGGTTATCCGGAAATTATGATCAGGTAGAAGTTATTTTTCATCTGGGAGCCCGTACCGATACCATAAGCCAGGAGCCAGCTATTTATAAGGAGTTGAACCTTCGTTATTCACAACGTTTGTGGCAGGAGTGTAGCCGGTTTCAGATTCCTCTGGTGTATGCATCATCAGCTGCAACGTATGGAAACGGGGATAGGGGATTCTCAGATAATCATAAAGAGATGAACAAACTGGAACCCCTGAACCTGTATGCCCGTTCGAAACATGATTTTGATATCTGGGCGCTGAACCAGAAAGAAACCCCGGCATTCTGGGCTGGGTTAAAATTCTTTAATGTCTACGGCCCCAATGAATACCACAAAGGCGATATGGCTTCCGTTGTATTGCATGCCTATAGGAAAATTAAGGATTCGGGGAAAATGAATTTGTTCAGGTCGCATCGTTCCAATGTAAAGGATGGTGAACAAAAAAGGGACTTTGTGCATGTGGACGATATAACCGAAGTGATGCTGTTTTTTATGGAGAATCAAAATAAACCGGGAATTTATAACGTAGGTACCGGGAAAGCGCGTACCTATCTGGAACTTACCCGGGCAGTTTTTGAAAGCATGCATATGAATCCCGAAATAAGGTTTGTCGATACTCCCCTGTCTCTGCGCAACCGATACCAGTATTTTACTGAGGCTAATATCCGTAAACTACGGGAAACAGGATATTCCAAACCTTTCTGCGAACTGGAGCAGGGGGTGGGGGATTATGTCTCAAACTTCCTTGCGCATGAATTGATCTATTAATTGTACGTTTTCACCGGTTCGCTGCTTTTCGTGGCCTCTGACACCCTGCTTGCCCTCGATAAATTTCTGGTGCCTCTTCCCTATGTGGGCCTCCTGGTTATTAGGAACCTATATCGGGGCACAATACCTTGATCATGCAAGGCCTCCTGAAACAGTGCACCTGAAAGGAGAATAAAAGAGGAAATTATTTATTGACGGAAACAAACTGAGCTATATTCCGGTTCATTTCAATGCGGTTGAGAAGCGATTGTATGATCCGGTTGTACAATTCGTCTTTCAGAACACTGTCTTCTATACCTGCATCAATATTCGGGTTATCGTTCACCTCAATAATAAATACTTCATTGTTTACAACTTTCAGATCCACACCATATAATCCGTCACCCATGAGGGCTGCGGCTTTTAAAGCCGTGGAAATGATATTTGCAGGTACTTCCGATATGGAAAAGGTTTCCCATCGGCCCCAATTTTCCCTGTCGTTGCTTTGCCAGTCAAAGATCTGCCAGTGGTTATTTGCCATGTAATATTTGCATGCAAACAGGGGGGCATTATCCAGGACGCCTATCCTCCAGTCATATTCCGAAGGGATAAATTCCTGGGCGATAACCAGGTCCGATAATTTGAAGAGCTTTTTCAGCGAATTATCAAGCTGTTCCTGGTTCTCTGCTTTCATGACGCCCAATGAGAAGGCACTGTCAGGTTGTTTAAGAACGATCGGGAAAGCAAAGGAAATAGGTTTGTTGGGTTTATAGGTCGTGCGAGCCAGAATTTCTGTTGCCGGTGTTTTTATGTGGTTCTGACGCATCCGCTCATGAAGGAATATTTTATTGGAACACCGTAAGATGGACCAGGGATCGTCAATAACAACCAATCCTTCAGCATAGGCAGCCCTCGAAAAGTGGTAGGTGTGGTTGTTAACATCAGTGGTTTCCCGGATAAACAAAGCATCAAATTCCGGGAGCTGACTGAAATCTTCCCTGGTGATATATTCGGTATAAAAACCGGCCTTTTCAGCTGCTTTTTTAAAATTCCTGAGTGCCACAGGGCAGGAAGGAGGATTTTTTTCCGTTGGATTAACCAGAATAGCCAGGTCATATTTGTAATGCGTAAACCGGGATTTGTTGAAACGCTTGCGTGAAAAATAGGTTTTGGCAAATTCCTTGACTTTAGCCAGATCTTCAGGATTGACCTTTTTTAAACTTAATGGAGAAACCCGCTGGATCATCCACTTGTCGGTTTTTGAAAAATCTACCCGAAGCAAAGGAGCTTCAAAAAAGTAATAGAGTTTACGGGCCAGGTTCCGGAATTTCGGATGCACGGATTGCCCGAAATAGATATTCAGACTTAGTTTGTTTTCAGAGATATGTAGCAGGCTTTTTTGGATATTTTCATCGATGTATCCTGATATGGACCGAACCAGTGAAAGACTCGAAAAATCACGCATGGTGGTGGCGTTGGGAATCACCCGGTGGTCGCGTGCTGAAGCCAGCAACGATACATAGTATCCGAATTTCTGATACCTGTATGAATTGCTGAGGTTGAAGATACGGACATTTTTTAAAGACTGGAATTCAGGTTCCGTAATATAGCTCTTCGAAGAAACAATTTTTACGCCTTTAATATCCAGATCCCATTCTTTGGGATCCCTGACAATTATAATATTGGTGATCGCTTGTTTTTGTGGGAACCCTTTGTCACGAAAAATCATCCTGATTCCATCTTCTCGGGGTGCATAATAATCCGGGAGTCTTTTGATCTCCACAAATCCCGAATTTTTGTAAAAATTGATTAGCTTTGTGTCAGAAGCCTTTGCTTCAAGTGTAATCCGGTTTAACCCTGAATTCTTCGCTTCTTCAATGGCATGATCCAGTAATTGTTTTCCAATATGTTTACCCCGGTATTCTGGTAGGACAGCAATGGATTGGATCCGCAACGATTTTGGATAGAGGCAGAGTACTGTGGAGGCAACCGGGATCCTTTTGTCTTCCTGTTTGATCTCTGCCAGCATTACTCTCTGCCTCGGACTGGTAAGGCTGGTACGGATCGACCTGAGTGAACTCCGGATGTGTTTTGGGAAAGAGATATTTTCTAGCCGTTCCAGAAACGGCAGGTCCTGAGCGGTTGCATCATGGAAAATTAGTTCCATATTTTGATATCGTATGAAAAAACGGACAAATGTAATGCAAATTTCAAATGGTTGATCCGGAAGAGAAAAAACAAAAGACAAAAAAACATAAATGAAAGGTCGAAAATCAAAGGGCTACATACACCTTCCTTGCTAATTCTCTTATTCCAGGATGAAAAGCACCGAGAAAAAATGCATGATACTGCCTGCCATTACAAAGAGATGCCATATTCCGTGGCCGTATTTCAGGTTGCGCCAGATATAAAAAATGACCCCAAGGGAATAACAGCCTCCTCCAAGGAAGAGGAATACCAGGCTTGGTGTTGGGAGATGCTTCACCATGGGTACGATGGCAAAAACAAACATCCAGCCCATAAGCAGGTAAAGGACCACCATCAGTTTACGGAAACGGGTCAGAAAGATCGAGCGGATAACAATCCCGGCAAGGGCCAGCCCCCATATCATCCCGAACATAACCCAGCCCACTGTTCCGCGTAGAACGGTTAGCAGATACGGCGTATAGGTACCGGCAATTAACAGGAAGATGGCTGAATGATCAAAACGGGCAAACAGGTTCTTTATCTTCTCTTTGGTTATACTATGGTATAAAGTGGATGAAGTGTAAAGCAGAACCAGGGTACTTCCAAAAATAGCAAAACTCACAACATGCCAGGCATCGCCCTTTAGCGCAGCAGAAACAACCAGCACGACAAGCGCAGCTATGCTGAGCAACAGGCCAAGCCCATGCGTAATGCTATTCACTATTTCTTCCCGTATGGTTAATGCCCTGTATTCCTGCTTCTGTTTTTTCATGTGATTATAATTGTCTGTTTTTTAAAGGGTTCAGATGTAAGCCTGTCCGGATTTGCTCCGCTGAAGCTATGCGAAAGCGATACAGACAGGGAATGCCCCTATGTATAATCATTGTTTTTTGTGGCATGATTTGATAGGATCGTTTCATCCGAAGTACCTCTTTTTATTTTTTTATAACGTTTGGGAAAATATATTGTTTTGTTAAAAAGAACAAATTTTAAAAACATTAACTGGTACCTGAAACAGGCCAGTTCTGAATTGAGAATTGTACTCATAACAACGGTTCAGCAAACGGGTATTTCCAAATTGACCAAAGCAAGATCCGGTAAAGCAGATTATTCCCATTTGTGTGAAGGATAATATGACCAAGACGGATTATAAAAAATCCTAGCTTGCCTACCTTTATTGTTTATAGAAATTCCTTTCTTCCAAATATTTCCATGATTTGGGTGGCAGAAAATGCCGGATGTCCCTGCCTTCCCCTACTGCCTTCCGGATGAAAGTGGAAGATATTTCAATAAGGGGGGCATCGACGATCATCAGGTCAGCTATCGATTTTACTGTTTCCGGGTTGAAGCCCGGCCGCGGATAGACAATGATCCGGTACCCGGATCGGATGGTTTCATGGTTTTTCCACGTATGCAGATATTCCAGGTTGTCTGATCCGATGATAAGTGAAAACCGGTAATCCGGATGTTTTTTCCCCAGGAAGATCAGTGTGTCGCAGGTGTAGGATGGACTGGGCAATGTGAATTCTATATCGGAGGCACTGAACCGGGGATCCCCGTCGATGGCAAGGGAAACCATTTCAAAACGATGCCCGGGATCCAGCAGGATTCGCCTTTTTTTATGCGGATTCCAGGGCGATACAACAAACCATATCTGACTTAGTTCCGTGTATTCAACAAGATAGTTGGCTATGGCCAGATGCCCGATATGAACCGGATTAAAAGTTCCGAAGAATAATCCGATTTTTTTACCCTGTTCTGCTTCCTGTGTTTCCATAATCCGCAAAAAAAGATTGTGCGCCTGATAATGGCTTCCCGGTTTTTTACGTCTCAAAACTACAAACTATTTATATAAATAAGGCTATTATTTTCTGTTTTCAGATACACAACAGACCTCTGGCAGGGAGTTGACCATGATTGCATTTTAAATAAATAAGGATTATATTTGTATAACCTGGAAATCTTAAAATCCCGATATGCAGAAATTACTCTACTTTTTTTTGGTATTGATTCTTGTTGTTTCCTGTAAAAAAACTGTGCAGGATGCAGAGAATCAGAAATTGCTGCATTCTTTTTCCCAACAGTTGAAGGTGTTGGCCGGAAATATTCCGCAAGATAAAGTCCCCCGTTCCTATGATGAGGAAACCGGATACCAGATGGTAGGGAACAGCGATTGGACCTGTGGTTTTCCTGCCGGCATGTTCTGGTTGATGTATGAAATGACCGGAGATGTATACTGGAAAGAGGTGGCAGAAGAAAACACACTGAAACTGGAAGGGGTCCAGTATAATTCCAGTACCCACGATCTGGGATTTATGGTGTTCTGTAGTTACGGCAATGCATACCGGCTTACCGGGGAGGATCAATACCGTGAGGTTATCCTGCAGGCTTCCGAAACATTAATTGGGCGGTTTAATCCCGTGGTTGGGAGCATTAAATCGTGGGACTGGTCGGACCAATGGCAGTTCCCGGTGATTGTTGACAACATGATGAATCTCGAAATGCTCTTTTGGGCGTCCCGGGAAACCGGAAATACGGAATATAAGGATATAGCTGTAACCCATGCCAACACAACGTTAAAGAATCATTTCCGGGAAGACATGAGTTCGGTGCATGTGGTGGATTACGATACCCTTACCGGGAAGGTGGTGGCACGGGAAACCCACCAGGGGTTGAATGATGAATCATCGTGGGGCAGAGGCCAGGCATGGGGTCTCTATGGTTTTGTGGTGTGTTACCGCGAAACCAACGATCCCCGTTACCTCGGGGCTGCAGAAAATATTGCAGATTTTATTATCCGGAACCTCCCGGAAGATGGTATCTCTTACTGGGATTTTAACGACCCGGCCCTTCCGGAAACGTACAGAGATGTTTCAGCCGCAGCTGTCACAGCTTCTGCCTTGTTTGAATTGAACAACTATTCCCAACAGGGTGAGCATTACCTGGAAGTGGCAAACAAAATAATCCGTTCCCTGTCTTCTGAAAAGTACAGGGCCCGGCCAGGCGAAAACGGAGGGTTTTTGCTGAAGCATTCCGTGGGGAACAAACCCGCGAACAGCGAAATCGATGTGGCAATCAACTATGCCGATTATTATTACCTGGAAGCATGGAAAAGAAAAGTTAAATCTGAAAAAACAGAATAGTTATGTCCGTAATTTTTGAAGAACGGTATGCATACCATCCTGAGGATTTTAAAAAGTATGATACCAAGAAGATACGCAAGGAATTTCTGGTTAAGAAAGTGATGGAAAAAGGGAAGATCCGCCTGGTCTATTCGCTGATTGACCGCTACATTGTAGGGGGTGCGGTTCCTGTGAAAGAACCCCTGGAACTGGAGTCTGTGGATGCATTAAAGACTTCGTATTTCTGTGAACGCCGTGAAATGGGGATGATCAATGTTGCCGGACCCGGAACCATCGAGGTGGACGGTAAAGCCTATTCCATGAAATTCAAGGAAGCCCTTTATATCGGAAAGGGAAGCCGAAAAGTAATTTTTCGGTCCGATCATCCCGGAAATCCGGCGCATTTTTACATTAATTCGGCTCCGGCGCACAAGGAATACCCGGTTAAACATGTGACCCTGGCCGATGCCAATGTTCTGAAGGCGGGGGGCCAGGAAACATCCAATGAACGCGAGATCAACCAGTTGATCATTAACGGGATTGTAGATACCTGCCAACTTCAGATGGGATTGACCGAACTGAAGCCCGGAAGCATCTGGAATACCATGCCGGTGCATACCCATGGCCGCCGCAACGAGGTCTATTTCTATTTTAACGTACCGGAAGGGCAGGCTGTATGCCATTTTATGGGGCAACCCCAGGAAACCCGCCATATATGGATGCACAATGAGCAGGCAGTGATCTCCCCCAGCTGGTCGATTCATTCAGCAGCCGGTACCAGCAATTATATTTTTATATGGGGCATGGCCGGGGAAAATCTCGATTATACCGATATGGACGTGGTACAACCTGATGAACTTAAATAAAATGCGCACGATGGTTGAAGATCTCTTTACCCTGAAAAACAAAGTAGCCCTGGTTACAGGAGGTACCCATGGAATAGGCATGGCCATAGGGGTAATCCTGGGACAGGTTGGTGCAAAAGTATGTGTGAATGGTCGTTCTGTGGAAAGACTGGAACGATGCAAAAAAGAATATGCCTCCCGTGGAATCGATGTGTTTATCCTGAAATTTGATGTTACGGATGAGGCGGATGTAGACCAGGGAATTTCCACCATTGAAAGGGAAGTGGGCGAGATCGATATCCTGGTCAACAATGCCGGCATCATCAAACGGATTCCGATCCTTGATATGAAAGTCAGTGAATACCAGCAGGTTCTTGACGTGGATCTGGTGGCTCCGTTCATTGTTTCCAAACGTGTGGTTCCTGCCATGATCCGAAAAAGAGAAGGAAAAATCATCAACATGTGTTCGATGATGAGTGTTTACGGGCGGAATACGGTTTCCGCCTATGCTGCAGCCAAAGGGGGATTGAAGTTGCTTACAGCCAATATGTGTTGTGAGTGGGCCAAATACAACATTCAGGTGAACGGCATCGGGCCGGGGTATATTGCCACTGCCCAGACGGCTCCCATTCGGGAAGGAGGCCATCCGTTCAATGACCTGGTGATGACACGTACTCCGGCCGGACGATGGGGTGAACCGGAAGATGTGGGAAATGCTGCCCTTTTTCTGGCCTCGAAGGCCAGTAATTTTGTAAACGGACATGTTCTGTACGTGGATGGCGGCATTCTGGCAAATTTCGGGTACGTAAAAGGGGAAAACGACCTGGATTCAGCGTAACCTTTCAGATCAGGAATAGCCTGTTGATCCATCCCTGAATGATCTCTCCGGTTTCAGGATCCAGTTCCGAGCCAAAAAGGCTGTGCGGAATGGAATATACAATCAGCATCACAACGGCAGCTACAAGGGTGTAGGCGGGTCTCTCTTTTTTCAGGTTCATACTCACAGCAATTGTCCAGAACAAAAAGGCTACCAGGGTTTTATTGTCGGTAAGATCCCATCCAAAGGGGATCCCGGCCCAGGGCTCCCCAAAAGCATACCATTGCATTAAGGGGCCTAAAACCAATCCTCCCGCAAACAGAACGGCCAGAGTGACCTTTCCGGTTAAAACATATTTTCTGTGCCTGAAAAGAGCCATGATTCCCGCCAACGTGGAAAGGAACATGGCAGCAAACATGAAAATAACATGGGGAATAAGCACCGCAGCCGGAACCTCACCTTTAAACCGGATAACGACCGGATTGCCTTCATTCAACGGGTAGGTCTGCCCCTTTTTTTCAAGCGTGATCTTATATTCGAGTTTTCCTGCCGGGGGTTGGTGGGGTAAGAAACCTGTAAGCTGGCTATTTTGTCTTTCCATCGGAAGCTTCGTCCAGGAATCAGAGGTAGGATAGCGCCGGTATTCCAGGAAAGCGCGGATATCCGAACCTGTTCCTTCCAGAATAATCCTGCAATCTGTCTCCCCCCCGTGACTTCGGGGCAGCGTGAAGGTATAACCGGTCTCCCCGGGAGTGACTGTAACTTCTTTATCATAGGTCGGTCCTGTTGCCCGCTGATAAAGGACAGTTGCCAGGGTGATGATCATGGCAAGAATCCAGTATAGAGAATTTCGCATTTTTTACAATTGAACAGATGCAATAATAGCATTTTTAACCCTATTGTTCATAAAAAGAGGGGTGGAAATAAAATGTTTTGGTTAAATTCGTATTTATTGTTGGTTAATGCCAATTTTTTATCTAATTTCGAAGTACTAACTAACTTAACAGATCTGCTTATGGAAAAACAAACTGCAGGTAACATCTATTCAGGTGTTGCTGTTTTTTTCAACCATCTTGAATAACTATTCAAATTGTGTGATTATGGAACAATGACCATTTACATGAGACTCATGTTACACAAAGAGTTATACTATTTATTTATCTTAACCAAATCATTAAACAACTAAATTTAAAATCTATGGAAAAAAGTAAAACAAGAGGTATTTTTACCTTTCTTTTCCTTGCCATTTTTATGGTATTTTCTCTAGGTTCGTATGCGCAGGAGAAATTGTTGTCAGGTACTGTAACTGACAATGAGG
>CAZNPV010000008.1:0-91268 GCA_964575025.1 uncultured Mariniphaga sp.
CCGCCTTTAACGAATAAAGGGTTAAGGATGACTCAGTAGCTCAGTTGGTAGAGCACATCCCTTTTAAGGATGGGGTCCTGGGTTCGAGACCCAGCTGGGTCACCAAAGGAAGAGGGGAAGCGTTTGTTTCCCCTCTTTTTGGCTTTCAAACACCTGCAAGGATGTACACCGTTTATATTCTTTACAGTTCCAGGGCAGACCGGTATTATGTTGGGTCAACCAATGACCTCATGCGCAGGCTTTCGGAGCATAACCGCAGGAAAGGAAAGTACACCGATCAGGGGATCCCATGGAAGGTTGTTTATACCGAGACCTATAGGGACGAACGAAGTGCGAAGCTGAGGGAAAAAGTGATCAAAAAGCGGAAATCGCGGACCTATATTGAAATGCTCATTGATGGCTCAGTTGGTAGAGCATCCCGCTAATAAGCGGGAGGGTCCTGGGTTCGAGACCCAGCTGGGTCACCAAAGGAAGAGGGGAAGCGTTTGTTTCCCCTCTTTTTGGCTTTCAAACACCTGCAAGGATGTACACCGTTTATATTCTTTACAGTTCCAGGGCAGACCGGTATTATGTTGGGTCAACCAATGACCTCATGCGCAGGCTTTCGGAGCATAACCGCAGGAAAGGAAAGTACACCGATCAGGGGATCCCATGGAAGGTTGTTTATACCGAGACCTATAGGGACGAACGAAGTGCGAAGCTGAGGGAAAAAGTGATCAAAAAGCGGAAATCGCGGACCTATATTGAAATGCTCATTGATGGCTCAGTTGGTAGAGCATCCCGCTAATAAGCGGGAGGGTCCTGGGTTCGAGACCCAGCTGGGTCACTTTAAAAGTATCTAAATTTACTTAAAAGCTTGAGATCAATGGATTTCAGGCTTTTATTGTTTTTAGCCTACCCTGAAATTTCCTATAATTCTCCTTCTTCAGGTGTCCTATTAGGTGTCCTATTTTAAAAATCAAATAATAATATTGCCTTTGAAAAATATAGAAATAATTGCTTTTGATTTTTGTATAGGATGTATTTGACACGCATATAGATAAAGAATTGCTTCGCTGGAAGGACGATGAAGAACGTAAGCCTTTATTGATTAGAGGAGCAAGACAAGTTGGAAAATCTTCTTCAGTAAGGAAACTTAGAGAACACTTTGATTGCTTCTTTTGGGAACGGGATACCCGTTTTTCCTGCTTCTCATATTCCAACGCAGTGGTCTTCTTTGAACCAGCATTCATTACATTGCTCAGTGAGTTCAGTACGGCCCTTTTTCCCAGGTGTTGAACTCTGTGCTCCCGGTAAGCAGCCTAAGCCTGCCTGTCCTTCTGGGGGGCACGATTGCGTTTGTCCCGTGCTTTATCAAGCTCATTCACCCGCTCGCGGCGAAGAGAAAAATCAACAGGAATAAAGTTGTAACCCTCTATAAATCTTTGAAATTCTCCCGGATTTTCTGTAATTTTATCGTGTTGCATGTCGTTATATGTTTGTAACTAATTCAAATATAGCTTTTTATGCTAAGATATGCAACATGTTGTGCTTAGTTATTTATCTCATTATCAACAATATATCAACAAGGAAACTTTAGTTAGTAACAAATGATAAAAAAAATAAATATTTTTATTGTATTATTTATATTGTTTGGTTGTTCAAGCAGACAAACATTAAATATTGAAAATACAATTCATTTTAGAAATGAAATTGAAGTAAAATTGGATTCATTTCTTATTCCTCCGGTATTATTAAAAGAAAGAAAAATTTCTACTAACAATCATTATTTAATATCTTTAAATGTAGATTCTGATACCTTATTTAGGCTTTTTAATTTAAAAACACATAAATATGTTGGGAATTTTGGAGTCCCTGGCAGAGGGCCTGATGATTTTTATAATGTAAATATATCCGGTTTCAAGGGAATTAATAATGGATGTATTGTTTCAGATATGAGATACATTATTATTATAGAGTTTGCGAATGAAAGAACAGATAATAAAATAAAATTTAATAAAAGGATTCCGATTCCCGGACAACTTCTTCCGTTCAATCAAACATTAATTGTAAGTGATTCTATGATTTGTGGTGTATTTGCAAATGATTCAAAAAAAGAACTAAAATGTTTTAATCCAAAAACAAAAAAAATAAACGATTTTATAGATTTCCCAAAATCTAATATTCGCGCTCCTAAAAATTTACTCCCTTTAATATTTTATAAAAGAGCTGCTATTTCCAATGTTCAAAAAAAAATTGTTTTTGTTTATCAAAAATTTCCATTAATAAGAATTTTCAATTATAGTGGAGATATTCTAAGTGAAATGATTGTTAATGAAGGACCTCAACAAAAAAAAATTATTGTAAATAGTAATAATATTGTAAATGGCACAGATTTATATTCTTATTATTCAAAATTAGCAGTCTCAGATAATTTCATTTATGCATTATTTGAGCCAAGCGAATTTAAAAAGAAAAATAATGATAGTAGTAAATATGGAGAATATATTAATGTACCAATAGATAAAAAACAATTACACATCTTTGATTGGAGTGGAAATCCTGTAATAAAATTAATTTTGGAAGATTGGATGACGGTTTTTACGCCTACTACTGATGACCGTTATATTTATTTTGTACACCCAAATTATTCGAACAAATTATATCGTTACCCTCTTAAAGGTATAATAAAATGATCATTATTATTAAGATGAAATACTTTTTTATCCCCTTTAAGTTGTATCCGCCCGGGCATGGGCATCTTTTATACCCCATTAAAAATACCTTACTTGCCGGGTAAAAATTCTTATGACATTAAAAGAGAAAAGAACCTCGATGTTTGCACATGTTGAATCCAATGTATTACAATATGTTACCTGGAAATCCCATTTTTTTATTCATAAAAAATCCAATTTCCGGATCAGATTTTTTACCTTTCCGCGTCCTTAACCAATAAGAAATTAAAACAGGATACGTATGCCAGTTAAAAATTATTGGGGTGCAAAATAATGGAATATCAGGTTGTTAAATAATTACGATGAGTACCGAAGGTTATATTGTCATTACCGCAATAGTTTTAATGATTGTTGCCCTGGTAAATGAGTTGATGCGTCCGGGGCTGATCCTTTTTTCAGTAGTTATATTGTTAATGGCAATTGGTATCATCAGCCCTGAAGAATCCATAGCGGGATTTTCCAACAAAGGGATGATCACCATTGCCGTACTGTTTTTGGTTAGCGAAGGATTCCGGCAAACAGGGGCGCTAAACAAGGCAGCTCAGTTCTATCTTCCCAGGCGCAGAGGCAGGATGACCTTTCTGCTTCCCCGGCTTATGATCCCGGTATCGGTTTTATCTGCATTTCTGAATAATACGCCGGTAGTTATTATTTTTGCGCCGATAATAAAAAAATGGGCCGAAAAGCTTAACCTGTCATCCCAGAAATTTCTGATTCCTCTCTCCTATGCCACTATTTTCGGAGGGATCTGCACCCTGATCGGCACATCTACGAACCTGGTAGTCCACGGGCTGATGCTTGACAACGGACTGGGTGGTTTTTCCATGTTTGAACTGGGGAAAGTGGGTATCTTTGTGGCCGCTGCTGGGTTCATTTACATGTCAATCTTCGGGAATATGTTGTTGCCCGGGGAAAAAATCAAATTTTCCAAACAGTATACGGAACTTAAAGAGTATTATTACGACCTGATCGTGCCTCATAACAGCAACCTGATAGGGAAAAAAATTGTTAACGGACAAATTAAAGAATTAAAAAACCTTACTGTAGAATCAATTGAACGGGAAGGACAGGTTATCCATACCCTTCAAGGAGAGTACTTTATTTATGAAAACGATAAACTGCTGGTTGCAGGCGAAACGGATAGTATAAACGATATCCTGGAAATGGAGAATGTGAAACTTCAGGGACTTGACCTTGTAAAAGGGCATATCCCCACCCAGAATTTAAAACGGTATGAAGTGGTGTTATCGCCCCGTTTTCCGGGCATCGGTAAGAACATTGTAGATTTTAACTTCTTTGAACATTACCAGGCTGCTGTGCTGGCAGTTCACCGGAACGGGGAACGTCTCACATCCAATATACGGAACCTCAAGCTCAAACCAGGTGACAATGTAGTCCTGTTGGCCGATGAACGGTTCATAAAAAACTGGGGAGACTCCAAGATCTTCTACCTCACCTCTTATATGGGGGAACATAAATCCAACGGAAATCCATGGCGGAAATGGGCAGCCTTAACTATTCTTCTGATTATGATTGTTGGGGCGACCATCGGGCATTCATTTCCATCCCAAAAAGGAATTACTTTTGACATGTTCTACTTTGCAGCCATTGCAGCAATCCTGATGGTGTGGCTGAAGATTCTGCCTCATCAGAAATATACCAAGTCCATCAGCTGGGATATACTGATCACGATTGCCTCGTCACTGGCCATAAGCAAAGCAATGCAAAATTCGGGAGCTGCGGATGCACTGGCACGTACAACCATAAATTTCGCACAGTCATGGGGCCCATGGGGTGTTCTCATTGCCATCTATTTGCTGACCACAGTATTTACAGAAATTATTACAAACAATGCAGCAGCAGCAATTATTTTCCCTGTTGCACTGTCAGCTGCCATCCAGCTGGGCGTTGATCCGCGTCCGTTCTTTGTAGCTATTGCTGTGGCTGCATCTGCCAGTTTCTCTACTCCGATTGGGTACCAGACCAACCTGATCGTCCAGGCAATCGGAAATTATAAATTCAGGGATTATCTCAGAATCGGACTCCCCCTGAACCTGATCGCTTTTGCCATTTCCATGTGGCTCATCCCTGTCTTCTGGAAATTCTAATCCCCTAAAGGCATAAAACAGATCCCGCTCCCGGTAACTACCCTAACGAAATAAGTCCCGTCGGGAGCATGCAGTCTGATGCCATTCTAATGAATGCTATAATCTGTATTTCAGTGCCTTGCATTGATCCTGTACAAGTGAAATAAAAATGATATATTTGCTTTTCCTAAAGAAAACATATTTTTGGCATGAAAGATTTCAGTCTGACCAATCTTAAAGAACTCGAAGCCGAGGCCATCCACATCATCCGCGAAGTGGCTGCTGAATTTGAAAACCCCGTGATGCTCTATTCCATAGGAAAAGATTCCTCGGTAATGGTACGCCTGGCCGAAAAAGCTTTTTATCCCGGCAAGGTACCTTTTCCGCTGATGCACATCGATTCCAAATGGAAATTCCGCGAAATGATTGAATTCCGTGATAATTACGCCCAAGAAAAAGGCTGGGATCTGATCGTTCATTACAACAAAGAAGGATTCGAAAAAGGAATCGGACCCTTTACGCATGGAAGCAAAGTACACACCGATGTGATGAAAACCCAGGCCCTGCTGGAAGGACTCACCCATTACAAATTCGATGCAGCCTTTGGAGGTGCACGCCGCGATGAAGAAAAATCCAGAGCCAAAGAACGGATCTTCTCCTTCCGCGATAAGTTTCACCAGTGGGATCCCAAAAATCAGCGTCCTGAGTTGTGGAATATTTACAACGCACGGGTTCACAAAGGAGAATCCATTCGCGTATTTCCCCTGAGCAACTGGACCGAACTCGACATCTGGCAGTATATCCGGCTGGAAAAAATCCCGATCGTTCCGCTCTATTTTGCCAAAGAACGCCCGATTGTCGATATAGACGGGAACTTGATCATGGTAGACGACGAACGTATGCCCCAGGAACTGGCTGAAAAAGCGCAAATGCGAAAAGTACGTTTCCGCACGCTGGGCTGTTATCCGCTCACCGGAGCCGTCGAATCCGAGGCCGATACCATCGAGAAAATTGTAGAGGAAATGATGACCGTCACCAAATCAGAACGAACCACCCGCGTGATCGATTTTGACCAGGATGCAAGCATGGAACAGAAGAAAAGGGAGGGGTATTTTTGAAAAAGGCTAAGATTAAGACTAAGGTTAAGAAAGACCCCTCAATCTCAATCTCAATCTCAATCTCAACCTTAACCTCAACCTTAACCTTAACCTTAAAATAAGATGACAACAAATAACAATAGCACTATAATGGAAGGGTCCCGAAGTTCAATGGATATCCGCGCTTTCCTGGACCAGGACCAAAAGAAAGACCTGTTGCGTCTTTTAACCGCTGGCAGCGTTGACGACGGCAAATCAACCCTCATCGGGCGATTGATGTTCGACAGCAAGATGCTATATGAAGATCAGCTTTCGGCTTTGGAACGCGACAGCAAGCGCATGGGACATGCCGGCGAGGATATCGATTACGCTCTGCTGCTCGACGGGCTGAAAGCTGAACGTGAACAAGGCATCACCATCGATGTGGCCTACCGCTACTTCTCCACAGCAAAACGAAAATTCATCATTGCCGATACCCCCGGCCATGAACAGTACACACGAAATATGATCACTGGAGGATCCACAGCCAATCTGGCCATCATCCTGATTGATGCCACCAAAGGGGTAATCACCCAGACCAAACGGCACACCTTCCTGGTTTCCCTGCTGGGAATCCAACATGTGGTTCTGGCTGTAAACAAAATGGATCTGGTGGGCTACAGCCCGAAAGTGTTTGATGACATTTGTGCCGATTACAAAGAGTTTGTCACCCAACTGGGTATTCCGGATGTTAACTTTATTCCGCTTTCGGCATTAAAGGGTGACAATGTGGTAGACATCTCAGATAAAACCCCCTGGTATCATGGCAAAAGTATGCTTGAGTTTCTGGAAACCGTACATGTAAGCAGCGACCGTAACTACGACGATTTCCGGTTTCCCGTGCAGTACGTGCTTCGTCCCGACCGCTATTTCCGGGGTTTTTCGGGAAGAATTGCTTCAGGTATAGTACGTCCCGGTGATAAAGTAATGGCTTTGCCTTCACGAAAAATATCCAGCGTAAAAGCCATCCCAACCTATGATGGCAATCTTGAAAAAGCCTTCCCTCCGCAATCGGTGACCCTCGAACTGGAAGATGAAATCGACATCTCACGGGGTGAAATGCTGGTAACTCCTGATAACCTGCCCCGCATGGAACGCCACTTTGAGGCTATGCTGGTGTGGATGGACGAAGAAGCTTTGGACACTTCCACCCAGTTTTTCCTGAAACAAAACACCAACACCACACGCGCCCGCATCGACATGCTGCGCTACAAGGTAGATGTGAACACCCTCGAAAAATCGGAAGTGAAGAAACTGGAACTCAACGAAATCGGCCGGGCTGTTTTTACTACCGCTAAAACTCTCTTTTTCGATCCCTATAAAAAGAATAAAAACACCGGATCTTTTATCCTGATTCACCCGGTAACCAATAACACAGTAGCCGTGGGAATGATCATCGATAAAATGAGCTCCGATGAACTTCCCGCCCGGATTACCGATACGGAAAAAGAAAAAATAGAAAACGGCATTGGATTGATCCAACACAGCGAATACACGAAAAGGTACAACCAGAAAGGGGAAACCATCTGGATTACCGGCCTGCATGGTTCAGGGAAAAACCTCCTGGCTTTCAGTCTTGAAAAACGGTTGTTCCAGCTGGGAGCTACCGTTGTGCTGCTGGATGGAAGTACCATACGATCGGGCCTTTCACGCGAACTTGACTTCTCTTCCACTGACCGGGCAGAACATTTGCGCCGGGTAGCCCATATCGCCAAAATACTCAACGACCAGGGAATCATTACCATCTGTTCGTTTATTTCGCCAAACGAAGATATTCGCAGGCAGTGTGCACAAATCATCGGAGAAGAACGTTTCCACCTCATCCATATGGATGCAACGTTGGATTACTGTACCCGGAACAAACCAGAATTGTACAGGAAAGCGAAGGAAGGATTGCTGAAACATATGCCGGGAGTGGATGAAGAATTTGAGTCTCCGGGGAATCCTGCGTTAATATTGACTCCAAAACCTAACGAACAAAACACTGAACGAATCATTGAATATCTTGCGGAAAAGAAAATTTTTCCGGTCAAATAAAACAGCATCGTCAAATACCCGCTAATAAGATGAGAAAAACAGAAAAAATACTTATAACCGGCACAGCCGGATTTATCGGGTTCCACATGACAAAAAACCTGGTTGAGCAGGGATATGAAGTGGTGGGCATCGACAACATCAACGGATATTACGATACCCGGCTGAAATATGCACGGCTCAGGGAAACCGGCATATCTGAAGAAGCAAAGCACTGGGGCAGGACAGTCCGGAGTTCTATGTATCCAAATTACAAATTTCTCCGCATAAACCTGGAGGACTCCGGGAACATCTTTAATCTCTTCAGGAGGGAGAAATTCGACAAAGTCTGTAACCTGGCAGCTCAGGCGGGTGTCCGTTACAGCATCGAAAATCCCCTTGCTTACATCGACAGCAATATTGTAGGATTCATGCACATTCTTGAAGCTTGCCGCCGGCATAAGGTCCGGCACCTCGTGTATGCCAGTTCGTCAAGTGTGTATGGCGACAGCGATAAAATGCCGCTGTCGGTTGACGACCGGGTGGACAATCCCATCAGCCTGTATGCGGCCACAAAAAAAAGCAATGAGCTGATGGCCCATACTTACAGCCACCTCTATAAGTTACCTACAACCGGATTGCGCTTTTTTACGGTGTATGGCCCCTGGGGACGCCCTGATATGGCTTACTTCCTCTTTACAAAAGCAATCCTCGAAAGACAGCCAATCAAGGTATTTAACAACGGTGAAATGTACCGCGATTTTACCTACATCGACGATATTATAAAAGGAGTGTCACTGGTTATGAACAATCCACCCGGTGATCAACCCCCTTATAAAATTTTTAATATCGGGAATGCCAATCCGGTGAAACTGCAACATTTTATTGAAGCCATCGAAAAGGCACTAAACAGAAAAGCAAAAAAAAGATACCTGCCTGTTCAGCCGGGGGATGTACTGAAAACATTCGCCGATGTAAGCAGACTGGCCGAGGAAGTGGGGTACCGCCCCAACACGCCGGTAACAAAAGGAGTAACGAAGTTTGTGGAATGGTTTAAAGAATTTTATGCCCATCCGTAAGAATTCTGCACACCCGAATTCTGTTTTGAAAATTCTTCCGATTATCGTATTATTGTATAATAATTAGTCCCCTTTTATACAGAATGATACGAGGTGAAACCATAAAACAAACACACGCCAGCCTGAAAAAATACCCTACCATCGGAGCATGCGGACTTGACTGCGGATTATGTCCGAGATTCTACACCAAAGGATCCTCCAGATGCCCCGGATGTGCCGGTCCAGGCTTCTTTGATAAACATCCATCCTGTTCTTTCATAACATGTTGTATAAAAAAAAGAAACCTTGAAGCTTGTGGTGAATGTCCGGAGTTTCCATGTGGTAAATTCAAAGATGAGGATGAATACCAACAGATGAAGGAATCATCTTCCTATCCAACGCCTAAAAAAATGATGCCCAACCTCTATTCGATTAAAGAACAAGGAATCAAAAATTTCATCAACGGACAGAAAAAACGCATTACACTGCTTCAAACACTGATAGAATATTTTGATGAGGGTAGATCGAGGAACTTTTTCTGTAAAGCTACTGCATTACTTGACGTAAATATTCTTGAGGAATGCATAAATAAAGCCACCCAAAAAATAAAATCAGATGATATCAAAACGGAAGAAACCAAAATAAAAGCCAGAATTATCAAGGAAGCTCTTAACGAAGTGGCTTTGCAACAGGGAATCCATATTCTTCAAAAAAAATAATACCTAACTTAAAAATAAGGGATATGAAAAACAGGATTTTGCTTTTTGTTATTGGCATTCTGGGACTTATATGTTTTGTTGGATGTGCCACCCAGACGGTTGAGAATGTTGTGGATCCTCCGGGTTTTTTGCACGGTCTTCTGCATGGATTCATCCTACTTTTCAGCTTTATAGGCAGTCTTTTCACGGATCACACCATTTATGCTTTTCCGAACACCGGAGGATGGTATAACTTTGGATTTCTGTTGGGTGTGATGCTATTCTTTGGAGGCGGAGGCGCCGGAGCTAAACGAAAATAAGGAGATCCGGATCATCGCGATCCTATGGCTCCGGTTTTTCGCCTTCTGAGTTTCCGGTAAGGTGTTCACTGATCTTACGGATCTGTTCTTTGGGATACGTTTCTGAAGAATTCGTTTCCTGTGCCCTGAGGTAATAATACCTGGCCACACTGTAGGCCTGTGATTCAAAGGCTCTATCTGCTTGGTCTATAAACGATTGGTATTCCCGACGATTCTCCAGGTTTTGTATTTTTTCCAGTTTTTCTGCGATCAGGTCGATCTGCATCTTCGGATATTTTTTCTGTGGACTGACTGTAAGGGCCCTGTTGTAATACCCTCGGGCTATAGCCAGTTGGCCCTGCGTAAGTGCTGTATCCGCCCTGTCAATATAGTTCTGGTATTCATGGACTTTCCGGTCAGATAAACGGGCCCCGATCAACTTCTGAATATCACGGATTTTCCTCTGTGGATAGGATTCTTCAGGCCTTACCTCCAATGCTTTGTAATAATAAAACCGGGCGATATTGTATTCTTCTTCGGTAAAGGCACGATCGGCCTGTCCGATAAAACCGATATACATATCTTCGATCCATAATTCTTCCTGTGCCGAAACGGCTTGCTGACCATCCCTATCGGGCTGTTCCGAACGGAAAGTCCCGTTGGTTGGTTCTATACGATCCTTGTCAGGCTTCGACCTCCGATCCTCTTCGTATGTATGATTTGCCTCTTCCGGTCCATCGATATCTGTTAACCGACCGGCCTCAGCCGGCAAATTTTCATGGTTGGCCTTCAGTTCCTGTGAAGCAATAATTGAATCCGTCTCCTGCAATCTGATCGCTGCATGCGAATTGTCTTCCTTGATATGGATTGCCTGGTGGTACATTATTTGCGCCTGTTCATACGATCCTGCATCAAATGCTTCATCAGCGAGGCTGATGAGCTCCCGGGATTTCTCATCCCGTACCTGGTTAAGATCAACAGTTATCTGCAAAGCCAGCAACAGGTCATTGATCTCCGCTATCCGGTCCTGCGGAAAAGGCTCTTTGGGAAAAAGCCTGCTGGCAGCCATATAGCCCATCAGGGCTTCCGGGTAGTTGCCCTGCTGGTAATTCTCTCCAGCTTCCTGAATCCACCGGGTGTATTCCCGGCGCATCATGCGTAGTTCGGCATTGGTAAGTTTTATAAGCTCTTCAGCTGTTTTTTCAACCTGTTCGGAACGCCATACGGCATTATCGATCTGTTCCTGAATTTGTGAATCGCTATAGAATACTTCAGAGATAAAATTATCTACACCCGGATCATAAAATATCCGGAGAATTGTATTTTCTGAAAAACGGTCATCAATCCCACGAATTTCTCTGAACAGGCTCTGTTCGATTACAAATGGCGGAAATTCCGGATTATCATTTAAAACATGTCGGGGAACAAAAGTTGAAATTTCAATTCTTTTGGAAAAACGGTCTTCTCCGGAGAGAACCAGTATATACTCATGGTTAAAAGAGAAAATGAGGTTAAATTTACCACTCTCATCAATGCCTGTTTTCTGTATCTCGCGTCCATCTTCAAATACCGTAGCAATGGCATTGTTTACCGGCCCTGATTCAGACACAATGTTTCCGGTCACAGGCAATCCCTGTTTATCCAGCTGGGCATACAAATCCGGTATCAGAAAAAACAGTATCCATACAGCAAATCCCCAATGTAGAACAATCCGGGTCATCGTTTTTCCTCTCTTTTGCTAAAACGGGTCATTCCTTCAGAAATTATCTGTAAAGAATCATTCAGAATCCTTCTAAACCAATTTAGCGATCATAAATTACAGCAATTTTGATTATTATTGTGATTCAATGAAAGAAAACCTGCGCAATTTTTAAAAAAATCTTTATGAAACGGGAATCTAACCTTTTCGAGGCCCTTATTCCACTGATAATACTGATTGTTTTATTAAGCTTAAATGTAATATTTTTTGAAGACACTTTATCGGGACCGAATCAGATAGCCCTGCTTCTGGCGGCTTCCCTTGCAGGGATCATTGCTTTACGGTTAGGTATTAAATGGAACAAAGTAAGGAAAAAGGTTGTGAGCACCATTGGTTCCGCGATGCCCTCCATCCTGATTTTGCTATTAATAGGTTCCCTTGCAGGCACATGGATGATCAGTGGGGTTGTACCGGTTATGATCTACTACGGACTGGATCTGGTCAGTCCGAAGTTGTTTCTTTTCACTGCAGTGATTGTGGGAGCCATTGTCAGTGTTGCCACCGGAAGTTCCTGGTCGACCATTGCAACAATCGGGATTGCTTTACTCGGAATTGGGAAGGCCATAGGCCTGAACGAAGCCATAGTCGCAGGAGCCATCATCAGCGGAGCCTATTTTGGAGATAAAATGTCGCCCCTGAGCGATACAACCAACCTGGCGCCGGCCATGGCCGGAACCGACCTTTTTACCCACATCAGGTATATGGCCCTCACTACAGGCCCAACCATTGTGATCACACTGATTATCTTTCTCTTTGTTGGGTTTAATTATCAATTTACCGATAATTCAATAAATGTTGTAACGGTACAGGCAGCCATTGACCAGGCTTTTAACACCTCCCCTCTTCTGTTTCTTGTTCCGGCAGCCCTGTTAACGATCATCATCTTAAAGATCCCGCCTATACCAGCCCTTATGGCAGGAACACTCCTCGGAGCACTCTTTGCTATCATCTTCCAGCCCCAAATCATCCAGGAGGTTTCAGGCATTACTGAAAATTACAGAAAAGCAGCTTATATAACCGTTATGCAATCAATGTTCGGAGATATCAACCTGGTTACCCCCGATCCGGGTGTAAACGAACTGCTGAGTACTTCCGGTATGCGTGGAATGCTGGATACCATCTGGTTGATCCTTTCAGCCATGGTATTTGGCGGGATTATGGAAAGTGCCGGTTTGCTGAAACGTATTGTCCGCCCCATTATCCAGGTCGCAAAAAGTACTGGCAGCATTGTAGCTTCTACTGCCGTAACCTGTCTGTTCTTTAATACGACAGCATCCGACCAGTATATAGCGATTGTGGTACCCGGACGAATGTTCCGGAAAACCTTTGAGGACAAAGGACTAAAACCGGAAGTCTTGAGCCGGACCCTTGAAGACAGCGGAACAGTAACTTCGGTACTGATTCCCTGGAATACCTGCGGAGCCACACAGTCAAGAGTGCTGGGCGTACCTACCCTCGATTATCTGCCCTACTGCTTTTTTAACATTATCAGCCCTTTTATGACCATTGCTTTTGCTTATCTGAACATTAAAATACATAGGATTAACAACAAAAAGGAATAATAATATTTTAACAAAAGCACGTACTATATTTGCAGTTCATACTACAATCCGGAATTATTTCACAGGGTACGTAAAAAAGTAAAATCAAAATCAAGCAATAGAACGTAAAATCTTTCTATTTTTAAACAAAATAAGAATGAGAGGGAACTCGCCCCGATCGATAAGCGCATCGGGGCGAGTTCCATGAGTTACCTTAAAAATGATAAATTTAAACGAATGAATACAACTACAGAAAAATTATCCGTAAGGGAAAAATTTGGTTACAGTTTAGGAGACTTTGCTGCGAATCTGATTTTTCAGACCCTCATGACTTTTTTGGCATTCTTTTACACGGATGTATACCGGATTCCCCCTGGTGCAGCTTCAGCCATTATATTTGCCGGGGGGATGATCGGCGCCTTTTTCAATCCGGTCATGGGTGCTATTGCCGACCGGACCAACACGCGGTGGGGAAAATTCCGCCCCTGGATTTTGTGGACTGCCGTTCCCTTTGGTGTCATTGCCCTGCTGGCGTTCACTACACCAAAATTCGGGGACAACGGGAAAATTATTTACGCCCTGATTACCTACATTTTACTGGTTATTATTTATTCGGCCAACAACCTTCCCTATGCAGCATTAAGTGGGGTCATGACAGGGAACATGGCTGACCGCAACAGCCTTTCGTCCTATCGTTTCAATGCCGTTATGATTGCTCAGTTTATTGTTCAGGTTTTACTGCTTCCGTTGGTTATTATCCTTGGCGACGGCGACCGAACGGAAGGATTTAAAAATATTATAGGAATTTTTGCCATCGTTGGCATCATCTTCTTTATTATAACATTCTTAACAACCAAAGAGCGTATTGTTCCAAAACCGGAACAGAAATCTACGTTAAAAGAAGATCTGGGTGATTTGTTCAAAAACAAACCCTGGATTGTTATGTTAATCCTTACTGTTTTGATTTTTGTAACCCTGGCGTTAAAAAACGGGATGTATGTCTATTATTTTGAAAACTTCCTAAGTGAGAAACATCTGGCTACATTTCTGGATAAAACTGGATTCAACGGAATAATCGACGGGCTGAACAGAGGTCTTACAGGGTTAGGTCTTCCCGGCTTCCGGTGGCCTGAGGATACACCAACCTCCGGATTTAGTTTTTTCAATGCTGTAGGGATCATTCTCATGATCGTAGGGATCAGCTTCTCCAAACGACTGGCAGATAAATTCGGGAAAAGAGACATTTTTAAAATAGGAATCTTCTTTGCCACGCTTCCCTTGCTGGCTTTTTATTTTTATTCACCTGAATCCATTGCCCTTGTTTACATCAGCCAGGTCATCCATGGTTTCGCTTATGGCCTCACAATTCCATTGCTGTGGGCTATGATTGCCGATGTAGCTGATTATTCCGAATGGAAAAATAACCGACGGGCTACCGGCATCATTTTTTCAGCCATGATCTTCGGCTTAAAAATGGGACTTAGCATCGGGGGTGGACTGGTTGCAGGGATCCTGGCAGCTTACGGATATAATGAACAGCTGGTAACCCAGCCGGCTGAAACCCTTCAGGGAATTAAACTGGCGGTTAGTATCTTCCCGTCCATTACGTTCTTTATAAGCTTTGCCAGCCTCTTCTTTTATGAAATAAATAAACAAACAGAGATCCAGATTGAGAAAGAATTAATCACACGGAGGGATTCTTAAGTTGTTGGTATATTCAACTTTCGCATGATAAAAATGGTGGCATTCCTTCTCAAAGAAAGGGTGTCCCTGCCGGAATTATTCGTTTTTCAGGGCTGCCACCAATTCTTTTCTTTTAATAAAGAACCACGTGAGTATTCCTATCCAGAATACTCCGTTAAGAAGGATGATTCCCACGATCACAACCAGGTTGATCAGAGATACTTCGGTATTATCAGACAAAAAGGATGGAAGCGCAGCAATCACAGCGGTAATAAATCCGATGAGAACACCTCCTGCCAGCAATGCTGAATATTCAGAAACCAGCAGGTTGAATATTTTCATTTTACTGAAGCCTACGGCCCGTAACAGAGCGATTTCCTGTTTTCGCTCCAGGATTGTTCTTGCCAATACAATAGCGAGTCCCAGAGTTCCCAGAACCATTCCCAGCGCCCCCAGCGCCAGGAAGATAGCAAGGTATGTGTTGGTAACAGAATAAAATGCGGCAAGGCGTTGTGCTGTTTCAACCTGTTCCCAGCCGTAATCCCGAAAGGTGAGGGTTAATTCATCAACAACGGTCTGTTTTTGTTCCGGGCTGCTCTCAATAAGGAATAGTTGGGATCCACTGCTTGATGGATAATGTTCCAGGAAATGGGTGTTGCTGATAATCACGTTTCCCTGAAAGACAGAAGGTGCCAGCCCTCCAATAAGCTTCAGAGCAAGGGTGTCTCCCGCTTCATTTCGGTAAAACAGGGTATCTCCCACCTTTTTCCCCAATCCCCACCGGATTACCGTCTGATCGGCTATCGCCGGGATCACTCCTTGTTCCGGTTCTTTGTTGAGCGATAGCCAGGGGTGTGATTTATCGAGCATTTCATCCGATACAGAAAAAGAAAACCGGCCCTGCAATTCTTCCGGATTCACACCCAGGATGGCCGGTTGGGAGATCAGGTTCAGGTTCAGGCAACTGGCATCATCGCCTTCCATTCTGCGTAACTGAACAACATCCCAGGTATCTGAAAGCCCCTCCTTAGTGCGATACACAGGATCATTTAAATCAGACAAAACAGGCATTGTGGTTTCAGCAAAAAACATAAATCCGCCGGTTCCACTGGTTTTCCTTTCAGCCCCCCGGAACATATCTTTCCGGTTGGCACCCGTAGAAATAACAAGAAATGTACCCAACGCCAGCAGTAAGAAAACCGTTAGCGAACGACTGCGGTTTCTGGTAAGATTTCTGGCACTCAGCCTTCTAAGGCTTAATCTGCTGCCCGGATGTACTCTTTGATAAGTCAACAACCTGTCTGCAAAAAGTATCAGGGAAACAAGCATCAAACTGCCACTGATCAAAAACCAGGAAGGATTCTGTGATTCGTCAAGAACGAACTGTTCAATGAGTATAAAAACAGAGATCAAACCAGTCAGTAAAGCAACCATCATTTTCAGAATGCGTATCCAGGATTTCTCTTTCCCTGCTATTTTTTTCTGAATATCAGCAGCCTGTTGCTTTTGGGTTCTATGCATGGAATAACTGATCACTATTACGGAGAGGATTATGCTTGCCAGAAAACCAATTCCCAGGGTTAACGGGACCAACTGTATTTCAAGCATGTTGGTCCTGACAATGTCGTTCCAGAGGCTGTTGAGTGCATAAAAAACAATATGGGTATATCCGACGCCCAGCACGATTCCTGCCAGAGCTCCTGAAACCGATACGAGAACGCCTTCCGATAAGAACAGATTCCTCACCTGTTTGGGCTTAAAACCAAGGACCGTCAATGTCCCCATTTGTCCTTTCCGGTTTTCCAGATTTAACAGGAACAAAAGGGCAGAAAGAAGAGCAGCAGCTACCAGGAGAAAAAAACTTAACCCGATAAACAGCTGACTGAAACTGACCCCGTTCTGCGCTGCTGCAAGCCCGTTTTCTTTTACGGGGAGGATACTGAATCCCAGGTCTGCAGGATCTGATGCATTATGAAATTTCTCTCTGAGATCTTCTTCACCAAGACGATCCTGTGAAAATCGCACCGATGTATAGTTCCCAAACCGGTTAGCCCATATTTCCTGAGCTTTCTCAATGGATATAAAGGCTTTGGGCATACCCTGGTATCGATCCCAGTAGGCTTCATCCTTCTCCCTGATCTTTTCCAGATCAATAGGGATGCCCGCTTCCCATTCGCTGCAGCTGCCGGCATCATACAAACCCGGTATATACGGCATCAAGGTACTGTCGGTATAGCTGCTTTTCATGCCAACAACTTTGCTAACAACAAAGGTTGAATACTCCTGCGTCAATTTTCGCAACGGGCCGGCTACATAATAAGCCAGTTCAAGCGAATCTCCTTCCCCGGCACCCAGGTCGTCAGCCAGCCATTGGTTAATGATGATGTGATGATTTGCCAGTTCACCTGCAGGCCGCGTAGAAACAAAGGAATAAGGAGTTTCTTTTAGGTGCGTTTGATCCTCTGTTTTTGTGATGCTGTTCACAAAGTAGGTGAAGACACCTGTTGCTCCCGGAAGAGAGCCAAAACAATCATAAACAGAAGGATCCATAAAAACACGTTCCGAGAGAATCTCATTCTCTCCGGTTTTTTTGATATTTCTGAAAATGAGGCCTGCATCTTCAGGCTTCCAACGCTCTTTTAGAATCCGGATTATTTGTTCTGTTTCCAGATCTGAACAGATCAGCAGGGTATTTGCCTTTCCCGAAAAGTCCATCAGTTCATTCAGGCGCTCGATGGACATAAAGGCATTAAACGGTGCTGTTTGGGTATTTTGCAATGAAAACCTGCCAAGATCTTCTGCTGATGCGATGTCTTTTATTGAAGCCCGGAAGGAAACGCTGGTTTCTTCATCCGACATAAAAGGGGCATTTAAAGGAATCTGGCTCGCCTTTTTGATGCGTAAAACCACTTCATCACCAGGTGTAACAGAAAGCCTGGCAGCTAAATTTTTGCTTAGTATGATTTCATTCCTTTCCAGGCCGGAAAAAAAACGGGAGCCCGCAATCTGATGAAAAGAACTGTCGACACCTACCACCTGAACCCGGTTGGCCCTGTGAGTTCCCCCGTCTGAAATGGCAACTGCTTCACTAAGCAAGGCAGGAGCAACACGCAATGCCCCTTTCACAGCCATATCCTCCGCCAGATCCTGCCGGAAATAACGATCAACAACCCTAAGGGCATGGGTTGTATTTCCCAATCGTAAGGTCGCAATTTTTGTAAGGCTGTACGATACAGAATCGCCTATAATGAGAGCCCCGGTTAATACGGCCGTACTTACAGCAACCCCCAGGGCGATAAGAATATTCCCACGTATATAAAATAAAAAACTCTTTATAATGACCTTCAGCCTGTTCATTTGTTCCCTGTATGGTTATTTTTTTAAAAGAACACCCTCAGACAAAGATAATAAGGATGTCGATACCGGACCTGTTATTTTTCCTGCTTAAGTCCGGTTTTTTTAGTAAAACTTGTTAATTTTAACCTTAGTAACTGAAAGTACGGGTTACATGCAATTTTCACAGAGTTACAATCTGCATTTTAAATACTGATAAATTAATAAACAATCCAACCAACAATTATGGAAACAAAAAGAGAATTTCTAAAAAAACTGGGACTCATTACTGTCGGTAGTCTGGTGGGCGGGACGATGTCTCCTGCATTCGCATCAAAAACAAAAGGAAATTTATTTGCTCCTTCCAAAAAGATTGGTCTTCAGATCTACTCGGTAATGAGGGAACTCAACGAGGATGTTCCCAAAGGACTGAAAAGAATTGCGGATATTGGGTACAAAACCATTGAGCTTGCAGGGTACGGGAACAGGAAAATGGGTGAATATGAAGTTACGGAATACCGCAAACTTGCAGAGGATGCCGGACTGAAGATAACGGGTTCTCATGTGAATCCACCTGTGAGGCAATACTCCAAAGATAACCTGGAACAAATCGCAACCTTTTGGAAAGAAACAGTGGAAGACCACGTAAAACTTGGAGTAACTACCCTTGTTCAGCCCTCTATGCCGAATATCCAGACCATTGACGATGCCAAATTTGTAGCGGAAGTGTTTAATAAAAACGGTGAGATTACCAAAGAAGCAGGCATTAAATGGGGCTATCACAACCACAACATGGAATTTAACCGGGTTACGGAAAATGCGGACGAACCGGCACCTTCCAATCCCTGGGTCCGCCAGGGAGAACCTATTTACGACCTGCTGCTGAATCATACCGATCCCAAACTGGTATTTTTTGAAATGGATGTTTACTGGGCTGTTATGGGACAAGCCGACCCGGTTGAATATTTTCACAACCATGCCGGCAGATTCCCTGTTCTGCACATTAAAGACCGTGCTGTCCTCGGAGAATCCGGAATGATGAATTTCAAAAAAATATTTGAAGTGGCCTACGAAAACGGCCTTGACGAGTATTATGTGGAACTGGAAGGCATTCGGGGAATGACTCAGTTTGAAGGAGTTAAACGCTGTTTCGATTATCTTGCAAATGCTCCTTTTGTAAAATAACAACAACCAGATGCCATAAACAGACAGGTGTTATTCCAATAGCACCTGTTTTTTTATTAATTCAACACTCCGTCATGCAGATAACAGGTTTCATCCATACGGTCTGCCAGATCCTGTGAATGAGTTACTACCACCATAGCCACTTTTTCTTCTTCGCTTAATGAAACCAACAGATCGCCAAGATTCTTCGCGTTTTTTTCATCCAGGGCACCTGTTGGTTCGTCGGCAAGCAACAGTTGGGGTTTATTAATCAGCGCTCTGACCACTGCTGTACGCTGGCATTCCCCTCCGGATAATTCTGCCGGGCGTTGATACCGTTGATCCCAGATACCCACCCTCTTAAGCAGGTACTCAGCCCACGATTCATCCATAACCTGTACTTTCTTTTTAAAAGGAAGTACAGGCAACAACACATTTTCCCAGAGCGTAAGCTGTGGCAGAAGATAATGCATCTGAAAAATAAATCCCAGTTCCCTATTTCTGAATTCTGCCATTTCAACCTGTGACAACCGGGAGAGGTCTTTTTCCTTAAAGATGATTCTTCCCGAATCTGCACGGTCGAGGGCTCCTGCAACATTAAGCAGGGTTGTTTTTCCGGACCCGCTGGGCCCCAGAACCGCCATTTTTTTCCCCTCCTTCACTTCCAGCGACAGTTCTTTTAGTACAGGCCGGAAACCGGGGCTGTTGGGATCTCCATATCCCTTTGATACATTGTCCAGCAATAATAAACTAGCCATCTATGATTTATATATTATTGTTTTTCGCTTCCATGCAGTGATTCGTACAGCTCAATCATTTTCAGGGTTTGTATGTGGATATCAAAATGTTTTCTGACCCCACTGACCGCCTTCTCACTGAGCGATTGAATTCTTTCCGGTTTGGTAAACAAATCCTCCAGGGTCTCTGCAAGTGCTTTGGGGGTATTCTCTTCATAAATCACTCCGCCTTCCGAAGTTTCCACAATTTCCGGGAAAGCCCCCAATGCAGGCTGTACTACAGGCACCCCTGAAGCCATAGCTTCCAGAAGGTACATTCCGAAAGCTTCTCCATTCCGTACCGGTACTGAGAGCAAAGAGACCTTTTTAAAAAATTCGTCTCGTCCCTGATCTTCAAACTTCTTATGAAAGTCAACCTGACTATCCAGATTGTTCTTTTTTAAACGCTTTTTTATTTCTTTGATATAGCGGGTATCATCCCCTGTAGAACCACCGGTAACCACCAGTTTTACATCCCCGAACCCGGGTTTCTTTTTTAACTCAATAAATGCATCGGTAAGAATATCCAACCCGTTTTCATGGTTCATTCGTGAGAGATATCCAATATTACGTGGCTTTTCTGAAGAATTAATGCAGGTATAATCTGTATGGCTGATGCCAAGGTGTATGATATGCACTTTTTCTGGGGGTAAGTTCATCTTTTTCTTCATCACATCCGCAAAATAGGTACTGACCGATATAAAGGCATCCACATTTTCAGCTTTTTGGTGCATCAGTTTCCAGATATGTTTTCTGAAACCCGGTTCCATGGCGTCAACCCATACATCTTCATCCTGGAGCGAACATACCACCGGGACGTTAAGCTTTTTTTTAATCTGACGGGCCAGACCCAGCAACAAAGCATTGGATATATGGATGATATCCGGCTGAAAGTGGTCGGCTATCCAGTGAACCATTTCGTCCAGTTCTTCCCGTTGCTTTCCTTCTTCTCCCATCAGCATGGATTCAGTCATATCTTCCAGTCCCCTGGCGTTGGTTGATCCAGCCATCGATGAAGCAAACTTCAGAAGAGGCTTTGAATTTAAAACACGCTCCACCCATCTCGGTGCTTTTCTCAATACAGGAAAACGTTGTTTCAGGTACAGACTCACAGCACCATAAAATACCGGAATGTCGGTAAGGTCATGTTCATCCGCAAAAAGGGGCAGATACATGGGTATCTTAATTACCTGGTGTCCTTCCTTTCTGAAAGCTTCGAAATATTTGCTGTCACGAAGACAATTCCCGCAATAAAAGGAACCACCTGATCCGGGTATTATCTGAATGATATTCATGATTTGCTTTCTTTCCCTGTTCGTTCTTATTCACCAAAACAGTACACAAAACCATCGAAAGCACCGGTCACAATTTTTCCGGAAAATACGGCCGGATTACTCAATACGGAACTTCCCAGTTCATAGGTCCAGACAACTTCCCCGTTTTCCAGGTTTGAAATAATCAGGTCACCGCGGGTATTTGCCGTAAGCACTTTATCTCCTGAAATTACTGAGGATGCATCTATTTTTCTTCCGGTATTGTGCTTCCAGCGCAATTCTCCGGAATCCTTGTCAAAACAGTAAATGTATTTATCGTTGTTGCCGATCACAACCTTATCATCTTTTAATGCCGGCGACGCAATAAACGGAAGAAGCGTTTCTTCATCCAGCCATGTCCATAACACCTTTTTTGTTTGCAGATCAACTTTTGAAAATTTACCATCGTAATCGCCCAGGTAAACATGATTCCCATCTACGGCCACCGAACTGGCCACATACGTAGCCACATCAATTTTTGAAATCAGTCTGCCGTCAGAAATATTCACGATATGGAGAAAACCGTCACAGCCACCAAATATTGCTTTGCCATCAAAACAGGCTGCGGCACCGTTCACAAAATTATCGGTTTCATATTTCCAGCGGACCTCGCCGGTTTCTGCATCCACACAATGAAGGTAAAAATCGTAGCTCCCCACCACAATGCTTGTTTGTCCGTCACTGGTCCAATAATTGGGAGAACCACTGATCTGATTTTCACACCTATACTCCCATTTCACCTTTCCCGAATGAAGATCGATAGCCAGGAGCTGACCATCCAGGTTCCCTATATACACGGTACTCTCCAGGATTAAAGCAGGAGCTTCAATGGAATTTTCGGTTTCATGCTCCCATATTTTTTTACCCGATGTATCCAGACAGTAAACCATTCCGTTTGTTGATCCAATCACTATTTTCCCGTTTGCGGCAACCGGAGCTGATTTAATCATATCTCCGGTATCAAATGTCCAGAGCAGCTTTGGGTCCCGGGGTAATTCAGAGGCTGCCACGCCTGTGAGTTGCTTATTCCCCCGGAATAGTGGCCAGGCGGTCTGTTCCTGGGGATAAACCATATACCCAAAGAAAATCAATACAATAAGTGTTAAATACTTCACGATAATTCGTAATTATAGGTTAATCTTTGTATCCAGGCCTCTTCAGCTTGTTTTTTTCATTGACAGAGCTCCCGTCGGACAGCTTTCCGCCACCTTCCTGGCAGTAACCACCAGGCTGTCTCTCAATTCCTCATTAAAAGGTGTACCTATCTCCACATCAAATCCCCTGCCAATGAAAGTAAATCCGAATTTCTCCCTGTATTTGGCCGTCAGCCGCACACAGATTCCGCATTTAATGCATTTCCCCGGTTCATACACAACAAGGTCGTGGTTGAAAAGTTTAGAGATTTTTCGTCTTTCTCCGGTTGAAAATCTGCGCTGGCTGGCTTTGTATTCTTCAGCAAGGTTCCGAAGTTTACACGAATGTATCTCCCGGCAATCACAATGAAGGCATCGTTTGGCTTCTTTCCGGGATATTTCCGGTTCAAATCCCCGGTTTTCTGTTTCCGGAGGGGTCCATCGTTTACCGGGAATTGATTCTTTCAGGTATTCAGAAAATTCTTCCGGGGTCAGCTTTCCGAACCTGGAATTAAACAGACGGGGCTCTCCTTTCACTTCTTCCCTGTTTATATACTGATCCACTGAAAAAGCCACCTCTTTGCCCTGTCCTGCCGAGCGCACTGCCAAACGCGACGGGCGCAGTACATTGCCAATTGCAAACACTCCTTCTTCGGAAGTCTCATAGGTGTTTTTATCTGCTTCAATTCCTTTGGCTGTTAACCGGAAGCCCCATTTTTTCTGGGAATCGGAAATATTTCCGGAGGCTATAATTACCGCATGGTTTTCTTTTCTCAGTTCCCGGAACATTTCTGCATCCACCTCTTTGCCAGTTTCCAATGCAACCCCGGTGTCCGCGATCTGTTGTATTTCCCTGTCGAGGATTTCTTTCGGAAGTTTTTCATTATCGATTTTGTACCGCAGCATTCCTCCCGCCTGTTCTTCTTTTTCATAAACGGTACATGCATACCCCCTCAAGCGGAGATAGAAGGAAGCTGCCAGACCTGCCGGTCCTGAGCCTATAATGGCCACTTTTTTCGTATTGGAAGGGGGAACTTCAAGCGATTGAAAAACCTTTTCCGCGGCTATATCACCAACAAATCTTTTCAGGAGACATATTGATACCGCTTCATCCACCGATTTCCGATGGCAGGCTCCTTCACAGGGTGCCGGACATATACGTCCCAAAACGGAGGGAAGGGCAATGTCCCGGAGAACCACCCGCAGGGATTCTTCAAATTTACCTTCCAGAATCAGGCGGTTCATTTCCGGAATATTCATGTGTGCCGGGCAGGCAATCTGACAGGGTGCTTCGCAATCGCCGACATGCTCACTGAGCAGCAATTCCAGAGCTATTCTCCTCCCTTCCAGGACCTCTTCATCTTCGGTAACAATCTCCATGCCCTCCTGTACCATTCTCGAACAGGAAGGAATAAGCTTTCCGGTAGCAACATTTTTCACCAGGCAAACCATACAGGACGTAAAATGTTCCAGTTCTTCATGCCAGCACAACGAAGGAATCCGTTCTCCTGCCAGTTCAGCTGCTTTCATTACAGAAGTTCCCTCCGGAACCTGTATTTCTCTGTTGTTTATTTTAATGTTGATCATTTATTTTACATCAATTGCATCTTCCGGGCAAACCTGCCGGCATGCATCACATTTGATACACAATTCGGTATCGATCTCATGTTTTTCATGGGGCTTGAAAGCAATGGCATCGGTTGGGCATTTCTGAGCACACAAGGTACATCCGATGCAGTTATCATTTACTGAATAGGTAATTAATCCGGTGCATTTTCCGGTTGGGCACACGCCATTGATATGGGCTTCATACTCCTCCCTGAAATACGTTAAGGTTGTTAACACCGGATTGGGAGCAGATCCTCCCAGGGCACACAGACTTCCCTTTTTTGTCCACCGGGCCAGTTCCTCCAATTTTTCCAGGTCACCTTCCTTCGCTTTCCCGGTACACAGATTATCCATAATATCCAGCATTTTTCTGGTTCCCACCCTGCAGAAGGTACATTTTCCACAGGATTCATTTTGTGTAAATGAAAGAAAAAACCGGGCTATATCGACCATACAATCGGTATCATCCATCACGACCAATCCTCCGGAGCCCATCATGGCTCCAAGCCGGGTTAGTGATTCATAATCGATGGGTGTATCTCCCAACGATGCCGGAATACATCCTCCGGAGGGTCCGCCAATCTGGACCGCTTTGAACTTTCTGCCATTGGCTATTCCTCCTCCGATCTCTTCGACTACCTGATTAATCGTGGTGCCCATAGGTACTTCAATGAGGCCTCCCCGGGCCACTTTCCCTGCGAGGGCAAAAACCTTGGTCCCCTTGCTTCGCTCTGTACCTATACAGTTAAACCGTTCCGGTCCGTTACGAATTATATAGGAAATCTGTGCCAGCGTTTCGGTATTGTTAACCAGTGTGGAATGCCCCCACAAGCCTTTATCAGACGGATACGGAGGCCGGATATGCGGAAAACCGCGGTTTCCCTGGATCGATTCAATCAGGGCTGATTCCTCGCCACAAACGAAAGCCCCGGCTCCCTCATAAATGGAAATATCAAAATCAAAACCCGACCCCATAATATCTTTCCCCAGGTATCCATGTTCACGGCACATTCTCAGGGCTTCACGGATACGATGAACGGCCAGGGGATATTCTGCCCTGATATAAAAATATCCATCTCCGGCTCCTGTAGCATATGCAGCGATAATAGCTCCTTCAATAACCCGGTAAGGATAAGACTCCAGAAGCATCCTGTCCATAAATGCGCCGGGATCCCCCTCATCCCCGTTACAAATCAGGTACTTTTGATCATCCTTCTTTTGGGCTACAAGCTCCCATTTCATTCCCGTAGGAAAACCGGCTCCACCCCGTCCCCGGATACCACTTTCCTTAACAATCCTGATAATTTCCTCCGATCCCATCTTAATGGCCATTTCCAGGCCTCTGAAACCAGCTTTCGATATGTATTCTTCGATATCCAGGGGATTTATCACTCCCCTGAACTCTGTGGCTATAGAGATCTGTTTCCCTAAAAATGAGGCAACCTGTTTTTCCCGTATATTCAGTTCGTATCGTTTAATTCCATCCCATTTGCTGTCGGATTGAATGTTTTCTATGGAGCTTAAAAACCGGTTCTTAATTCGCGTCAGAAAACCAGAAGCTTTAAAGTGGTTCGTTATAATTTCGCCGACATCCTTTGGGTTAACCCTGGAATACAGAATTGTTTCCTTGCTATCATAAGGGACTATTTCCACCAGGGGCACCTGGTGGCACATCCCCACACATCCTACGTGTTTGAGTTTTACGTTCAGTTTGTTTCTGTTCACTGCCTCTTCCACAGCCTCACGAATCTCTCCGCTTCCGCTGGCTACACAACAGGATCCCAACCCGATGCGTATTTCTCCCTCTATCACTGTTCCATCAGCACGACGGGCTTTCTGATCCTCTTTTTTATCTTTCCGGGACTCAAAATCCCGTATGACCTGAACCACCTGTCCGGACTCTACATGTCCATAAGTTATCCTGTCAACCTGTACTACAGGAGCCAGCGTACAACACCCCAGGCAACTTACTTTTTCCAGGGTATACTCCCTTTTTTCGTCTGTATCCTCTCCTTCTTTCAACTTCAGCTCCCTGTGAAAAGCATCATACACCTGCTCTGCTCCTTTCACATGGCAAGCGGTTCCTACACATACCTTTATCCGGTGATGCCCGGTTGGAGATATCCGGAATTGAGAATAAAAACTGGCCACTCCGATAATATCGGCAGCAGTAATCCTGGTCGTCTCACTAACCCTTCTTAAGGCTTCCTGAGGAAGGTAGTTATATTCCGCCTGAATTGCCTGCAATATAGGAATCAGGTTCTTCTTTTCAGAACCCGTTTTTTGAATGATTGTATCTACAACAGTAAAATCCTTCTCCATATCTTTCCCAACAAAAATCCCTGATTGGTCTTTACTCCTTATCTCTTATTTCCCAAAACAATACAGATTCCCGATGCCCCGGATAAAAATTCTGCCATCCGAAAATGCAGGGGATGCATACCCTTCTTCCCCCAGTTCCGGTTGACCCAATACCTTTGCTTCCCTGCTTACTTCAAGAATATGCATCACTCCCTGGGTATCGAGGGCATAGATCTTATTATCTGCTACCACCGGGGAAGCGTAAAATACTTTTCCGAAGTCTTCCTCCCAAAGCAATTCTCCTGTTTTTGCATCATAACACACCAACATCCCATAGGTTGTGGCCACTATCAGCAGCCCGTTTGCACATACCGGGCTGGCCACTTCGGGAAGGTAAAAATCATCTTCCCAGACAATGGCTGCGTTCACCGGATCAATCGCTGCAAGGCGGGCATATTCATTGGCAGCAAAAACCAACCCTTCACACACGGTTACTGAAGGGCCAACCTCGCCCATCAGGCACTCCACAGCCCATTGTTCTTCACCTGTTTCAGTATCATAACCTGCCACAATCGGAGCGCCGGTAAGTATCACCTGTTTTTTCCCGTTGATATCAGCCAGTACGGGGCTTGCCCAGGAGATACCGGCATCCCGGGGGGTTTCCCAAACCGTTTCGCCGTTTGCTGTATTCAGGGCCATCACTTTTGCCCCGCTGTTGGTGTCGAACTGAACAAACACTTTCCCGTTCCAGGTAACCAGGGATGAGGAGTGTCCATAATGGTTGTCAGGCATTCCAAGGTTCCTCGCCCAGATCCGGTTTCCGTTCACATCAAAACAGATGATATCACCGGTCGCGAAAATAGCAAAAACGTATTTCCCGTCTGTTGTAACGGTCGGAGCAGCCAACCCTGTATCATCCGATACCTTTGGTATTTGGGCTGGTGATCCGGGAATATTATCTGCCACTCCGGACCATAAAAACTCCCCGGTATTCTTATCCAAACAGTATACTACCCGGGCCTCCTCATCACCCCCTGAAAGGAAAACTTTATCTTCCCAGACAACGGGCGAATTGAATCCTGGTTTCGGTATCGCGGTCTTCCAGATAAGATTTGTTCCGTCAGCCCCGTTCCATTCTACAGGTACGTCAGAAAGGGTACTGACTCCATTGCTCCAGGGACCCCGGAAACTGTTGTAATTACCATTCACCTTTGCAGGAGTTAAGATGCCTGCTACACCCTCTGAATCAGCTTGTTCGGATTCATCCAGCCCTTCATCCGTTCCTTCCTGCAGAGCTTCTTCCTGGCTGGAACCTGGGTCCGGCGTACTAACTGTTTCTTCTCCGGTTACCCTTTCCGGTTCTGTTTCCCCGGTATCCGGACCGGAAACCTCTTCTGCCACCTCTCGTGAGGCACTTATATCCACGACTTCAATCCCTTCCTCAGCAGGTTGTTCATCCGGTGGTATGTTCGTCTCACCTATGGAATATTTATCCAGTTGGTTTACCGTAGCCAAGGAAACAAACAATGCTGAAACCAACACGGCAACCCCGGTAAAAAGAATCCATTTCCGGGAAAGAATCCGGCTCGCTATTTCATTTTCCTGTGCCGTATCCGGTTCCTCAATTTTTGCTTTCAGAGAATAATAATACCGTAAAGCAACCGCACAAACAACTGCACCGAAAAGCAAAAGGTATGCTCCGGTTTTAACCTGCCACCTGCTGTTGAAGTAGGCTTTTCGCGCAAGAAGATCAAAACTCCGTATTTCCTCCTTTAATTCTTCGTTATTGGGTTCATCCTGCAGCCTTTCCACCAATGCTTCAATGGTTTTGCTCTCCAACGTTTCATTCTGTGCAAACTGATAATAGTTCAGCAGAAGAAGCAACGCCACCAATGCACAAAAGATTCCGGAGATGAGAATCACCTTTTTTGAAAGCTGAAGTTTATCGTTCATTGATATTTCTTTCACTTGTATAGAACTAATTTAAAACATTATGCAATTAAAAATAAGTAGCAGTGTCTTAACAGACTTCATCGGGCCCGTGGTACCTCGTTTCATCCATAGATTGTTATGATCTTTCATCCTTTACTTTTTATCGACAGGGCAATAATCCATACAGCGCCCGCAACTGAAGCATTCACCCCGGTTAGGGGTATAATCTTCCTTGCGACGATAAACCACCTGGTTCAACAGGGTTAATCCAATCACCAGACCGATAAATCCTCCCAGAATCCAGCTTCCCACATAAAATTCCTCTCTCTTTAATCTGGCTTCTTCCACCAGGGTATCCATTGTTTTTCCGGATTCCAGAAAGGTCTGAATATCTATATTTTCAGGATCATCTTTTAACTCAGGATGTTCAATCAGCAATTCAGCCAGGTATACATCGGGATGAGCCCTTGACAGCCATACATGGGCTTCCGAACCGATAAATCCACCGGCAGCTATCCATAACGGGAGCAAAGCAGCATACAGCATAAAATTTCTGACTCCCGCACGGGATGAGGTTGTTGCTTTTTCATCGGTAGGAACATCAATCGCATCAAAAGGACACGAGGTAGTACATAACTTGCAACGGATGCATCGGGAGGGAGTTATGGATAAATGCCATTTAGAAAATCTTGAGAACAAGTTTAACAGTACGGCATAAGGACAGATAAACCGGCAATAGGGACGTGCAACAAACATTCCCATCAATAAGAAACTTACTCCCAGGACAATCATATGAAACGGGGCATCCATTCTGAAGATACCGATAAACGGATCATAACGGCAAATAATAAATTCGGTTCCGGTAGCTGCATAAAGAACAGCAAGCCCCAGATAGATAGCAGGAAAGATCCCCAGGATCTTCCGCAGCCAGCGTGGCAGCGAAATGGGTTTAAGGATAACGAGGTCCTGAATGGCCCCCAACGGACAGGCACCTGCACAAAATGTTCTTCCAAAGAATAAAGTGAAAATCAGAGGCATCAGGAAAAACAACAAAGCAGTGACGGAAACAGCATAGGTTGAATCAAAAAATGAAAGGGTGACATTCTGCACCGCCCCTACCGAACAGATACAGCCGTTACGGTAAAAACCAAAATAGAGCATGGTAAAAACCGACAACCATAAAATTCCCTGCCGGGAACGTTTCTTCAGGGCCATATAAGAAACCATGGAAAGAACGACCAGCAAGACAAGTACATCTAAATACTCCATCGCCTGAGCGCGTGGCTCCGGTGTTACCGGATCGGGTTGGACATAGCCGCTTTCGAATTCCGGTTTGGGGAATCGTTGCTGCTGCCCCGACACAGATACACAAAACAGCAACAGGATAAAAGCCACGAACAGGTGTATTTTTGGTATCAAAGTTTTAAGTTTTATGCTTGTTTCATTAAATGTCTATGCTATATTGGTCCAGCTTCCCTTCACCTTATAAGCATTCTCAGCTTTGACGCGTTTAATCGCATCAGAAGGACAAACCCGTGCAATGGAACACTCATTGCAATTGAGGCATATATGGTGCATGATCTGCAGGTGGAGAGATCCGTTTCCGAAAGCCGTACATCCTTCCACACATTTGCCGCATCCGATACATAAATCTTCGTGAATAATATACTCAAAATAGGGTTCCTCAATAAACTTTCGTTCGATCGCAGCAGCCGGGCAAAGCTGATTTTCGGCTGCTGTTGAAAGTTCATTGGCATCGGGCTTAAAGTATCCTCCGCACAGATCACAATACCCGCATAAATCAAAAGCATGAATGCATTTCACTGCCGAAGGATTCAGCATACACTCGGTGGCACAACGCCCGCACTGTGTACACTCAAAAGGATCGATCTGCCATACCCATTCGTCGGTTGTTGAGCGACCAAGGGCCAACCCTGCCAGTCCACCGACAGCCATTCCCATGACCATGCGCGTCCCGCTCTGAATAAATTCTCTCCTTGTTTTAGCTTTTTCTTCCATCTTCTCTCGCTCTTTTTGCCTTTTGAAGGGTACACGTTGAAAAGCGCTCACATCCGGAGCAGAGTGAATCCCCTTCACATTCTGAAACCCCGGTAATGCGCCTGTTTAGGGTTAAGTAACCGGTAAAAACACCAATACTGCATAGTATTAGCCACCTTCCACTGTTTCTTATAAATTCCTTTCGTTTCATTCTATGGGTTTAAACAAACGGATCATCTTTCGGTCAAAATCCAGGGCATAAATATTTCCTTTCTCATCAGCCGTTACCTCAGGAGCCTGCCCGTCTTCCTTAAACTTATCAGGAGGAGCCACAACACATTTAAATTCTCCGGATGGTTTATATATTTTTATACGTACCAGTCCTTTTTCGCTGGTAACAAAGGAACCATCGGGAAGGAAGGTAAAATGCGCGGGATTACAGCATCCACCGAAAGCTTCAATACCCACAATTTTTTTTTGCTGCCAGTACTCCCGTAATTTACCCTCAGGGGTATAATGCTCAAGGGCATGCAAACCGGTATTCGCCACCCATAAATCCCCGTATTTATTAAAGGCCAGATCAAAATACCTGCTCGGAATGATAAATCCGTACAGGGCTTCATCTTCATGTTTTCCGTCAAACTCGCTGATCTTTTTTCCATCCAATGTAAACCGGCATATTCTTCTTCTTCCGGCATCTGCAACAAAAAGTTCATCCTCCCATATTCCCAGCGATGTGATTACCGATTTCTCACCCAGCGTATCCCATTTGCTGATCCGTTCTCCGTTTTTGTTGTAGGAAGCAATATAATTTATAAATGCGATAAATATCCGGGTTGAATCCAGGGTTATGCATGTGGGGGTATCACCCAAGGATTGTTCAAAAACTAAAGAACCATTCTCTGTGATTACCTGTAAATACTGGTCTCCCAACACATACAAATTCCCTTTTTCATAGGCGATTCCATAGGGTTCAGAAAAGTTCAGCCGGATGTTTTTGGTTTCTTTGTATTGAATCAGTGAAGGATCCACCTGTTTATACTCATCGATATTGTAGTCAAAGGGATTTACAGGCAGCTTTTCCGGTCGGATTGAGATAAAATCAACCACCACCACAACCACTATGATTACAGCCAGGGTTATTAGAAAAAGTATGATTCCTTTATTCTTCATAATTATAACCGCATATCGATACAAACCATTGTTTTTGAATCACGCAACACCAGGTAACCGTCAGCGAGAGCAAACGGAGCCCAGGCATCGTGAGCATCTTCAATCACTTTAACCTGTTCGAGTTGAATATATCGCTCTGTACTGGGACGAAGAATTGTAAGTACTGCCTGGTCATCCAGGATAAAGAACTTATTATCCGCAAAAAAATAAGGACCTAAGCCAAAACGTTTTTCTTTACCGCTTGACCAGACAATTTTTTTTGTATCGTCAGGATGGACGCATACAAACTGGTTACGTAGCGCTCCTCCATCCTTGGGAAGAATACCAAACAGGTGATCCTGGTAATACACCGGGGTTTGCTGTTCACAGGCCAGGCCTTCCCTCGGGGCATATTCTGCCAAAACGGTTGTACGGAATACTCCGTTCTGTTCAGAAAGCTGGACAACCATGGAACCGGCGCCGTATCCTGCTGTCAGAAATATTTTACCGTTGGGCAGGCACACCGGAGACGGCGCAATCACCGAATGGTTCCATGCTGGTTCTTCCCAAAGAACGGTACCGGCATCCGGCCCCTCTGCGGCTATTCCTACAAGAGCTCCTATGGCGCTGTAAACATACATCTTTCGTCCCCCAAAGGTAAATGGAACAATCGATGAGTGCGACATTTTCCAGCCTTTCGGATTGGGAGTCTCCCAAAGAGTCTCCCCTGTTTGGCAATTTACAGCAATCATCAGTGCAGTTCCTCCGGTAGCAAGAATGGCGTTCCCCTCATCAATGAGGGGACACTGCCCTGTATACCACATGGGGATCTCCGCATTGTATTTTTTTTCTATATCTATCCCCCAAAGAAAATTGCCTGTTTCCCTTTCCACGCACATGGTATGGCACCGGGGCCCGATGGTCACGATATGCGCCTCGGTGACTGCCGGTATGGTTCGGGACATCCCATGATTGCGCTTCACGGCTACACGATACCACCGTCGCCATATCTCTTCGCCACTAACCAGGGAATGACACCGCAGAACATCTGCACGTAACTGTTCATCATAATCAAGCAGATAGACCAATCCTTTATAGATGGCTGCACCGGAATGACCTTCGCCCAGTTCAAGAGACCATACAATTTCCGGGCCTTCGGGACCAAATTTTTCCTTTAATCGAACCGGGGATTTTGAAATATTATCCAGATTCTCTCCGCGAAACCGGGGCCAGGTTTCATTCAGTTCTTGATATTCGTCTGTAAACCGTTCGAAACTCTCCCCTATGGCAATATTCTCCTCAACAGCAACTCCTTCCGTCCGGTTATCAGCTCCCGGAAGGCTTTTTTCAAAATTTTTCGTGGGATTTGCCCCAAGCCACCAGGCAAATACAACCACTCCCACTGCGGCTATGCCTATAACGACCCAATTCTGAATTACCCTCACACCCATGAATCCTCCTTATCCTTAAAACCACCCCTGAGATCGGGGACCAAAGTCCTCTTCAGTATTTACCGGGTACAATATACTTTTTTAAATTAAAACTCCGGACCTTCTATGCCTGACAGAAATGAACCCGGCTTTTTTACAGGATATCGTATTCCTTTACAATTCAGATGATAAAAATAAGGATTTTTATCTTTGCTTTGTTAACACGATCTGAACGGTTCAATTTATAATGCTTTTACATTATACACCATTAATACTTCGCCGTGTCTCAAATACAGTTTACCCCCGGCTATATACGGATGGGCCCAGTGCGGGCCGCTTCCTTTGGTGATCCTGAACTGGCTAACCACCTCAAACCCATCGGGATCGGGTTTTATGAGTCCTACATTTCCGCGTTCGTTGTATGCATATAACATTTCGTCAGCCATCACAACCGATCCTTTTGAATCCCAGTCTGCAACAAATTTTATATCTCCGGTATCCCAGTTCATGCAGACCCAACGGCCCTGGCTGTTGCTGTACCAGTTTGAACCATAGATGTGCCCGTTATAAAGCACCAACCCACCGTGGTGGTTATCCAGGGTATGGTCAACATATTTTTCTGAAACCGACAATCCCAGAGAATCCATCTTCAACATCACTGCATCGTAATTATATCCCATGGAAATAAAAATCTCATCATCCTTAAAAAGGGGTGTATTGATCCATATTAATCCGTTATCCTGAAACCGCCATTTTTCGGGATCAAAATAGGTATAATGCCAGGCAATGTCCCCTGTTTCAGGGAAAAGAGCTATAATATCGATACCGGTAACTGCCAGGATATACCTGTAATTATTATAGCGATAAATGGTTGGAGAAACATACCCCCTGGCTCCTCCCAGCGATTTGCTCTGCCAAACCGGTTCACCTGAAAATTTATTAAAGGCAACAACACTTGTTTTATCCCCTCCGGGGGTACAGATCACCATGTCATCCACAATCAATGGCGTTTCGGAATTTCCCCACATGTGGTATTCACATTCATAGTCTTTATCCACCTCCACAGCCCAGATTTCCTTCCCTGTTTCCTTGTTAAAGCATACGAGTCTTCCGGTACCACTTTGCACATACAAACGGGTTCCCTCAAGGGTCGGTGAACTTCTTGTATCCGGGTAGGACTGCGTCCATGAACGCCCGTAAGGAACCTGCCATTCAATCTCCCCATCAGAACTTAATTTTGTAAGATAATCGAGGGTGTCGATCATACCGGTAACATAAATGGCATCACCGGTAGCTATCGGCGAGGACCATCCCCTGCCGAGATCGTTTGCTTCAAACAAAAGTTCAGGGCCTTCCTCAGGCCACTCCTTTAACAGCCCCGTATCGGGGAAATGGCCGTCCCGGTCAGGCCCCCGCCACTGAGTAACCTGGGCTGAAAGAGAAATTGAAATGAAAAAGAAAAAACATAAAATAACATTTGCTCGTCTCATCTGTATATAATTTTTAAATACCCAATTTTCCCGGTAAAAATAATAGTCTTATTTTATTAACAGGGATGATGAATCCAATTATTTTCCAATTTATTATTTTCCAGCCATTTAAATACAGCCTTGTATTGGCACATAGAATGAGTGACAAAAAAAATCAGAGATTTTATTCTCTATTCATTTCAATTGTTATATTTAAGTGGTAAAGGACCAATAAACGAACAGAAGTAAAATTTACACACAGCGTAATGTTTTAGGGCGCATACCTTAAAGAATAAACAATTTTATTAAGATGACACAAAATCCAGGAACTAAAAAACAGGCTCCGGAACCAACCATCCGGAGGCTTCCCGTTTATTTGCATTATCTGACAAAAACAAGGGAAGAAGGGGTTATGAATATTTCTGCACCTGCGATAGCCAGGGAACTGAACGTTGACTCCACACAGGTTGTTAAAGACCTGGCGTACACCGGAATTAAGGGGCGCCCCAAAATTGGGTATAACATTTATGAACTCATCCATTTTATTGAAGAATACCTGGGATTTAATAAAATAAACAAAGCCTTTCTTGTAGGAGCCGGAAACCTGGGCTCTGCACTTATGGCATACCAGGCAGGGCAAACGCTGGGGTTAAAGATCCTTGCGGCTTTTGATGTATCACCGGATAAAATCGGAACAAAAATAGGGCAGGTAAATATACTGGATATGAGCAACTTCGTTGAAATGGTGAAACGACTGGGTGTAACGATTGGCATTCTTACCACCCCTGAAGATGTAACTCAGGATGTTGCCGATACAATGATTGAAGCCGGGATTAAAGCAATATGGAACCTCACGCCTGCCTATTTGAAACTTCCTGATAACATTGTGGTTCAAAATACTTCCATGTATTCGAATGTGGCTGTTCTCTTGAAAAAACTGGAAAATTCAGAAAATATGCTTACGGTCCCGTTATAATACATTAATGAATAAAGAATCGAGTTTCGAGTTTCGAGGTTCGAGTTTCGAGGTTCGAGTTTATCGGAAAACCTCAACCTCAGGTTCATTCTGAATATCAGAAATGGGTCTGGTCGTATTTTTCAATTTTACGGATTATTATCGGTTCCGCGTTCTCATACATTTCACGGATAAACGGATCATTAAATTCCATGGTCCGGTTTTCGAAAGGCATATCTTTCATTCGGTCGAACAACATTTCTTTGGCTGTGCGGATATCTTTTCCATAGATATGATATGAATCAGCCTGCCAGTTTAGCCTGGCTAATTTTACAGTTTTTCCGGTTTTTTTTGCAATACCGGCAGCAATCACCTCTTTATTGAATTGTGTAAATCCGAACATATTCATAAAGCTGGCTCCCCATGCATCGTTGCTCCTGAACCGGACATTGCAGTTCAGCCAGTATACCCCTTCTTCATCTTCCAGGATTCGATACCACAATGACTGAAGACAGGGAGGATCGTAACAAACGTTATCCAATTCAGGCATCCAGGTAATCATCTGTGCCTGTCTTGTAAAAGGTTGGTCCGACAGTTTCTGGATTACTGCAGCTATCTGGTCTATCTTGAAATGACCGGCTTCAATCTGTTTGCCCTCGTGTTTTTCCTTCCATATTCCATAGTTTTTCAACCTTCCGTGGTAGGTATATTCCCATCGGGTATCGTTGCTGTCGTTCATGTTTTTTACCCAATGGTCTTTATACCCCTTTAATTCAAGCACGTACTCCTTCAGATCATCGACACCTCCCGGAAAGGCCATGTGGATCATTGGATCCGAATCCGGTTCTTCGATCGTTATATTCATGGTACAATCAATGCTCAACGGATCACCGGGTTTATCGTACTGGGTCCTGAAACGGGTTCCCTGGGTATACAGGGCAGTTAAGGCTGCTTCATAGGCCATTGCAAGCGATTTTCCTGAAACAGTTAAAACGGGAATACTTCTCATAAATCAGTTTTTTAAGCCTAAAGATACATGTTCAGTAAGAATTATTATACCGTTTTTATATTCGGCTCAAAGGTATTTATCAACGGTTGTTGAAAACCCTTCCATCCTTTTCCAACAAAAAAATGATTTTGGTCAAACTGAGTTAACACAGCGCATGCTGTCAAATTGGTCGTTTCATAGAAAAAAATTTTTTAACTGGATGGTGAAAAATATTCGTTCCCCAGGCTTATATAAAACAACGTTTGGTTCCTTATGAAAACGGGGAACCCAAACATTCGGTCTATCCATTTACCGGGTTATTGAAAAAAAACCGCTCGAAGTCCTGATGAATCTGTCCCTTTTTACCGACGACGGCAAGATACCTGAAATCCCGCCCACGGAGTATACTCCCGGCAGCAAACAGGAAATAAATACAATAGGGAAAATACTAATTTCCCTTTTTTTTGTTATTTTTAGACTAATCTAAAAATAAATATCATGAAACGGATTCTACTCTGCGTTGTTGTCTTTTTATGCTCTTTCCAGCTTTTTTCTCAGGACAATCAAATCAATGTAATTGTCATTGGCGCGCACCCGGATGATTGTGATGGGGATGCCGGTGGAACGGCTATCAAATATTCCCAGATGGGACATAATGTACTGTTTGTATCCCTCACCAACGGGGATGCAGGGCATTTTGAAAAAGGCGGAGGGGCCCTGGCAAAAATCCGCAGAGCGGAAGCTCAGGAAGCAGGCAGAAGGTTTGGAGTGAAATATATCGTTTTGGATAATCACGACGGAGAGCTAATGCCTGATCTGTCTGTCCGGATGGAGGTAATCCGTCTCATCCGACAATGGAAAGCAGATGTAGTCATCGGCCCGCGGACCAACGATTACCATCCGGACCACCGCAATACTGCCATTCTCATTCAGGATGCTGCCTACATGGTGATTGTTCCGAATGTAGCACCCGACACGCCTCCCTTAAAAAGAAACCCTGTATTTTTATACACCCAGGACTCTTTTCAGAAACCCATTCCGTTCCGGCATGATATAACCGTGGACATATCCGATGTTTTTGATCAGAAGATCTACGGAATGGCCGCTCATGAATCCCAGTTCTTCGAATGGCTGCCCTGGACATCAGGCCGTCTGGATCAGGTTCCTGAAAGCGATGAAGAGCGACTGGAATGGCTGGCCAATCTGAGAAAACCGGAAATCTCTTCAGCGATGCGCACATCCTTAACCAAATGGTACGGTGCAGAAAAAGCAAACCAGGCCAAATATGCCGAATCATTTGAAATTTGCGAATACGGAAATCAACCTTCGGATGAAGAGATCAAACGGCTGTTTCCTATGCTCGGAAAATAAAATCACAATTTTTCAACCCTGAGTATATCAATACCGGCCATATTCCCCTCATTTACCCGGGCATCCTTTCCCAGGATAACCAGTTTTAAGATATGGCTGCCTTTTAACAGGTTAAAAGTACCCAGATCCACTTCTTCTGTGAAAACTCCCTCCGGAGTATATCCATTGAAACGCTCCATAACAACAGTTCCGTCCATTACAGCCTGTATGATTCCGTAATCCACCGCTTTCGTCAGTTCTGCATGTATCCTGTATTTCCCCGGGAATCTATGCTTCTTATAAAAAATATGGCGTACTGGCATATTGAAATCAAAATCAGCAATTCGGATTAGCTTTTAATCACCTTCGTACACTTCAATACAATATTTCTTACATTGCTACTACATATCGATGCATTTTCAAAAAAAATTTATAACCAATAAGAAAAAAGTGTAACGGAAGAGATCTTTTGGAGTCTTCTATTATAAAGTGTACCATACAGGATTCAGACAATTAAACAGAAAACAGAAAGGATTTTAAATCATTAAACGGATCCTTCCAATATCCTTTAAAGAGTAAAATCCTTAAAACAACGGAAACCAGTATTCTATGAAAATTGCGTATTTTTTATGGATGTTGTTGTTGACAACATCTGTCACTGCACAGGAAATAACCCGGAGAAATTATTCTGCCACCCGTGTTGAATCATCCGACATCAGCATTGATGGAAATTTTGATGAACTTGCCTGGAAAACTGCAAATTGGGAAGATCGTTTTGTACAGCATGAACCGGTTGAAGGGGCCCCTCCCTATCAGCAGACAGAATTTGCTCTTCTATATGATGACAACCATATTTATGTTGCCATAAAATCGCTGGACTCAAGTCCGGACAGTATTTCCCTGAGGATGACCCGGAGGGATGTGACCGATGGTGATCTGGTAGGTATTATTTTCGATACGTATCATGACAAGCGAACAGCTTTTGGTTTTGTGGTTTCGGCAGCCGGGGTAAAATCAGATATGGTTGAAAGCAATGACGGGGAAACCGAAGACTTCACCTGGGATCCGATCTGGCATGTGAAAACTTCAACAACAGAGTACGGATGGAATGCGGAAATGCGGATCCCTTTAACCCAGCTCCGTTTTGATAAAGAGAAAGAGCAATTGTGGGGATTACAGGTTTTACGGTTTATTTTCAGAAAAGAGGAGATGTCAAGCTGGCAACCCATGAAGCGTGAAAAAAGCGGTTTTGTATCCCAGTTCGGAACCATGAACAACATTGTGGATATTGAACCGAAAAACAACCTGGATATCATGCCCTATGTGGTAGCTCGTACAGACCGCTTTAAGGAGGTGGAAGGCAATCCGTTTCTTGAATCCGGGAATAAAAATAAAGTTAATATCGGTTTTGATGCAAAGATCGGATTAACCAACTACCTCACCCTGGACCTGACGGTTAATCCCGATTTCGGACAGGTCGAAGCCGATCCGTCGGAAGTGAACCTTTCAACCTATGAAACTTTCTTTGATGAAAAACGCCCCTTTTTTATCGAAGGAAAGAATATTCTTACCTATAAATTAAATTTCGGCGATGGCGACCTGGCCTATGATGGATTGTTCTATTCCAGACGCATTGGCCGTATGCCATCCTATAATCCTGAACTAAAAACCGGCGAATATTCCGAGATCCCTGAAGTTATCCGGATTCTGGGGGCTGCAAAAATTACCGGCAAAACCAAATCTGGGTGGTCTGTAGGTCTCCTGGAAAGTGTAACAGCACAGGAAAAAGCCGAAATAAAAGGGATTGGTGATGGCAGAACACAAACCGTGGAACCCCTGACCAATTATTTTATAGGGCGCCTGCAGAAAGATTTTAATGATGGAAATACCTATTTCGGCGGGATGGTGACAGCTGTTAACCGGAACATCAAAGATCCCCACCTTGAATACCTCCACAAAGGGGCCTACTCAGGAGGCCTGGATCTGGTCCATAAATGGAATGACAAAAAATGGGAACTTGATGTGAGCACCTATGCCAGTCATGTCACCGGTACCCGGGAAGCCATAACCCGGACCCAGCAAGCCTACAACCGCGGATTCCAGCGCCCGGATAACGATTACCGCGACCTGGATACCACGCGCACCTCACTCACCGGACAGGGAGGAAAAATAACCCTCTGGGAATACCAGGGAAAGCAAATGTTTTTATTTGCCATTTCATGGAAATCCCCCGGCCTCGAATTGAATGATGTGGGTTACCTGCAGGCTCCCGATGACATTATGCAGGTCTTCTGGACCGGATACCGGTTTTATAAACCTTTCCTCATTTTCCGGGAAGCAAACCTGAACCTCAATCAATGGATTAACTGGGACTGGGGAGGAACCAGAAGATACATCGGGGGAAATTTAAACGGCTACGCACAGTTCAAAAACTACTGGAGTATGTACGGAGGATTCAATATAAGCACAGACCAGTTATCCAATACCGTCTTGCGGGGAGGTCCGGCACTAAAAACTCCGGGGTATATAAATTATAACCTCGGCTTTAACAGCAACCAGCAGAAAAAACTTACCTTCAATGTGTCGGCTAACCGCTATTCAAGCTTTGAAAAAGATTTCAGGGAAAGCCAGAACTTCTATTTCGGCATCGGATACCGCCCGATAAAAACCCTGAGTATAAACCTTTCACCCGGGATCAATCTCCTGGAAGATAACCTGCAATACGTGACACAAAAGGATTACCATACCGGTAAACGGTATATCTTTGCCCACATCGACCGGAAAACCTTAAGTATGTCGCTCCGGATCAACTATAATATTACTCCGGACCTGTCCATTCAGTACTGGGGACAACCCTTTGTGGCAACCGGTCAATATTCCGGTTTTAAACACATAACCAACAGCAAAGCAGATAAGGTAACCGACAGGTATCACCTGTACGATTCAGAACAGTTAACCTATGATGCTGGTTCTGAATCCTATTATGTAGATGAAAACAAGGATCGTTTAAATGATTATACCTGGGGAAAACCCGATTTTAATGTCAAAGAGTTTATATCGAACCTGGTAGTCCGGTGGGAATACCAACCCGGGTCCACCCTGTTCCTGGTATGGACACAAAACCGGAATGGATTTAATAATGATGGTTCCTTTGATTTCTCACGTGATTTTCAGGGGATCTTCGAGAAAGATCCCTACAATATTTTCCTGATTAAACTATCGTACCGGCTGGGAAGATAAAAAAGTTGCTTGCACAGGATTCGTACGTATGGTATTTTTGCTATCCTGTTACGATGCAAAAAAAGAGCGATTTGATACCAATTCATGTTGAATGCCATGCCGGGTACAAAGCCGATGAGTATCCCCGCTGTTTTTACTGGGATGCCATGCGGTTTGCGATCAAAGAGATAATAGACCGGTGGTACGAAGGAGGCCGAAGCCCGGATTTCCCGGAAGCAGATTACTTCAAAGTCCGGACAACGGATAAGAAAGTTTATGTATTGAAACACCTTATCAAAAAGGATGCCTGGTATTTGTGGATCCGGGGCGAAAGCCTGAGCCTTTAGTCAGTGACCGGAAGGTTGCCTTTAAAAACTCATTCCACTCCGGTCTCTTTGCCGGTCACCCTGAAGCGGCCTGAGACAACGCCGGTTGTATGAGCATCGGCACTTCCGGTAAATCCCGGTTGTTTTCCACCCACAGACACTGCAAACCAGCCTGGTTCGATCACCCTGTCATCGTTCTTGTTAATCATCGACAATTGGCGGGGTTCGAGGACAAATTTCACCTCTTTCGCTTCCCCTGCTTCCAAATAAATTCGTTGAAAACCTTCCAGTTGCCTTACAGGGCGGGGTGTAGAAGCTTCTTCATCGGTAATGTAAAGCTGAACCACCTCTTCTCCTGCAACTTTCCCTGTATTTTTTACTTTTACAGCAACGGGAACCGGCTCGCCGGCTTTTATTCTCCCTGGAACAATCAGATCCGTATATTCAAACGTGGTATAACTCAATCCGAAGCCAAAGGGATAGAGGGGTTCACCCCTGAAATACCTGTAGGTTCTGCCTTCCATAGCATACGCTTCAAAAGGAGGCAACTGATCTACTGATTTATAATACGTTACAGGCAATCTCCCTGCCGGATTGCAATCGCCTGACAACACATCGGCAACCGCGTTTCCTCCCTGTTCACCGGGATAACCTGCCAGCATAATGGCGTGGATATTTTCGTTTTCCCAGTTCAGGGCCAGGGCACTGCCATTCATCAGAACCAGCACAACCGGTTTGCCTGTTTGAATCATTGCTTTCATCAGATCACGTTGCTCTTCAGGAAGCCTCAGATGCGTCCGGTCGCCTCCTCTGAATCCGTCGATCTCCATTTCCATCTCTTCACCTTCAAGTCGTTGCGACAATCCCATAACCAGGATTACCGCATCGGCTTCCTCTGCCGTTTTTACCGCATCCTCCAGCATATTGGGATTGGGCATGGACCAGAGCAACCGGACATCGCCTTCCCCGAACCAGTTCTTATATTCATACACAAGGGGGTATTTCACCCCGGCTTCCAGATACACCTCTTTTTCGTGATGGTTTCCATGATGGATTGACGTATGTGTCAGTATTTCTTCCCCGCCAAGCTTTACGGACAATCCGGGCATTCCCCAGCAACCCATGGCATAATTTCCCGACACCGGAGGCACGAGGTACCCGGTCCAGCGGATGCTGAAATTGTCGACAGGCAGTTCCGGAGAAGGAGAACCGGCTTCCCAGTAAAAATTGATCTGATCATCGATACGGGTCATCACCGGATCACCTGTCAGTTCCGCATTGGCGAAATATTCGCCACGCAAGCCCTGTCGCCCATCCGGGGTCTGCAAATACACCGAAGGAACCGGTTTCAGGTTGTGTACTCCCTCTGCCAGATGGCATCCTTCGGCATACACTATTTCTGTGGCAGGCTCGAATTTGTTTTTTAAGCCCTCAAGGATGGTGACCGGATGGAGGGATATCCCATGGTAATTTCCAACCAACGCTTCCCAGTTATCCGCATTGGGCCCGATCACTGCCATTCGTTTTATATCTTTTGAAAGAGGAAGAATAGCCTCTTTATTCTTCAGGAGCACAATACTTTTTTTCGCAGCTTCACGTGCCAGGGTGGAATGGATCTGAGAAGTAACCACAGAATAAGGAATCCGGGCATACGGATTTATTTCTTCCGGGTCAAACATTCCTAGTTTGAAGCGGGCTGTAAACAGCCTTTTCACCGAAACATCAATTTCCTCTTCTTTAATCAATCCGCGTTCTACTGCCTCCAGAAGCGAAGGATACGATTCTCCGCAATTCAGGTCGGTTCCGGTTTTCACCGCTATGGCAGCGGCTTCTGCTGCATCGTCGGAGAAATCCTGAAAGGTATAAAAATCAGAGATCGCCCAGCAATCAGAAACCACATACCCTTCAAATCCCCACTCTTCTCTGAGAATCTTAAAAAGCAGCGGACTGGCACAACAGGGATATCCATAAAGCTGGTTGTAAGCTCCCATAACAGAATAGGCGCCCCCTTCAGCGACCAGTGTGCGGAATGCAGGAAGGTACGTTTCGAAGAGATCTCTTTTGCTGACTGTTGCATTAAATTCATGCCGCAGAGGTTCAGGACCTGAGTGAACGGCATAATGTTTGGCGGTAGCTACTGTTTTCAGGTATTCCGGATGATCGCCCTGGAGTCCTTTAACAAACTGAAGCCCCATTTGCCCGGTCAGATACGGATCTTCGCCATAGGTTTCATGCCCCCGGCCCCACCGGGGATCCCGGAAAATATTGACATTGGGAGACCAGAAAGTCAATCCACGGTAAATACCCCGAACTCCCTGTCTGAGCGATTCGTGGTGTTTGGCACGGGCTTCATCAGAAATGGCAGTAGCTACCCGCAACATCAGATTCCGGTCCCACGAACCGGCAATGGTTATCGATTGAGGAAAGACGGTGGCATACCCGGCCCTGGCAACCCCGTGCAGGCTTTCATTCCACCAATTGTACTCAGGAACCCCGAGCCTTTCAATGGCCGGAGCCTCATACGACATCTGCCCGATCTTCTCTTCAAGCGTCATGGCTGAAACAAGGCGGGTTACACGCTCTTCAACAGAAAGTGAATAATCCTGATAAATCCGGTCCTGAGCCATAAGAGAAATGGCATAAAAGAAAAGAAACGGGGTAAGAATAAATTTTTTTACTTGCATATAATTAATTTAAAACACTGGCTTTCTTTATAATAAACATCAGCATCGCCACAGATTGATTTTGTTTGTTCCTCTCTTTCACCGGGTACAATCAACACGTCAGAGCTTTGGCATAGGCTTCATCGTAGAATTTTCTCAGGTTGCGCCAGCCAAACTGCAGGGATGCCTCCTCCGATTTATACCGCAGGGAGATCCTTTCTCTCCGGTCCAGTTTAACAAAACCGAAAAGGACGTTGGCCAGATCTTCAGCCGAATCATGAAAACTCTTATCTCTTCTTCTCAGGATAAAAACGCCCATTTCCGCATGATCAGGGACGTACTTCATCACATAATCGCCAAATCCTGACAGGTCACTGGTTATAGCCGGAATACCGCTGGCCAGGCATTCCAGGGGTGTGTAGCCCCATGGCTCGTAGTAACTGGGGAAGATGCCCATATGGCATCCCCTCACAAACTGGTGATAATCCATGTTAAACAGAGGATTTGAAGCCGCAACAAAATCAGGATGGTAGACGACCTTGACCCGGTCGTGCCGGTTGTTCACCAGGTTGGCCGACCGCAGGAAATTCAACACCTCGTCTTTTGAGTCATCTGTCAGGTTGTGGGTAACAACGGTGGGCAGTTCCCTGGATTTCCATCCCTGAACCAACCTTCGGAGTTTATACCGTTCATATTCATCAACCATTTTTGTTAAATCAGGCAAAACAGCAACGTTATTGCTTGAAGTTATTTCCTTATATAACCGTTCTCCCACCTGGTTTTTAATATCCTCACAAACATTCTTGATCTCCTCCATCTGAGCCCTTGATTCGAGAACTCCCGGATTAAACGAATGGAACGGCCGTTTGGTGATAAAAAAAGTCACCACCGTCCGGTCGAGGTTGGCCTGCTGCATTTTCCAGTTCAGACGCGCCAGGGCTTCCAGGGTCAGATCATACCCTTTGTTATGGTATTCATACCTTCCTGATGTCGTGAAATAGATGGTTTTATCCAGGTCGAATGAATAACTTTGAAAGAAATGGCCTCTGACAAATTCATTGATCTTTTCCTTGTATTCCAGGTGAAGCGTTTGCATATGATGGATCACCTCAAACCGCTTGATGTTAATTCCGTTGGGCAGAATCAAATCCGGTTTCCGTCCCAGCAGATGTTCACATTCGCGCGCGGTAAGTTCACTCACCGTAGTAAATACATGGGCACCATGGGCCGCCGCTCTTTCAAACTGGGCAATGGACATTACATTGAATTTCTTTGCTTCAGTTTCCCAGTTGTAAAACGACAGATGGTCATAAAAACGGGGATCGTTCATGGCCAGGTATCTGCCCAGCAAGGTAGCATGGGTAGTAAATACCAGCTTCATTTTCAGGTTTTCACGCCGCAATTCCGGGATAGCCACTCCTGCCATCCATTCATGAAAATGGGCTATTATATTAGCTTCCAGCACATTCCCATAACACAACCGTTTAAAAAACTCCTCCATCATATACCCAAAAGCAGCAATCTCATCAAGCATTTTATCCTGTGGTGGCAAGGCAATGCTATGATGCTCCCACAATTCATATTTGATTCTGTCCAATTGGGGAAACACCGAATAAATGTTGAACAGAATAACCCTGGGTTTTCCGGAAACCAGCCAGTTGCCGTAATATACATCAAACCCTTCGTCATTCATTCCCTGAACCATTCGAAAGAGGGGGTCTGCATCGTCCGTAATCGGATCCACCATTATGTCCGTCTGCTCCTTAAAATACGGCCCCAGGAGGCAGTAGTTGTCGCCTCCCCATTTATCGATCACCGAAGGCACTTTGGATCGAATAACCGTATGAATGCCCCCTACCGGATTGCATACCTCCCAGGCACATTCAAACAAAAAAGAATCTGTAAACAGAGGAACCTGTTTTTCTTCTTCCGGTTCTGCACTTTTGCTTCGTTTCATAGTACAAGCTGATTGGTTTGAACTCTGTTTCATGAATGATTCTCTAAATATAGAGGGAAAGAAAGATTTTAGCAATGATTACATCCTGTTTTTAAACTAAAACAGCAATAAAAAGAATCCTGACCTTACCGGTTTTTAGTATACAATATGCTGTAAAACATACCTTTTCCGGGGTATGTAGGCGAAAATGCCGTATTTTCACCAACAGTTAATACAGAAGAGGAAGGGTTTTTCTTTGCCAAAATAAACAAAGAAGGGGTCTTTGAATTTGCTAATTCATATTACACCGGAGAGACTGATCACGAATTCTCCACAGGCTATGTTGCTTGCGATAAAAGCGGAAACCTATATTTTACCACCAGCCACTTTATACCCCTTTCGCTTGGCACCCAAATTCTCAGACAGGAACTAAATCCCCTGGTTAAAATATATCCCAATCCCTGCAACAGCATACTAACTATCGGATATATTTCGGGCACGACCGGGATGGTAGATATCCGGATTTATGATTTCATGGGACAGAAAATATATGAAATACAAAAAAATGCCGTACAGGGAAACAACAACTACTATCTCAATTTATCGCATCTGCAACCAGGTTTGTATATCTTTTCAATTGCACAAGGGCAAAAAACGGTGGCGACACAGAAATTTATAAAAGAGAATTAATCCTCCAGGTTCCGGTTTTCAATTCGTTCCAGTTTACTTACCCCAATGCTGATAAACCCGAATTCCTCCACGACCTTTCCATGAATAATATAGCATCCCGGCCCCTGAAACGGATATTTCTTTAGCGATGGCGGAAAGTGAACCGTATCCATCCAGTTTCCGTCCCGGTCGATCCAGGTACCAAAATACATAAGCCGGCCGTTAGCGGTTCGTGTGGGCTTCCGGTGGACCAGGTACCCTTCCATCACAATGTTCTTCCCTGTCAGTTGCGGTAAATCAGACGATCGGGTTGTTGTTATGGGGTGTTCTTTCAGGATCTCAAAGGGAGAGATCAATGCGAATCCCAACAGTTCTATTTCATCGAATGCATCTTCCAGTTCATGTTTCCACAGCTCAGGCAGTTTGGCATTCTTCACCTCCGGATTAAAAAGGGCAGGTCCGGGTCGGGTCTTTTTTGCATGTCCCAGCCGCTTATGGGCCTCCCAGAGCAGCTTCTTTTTGTCGATTCCTGTAAAACGGAAAGCTCCGATGCGCAGCAAAAGAATCAACTGTTCCAGGGAAACCGGTACGCGTTCGGTAAAATCTCCCAGATCGCTGAAGGCTCCTTCGACCCCCCTTGCTTTAAGAATTTTCTCCCCGGTTTCCCGTTCCAGTTGTTTGAGCAGTCCGAAACCCAGGAAAATGGTATTTCCTTCGATGCGGTTCAGCCAGTCGCTTCTGTTCACACAGGGGGCTTCGATGGTAGCTCCCAGTTTTCGTGCTTCATGCACATAGAGTTCAAAACGGTAAAATCCACCGCCGTTGTTCAGGGTTGCCACCATATATTCCAGCGGGTAATATGCCTTTAGAAACAAGGCCTGAAAACTCTCTACGGCATAGCTTGCCGAATGCCCTTTGGCAAATGCATAATTGGCAAAGCTTTCGATCTGTTTCCAGATCTCCTCAACCATCGTTTCCCGGTATTTCCTTGCCCGGCAGTTTTCAAAAAACCGTTTTTTCACGCTTTGAAAATCATTCCGTTGCCGGTATTTCCATGACATACCCCGGCGTAACACATCGGCTTCATCGAGTGTCAGTCCTGCAAAATAATGGGCTACTTTGATCACATCTTCCTGATAGACCATCACCCCATAGGTTTCTTCCAGGATTGTATACAGTTCAGGCAATGCCTGTCTGGCTTTTTCGCGTCTTTCCGGATGTTGAAACCGGAGAATGTATTCGCGCATCATTCCGCTGCCGGCAACCCCCGGCCGGATAATGGAGCTGGCAGCAACCAGGCTTTTGTAATCATCGGCTTTCAGCTTGGTGAGGAGCATCCGCATCGCCGGCGATTCAATATAAAAACATCCGATGGCATTCCCCGTCTTAAGAAGGCTCTTCACCCGGGGGTCCTCTTTAAAGCGTTTGATGTTGTTGATATCAATGGTTACGCCTCTGTTTATACGGATAATCTCCAGGGCATCCTTGATTTTTCCCAATCCGCGTTGACTCAGGATATCAAATTTATACAACCCGATATCTTCTGCCACCACCATATCAAACTGGGTGGAAGGAAATCCCTTGGGAAGCATTTCCGTTGCCGTATAATTCCGGATGGGTTTTTCAGAAATCAGAATGCCGCTGGCATGGATGCTGCAATGGTTTGGAAATCCGGAAATATAGCGGCTGTACCGGATGACCCACTCCCTGTACTCCCCCGCCTTTGGGGAATCGGGATCCTTCTGAAGTTCCACGATCTCCTCATCGGGGAGGCCAAACACTTTGCCGACCTCCCGGACAGCAGACTTATGGTTATAGGTTATATAGGTACCCAGCAAGGCCGTATATTCATATCCGTAGGTTTCAAAAATATAGCGGGTTATGTCATCCCGGTCGGCCCATGAAAAATCAATGTCAAAATCGGGAGGCGATGTACGATACGGATTGATAAACCGTTCGAAGTAAAGATCCAGTTCAATGGGATCTACATTGGTTATCCGCAACAAATAAGCCACCAGGCTATTGGCTCCACTACCCCGCCCTACATAAAAATAGTTCTTTTGCTGTGCATACCCGATAATATCCCGGTTGATCAGAAAATAAGAACAAAACCCCATCTTCCGGATGGCCCGCAGTTCTTTGTCCAAACGGTCTTTCACTTCCTGACCCGGATGCTCATACCGGTAAGTCAATCCCTTTTCACACTCTTTTTTGAGCAATGCAAAATCTTCATCTTCCGAGACCGTATAAAAACGTTTGTTTTTATTTTCCCCGAAACGGAATTCCATTGCGCAGCTTTTCAGAAGAGTTTGGGTATTTTCTATGATCTCAGGATAGGCAGCAAACCGGTTCAGCAATTCCTCTTTGGGAATAAACCGGTCGTGCATCGACGCCTGTTCCGATGCAGGCAGTTTGCTCAACAGCGTATGGTTGCCTATGGCCCGGAGCACCCGGTGAATGTTATAATCCCGTTTATGCCGGAAAAGGGCATTTTGGAAAATCACCAGTTTGGAGTGCTTTTCTTTCCAGCCACTAAAAGGCAATGTATTCAGTGCTTCAGGACCCACGCCGATAAATTCGTGCCTTTTCAGGTTCCTTTTCTGAGAAGCAAAGGGATAAATAAAGAAAACATGCCTGCAATCAGGAGCCTCTTCCGGAAAATCCTTTTTTGCATGCAGGTGTTCCGACAGATACTCGTTCAGTTCCCTGAATCCCTCCTCATTTCGGGCAATCCCCACAAATTGTTGCTTCACACCGTTTCTGAAATCGATACCCAAAACAGGACGTATTCCAGATTCCGGAGCCCGGCGTACAAACTCCAGGCATGCCGACGTGTTATTGATATCCGTTAAAACAGCCGTTGAATAGCCCCCGGATGAAACCTCCTGTAATACCTCCTCAACAGAAAGCGTCCCGCAGGAAAAGCTGTAATATGTATGACAGGCAAGAAACAAACCGATATTCTGAATAGTAATTACACAAAAGTAACCATACTAAAGTTTCGCACTTCTATTAAAAATCGTATTCTGATGCTATTTATAAATTGATAAAATTAATAAGGTATGTGAAATCTAAATTTTATAGATTCTCTTTCTACCTGATTTTTTGTGAATTTTAGTGAATTCGTGTTTTTGTGGCTATAAATTTTTCGCCACCAGGGCACAAAAACACGAAATACCATAGAGTTGCACAAAAAATTTTCAAACAGCTTCAGGATGGTGTCACCTCTTATCCCTAAAACCGGGCAGAGGATAAGAAATGATTTCTTTTATGAGAAAAAACCCTTTAAAATAAATTTTTTTACATAGATGAAACGTTATTTTTACTTTTTTTAAATTCATTCGATGGACTATTTACTCATTGCAATTGGTATTATTCTTATGATTCTGGGACTGGCCGGGAGCATCCTTCCTGTATTGCCTGGTCCTCCGTTGAGTTATCTGGGGTTGTTGTTGCTTCATTTTACGCACCGTTACCAGTTTTCATCCCGTTTTTTGATCCTATGGCTTGTACTTACCGTAGTGGTTTACGTGCTCGACTATGTCGTTCCTGCCTGGGGTGCGAAAAAATTCGGAGGCAGCAAACGCGGAGTATGGGGAAGTGTGATCGGATTGGTACTGGGTCTTCTGTTTTTTCCGCCTTTTGGCATTATCATAGGGCCCTTTGCGGGCGCTGTAATCGGGGAATTAACGGCCGGGAAAGATTCAAACTCCGCCCTGAAGAGCGGATTCGGTTCATTCGTCGGATTCCTCACGGGAACGATCCTGAAACTGATCGTCTCTGGGATGATGACCTGGCATTTTTTCAGGGAAATCATTGTCAACTGAAAAAAAATACTCCTCATTTCCTATTTTTGTTTTCAGAACCTAACAGCATGGAAAATGAAAAAATAAAGCAAAAAATCCGGCAACTGCGGGAAGAACTGGATGAACACAACTACCGGTATTATGTGTTGGCCCAACCGGTGATCAGCGATTACGATTTTGACAGGAAGTTGAAAGAGCTGGAAGCACTGGAAAAACAGTATCCCGCATATGACGATCCCAATTCACCCACCAAAAGAGTAGGCAGCGACATCAACACATCGTTTGAGCAAGTCAGGCACCAGCGGCCTATGCTTTCCCTGGCAAACAGTTACTCGGAAGAAGAAATAAAAGATTTTGACCGGCGCATACAAAAAAGTGTGGGTGAAGATTTTCACTATGCCTGTGAGTTAAAATACGATGGAACTTCGATCAGCCTGCACTATGAGAAGGGTGTTCTGGTGCAAGCCATAACCCGGGGCGACGGCATTCAGGGGGACGATGTTACGGCCAACATACGGACCATCCGGTCCATTCCCCTGAAATTACGCGGGCTTGATTTTCCGGACCGGTTTGAAATACGGGGGGAAGTGGTTCTTCCTTTTGCAGTTTTTAACCGGATCAATGAAAGCCGGTTAAAAACGGGGGATGCTCCTTTTGCCAATCCCAGGAATGCAGCAGCCGGCACTCTTAAACTGCTCAACCCCTCTGTTGTAGCCTCACGTAATCTGGATGCCTACTTCTATTATCTGCTGGGAGAAAACCTCCCTTCCGAAGGGCATTACCAACGTTTACAGGCGGCTAAGAAATGGGGATTTAAAATTTCGGACGATATGGTTTTGTGCAATACCCTGGAAGAGGTTTTTGCTTTCATTCACAAATGGGATTCGGCAAGATTTACCTTGCCTGTAGCCACCGACGGAGTGGTCATTAAGGTGAATTCCGCACGTCTTCAGGAGAAATTGGGATTCACGGCCAAATCGCCCCGCTGGGCCATTGCCTATAAATACAAAGCCGAAGAAGCCACCACCCTCCTGCGATCGGTCTCCTTTCAGGTTGGGCGCACCGGAACGGTAACTCCGGTAGCGAACCTGGAACCGGTTTTGCTGGCTGGAACCACCGTAAAAAGAGCTTCGCTGCACAATGCTGCCATTATCAAAAACCTGGACCTCCACCTGGGAGATACCGTATTTGTGGAAAAAGGAGGCGAGATTATCCCGAAAATTACCGGTGTGGATGCATCCAAAAGGCATCCCCTGGCAAAACCGGTGACATTTATTTCAGCATGCCCGGAATGCGGAACCCCCCTAAAAAAAGAAGAAGACGAAGCAGCCTGGTACTGTCCCAACGAAACCGGTTGTCCTCCACAGATCAAAGGAAGAATGGAACATTTCGTCAGCCGGAAAGCAATGGATATCGATGGCCTCGGCCGGGAAACGATCGACCTGCTCTATTCCAACGGACTGGTTCGGGATATCGCCGACCTCTATGCATTAAAAAAAGAACAGATCGCTCCCCTGGAAAGGCTGGGAGACAAATCAGCCGAAAGAATCGTAAAAAGCATCGAAGATTCCAGATCGGTTCCGTTTGAACGGGTGTTGTTTGCCCTGGGAATACGCTACGTGGGTGAAACCGTGGCGAAAACGCTGGCAAACAAACTGGGAAATATAGAAAACCTGAAAACAGCAACAACCGAAGAGTTAATGGCGATCCCGGAAATCGGAAAAAGCATTGCGGAAAGCATCGAATCGTTTTTTTCCAATGAAAAGAACCTTCAACTGATAGAAAAGCTACGAAAATACGGAGTTCAGTTACAACAGGATGCGGAAGGAAAAACCATGGAGAGCGAAAAACTCCGGGGATTAAACATGGTCATCTCAGGCACCTTTAAAAACTTCTCGAGAGATCAAATGAAAAAACTGATTGAACAACATGGAGGGAAAAATGTGAGCTCGGTGTCCCAAAAAACAAATTACCTGGTGGCTGGCGAAAATATGGGCCCTGCAAAACGTGAAAAAGCGAATAGCTTACATATCCCTGTCCTTTCAGAGGAAGATTTCATCCGGATGCTGGGAATCTGATTGTTTGGACCGGTTTATTCACCTATAAGCAAAGATGGAATCATGGCATACCAATATCTTTTGTTATTTTTACAATCTTTATGACCTTTAAGAAAAAAATAGCGAACTACCTGTTGAAAAGCAAGTACCGGAAAATCAAAAGGGAAGTCAGAATTTCCGGGATTGGCAACCACAGGAAAGTGGGTGTTCTCTGGCATATCAATGACAGGGAAGCTTTCCGTTACATCACGGATTTCCTGAAAAACAAACCGGTCATCTTACGGAACCTTTGTTACACAGACAATACAGAAGAACCCTTTCCAGGGTCCTTTAACAAAAAGGAAACCAATTTTCTGGGGTTTCCAAAAAAGAGTGTTATGGATCGGTTCATGGAATTTGAATATGACCTGCTGTTTCTTATTACCCTGACACCCTGCTTTCCCCTGGAAGCAATAACAGCCCTGACAAAGGCACATTTTAAAATTGGCCCGGCTTTCGGGCAGGTTGATTATCTGGACCTCTCCATCGATACAGGGGATAATAAGAATTCCCTTTACCTGGTAAAACAACAGATTTATTACATTGAACAATTCAGCAAAACATAAAACAACATGGATTCACTTTTTAAGGGCGCAGGAGTAGCCCTGATCACTCCATTCAAAGAAGACAAATCAGTCGATTACGAAACCCTGGGAACGATTGTTAAAAACCAGCTTTCGAACCAGATGGATTACCTGGTAGCCCTGGGAACAACAGCAGAAACGCCGACCCTCACAGGGAACGAAAAACAGCATGTGGTACGGTGTGTGACAGAGCATGCCGCAGGAAAGGTGCCGGTTGTGGTTGGCATGGGAGGAAACAGTACGAAAGCCGTGATTCAGGACATGAAAAAATTTGACCTGACCGGCGTTGATGGACTGCTGATTGTGACACCTTACTATAACAAACCTTCCCAGGAAGGACTGTACAAACATTTCAAAACTCTTTCAGAAGAGAGTCCGCTTCCCATTATTCTCTATAATGTCCCCTCGCGAACCGGGGTAAACATGAAGGCTAAAACAACCATCCGGCTGGCTTCCGAATGCAAAAATATTGTGGCCATCAAAGAAGCCTCGGGTAATTTTTCCCAGTTCAGCATGATTGAAAAATATACACCCGATGATTTTCTGTTGATTTCCGGTGACGATGCCGTAGCCCTTCCGGTTTTATCCATTGGAGGAAAAGGGGTGATCTCGGTCATTGCCAATTGCTATCCCGGAAAAATCAGTGCCTTGATTCATGCCGGCTTAAACGAAAATTTTTCAGAATCCCTGAAAATCCACAGGGAGTTGATCGACCTGATAAAATTGATCTTCAGAGAAGGAAATCCGTGTGGAGTGAAAGCCCTGATGCATGCCAAAGGAATCTGTCACAATGTGGTACGAAGCCCCCTGAACGAGGTTTCAAAGGATTTATATGCTGAAATTGAAGAAGCAGTGAAGCAAATCGGATAAAGAAATGCTTCCCATTTAAGGTCTCCGTACTATTCCTATGAAAACCGGAACCGGGAAAATAAAACAGGACCTCCCCGACCACCGAAGCCTTTGGCGAAGAACTCAGCAACACGCGGAAAGGACATAGATTTTCAGTATATTTTACACCTCCAGATTGGTAAATTCCCTGGTAATATCAAATTCATATTCAGGGTATTCATATAACGGCATCCGGGGTTCGGTCTGGCCGATGGAATAGCAGTATAATCCGGTATAATCGTTTCGGTTCTCCCCCATTTCTTCCAGTTGATTCAGGTATTCGCTGATGGATTTGGATTCAATGATGATCACTTTCCCCATTTTATGGATAATCGGGCTGTGACTTCGGGTTTGGTCATGGTCGAATTCCAGGATCCGCCGTCCATATCTTGTGATTCCTATCACACGGAAGGTAAGGCTTTTACCGACACCCGGAAGATTTAACACATTCCGGTCAGTAGCCAAAAAAGGAATTTTCTCTTTATGGCGTATCTCATTGATCTGATCAATCATCTTAGGGGCATCATGTGTCAGGTTCCGTATATTTTCCAGTTCATTTTCAGGAATCTCCCCAAGCTGTTTTTCTTCCGTTTGTTCCTGTACGGCACGTGCATTGGGAGCAAAATTGTTGCTGTTCTCCATGTATCCCTTTACCGTAAAGGTGTAGTAATTCAGAACCCCAACGTCATTCAGTACTTTCCTCAGTTTAGCTGTATGTCCTCTTCGTGAAGCTGCAGCAGTAAAGACCAACTGATTTGTCACAGCCCATCCTGCTGACAAAAGCTTTGTGATTGCCTTTGCAGCTTCCGGAGTGACCTCCATGGGAGATTCGAAGTGGGTTTGAACAACGAATTGTTTGATGCCTATGCGGGAAGCCTTCTTTTTGAATGCTTTAAGAACCTGAATTAATTCATCGGTAATCCGGAAAGGAATGTACACCGGCAAACGGGTTCCCAGCCTGATGCGTACTATTTCCGCATATTTTTCCCCGTTTTTTCTTTTTTCATTGGCTTCTTTTTTCCGGAGAGCCATTTCATAGATGCCATCCAGAATTTTTTTCAGCGCATGGTCTGAACTCATCAAGGCATCGCCTCCTGTAATCAGGATATCGCGCAACTGGGAATCGTTTTCAAAATAGTCCATCAGATGCTTCAGTTTCTCCTCCCAGGTTTCGTTGGGTCTCAGCTTATTGAGGTTAAAATTGAGGTGACCCCGTTGAAAATCATACATTCGCTGGCAAATAGCACACAATCCTCCACAGGCACGGCCCTGGGTATCCGGTATCAGAATGGCTACTTCAGGATAACGCCGGTGAATGCTATACAAATAGGGTAAGATCCAACCTGCTGCATTGGGTTCACCCACTTTCACAGTATCTTCCTTTTCCCAGGCCACAATATTCCCGAATTCATCAACCAGTTGCTGGCTGTACAAAACATAACACCGGATAGCCAGATCGGAACTGCTGGTAAAACCCGGTATCCTGACGTTCAACAAGGATAAATAATACGGATTGACAAAAAATGGAATTCCTATACTCCGAGCTTCATACAAAATTTTCATGGTATCCGGGTCCAGCGAATAGTCCAGCATCTCATTTAACAAATCGGGATTCCGGACAGCAAACTGAAGGTGAAAGGTTGATTCGTTCCACCATTCATTCATCCGTTGGACTTTTTGTTCGTGTGTTAAACCCGGTTCAAACTGATATTTCGGACGGTTGATCTCCCCTTTTTCTATTTTATCAATCAGGATATGAATAATGCGGGATTTATTATTTTCCCGAAGTTTCACAATGCGGGGATCCAATCCCGAAGGAAAACGTTTCATCCATTTTTCAATCTTCTCACGGTCAGGGATCTCTTTTTCCTGAACTCCTCGTAACTGTCTGAAGAGTTGCAACATATCCCTGAAAAAACCAGGTCTGGCCCCACCGGTGCCAAAATTCACTGCCAGCCAAAGCATACGGATCGGATTAGAAACGGCTATCTCTCCGCGGAGATTCTGATCCCTGAATTCCTGGCCGGCATGATCCATATAATCCAGTATGCGAATAAGGGCATAGTCTTTCCAGCGTAAGGAATGAAAGCTCTCCAGCGTGTTATCTTTCCCTTTATAGAATGTTACAGCTGCCGGATTTGCTTCCAGTTCAGGATATACCCAGTTGCGTATTCGAACCATTGCTTCTTCCAAACTTGCGGAAGTACGGAGAATATCTCCAAGAACAGGATTTTCTTTTAACAGAAGTTGAAGCAGCTTATGGGAAGGTATATTGATTGCAACTTTATCAAGTGATGTCAGATCATTCATGCCTTTAATCTTTATAATTTATAGAATCAATTCGTGTACGTATTTAAAATACACAAAAAGATGAAAAGTTCAAAAAAAAAAGCAGGTAATTCTTATTTGCAGGCCAGATCAGCCATTACCGATTCCATTATTTTCTTCATATAAGATATCCGCTGGGGAGAAAGCCGGCTTCGTCGTTTCTTCAGGTAGGCAATACTTAAAGGAGAATAGGATTCTGTTTTTTTCATAAACCCGGGGCTGAAAAATGATCCATTCAGCAGGATTGTTTCCAGGAGCATTGTTTCCACACTTTTTTTAATCAGGCTTTTGTACACAGGAATTTTATAGCCTCCAAAAGAATCCAGGTGATTAAAAACCTTTTCCCCGAAATGCAATGTTTTAGCAGCGAGTACATCGCGGGTTTTATTTTCAGATTCAGTGGAAAACAGGGTATGCTGGCCGGTTTCCTGATCCTGGTTCACATCCTGCATATCGTCAAGCAGTTGAAGGGTTACACCAAACCCGAAACAAAACCGTTCAAGGTTGGGAGGCAGATCGCCTGCCACCAGATAGCCATCTGCCAATACGGATGTCCCCCCCTTTTCAAAACTGATTTGTAGAATTTTTTCTCCGTTCAGGTGAGCTTCCGGTTCAATAAGACGAAGGCTCCGGGTTTGTGCATCATGGATGGCCAAAAGACTGGCATATACTTTGGGATATCGTTCTCTGTTGAACTGTCCCTCAATCATTTCAACCAGCCTGAAGATACTTGTTTCGTGTTCATTTTGAGGGGTTACATCCTGACCACACAGTCTGGCCCTGAAACGTTTCGTAAATTCCATTTTTACCTGACGGCTGATGGCCTGGTTGTCCAGATAGTTATCGCTGTAGGGATACAACATGCTGTAGGCAAATACAGAAGGAGTCAATTCCATTTTATACCCCATCATGAACTGAATCCCGTTCATGATCCACGCATTCCGGCAGGCCTGAAAAATATCGTCCAGATCAATGGCCGGATCAAACTGCCGGCTCATGCGGACAAAATCTTTGGTTATCTGTTTGTACGCTCCCGAAAAGATAACATCCAGCTGTTCCTCATTGAAATCAAAAACGGATTGGAAAAGAAACCTGGCCTGCGGAGTTAATTTTTCTTCAGGCCCCGATTTAATTTTTCCGCGGTTGGTACGGGTATTAAGTTTTTCGATAAATCCTTCAAAATATTGCTCCCTTTCTTTTTTTTCCTTTGCAGGGTACTGTTTTTCAAATACGGGTAAGTACGGTTCACATTGTGACCAGATCCTGATAAAATAATCCGTCAAACAGGGTACCGAAAGAAGTGATTGCATAGACTAAATGGTTTTTAGGATCGCATTTGCAGGCAATACCGGTAAATCCGTTAAATTAAAACATTCCCTCGAGTCAGGCAATATTTTTCCGTTAAACGGGAAGAATCCGGGGACGTACAAAAGATTTCAGCAGATAAGAAAATCAGGCTATGTTGTTAAATACTGCCTGGACATCGTCATCTTCTTCGAGTTTATCCAAAAGTTTCTCAATTTCTTCCAGTTGTTCCTCAGTAAATTCCACCGGGTTGTTCGGGATTCGTTGGAGGGATGCTTTTTTCACTTCAATTCCCAGGTCTTCAAAAGCTTTTGACAAGTCTCCGAAGTTGGTATAGTCGGCATAGGCATACACAATCCCTTCATTTTCATCCATTTCTTCCAGCCCTGCATCGATGAGGCCGAGTTCCAGTTCATCCATTCCAGGGGTGTCAGGTTTTTCAAATTCAAAAACGGCTTTACGGGAAAACATAAATTCAAGCGATCCTGTGGGAACCAGGGCTCCTCCGGATTTGTTAAAATAATTTTTTATATTGGCCACTGTCCGGGTTGGATTATCGGTAGCGCATTCAACCATAATCAACACTCCATGCGGTCCTTTGCCCTCGTATAGTACTTCAGCGTAATGCGCGGCATCTTTCCCTGAGGCTCTTTTTATAGCTGCATCGATATTCGCCTTGGGCATGTTTTGGGCTTTGGCATTTAGAATTGCTGTTCGTAAAGCTGCATTCATATCCGGATCAGGGCCTCCCTCTTTGGCTGCTATCGTAATCGCTTTTCCCAGTTTCGGAAAAATCCGTGACATTTTATCCCAGCGTTTTTCTTTCGCTGCCCTCCGGTATTCAAATGCTCTTCCCATTATTTATAATTTTCCTGGTTACGAAAATAATACCAAAACAAATTGAAAACAAATTTATGCATCAGGGATCATCGTTGTTCTCCTGTTTGTTTACCTGCTATTCCTGTTCCCTGTGGGAAAGGATAATATCAACGGGATACGTATTCCGCAGGTATTCAGACACTTTCTCCGCTGCATACACCGACCGGTGCTGTCCGCCGGTGCAGCCAAAACTAACCGAGAGATGAGTAAAATCCCGTTCCAGGTATTTTTCCACTGCCTGAGTGATAAGCTTTTTTACCGAATCCAGAAATTCTGCCATTTCCGTTTTTGTTTCCAGAAAGGTTATTACCTCCTTATCCTGGCCCGTCAGATTCTTAAATTCCTTATACCTCCCCGGATTATGGATTGCACGGCAATCGAACACAAATCCTCCCCCGTTCCCGGACGGATCAGCCGGAATACCCTTTTTATAGGAAAAACTGGTAATCCGCACGGTCAAGTCCTTTCCGGAAGCTCCTATCTGATGCAATACGCTTGATTCCGGAAGTTTCTTTAAGATATTCTTCAACTCCGGAATCTGTACCGGAAGATCCATTCCCGAGAGCAAATACTCCAGGTTACGAAGGGCATAGGGGATGCTTTTCAGGAAATGTTCCTTTTTTTCATAAAATCCCCTGAAACCATACGCTCCCATTGCCTGCATGATTCTGATCAACACAAATCCGTCAAAATATTTCCGGAAAGTCGTTGGATCAGAAGGCGTTATTTTCTGTAGTTCATTCAGATAAAAACCGTATAATTCTTCCCGTACCGGGGGAGGAATATCCGCTTTGCCATCATACAGCAGGGAAGCCAGGTCGTATTGTAAGGCTCCTTTCCTGCCCCCCTGGTAATCGATAAAATATACCCGGTTGTTTTTTAACATGATATTCCTCGATTGAAAATCGCGGAAAAGAAAATAGGAATGGTCTGCCGTCAGCAGAAAATCACTTAACACCTGGAAGTCATCTTCAAGAGCCTGTTCATCAAAAGGTATTTGCGCCAGCTTCAGGAAATAGTATTTAAAATAGTTCAGGTCCCACATCATGGATTGTTTGTCGAAAGCCGCCCTGGGATAGCAAACCGAATAATCGATATCTCTGCCGGCCAGAACCTGAATACGGGGTAACTGAACCAGTACTTTCCTGTATTGAGCCACAATGCGGTCTGAAAAATCCCTGCCGGTACGTTCCTTACTTAAAAAATCGAATAACGTAGTATCTCCCAGATCTTCAATCAAATAATAGGTCCGGCTGTCTCCCACTGCATAAATTTGCGGTACCGGAATAGTGTTTTTCATAAAATGGCCTGAAAAAGATAAAAAAGCCTCATTCTCTTTTACATCCCCATTAAAAGCACCGATAGCTGTTCGGTTTTCACTGTGTAACCGGCAATATTCACGGTAGGATCCGGATGAGGGCAAATCTTCCACATTCCGGACTTTTTCAGAGAAAGTGGATTCAAATAAGCGAATAATTTTATGGATTGCTTCGGGCTTCAATAGGTCTTTTTAAAAGTTAAACACTATTTTTATTCAGAATTTCATACAATAGTACCTGAATGGTCAAAATAAAAACCAAAAATATTCAAATTTTAAAACTTCTCAGGTATTTCCTGCGAATAAACGGAGCAATTTTCGTTACAGGTATTATCCTGGCTTTTACAACACTCCCCTATTGGGGATATCATTGGTTGGGAACGAGCAAAACGATGCGTATCAGCGAACCGGAAGCCATTGTTCTGCTGGGAGGAGGTGGTATGCCCAGTCAGTCAAACCTTATGCGAAGCTGGTATGCTGCCCTAGCAGCTGTTAATTTTCCGGAGTCTGACGTTTTTGTGGTCATGCCCGGCGACCTTACGGATTCCACAAGTACCCCCCGGAAAATGAAAAATGAGTTGATCCTTAGAGGAGTTCAACCGGATAAAATCTGTTTTGAGGGAAAAGGCACCAATACACGCTCGCAGGCTTTGAATTGCAGGAGTTTACTGAAACCAGAAAAAAGCATTCTTCTCATAACCTCGCCTGAACATATGAGACGTGCCATATTATGCTTTCAAAAGGTTGGATTTGTGCATGTGAATGGCTTCCCTGCCTTTGAAGAGGCGGCTGAAGCTGACTTCTCGTTTACCGATGACGAACTGGGAGGAAACAAAACACTGATCCCGGATGTAGGGAAAAATACATCCCTCCGTTACCAGGTGTGGAACCATCTGACATATGAAATTTTCATTATCAGAGAATTCCTGGCATTGGGGTATTACAAAATAAGAGGTTGGATATGAAAAATGATAATTTTTTGACCCATGCAATTAACAGCAATCATACCGACTCTCAATGAAGAGAAGAAGATCAGGGGGGCCCTGGAATCGGTTTCCTTTGCGGACGAAATGCTGGTAATCGACTCGCTGAGCAGGGATCGTACGGCGGATATAGCCCGTAATGCCGGTGCCAGGGTGATAGAACATCCCTTTGATAATTTTTCAGCACAAAAAAACAAGGCCATCGAACAGGCAACAAATGACTGGATATTCGTGCTGGATGCCGATGAACGCATCCCCGGGGAACTTCAGGAGGAGATAAAAATGCTCCTGAAAAAGCAACCTGAACACGATGCCTACTGGATATACCGCAGAAATTATTTTTTGGGCAAAGAAGTCTGCTTCAGCGGATGGCAACACGACAGAGTAATCCGGTTGTTTCGAAAACAAACCTGCCGGTATAACCATAAACGGGTCCATGAAGAAATTGAAACCACAGGATCCTGCGGGTTCCTGAAAAATAAACTGGACCATTACACATGTGCTGATCTTGATGAATACAAAAAAAAAATGGATCACTACGCTCAACTCCAGGCTGAGGAACTGTTTCAGAAAAATGCAACGATTACACCTTTTCATTCCCTTTTTAAACCCGCTTTCCGGTTTTTCCGGCACTATGTTTTACAGCAGGGATTTCGTGACGGCTGCACAGGATATACCATTGCACGCCTCCAGGCCTATGTAGTATTTAAACGATATGCAGAACTAAAGGTCCTGCAGAAACAAAAAGGATGAAACCCCTAAGGCAGTTATAAACACGATTCTGCTTATAAAAAAAAACGGAGATCTTTTTTTTTTAATAAAAAAGATCTACTTTAGAAGTGGCAATTTATACCTGATTGAACAACTTTGAACATGCGGCTCACTACAACGTTGCTTGGTGCATTGGTTTTGCTGGTTTCCGGATTGGGTGCTTTTGCGCAAAACGTGAATTCCGCTGAGAACAATTGCCGGATCATCATACCGGAAGTAGCCCTGGTCAGTGTCCTATCCAATAATTCAGAATCGATTGTCCTGCAACCTGCAATTCCTGACGAAGCAGGACTTGTACTTGATTTTTCCAATGCCCGGAAAAGCGATGCGTGGATTAATTATTCATCTATATTGGCAGGAAACGGGTTACAATCCAGAAGCCTGAGTGCCAAAATTAACCAGACAATACCCCCCGGGCTGCTTTTAAAAATCAGGGCATCCGGCGATGCCGGTCAGGGTGCAGGAAAACGTGGAGTGCCGGCAGGTGAAATTATTCTCTCCAATACCTATCAGCCTGTTATAACTGGAATCGGTAGCGGATATACCGGGGCCGGATTAAACAAAGGACATCTGCTTACCTATTCACTCGAGTTGGGAGAACCAGAGAATTACGGGGATCTTTTGCACCAGAAAGACCTTACATTCACCGTTATTTTTACCTTAATTGACGATATATAATTCCCCTCTCAGGAATTTCGCAGGCTGATTTCAGGATTTTCCCCATTCAACAAGATCTGATTTAACCCTACCTTTGCACAAGTTGTTTTAGGCACTGTTTTTATTCCTATGAAAAAAAATCTCAGTCTGGCATTTATTTCAGGTATTTTGTTGTTCACCATGGAAATAACAGGTACAGCCCAACCAACCAATTCCGGATCACACACCCTTTCATTAAACATACCGGAAGTCGCTTTGCTCGACCTTGAATCAAACACAAATACGTCTCTTGCTCTCAGTCCTTTTTCTCCTACCGAAGCAGGAAATGCACTGGATTTTTCTTCCGCATCCGATCATTCAATATGGCTCAATTATTCCTCGGTAACCGGAAACTCCGGATCACACAGGAAAATCAGCGCCTATGTTGAAGGAACCATTCCTGATGGTATGATGCTCAGTGTAAAAGCCTCGTCGTATTCAGGGAATGGCAACGGCAGAACCGGAATCCCAACCGGAAAAGTCCATTTATCAGAAAATACTCAGGATATCATTACCCACATTGGAAGTTGTTATACCGGCGACGGAGTGAACAACGGACACCTGCTTACCTATTCCCTTGAACCAGGAAAGAACAATACGGATTACGAAACCCTTGCCTACGAAAATTCTGCTTCATTGCATGTTATTTATACCTTAACGGACGACAATTAATTCACCGGGCTGGCCGGTCAATCCATCGTTCATTTCGCGTAAAACATTCAACAAATCATCCCTGTATATAAAAAAAGATGTAAATTAAAACAGCAGGTATTTGTAATTCATTCTGTTTTGTTTTACTTTGAGATAGCAAAAAAAAGCATCATGCAACAAAGAAAATGTATTCTGATCATTGGGATGATCCTGTTGTTTGTCTTTGCGGAAAACACAAAAGCAAACATACTGGTTATGAATGGGCTGACTCATGAACACCAGGCTGTACAGGGAGAGGTTAGAAACGGAATTATTGAATTAAAGAACGTTTCGCAGCAACCTCAATCCGTACAACTTTACCAACGGGATTACTGGTACTCCCATCAAGGTGAAAACCGGCATGACACACCGGGTACCCTGAAACGTTCCAATGCAGGGTGGATCAACATCAACCCAACATTTGTAACGCTGGCCCCGGAAGAAACAGTCACCGTGGAATATGAAATAACCATTCCGGCTGTTGACTCTCTTACAGGAACCTATTGGAGTGTTATCATGGTAGAAGGATTGCAACCCCCGGACACGGCTGCTACGGAAGGCATCAGGATAAATACGGTAATCCGGTATGCCGTACAGATCATTACCCATATTGGCAATAGTGGAACGGTCAATATAACCTTTCTGCGTTTCAATCTTTCAAAGCAGGAGAACGGTACCGAATTAGCAGTGGTACTGGAAAATATTGGTCAACGGTTGGTCAAACCGGAAGTAAGTATTGAAATTTACGATTCCAACGGCACTACCCTCGGAGTGACTACTGCAGAAAGCAGAAAACTCTACCCGGGAACATCAGCGAATTTCTTCCTTGACTTATCCCATCTTCAAACCGGTTCCTATACCGGTATTTTAATTGCGGACTGTGGAGATGATTATGTGTTTGGTTCCAACCTTACACTTGACATAAAAGATGATTAATCAACGTATTCTGGTACTGTTCTTTTTATTTATTCCGATTCTCAGTTTTCCGCAATCAGGAAGCGATGTGGCTTTGGAATTAATGTCACGGACCCATAACTTTGAACCTGGCAGGATCCATACGCTTGTCTTTAAAATAAACAACAATGCTGCAACCCGGATATCCCTGCAACCCTACCTTACGCTTCCTGCGGGACTGAAACTCATTTCTGAGCTAAAACCACTGGATCTGGCACCGGAAGGGCAGAACATCCTGATTATAACCCTGAACATTCCCTCAAACTATCAAGCGGGGAACTATACGTTCTCGGTAAGGCTGGTGAATCCTGCCAATCCTTCTGTTGTATATGCTGATTATTCATCCGGAATGACTGTTAAGGAAGATCCCGCAATAACCATTGATTTAATTTATGCGCCTGATTATGTAAAAGCGGGTGAACAGATTGAGGCTTCCTTTGTTGTCAGGAATACCGGGAATACAACAGAAGACCTGAACCTGAATGCCACAAACTGCAGCATTGAAGGTCCGCATACCATTCGTTTATCCCCGGGAAACTCTTCGGTTGTCAGGGTGGTTGCAGAGACCAATGAAAATATAACCATGGTAAGCCGTAAGACCTTTTACATCAATGCAGGAAACAATCACATGGAGGAAGTAAGACAAAGCGGCTCAGTGCGTATCATGCCGGTAAATATAGATACCCAGGATCTCTACCACAGATTCCCGGTATCAATCACAGCACGTTACCTGACAAAAGGGAAAGATGGAGAATTCTCAGGAGGCTACCAGCTAGAAGCAAAAGGTTCAGGATCCATCGACCCGGAAGGGATTCACAAGGTGGAATTTGTGGCCCGGGGCCCGAACCAGTTTGACCTTTCGTTGCTGGGCCTCTACGATGAATATACCCTGAATTATACCAACCGGTTTATGAAACTTAAAACCGGAGACAATTCCTATTCGATGACTCCCCTGACTGAATATTCCAGGTATGGAAGAGGAATTGAACAGACCTTCACATTTCTGGGCACTTCCCGGGCCGGCATGATGTACCTGACTCCCAGGTTCAATAAAAACTTTACAGCAGAATACGGAGCTTTCGTAAACCTCGACATCTATAAAAAAAACGGATTCGGTTTATATTACCTCCGGAAAAAAGTAACCTCCGGGGAGCATGAAAACTTATACAGCATTACAGCCAATTTGCAACCCCTGGAACGAACATCCCTCGAAATGGAAGCTTCCTGGGGAGAGAAAAACGGAAGTACCGACTTTGCTTACCGGATTAATGTAAATTCACAGTTCTCAGGATTCTCCCTGTCATCCTTCTACCTTCATGCAGGCAAAGATTACCCGGGTTATTACTCCAATTCCGATTTTTATTCAGGCCATCTGAATTACAATATAGCACGCTGGTTAACCATAGGATTAAATGCTCGTCAGGATTTTATGAACGCACAGGTGGATACGCTGCTTATGACGTCCCCTTTCTCAAAGTTCTATCAGGCACATGCCAATTTCAGAATGGGAAACCGGATCTACTTTAAAACCTATATCAGGAAAAACGAAAGGGAGGACCGTTCCCTGGCCAAGAAATTCCACTATCAGACGGTATCTGTGAATACATCCCTCTCACACAGGCTGGAACGTTTTGGGTATGGCCTGGAAGGCGAATACGGAAATACGGAGAATTTCCTCCTGCAAGAAGCAGAAAACCGGAAAAAAACCTACCGGTTGAGCGGCAACTTTTATTGGCAACCCAACCAGAAACATAACCTACAGGGATTTATTACCTATACGAATCTGAACACATTTATTTCCAGCCAGCAGGAAAACAACTTTATCTTTGGACTAACAGCCTCCGGTAACCTGGCACGAAATCTTCGGGCGAACCTTCAACTGCAAAATGCCTATTCCATTGAAGAATATTACAGAAACCGGAACCTGGTTCAACTTATTATTGATTACAATTTCTTAAAACGCCATCGTTTATCATTGAACAGCTTCTATACAATCTTTCAGAATGAAGTATCCGGGCCTGATTATTCAATCTCATTAAACTATTCCCTGACTCTGGGGATTCCTTTAAAAAAGATTGCAGAAGCCGGATCCGTCACAGGAAAGATCGAAAATGCCGGGGTTGAAACAATCAGCGATATTGTATTATCTGTCGGTGGACAATCCGCAATAACCGATGAATCCGGAAATTTTTCTTTCAAGAACCTGAAACCAGGTTCCTATAATTTGTTAATCGACCGTTCCACACTAAATATGGAGGATATTCCGGATATCCTTACTCCCATAACCATTGCTGTTGAGGGGAATAAGGAAACGATAGTCACCTTTGGAATGACTAAAGCAGCCAAAGTGAGGGGATTAATAAAATTTGAAGCGGATGACACGAAAACATCGGCCGATGAAACCATGCTGCCATTCGGGCAACTTGTTATGGAATTAACCCGGGAGGAGGAATCCATCCGGATTATTTCGGATCAAAACGGAACCTTCCGGTTTCCGAATGTCAGGCCGGGAAAATGGGTTTTGAAGGTATACAGCTCCGGATTGGACAAACAATATGTGCTGAAGAAAGATCATTTTGATTTCTCCTTATCCCCGGGGGAAGTCAAAGAAATAACTATCGCTGTGCAAAAAAAGAAGCGAAATATCATTTTTATAAATAATAATATTAACTTGTCTTCTGATGGCAACAAATAAATTGCAATCCTATGAAACGAACCCCGATCCCGACGACTATCAGTACGGGCCAGGTTCCATGAGTTACCATAAATAATAAACAATTTAAACGAATGAAATTACGAAACAAAACCATACGCATAACGACGGCCATGATGATTGCATGTTTTCTGTTTTTCATAAAAAGCTATGCTCAGGATGATGAAGATGGCTGTTCCCTGTCGTTTTCCATCCCTGAAATGGCCCTGATTGATATTGAACCACCCGGGTTATCCCATCTATATCTGACGCTGGAAGCTGGTTCAGAATCGGGACAACCCATAAAAGCGAAAGGTCCTATCAATGACAATTTATGGATCAATTATACTTCCTGTATGGCTTCCGGAGCTGGCAGCAGGTCGGTAAGTGTCCAGATAGCAAGCGGAACCATCCCCGACGGAGTACAGCTTATTTTGTCCCCATCCGGATTCTCGGGCAGTGGTCAGGGAACACACGGAAGTCCAGTTGGAGAAATCAATCTGTCACAAACTCCACAAACATTGATCTCAGGAATTGGCCGCTGTTTTACCGGGGACGGTCAAAATAACGGACACAAGCTGAACTATTCTCTGCGGATCTCTGATTATGAATCATTAAATTTTGATGGTTCATCCAATATTCAAATTGCATTTACATTAACTGATAATTAAACCTATGCGTTGGACAGTATCTATCATTTTAACGATCATGCTTCTTCCTGTAACCGGTCTGGGACAAGTTCAGCTTAGGGTTATGGGTGATCCTTTATTTCCGGGTTCAACGTTCGATCTGACAGAAGCAGGAATGGATTATACGCATGCCGTTACCAGTACCTCAGGCCCTATGATAACCATTAGCCATAAACATGGACGGAAAAAGAATTTCGGGGAATTTGAATGGCGCCTGGCTGTGCACAAATCGGATGTCTACTGGAACAATGAACTAAAGGTGGATATCAGAAGATCAGGAGACGGAGAACCCGGGTCACGGTTTAACAACTGGATTGCCGGAGGTACAAATTTCCAGACCCTCACCGCTATGCCTATCACCTTCTTTGAAGGAGGGGCTGTGAGAAACAACGTGCCTGTCGAATTCCGCATTAATAATATCTCAGTACTGATACCTGCCGATGAATATGAGACCACGATTTATTTTACAGTTTACGAGAACTGAAAAATACGTTGCTTCCCTTGCAAAAACGTTGCGTCCTTTGCGGTTAAATTGATTTTTCAAACAGCTTCGTCAGCGGCATAATTGACAGAGGGATGAATAAAATATCCCCCTGTTGCGATCTTTTTATCTTATCAGGGCTGAACAGATTCGTTGGTTACCTTTCAGAAGCAATATCCAAACCTGCCCTGAATGCTTCGATATTTAATGCAACAATCTGAACCCCTTTTTTTTCAAAAATTTTTCTGATGTTCTGTTCAATAAGGCTTTTTTCTATCTTGAGAAAGGGAGTCGCAGCGCCAAGCATCACCATGTTCGAAGCTTTCGGATTCCCCAGTTTTTTTGCGATCTTTTCAGCATCCAGGGCAACAAAGGAAGATACTTTTTTTAATTCGTTGAATATCTTTTCCTCCTCAGGATAATCAGGAATATTCTTAACCGGAACCGTGTTGGTGACCACACAACCTTTTTCGGATAAAAAATTCAGGTAACGGAGTGATTCCATTGGTTCAACCGAAAGAATAACATCCGCACTTCCTTCAGGGATCAGATCCGATGCAATAGGGTAATCAGCAATTCTGAGGTGCGATATAACAGCACCGCCACGCTGGCTCATTCCGTGGGTTTCTGCCTGTTTCAGGTAAAGGCCTTCATTAACGGCTGCAAATCCGATAACCGAGGCTATTGAAAGGATTCCCTGTCCTCCTACTCCGGCTAAAAGTATATCGATCTTCATTGATTTAAAATTTTTCATTATTTATGGTGACTCATGCAATACCCCTTCCTTATTTGAGCTGGCTGAAAATTCATTGGATCTATTAACCGTCCTGTTCGCAAAGAATGCGCTAAGTCCGCAGAGAAGTTACCATCAACAGGAAAATGCTTTGCTTCCCTTGCGAAAACGTTGCGTCCTATGCAGTTAAATTAATTCTTCAAACAACTCCGTCAGCCGCATAATCGACAGAGGGGTAATTCACTTCTACGACATTCCCGCTTCCGGATCTTTTTCTCTCCTTTTCTTTTTTTTCTCATGCAACAATTTTTGAATGCATTTCCTGCGGGCAATAATAACAGAAACCCCTGTGTATTCCATTTCTTTCCTGATCTTCCGGACCATTTCCGCGTGATTCTTTTTCAAGGGGATAACTACCTGTATATGTTCTTTTTCGACCCCCAGGGCTGCGCATAGTTGTTCCAGTCTGCCGGTAGCCGAAGAATCCTGTCCACCGGTCATAGCAACCGCTTCATTATCAAGAACAATAATATTAACGTTTGATTTTTCCAAAACAGCATCCAACAATCCGGTCATTCCTGAGTGGGTAAATGTTGAATCACCGATCACAGAAAATACCGGGAACAAACCGGCATCAGCAGCTCCTTTTCCCATGGTTACAGAAGCCCCCATATCCACACAGGTATTCCCCATGTTGTAAGGAGGAAGAGCTCCCAGTGTATAACAACCGATATCCGAAAAAACGTGCCCGTCTCCCCATGGCTCCAGCACCTCTTTCAATGCCACGAACAAGTCCTGGTGCCCACACCCCGGGCACAATACCGGCGGACGGTTTTTCACCACTTCGGGGACAGCATACGGAACTTTCTTCTTTCTGCCAAGGGCATGCAACACAATATCGGGGTTCAATTCTCCGGTCCTGGGGATTGTCCCGTCTAAACGGCCCAGAATCCGTTTCCCTTTTCCGAAAATATTCTTTACCATCTCCTCAACCAGCGGATAGCCCTCTTCCAGCACCAGAATTTCGTCGCAGGAATTTTCCATCTTTTTTATCTTTTCGAGAGGAACCGGATAGAAAGAAATTTTTAAAACCGGGTACAAGCATTTAGCCCCAAGAAAATTCTCCATCAAATAATTAAATCCAATTCCGCAGCAAATAATCCCAAGGCTTTTATCTGAACCATCGGTATACGAATTGAATGCAGACTCTTCGGACCATTCAGCCAGCCGGTCCTGCTTTTCCAGCAGGGCTTTGTAGGATTTCCGGGCGTAAGCCGGCAGGAGCATAAATTGCAACCGGTTCTCCGGCAACCGGAAGGCATTTTCAGGTTTCTTTTTCTTTCTGGTTATGCCTGCCCTGGAATGGGCCAGACGGGTAGTTATGCGCACCATCACCGGTAACGTAATCGCTTCTGAAAGCTCAAATCCCTGGTATACCATATCATATGCTTCCTGTTGACTGGAAGGTTCCAGCACCAATATCTGTGCAAACTTACCGTAATATCGCGAATCCTGTTCATTTTGTGACGAATGCATCGACATATCATCTGCAACTACTATCACCAATCCTCCGTGAACACCGGTGATCGCTGAATTCATAAACGGATCAGCTGCAACATTCAGGCCTACATGTTTCATACACACCAGGGAACGCTTCCCTCCGTAAGACATCCCCAACGCTGCTTCATAAGCAGTCTTTTCGTTGGCAGACCACTTCCGGTGAATTTGGTTCTCAACAGCTGTTTTGTTTGCCTGTATATATTCGGTTATCTCTGTGGAAGGAGTACCGGGATAGGCATAAACGCCTGATATACCTCCATCAATGGCACCCTGTCCGATTGCTTCAACTCCCAGGTATAGATTTTTTTGCATAAAACGTTATTTTTCATGTAAAAATAAAAACTCCCGACTATCAAAACAATGCGGTCTGTCAGCTATAAAGGGTTAGTACCATTTTACGACTTCCTCCGTACTTTCTGAACTCACAAAAATAGATCCCCTGCCAGGTTCCGAGGTTTAACCGGTGGTTTGTCACCGGGATATTCACTGACTGCCCGATAACGGAGGCCTTCAGATGGGCCGGCATATCGTCAGCACCTTCAAGCGTATGCAAATAACCCGGATCATTCTCAGGAATCATTTTATTCATAAAATATTCAAAATCTCTCCGCACCGTAGGATCTGCATTCTCATTGAGGGCAATGCCTGCTGAAGTATGTTTCACAAACAGATTCAACAGACCCTTCTCAGGCAGTTCCTGCAGATTCTCTTCTACCAACCGGGTAATGAGATGGTACCCGCAACCAAAGGAAGGCAAGGTTATCTCTTTCTGGTATAGCATGGAATAAACGTTTACATTATACAGAAATACGTGATGCAAAGAAACGAACCCCGATAGGTGGGAATGCGTTACATGAATCACCGTAATCGGGTATAAATTTAGCCGGATGAAAGGTAACATTTTGATTTCAGACAGGAACCCTTCTTCTGATAACTTTCTGTAAAAAAAATATCAAAAAAACGGCAATCCCAACTACGAATTAACTATCTTTGCAGCCGGGTTCTGGTTCATCACTGTGATATCTTTTGCAGAGATTAAAAGGGAATCCGGTTAAAAACCGGAGCTATACCCGTAGCTGTAAGCTCTATTGTAACTATTTTTTCCTTCATGCCACTTTCCCAAAGCATCAAGGGATGGGAAGGCCTCAAAAACGGAGCAAGCCAGAAGACCTGCCAGAATCTGAATTTTCGTAGCTTTCGGGATAAAAGCGAAGATTAGGACACATCAGATCAATCTGGTTCTATATTCACTAATACCGATAGGTGCGAATGATACCAATGATCATTTGTAGCTATGTATCAAAAACGGATCGTATTTTTGGCTTTAACTTTATGGCTTTCTTTACAGAGTCTGGCTCATGTAAGCCTGAAAGATACTGTAATCCGACTGGACGATATTGAGATTAAAACCTCCCGGCTGAATAATTTCGGGCTTGGCATTGCTGTGGACCGTGTGGACAGCCGTTTGCTCCGCATGAACAGCACCCTTTCCTTATCGGGATTGTTCTTCTCGCATTCAGGGATCTCTATGAAACAATATGGCCCGGGTGGATTGTCAACCCTGTCCATCAGGGGCGGAAACGCTGCCCACACAGCGGTTCTCTGGAACGGCATCAATATTCAAAGCCCCATGAACGGGATGTCCAACCTTTCGGTATTCCCTTCTTTTCTTATTGACAACATATCGGTCCAAAGAGGGGGGTCGGGTTCGCTCTATGGAAGCGGGGCTGTTGGAGGTGTCATCCATATTTCCGACATAGGAAGATTTCATCAGCAGAACAACGTTACATGCATGGCCGGTTACGGAAGTTTTAATAAACAGGATTACATTTTTTCTGCGAAAACAGGAGACAACACCTACGCTTTCACGATGAAATTCTATATACAGTCGACAGACAACGACTTTGCATACAGGAATACTACCCGGATTGGGAATCCCATGGAAAAGCAAACCAATGCAGGAATGCGAAGCTATGGATTCATACCCGGCCTTCAGGTACGAACGTCAAAAAAATCGATTTTAAGCATCAGCACGTTGTATCAAAAGTTCAGCAAAGATATCCAGACAATGATGACCAACATCCTCCCAAACCAGGACAACCAGGCAGATGTGAACCTCATCCTAACGGCAAACTGGAAATATGTAGACTCAAAATACACCTTTCTTGTAAAAAGCGGTGTGGTCAGAAACAGAATTGTTTTAACAGATAAAAGCCTGCCAAACCCGGAAGATGAACCTATCGCTGACAATACCGGAAACTCCATGATCAATGAAGTGGAAAGCCGATTTGTTATTCAGGAGGGACACATACTGAATATCGGACTCAATTTCACACACGAATCAGGAGAATCAATGGGCTACCTTAATAAGGCTATCCGCGACAGGATGGCAATTTTCTCCTCATGGAAAATATTGAATATTATTTCCGGGCTGGAGACCGTTCTCAGTTTCCGGCAAGAGTATGAAAAACATAGCAACCACCCGGTGACATACTCTTTGGGAACGGATTATCACCTGACCGATCACATCCTGATCAAAGGGAATATCTCGAAGAACTACAGAATCCCTTCTTTTAATGATTTGTACTGGAAACCCGATACCTATGCACGGGGCAATCCATCTCTCAATCCGGAATCCGGATATTCAGCTGAAATAGGATCCGTTCAGGTGTTGGAAACAGAAACCGGGGAGATGGAATTTTCCCAGACCCTGTATAAAAATACCATGAATGACCTGATCCTCTGGCTTCCCGACAACAAAGGAATCTGGTACCCGGAGAACAAAGAAAAAGCTGAAACCAGCGGGCTGGAATTAAAAGGAAAAGGAGAATGGCAATTCAAAAAAGTTAAATTTGATGTGACTGCTTTCTATACCCTGATTCATTCAACCCTTACGAGTTCAGACGCGTACAACAACAAACCTGTGATTTATGTTCCCAGACACAAAGCAATGGCTTCCGTTGCCTGTCACTATAAGGACCTGTCCGTAGATTTTACCTTTAACCATAACAGCAAACGGTATTACGACCATTCACATACCCTCCCGGAATACAGCATAGGAGACCTGACGGTTCAATACAAGTTTCCAGTAAAAGGGAACCGGCTCAATGCTTCCTTCCGGATAGGTAACCTATGGAACACGGAATACCAAACCATCGCATGGTACGCGATGCCATTGCGTAGTTACCAGCTGGCATTGAAAATACAAATCAACACAAAATACCCATAATTTAATTTCAACGGACTGGTAAAGATTCTGTTACCCTAAATTACGAATTACAATGAAACATCTATTCTTCTTTGCAGCAACCCTCCTGTTCCTAACGGTGTTTTTATCCTGTGACAATACAGATGGGAATGAAGATCCGCCAGGGAAATACGAGCACGGAGGATTTGTGGTTAATGAAGGCACCTTTGGAAGTGGCAATGCTTCGGTTAGTTTTATAGATTTTGATAACGACACCATCCATAATGAAATCTTTTATGCTGAGAATCAACGTCCGGTAGGAGATGTACTTCAGTCCGTTTATATTCACAATGACATCGCCTACCTGGTGGTCAATGAGTCGGATAAAGTTGAGGTAGCTTCTGTTTCAGATTTCCGGGAAGAAACTACGGTAACAGGACTGGATGGTCCGCGATACATGACGGCTTCAGGAGACAAAGGATACATTTCCCAGTGGGGAGAAGGGGGTTCAGTTGCCGTAGTTGATCTTGCCACCCATCAGGTGATAAAAACCATCCCTGCAGGGACCGGTCCTGAAGGCATTCTAACCATAGGCCACACGGTATGGGTTGCCAACGGTGGAGGATGGACTGTGGATTCCACCCTGATGATCATTGATACAGCAACCGATGAAGTGATCGATACCCTTTCAGTAGGATACAATCCAAAAGAAATGGTAACAGACAGCCGGGGGGATGTATGGGTATTATGTTACGGACACATTGTGTACAATGCAGATTGGTCGGTAGCTGCTGAATTTGGATCCAAACTGGTAAAAATCTCAGCGGAAGACCTGTTGCCTGTACAAGAAATACCCATCGGAAAATCACTGCATCCGCAACATCTTGACATCGACAAACCGCAGCATACCTTGTATGTGGGCGGAGGTTTTGGATTTAACGGAATTTATAAAATACACACCAGCGTAACGTCCTTTCCTGCATCTCCCATAGTAAACGGATTCTTCTACGGATTTAATGTCCATACAGCCAATCGTGAAATTTTTGCCTGTGAAGCACCCGATTTTACCAAACCGGGAAAGATCCATGTTTTCTCAGAGGACGGGATAAAAATTACAGAATACACCGCAGGAATCGGCCCCAATGCCGTTGTTTTTACATTTTAAGGATAGTACGTAAGGTTGAGGTTGAGGTTGAGGTTGAGGTTGAGGTTGAGGTTGAGGTTAAGGTTGAGGTTGAGGCTGAGGTTGAGGCTGAGGTTCCATTTCTTCTTTTATGAGATCTGGTGTCGGAAGGGTGAAAAAAAACAGACTTCCTTCACCCCTGATGCCTTTGCTTTCGACTCCTACATCCCCGTTCAGTATGTCTATGATCCGTTTAACAATCGATAATCCCAGTCCATATCCTTTTTCATGGTGGTTGTCTAACCGGGTAAACTGATTATACAAAAGAGGCTGATCTTCCGGTTTGATACCATCTCCGTTGTCTTTTATCCGGAACCGTATTTTCCCATTTGGGAGGACATCATACCCCACCTCAATCTCAGGAGGATTCCCCCCATATTTAATTCCATTGCTGAGGTAATTGTACCATACCTCCTCGATCCAGGCTGCATACCCCACACTTTCAGGCCAGGTTTCAGGATATTTCACACGAACATGCCGGGTTTTAATCATATATTCCAAACGATGAAGGACATCAGAAAAGATCGATTGCATATCCAGTAGGGAAGTTTGTATATTTTTTTTCCGAACGCTGGCAAGAAGAAGCAATTCATCGATGATATGAATCGACCGGTCTGCCGAAATCTGTATCATTCCAATTAACTCTTCCAATAGCTTCATATCCTTCTTCTCAAGGCCTTCCGTAAACAAATCAATAGAGCTTATCATTGTACTCAACGGGTTTTTTAAATCGTGTGCAACGGTATGGGAAAATGCATCCAGGTCTTCGATCAGTTTTTCTTTCTTTTCAATCTCCTTCACTAAATTTTTGTTTGATCTCAGAAGCGATGCCTGTACTTTTTTTAATTCGGTAATATCACGAAAAATCAGCAAGTGACCGGAATTAATCTTGTATTGATTTGTAACCGGAGTAATGATCACGTCATAAACGGTTTTGGTCTGTCCCGGCATGGTAACCTCCATCCTTTTTTCTTTATAGGGATCCAAGGAATCGGACAGTTCCGGAAAATTCCTGAAACCAGCATGAAAAGTATTGTTCGTGAAGGAGCCTTCGAAATTTCCGATAAGCTTCTCAGCTGCTTTGTTATAGTCTTTAATGATTCCCTGGGAATCAACCACCACGATGCAATCGTTTATGATATCGATTAATTTATTACGGGCCACAGGTACCAGCCTGAACATTCGGAATTGCCTTATCCCATAAGCTACGACAAGCCCGTTTAAAACCACTGCAAGAGGAGTCCAGTCAAAACCAGGATAGGGATTGATCTTTGTTACATACATCCAATTGCCCAAAACAGGCATGGCAGTGGCAATGACCAGGGTGATAATTTGCGATTTGTAATACGAAGGAAATTTCCCTACGGAACTGACAAGGCTATAAAGCCCTCCGAAAATGAGGATCTCAGCAAAAACATAAAAGCCCCAAAAAACAGGTCCATGAAAATAATGCGCTATATTCTTTTCAGCATCCATTGTTACATCGGTCCAGACCAGATGATGATATTCATTTGTAAATACAAGAAACAACATAAGTACCGGTATGACTGATAACAAAACAATATTTCGTTTGTTAATCAGATTGCTTTTCTGACTGAATCCTGTAGTAAAAAGAAAATACAGAAGCGGAAGAAATGCAATTCCCAGGTAAGAGATTTGTGACCAGAGGATTTTTTTCTTCAGAATATGGGTTCCAAATTCAAAAGCATAGGAAACAGCCCAGATTGCTACCACTAATTCAAGAAGTATCAGATATTTAAACCCTGGAGTATGTTTGTATTTCCAGAGAAATGATGCAGTAATCAGACCCCCAACAGCAATGAAAAATTGTATATAACTATTGATCTCAAAATGGTACGACATAAATCAAAGATACAATAAAATTATTATGCACAATGCATCATTCAGTAACACATGACCTTTACAAGCCTGCTCACTTTTTTAAAAATAAATGGGGAATGGTGAAATAGGGGAAAAGGGATTAGGTTGTCAGTTGACAGGTTGACGGTTGTTGTTACTACTGAGCCAGAACCATGACAACAACGACAATGCGAAGCGGACAACCACGAAAACTCAATCCCATCTACATTGATCCCGCTGAACGCAGTGAAGCGGGACTGATCCATTGATCCATATTGATCCATACTGATCCCGCTGAACGCAGTGAAGCGTAACTGATCCCATTAATCCATTGATCCATATTGATCCCGCTGAACGCAGTGAAGCGGGACTGATCCTATTGATCTTTTGAATCACCTTTTTGAAAATACATTCTTTTCGTAATCCTGTATTTCCTGAATATAGTGTTCTGCAGGAGGCACCTCATGTTGTTCACAATAGTGGTTCCATACATCCCCAAAGGGCATGGTCTTCAACTCTTCCAGCAATGCAAGCCGTTCAAACAGTTTTCCTTCTTCTTCGAGTTTTCTCAATATTTCCACAGGTTCAAGCAAGGCGTATAAAAGGCTTTTCTGTACGGATCGGGTTCCGATCACATAGGCACCAATGCGGTTAATGCTGGCATCAAAAAAATCAAGGGCAATGGCCGATTTTCCCAAAATTTCTGAACGTACCAGTTCCAGGGTCAACTCCCGGACCGGATCATTCAGTGTTACCACATGGTCGCTGTCCCACCTTATCCCCCGGCTGAAATGAAACAGCAGGTCCGGGATATAGGAGCTTACAGCCGACACTTTATCGGCTACCGATTCGGTAGGATGAAAATGTCCCATATCCAGACAAAGCATCTTTTTTCGTGTAATCGCATATCCCAGATAAAATTCAAACGATCCGGTTACAAAACATTCACTTCCGATGCCAAAAAGTTTGCTTTCCAGGGAATCAGCCATATTTTTCGGATCATAGGTCTTTTCAAACAAGGTGTCGAGTGATTGAATCAGCCACTCGCGATGTTTTTTACGGCTAACGGTTTCGTCTTTTGATCCATCAGGGATCCAGATATTATGAATACAACGCGATCCGAGTTGTTTCCCCATGAAATCAGAAATCTCCCTGCATCGCCGGGAATGTTCAATCCAGAATTCACGGATAGCCTTATCGGGATGCGACAGGGTGAAACCGTCATCGGCTTTGGGATGACCGAAAAATGTGGAGTTAAAATCGAGTCCCAGCTGGTTTTGTCTTGCCCAATCAATCCACGAAGTAAAATGCCCGGGTCCGATCTCATCCCGATCAACGGCCTGGTTCCCGAAATCCCCGTAAGTAGCATGAAGGTTAACCCGCAATTTGCCCGGCAAAAGGCTAACCACTTTTTCCAGGTCCTTGCGGAGTTCATCCAGGGAAGATGCTTTCCCGGGGAAATTTCCCGTAACAGCCAGTCCTCCCCCCACATCTCCCTCCTTTTTTTCAAATCCTGTAATATCATCCGCCTGCCAACAGTGCAGTGAAACAGGGATTTCTGCCAATTTTTTCAGCACTTCATCTGTATCGACATCAAACGCTGCATACTTATCTCTTGCAATTTTATATTCCTTTTCCATGTCAGGTATGTATTAATGTTTCAAACTTTTCATAGGCTGAGTCCCAGTCCAGCTCCTGCCTGGGTTGGTATTCGCCAACGTTACATGAGTTCCGGACTATTTCCCTGACCTCCTTTAAGGAAGCAACCAGACCCAGCCCTTTGGCCTGGTACAAAATATTTCCTATAGAAGTAGCTTCTTCAGGCCCTGCAAAAACCGGCATCATTGTAGCATCCGCTGTCAGCTGATTCATCTCCCGGTTATGAGCTCCGCCTCCAATAATGTGTATACATTCCATCCTTTTCCCGGTAACCTTTTCAATCTGTGTCAGGGTATATTTATACTTTAAGACCAGGCTGTCGTAAATACACCGTGCTATCTGCCCCTTTGATTCCGGAACAGGCTGGCCTGTCTTTTTACAAAACGCCTTAACCGCTTCAGGCATATTTCCGGGATTCAGGAAAGAGGGGTCATCGGGATCAATAAGGAACTGAAAGGGTTTGACGGACTTACTCATGTTCACAATCTCCTGCCATTCGAGGCTCTTTTCCTGGTCCCACATCCGTTTACATTCCTGAATCAGCCACATACCCATAATATTTTTCAGAAACCGGGTGGTTCCCTCCACACCACCTTCATTTGTAAAATTCAATGCCTGCGATTGGTCATTCACCACAGGCCTGGGACTTTCGATCCCCATGATAGACCAGGTCCCTGAACTGATATAGACCCAATCCTTTTCCGTAGCCGGCACCGAAGCCACTGCAGAAGCGGTATCATGAGAAGCAACTGCCACCACAGGAATGGATTTGCTGTTTACCTCCCGGCAGATATCTTCTGTTATCTCCCCGAGGATGTTCCCTGGCCTGATTAACTCAGCAACAAGGCTCTGGGGAATACCTGCAGCCCTGAATAATTTAGGCTCCCATTCCACTTTGCCCGGGATAAGCAACTGCGAGGTACTGGCTATGGTATATTCATTTTTCCTAACTCCTGTAAACAGATAGTTGAGTGCATCGGGCGTAAACAATAAGGTTTCCGCAATTTTCATCTGAGAAAGTTTATCCCTGTAGGAAGCAAACAACTGAAACAACGTATTAAACTGCAGAAACTGAAGACCGGATAACTGATACACTTTTTTTGCCGGAAGAAGCTTAAAAAACTGATGCATCGAGTGATCCGTACGGTGATCACGATACGCATACGGAAGTCCGATGATCTGACCTTCGCGGTTCAGCAGGGCATAATCTACCCCCCATGTGTCAATACCAATGGAATCGGGTTGAATACCATATTCATGAATGCATCTTTTCAGTCCGGTTTTTAATTCACTGAACAGGCTGTATATATTCCAGTAAAAGCTGCCGTGGATCTGCAGCATCTGATTTTTAAAACGGTGTACTTCTTTCAGTTCCAGCTTTCCGTTCTCCAGTATTCCCAACATGGCACGCCCGCTGGATGCCCCAAGATCAAAAGCAAGAAAATAATATTTATTCATAAACAGGTATTCACTGATTTACCCCGAAGTTACAAAGTTATTCGTTGAAAAACACAAATCATCCTGCCGTTTCCTGTTAAAAAGGATCCATATCCTTTGCCCCGCTTTTAGCGGTTCAGGCAGTTGGTTCTAGCCAACGGAGAAAAACAAAACTATCAGTAAAATAAAAGGAATCTTCGTACTCATGTTACTATGTAATGGTTCGTAAATTCATAAAGAATTTCTCTGTATGAACTCAAACGGGCTTTTTATTCTCCTGAAATTCCGGGACAGGATCATTTCAGCAGCAAGCCGTCCGATCTCATCATGGTTGGTTGATATTGTGGTAATGCCATCTTCAAGTATTTCCTTTACAGGATTTTCATTATACGCTACCACGCCGATCTCTTTTCCGGTATTCCATCCAAACCTGCGAAGGATTTTAATAAATTCATAGAGGTCATCATCGGAAATAATAACATAGGCTTCATTTTTCCTCACTTCCTTTTCTATAGGCCTGTCAATAACCGAATGCGCAAGATTGTTGATCTGGCAAAAAATCCGGAAACCTCTTTTGATATACTTCGGGTAATAATCTCCCTCAGGAAAAATAAGATTGATCTGTTTATACTTCCTGATCAGTTCAAGCCCACAGGTTAAGGCAGTCTGGATATCCTTTTCATATTCCTGGTATACAATCGGATATTTTTTCAATGCTTCGGTATACCGGTCAACAATTAACACTTTTTCTTCCGGAATTTTTCGGATCACTCTGCTCACATCTTCCGTCTCCTTTTTAAAATGGGGCAGGATGACATAATAATCATAATGGGTCAGATTGTTATCGATAATCTCTTCAAATTCCTGTATATCATAGTTATAGATAAATACATCCAGGCAGGCTTTGTTCCCCAGTTTTTCTTTAAAAGAATAGTAAATGCTCCGTTTATAGTTGCTCAGCTTATTAAAGATCAGGGCAACTTTCAGTTTTTTATGGACATTGGTATGGTTTACGTAGTACCCTTTTCCTCTGACCGATAACAGAACTCCCTTATTTTTTAAACAGACATAGGCTTTTTCAACGGTATCCCTCGATAAAAGCAACTCTTCGCTGGTTTCATTGATGGAAGGAATGCGTTGTCCCTGCTTAAAGATCCCTGTTTCAATATCAGAAATAATCAGGTTTACCACCTGTTTGTATTTGGGAATTTCTGATGCAGGGTCGATCCGCTGGTACTGAAACATGGTGTTGTTATTTGAGGCTAAAGTAACAAAAAATGTTGTCGTTCAGCAATCAGATATACCGTCCGGTGTTCAGCGCCTTGTGTTGCTTCTCAGGGCATAGGGTTTGCGATGATCCTATTCTCCGGCTTACTGTAACAGATCCCTGGCTGTCTGAAAGGCATTCTCCGTAGGTTTATTGCCGCCTACCATTTTAGCCAGTTCTTCAATCCGTTCAGCCGGATCCAGTTTTTTTATCGAGGTAAAGGTTCCGTATTCATTATCGTATTTAAACACCTTGTAATGATGTTCTCCCTTCCCTGCGATCTGCGGAAGATGGGTAATATGGATAACCTGTACGGACCGGGAGAAATCTCTCAGAATATCGCCCATTTTCAACGCTATTTCCCCGGATACTCCGGCATCAATTTCGTCAAAAATGATCGTAGGCAATACTTTTTTTTGTGTTATGAGTGATTTGACAGCCAGCATGAGGCGGGAAGTTTCCCCTCCGGAAGCGATTCTGGCAATTTCAGCAGGTTCTGTATCCTTGTTGGCACTGAAGAGAAAACCGATCGAATCAAGGCCGTTTATTCCAGGATGGCTGAGCTTTTCATGAATCACCCGGAACCTGGCTTTAGGCATTCCCAAAAGGCGGAGTACCCCGACAACCTTCTTTTCAATAGTTGAAAATGTCTGTTTCCTTTTTTCACTGATCTGTTCAGCTTTCTCTGCAAGTTCCTTAAAAAGAATTTTCAGTTCCTTTTCCTGCTTAGCGATCTGCATATCATAATCCACAATTCCCGCGATTCGTTTTTCAAACTGATCTTTCAGCGAAAGCAACTCACCGACTGTCTGAACGCGATGTTTATGCTGAAGGGAGTATATCAAATCCAGTCGCTGATCCAGGAATTCCAGACGGGACGGATCCAATTCAAGGCTTTCGGAATGGGTTGACAACTCCTCCAAAATATCTTTCAGTTCAATATACACACTTTCAAGCCTTTCCTGCAACCCGGAGGCATCTTTGTAATAACTGCTGATCTTTCTCAGTTCGTTGGATCCTTCCTTTATCATAGGCAGAGCCGAAACCTGCTCATTTTCAAGCAGTTCCATCACTTTAAGAAGGATGCTTTTTATCTCTTCAGCATGGGCAAGTTTTTCCCGTTCCTCTTCCAGTTTCTCCTGGTCATTTTCCGATAATTCTGCTTTCTCAAGCTGGTTAAACTGAAACTCATAATAATCCAGGTCTGATTTTTCCTTTTCAGCTTTTGCTTTTAATTCTTCCAGAAAATGGGTTTTCTTCAGGTATTCCGTATAAGCTTGCTGGTATTCAGAAAGGATTTTTCCATTGCCGGCAACCACATCCACCAGCTCAAGCTGGAACTGTTTGCTGGTCAGTTCGAGGTTTTGAAGCTGTGAATGAATATCAATCAGGTGGGTACCGATCTCGGCCATTTGCCTGACGTTCACAGGAGTATCATTGATGAACGCCCGGGATTTCCCCGATGGGGTTATTTCTCTCCTGAAGATCGATTTGTCATCATAGTCCAGGCTAAATTTTTCAAAAAATGGTTTCAGTCTGGAGGCTTCTATTTCAAAGATCCCTTCCACCACACATTTTTTTGTGTTGTCACGCAACGTATTGGTATCTGCCCTGTTTCCCAGAATCAGGGATAAAGCTCCCAGAATAATGGATTTACCAGCTCCTGTTTCGCCGGTAACAATATTAAAACCCCGGTTAAAATTAATAACCAGTTCATCGATCAATGCATAATTCTTAATGGTCAGTCGGGTCAGCATTGTATGTCTATTAGAGATCCTCTGATTCTTTGATCCTCTCATATAAAGAACCGTTTGAGGGATCTACTTCATTCAGGATGGTTAAAACACGGTTTCGTTCGTCGGGGTAGGATTGGGAAAAGATATTTACAATTTCGTCTTTTTTGGCATCAAAGAACACCTGAAGAATATACACCGACGGACGTCTTCTGAATACTTTCTGAATCAGGCGCAGGGATTCGGCAATAGCCGCCCTCCCCTCTTCAGGCTTATCAGCCATTAGGTCCAGGCCTAGTCTGTGGTACTCATAGGTACACGTCCGGAAATCAGAATACGATTTATTTAACAGGTTTTCCACAAACCAATACCGGTTGCGTTCGCTTTCAAACGATTTCCATCCCTCTTCCCTGGCATTTTGTGCATTGTTGACAATCAGCTGGGCCTTTTCAAAATAGGGAGTTCCCCCATCAGGTGAGAAAGAATCATAATCCATCCCCAGAATGATATAGGCATAAAAAGCCAGAATATTGGTCAGGTTATCCTTGTTGTTGGTTTCGTTAAATTCAAGAGGCTGGAACTCCACATACTGGCAATGAAAATCATTGTCTTTAATATTGAGCAATACCGATTCATAGGTTGAATTAAAAACCGGCCGTTTAGCCTGCACCTGGATGGTTCCTTTAAACTCATCGGAGGAAACCTGCTTGTCAAGGCGTATAAAAATATTGCACTCAATGCGTTCATCCATAGTATACTTATGGTTGGTCCATTGCCGGCTGTTCATGAATTCCGTTATATCGACCTGCATGGTACTGAAAAGGTTCCGGTTTGCCCCCCGGATTTTTGTGGAATTAACACTTACACGGCATCGCAATTCCTGGCTGTTGGCATAGAGTACAGCTCCTGCAAGAAAAATTAGCACTAAGAAAAATCTCCTCATAGCCTGAATCTTCATAGGATAAAAATACAAAAATTAATCCAGCCCGGCACCGGGGTTAAAAATCATCTCTCCCATTTTTTCAACAATATCACGGGCGACTTCCTCTTTACTTTTTAACTCAAAATCCTTCAGATTATTGTTTTTATCAATGAGTGTCACTTTGTTGGTATCCACATTAAAACCTCCTCCCGGTGTATTGAGTGAATTCAGAACAATCATGTCGAGGTTTTTATCCCTGCATTTTCTTTTTGCCTGGGTTACTTCATTGTGTGTTTCCAGGGCAAAACCAACCAGGATTTGTGATTTTTTCTTCAGGGCTCCCAGGCGGGCAGCAATATCTTTCGTTGATTTCAGGGGTAACTCCAGGGTTGGGCTTTCTCTTTTTATTTTTTGTTTTTTTGTTTTTTGAGGAGTATAATCAGCCACAGCTGCAGCCATCACCGCCCCGTCGCATTCCGGGAAAAGGCGTACTGAAGCCCTATACATCTCGCTTGCCGATTCAACCTTTATCACCTCAATATTTTCCTGATCAATCATCAGGTGAACCGGTCCGGATACCAGTTTTACCCTTGCTCCTTCGGCAGCCAGTTCCCTGGCTATGGCATAGCCCATTTTTCCGGATGAATAGTTCCCTATAAAACGTACAGGGTCGATTTTTTCGTAGGTTGGACCTGCTGTTACGAGGAAGGTTTTATTCCGGAGTTTTTTTTTTCTGCCAAGAAACTGCACCAGCAATTCCAGGATGTTTTCCGGTTCTTCCATGCGCCCCGGCCCCTCCAGTCCACTGGCTAACTCGCCCGTACCAGGAGTGATGATCGTATTCCCAAACGATTCAAGAATTCTGAGGTTTTTTTGTGTGGCCGGATGATGGAACATATGGACATCCATTGCCGGAGCGACAAACACCTGACTCCGGGCTGCCAGATAGGTTGCCAACAACATATTATCTGCTATGCCATTGGCCATTTTGGCAATCGTTGAGGCTGTAGCCGGAGCAACTACCATCGCATCAGCCCATAACCCGAGGTCTATATGGCTGTTCCAGGTTCCGTCAACGGCACCAAAAAAATCACTGATCACCGGCCTGCCTGACAGGGCTGAAAGGGTAACCGGCGTTATAAATTCTTTTCCGGAAGGGGTAATCAGTACCTGTACTTCAGCGCCTTCCTTCATAAAAAGCCTTAAAAGATAAGCTGCCTTATAGGCAGCTATACTTCCGGTAATTCCTAAAACAATATGTTTTCCTTTCAGCCTCATAAAGGCTTACGAATTATGATTTTTTGCGGCTGCTCTCCTTTAGGGGATTCCTGTGGTAGATCTGCCCTTCTTTTAATTCTTCAAAAGCGATTAACGAAGGCTTTGGAAGGCGTTCATAAAACTTGGAGATCTCAATCTGCTCACGGTTTTCGAAAATCTCTTCCAGGTTGTCGGTATAGGAAGCAAATTCCTGTAATTTCTGATTTAACTCCTCTTTTAATTCCGATGCAATCTGATTCGCCCTCCTGGCCAGGATCATCACTGTTTCATATACATTCCCTGTCTCCTGAGTTAAGATATCAAGGTCACGGGGAATAGTTGTAATAGATGCCTTTGTTTTCTTGTAATCCATAGTCTAATTCACATTGGTTGTTTTCTCATTATAATTCAACTCTTCTGCCAGGGTCTCGTAGAATTTTTCAGCTTCTTTGATGTGTTCGCTGTCGGGGTATTCATCCACAAAGGTAAAATATTCATCGAGAGCTGACGACATACGTTCTTGTTTTTTGCTTTCTATACTGTTTATTGCCAGCAAATATTTCGATTTTAATAACATAAACATCAGTTCCTCCCTGAATTGTGAATCGGGATACTCCTTTAAACTGTTATCCAGGGCAACTACGGCTGCTTTATACTGTCCAAAATCGTAATACATTTTCGCAGAAAGGAACGATTTTTCAACCAGTTTATCCTGCATTTCAGCAATCAGTCGGTTTGCCTCATCGACCCGCTCGGTGTATGGGTAAAGATTGATATACAGCTGCAGGGCATCGATGGCCTTCCGGGTTACCTCCTGGTCTAGTCTGGGTTTGGGTGACATCAGGTAATGGCAGTACCCAACCATGAATTGAGCTTCTTCCACATAATCACTGGTAGGAAATTCACTTACCAGGGTACTGAAATAGTGGCCTGCCATAAGGTAATCCTTTTGGCCCATCATGCTTTTTGCATAGTAATAGTATATCTGATCGGCATGACTGGTACCCCTGTATATGGTAATCAATTCATTCAGCAAGCTAGCTGACCTGACATACTCGCCTTCCTCATAATACTCAATTGCTTTTTTAAACTTGAATTCGTAATCGGTACTTTTCAGGATTTTATTGTAATCACCGCAACGACTGAAAAGCATCATTGTGAGGATCAAACCCACACCAAAAATTCTCATTCTCATAAACATGGCGCAAAATTAATTTTTTTTACCGAATGAAGAACGAAATTACGGATCTTTTATTTGAATAGTAAGCAGATTAGTATTATTTAACACCATTTGTCCGATCGTTAAAAAAGGTTATTTTTGCAGAACAATCAATAAACCTATACTGTGGATATATTTGATAAGTTAAAAGCCAACCAGGGAGAGCTCGGAAAATACATGAAAAATTCCCATGGTTACTTCAGTTTTCCTAAACTGGAAGGAGAGATCCGTCCCCGGATGAAATTCAGGGGCAAAGAAGTTTTAACGTGGAGTTTGAACAACTACCTGGGATTGGCGAATCATCCCGAGGTACGCAAGGCGGATGCAGATGCAGCCAGGGACTGGGGTCTTGGGTATCCGATGGGTGCCCGCATGATGTCAGGTCAGACCGTCTATCACGAAGAACTGGAAAGACAACTTGCTTCGTTTGTAGGAAAGAAAGACGCGTTTCTTCTGAATTACGGATACCAGGGGATGGTTTCCATTATTGATGCAATAACCTGGCGAAATGACGTAATTGTCTATGATTCAGAATCTCATGCATGTATTCTTGACGGAGTCCGCCTGCATATGGGCAAGCGATATGTGTATGCCCATAACGACATGGACAGCCTGAGGAAACAGTTGCAGCATGCCACGAAACTGGCCGAAAAACAGGGAGGCGGTATTCTGGTCATCACCGAAGGGGTCTTTGGAATGTCTGGCAACCTGGGAAAACTGGATGAAATTACAGCCCTGAAAAAAGAGTTTGATTTCAGGTTGCTGGTCGACGATGCCCACGGCTTTGGTACGATAGGTCCCTCCGGGGCCGGAACACCGGAACATTTCGGAGTTCAGAATCAGGTGGACCTCCACTTCGCAACCTTTGCCAAGGCGATGGCAGGTATAGGGGCTTTTGTAGCCACCAATCCGGAGATATGCTATTACCTGCGGTATAACATGCGGTCTCAAACCTATGCCAAATCACTCCCCATGCCAATGGTGATTGGCGCTATGAAAAGACTGGAACTGCTTCGAACCAGACCGGAATTGAAAGAAAAACTGTGGACCATCGTACGTGCCCTTCAATCGGGACTGAAAAAAGAAGGATTTGACCTGGGAAATACCAATTCTTGTGTTACACCGGTTTACCTGAAAGGGGGCGTTGGTGAAGCAACCAACCTGGTAATGGATCTGCGGGAAAACTATGGCATTTTCTGCTCTCCGGTGATCTACCCGGTGATCCCCAAAGGAGAACTGATCTTACGATTAATACCAACAGCTACCCATACCCTTGAAGATGTGGAAATAACCCTACAGGCCTTCAAAGCAGTGAGAAATAAACTGGAAGCCGGTGCTTATCCGAAAGATCGGATAGCCAATGTAAAAGTGGATCTTTAAACCCTTCTCCGCCTAAAATTTTAAGGACAGAGAAAAAAAGAGTTAACGGGTTCTATGATCCGGTGAGTGGTTGTCGTTGCTTTGGTCTCCGAAGCCCTGGCGAAAGAGGGGTGTTGTTGCTTTGGCTTAGCCAGAACCATGACAACTGATCTCATTGATCTTGTTTCCCTTATGCGAACGCAGCAAGTGAACAACCATGATAACGAATTCCAGATATTAGATCTTGGCTCCTGGTTCCTGATTCCTGGTTCTTCACCTTTCCACCTTTTCACTCTTCCACCTTATCACCTTATCCCCTTATCACTTTTCCTGGTTCCTGGTTCTTGGCTCCTGGTTCTATTAATCCGAATATCCGAAAAACCAACTCACAACTCGCAACTCGTAACTCACTACTCGTAACTCGTAATTTATTCCCGGTTATCCCGATCTGTCGGAGCTACGTCAACATAGGATAATTCAGTGCGAATTTTGTTCATCCATGGATTTACTCACAGGATATTATTCTCATGTATCAATCATTGGTTGGAATCTGTTTTTTTGTGCAGATTTAAAAGAATTACATTAAAAGCCAAAAGTGCAATGTAGAACTTGTAGTGTAAGGCTAATTGGTTATCTGCAATGTACGCGATTCCTTCCCAAATCAGAAGAAACAAAAGAGTAACCAGGAATGCGCGGAGAAACAACTTGAAATCCTTTTTCTTTATGAGTAAATAAAGAGCAAATGCACTTAAGATAATAAGCAAAATCGTATGCAACATAGATCAGTATTTAAGTAAATATATATATTATTTGTTTTACCTTTGGGCAGCTTCGCTTCCTTCCTTCAAAGCTTCAGCACTTCCTTTTGGATCACCGGTAATATCCCAAATTAATGCTATAGCAATTCCTTCCAGAATCCACCATAATCCACCATGAATATTTATTAATTCATTTTTAGTTAATTCCTTCATTCGTTATAGATTTTTTGTTTTAGCAATATAAAATCGTTACCAGCATTTATCAAATAATGATTACGGAAAAGTAATATACAAGAATTAATTGAATAACAGCTCGTTAAATGTTATAAATTTTATTTAAAAGCAACATATCTCAAAGCTGTTCCTTCTGTTTTAACGCCCCATGCGACTTCTCCTCCCATGTATCCAATAGCTTTTAGGAAAAGTTTGGTCAATACATGCAAACCACCCTGAATATTAGTTAAAGAGTCTTTATCAAGCTCTTTAATCCCATTTGTTTTTGTGTTTAAAGATTTTTTCATGATAGTGAATTTTGTGTTACTAATCGGTTTAAATAAAAGATCATCACTAATCTACATTTATTCTGTGCATAAAAAAAGCACATTGTATGATTTTTTGTAAAATCCACCATTTATTTTTTTTGTTGTATTGGTTGAAATAACTTTAAAAGAATATGCAATATCTAACAGTTTTTCGTTTTTAAAATAGAAAGTTCTTCTTGTCCTGGAATATCCGATTTCAACACCCATATCCTTAAAGCATTCAATATCAACATAAAGTTGTCTACGGCTTATACCTAATTTTCTGGAAAATTCATCTGGGTTTCCGGTGCATTCTGATTTTATTAATTTATTTATTCTAATCATTCTATCTAAAAGATCAGTTGCTTTCATACCATGTAGTATTAGTTATTTTTTAAGGTACAGTACACCTGTCTGCCGGCAGACAGGCATCTCGTCCCGATAGCCATCAGGATAACGTGCATTTCCCGTCCTTATAGTCATCGTTTGGGTTTAATCATAGTCTTTAACCACACTCGTTTCATATTGCTATATATTTAACGTATTAGTTTTTTTGAAGCCTTTTATCGTTGATTGATAAATCAATTATTTAGCAATGCATAGAGGTTATCATCTCATTTCTAAGAATCCGATAAATCCTCTATAGATTTTTTATTCATTCACTATTATTTCCTGATTAGTGAATCCCCCATGGGTAAAAAATATCGATACAATTGAATCCATTATTATTTCTGATTCTTGCATTGTACTACTTTGCATTTTATGGCAATCGATTTTCATGGATATCGGAGATGTGTATGAGGATAACTTGTGCATTGTTTTTTTGTAATTGAATATGTAAATCCGGGTTTAAGATATTATAATACGGTATTTGTAGTAAAAACGTTTCATATGAAATCTAAGTTTTATATGCAAGAGATTCACTCGCTCGGGGACTTTAGGGATGAGTAGGCCTAAATAAGGTTGACCGTTTTTGGAGTTTTGCCTCACCCTGAAGTTTTGGGGCCAAATGCCCTGCCGGACGGGGTTCCGACTTTGTCGGAGTTAAGATCTATTGTTTTAATGGTATTCGATGTAATTCGGCAAAGCCTCATTTCAGTCCTACGCGCATTTTCCGACTGCGTCGGAATGGTTGATCTTGGCTCCTGGTTCCTGATTCCTGGTTCTTCACCTTTCCACCTTTTCACTCTTCCACCTTATCACCTTATCCCCTTATCACTTTTCCTGGCTCCTGGCTCCTGGTTCCTGGTTCTTTGCTCCTGGTTCTATTAATCCGAATATCCGAAAAACCAACTCACAACTCCTATTTCCTAATGATTGCAGCATAAAAACAGAAGAATAATTCCTATTTTAGCTTCAGAAAAGGAAGCAACAGGTCCATCATCAAAAAGAAATAACCCATGAGTTCCAATCGTCGCGATTTTTTAAGACACACTCTCCTGGGAGCAGGAGTTCTTTCCACAGGATTTTTTTCGTGTACAACCGGTGAACGTGAAGAAACCAAGGCATCCGACAAAGAACATCTTCAGTTCTTCAATATGAGCGGTTATAGAGCTCCAAAGCTTGAAACTGTGCGCATCGGATTCATCGGGCTGGGCATGCGAGGTCCGGGAGCCGTTACCCGGATGTCTCATATGGAAGGAGTGCAAATCAAAGCCCTTTGTGATGTTTACCCCGAACGTGTGGATGCATGTCAGCAGATCCTGAAAGAAAGAGGCCTTCCCGAAGCCGAAGGGTATTCCGGTTCGAAAGACGCCTGGAAAAATATGGTGGAACGGAACGACCTGGATCTTATCTATATTGCCACCCCATGGAAATGGCATACTCCCATGGCGGTGTATGCCATGGAAAACAACAAACATGCAGCTACCGAGGTACCAGCAGCTCTAACCCTGGAGGAGTGCTGGCAACTGGTGGAAACATCAGAACGTACGAAAAAGCATTGTATGATGCTGGAAAACTGTTGTTACGACTTTTTTGAACTGCTCACGTTAAACATGGCCCGGCAGGGATTCTTCGGGGAACTCGTACACGGTGAAGGTTCATACATTCATGACCTGCGGAGTCTGAATTTTGACAAGGAAGGCTATGCCGGCATGTGGCGTCTGAAACAAAATGCCTCACGCAACGGGAACCTTTACCCCACCCATGGTCTGGGGCCTGTTTGCCAGCTCATGAACATCAACCGGGGCGACAAAATGGAATTCCTGACTTCGGTGCAATCGGCAGATTTTATGATGCAGAAAGAAGCAAACCGGTTAGCAGCTGAAGATGTATTCTTTACAGAATTCGCCAAGAAAGAATACCGGGGCAACATGAATACCACCACCATAAAAACCAACAAAGGACGGACCCTCATGATTCAGCACGATGTAACCAGTCCCCGTCCCTATTCACGCATCCACCTCATCAGCGGAACCAAAGGCATGGCACGGAAATATCCTGCACCGGCCCGCATTGCCCTGGGGCATGCATGGCTGAGCGATGACGAGTTAACTGCATTGCATGAAGCATACACCCCGGAAATTGTCCGTAAGGTAGGGGAAATGGCCCGTCAGGTAGGAGGTCACGGAGGGATGGATTTTATCATGGATTGGCGTTTGATCGATTGCCTGCGCAATGGATTACCCCTTGATCAGGATGTGTACGATGCAGCCCTCTGGAGTTCCATAGCACCTCTGAGCGAAGCTTCTGTGGCCCATCGCTCCTCCTCCGTGGATGTGCCCGACTTCACTTGCGGAGCCTGGCAA
>CAZNPV010000009.1:0-90 GCA_964575025.1 uncultured Mariniphaga sp.
GAGCAACTGCCTTCTAAGCAGTAGGTCATGGGTTCGAATCCCGTCCGGGGTACATTGATGTGGGCACTTGATGAATCAAGTGCTTTTTTT
>CAZNPV010000009.1:190-91105 GCA_964575025.1 uncultured Mariniphaga sp.
GTGAGAAGTTTATCCCGATAAGTGGAACGATATCGGGGAATCCCGTCCGGGGTACATTGATGTGGGCACTTGATGAATCAAGTGCTTTTTTTTAGCTGCCCGGACGGGTGAGAAGTTTATCCCGATAAGTGGAACGATATCGGGGAATCCCGTCCGGGGTACTAAAAAATGTTAATCAATTGAATATAAGTATTATCTGAGCATTCTATTCCTTTATTAGATAGGATCAGGTAATGGAATATCCACAATTGGTTTTCCTTTCTGTTGATACGGATTGTGAATTAAAGTGAGATGTGCCTTCCGGCTGTTTACGGCAATTCCAGTCCGGGATACCATTTGTCCCAGATGCTTGAAAAGGTTCCGTCATTCATGATCTTCGTGAATGCCTGCTGCCATTCATCCAGGTATCGCTGCCGGGTATCCAGGCTGAAAGCGAGGTAGGTATCTCCTGATGACAACAGGAGTGCATTTCTTATGGTTTCCGGATTGTAGCCCCCCTCTTCTGCCAGGTGACGGATTGCTATGTCATTCAGTACAGCGGCATCTACAGAACCTTCCATTAGTTTTTCAAAAACCATCTCGGGTGTTGCCCATGTCTGAAGGTTTGTGAAACCTGCATCGGTCAGTTCCTGTTCCGATGCCCAGCCGTCCGGAACTCCGATTTGATCCAGCATTTTGGCATCGTTGATGTCGTTGAGCTCAATATGGCTATCAGCCAGAACAAAGAAGCAGTAGTTCTTTGCACATACGGGACCGATCCAGTGAAACAGGGATTCGCGCTGGCTTGATTTGAGTGTGCTGAAAACCATGGTGTTTGGAGCAAGCAACCCCTGGTTGTAGGCATCGTTCCAGTTTGTCAGGAAAAGGGGTTCCTCCCTGCCGGTTTCCTGCATGAGGGCTTCCACGATTTCTACCGAACTGCCGGTCAGGTTCCCGTTAAGATCCCGGTAACTCTGAGGTGGATTCTCTTCCGTGTATATCGTGACCAGACCGGGAGCTTTCACTCCGGGAAGGTATGTATCGTAGATCGTCTGTACCGATCCATCGGTCTTTAATTCATTCAGTTTTTCCTGCCATAAATCCACTGTCTGAGAAGATACACCGGGTGAAAAAGCCAGATATCCCTGGATCGTGGAATAATTGTATAATTCATCCAACTTATTGACATCCCATCCGTCGGCAGCAGCTATAGCTCTTACCGGCTGCATGAGTTCAAAAATTGCATCGATCGTTCCTGTATAGAGCGATGCGATGGCATCATTTACGGTATTAAAATATGTCAGATTGGGAAAATCCAGATCTTCAAGGATCTCTGCGGTTGAGTAACCGGTAACCACACCGATTGAGGCGAGTTGTTTGGCGTCTGCAACAGAAAGAATCTTGCTGGGGTTTGTTTTCAGGCCTGTAAAACCTGTGGCTGTGACCATTACCGGGCCTACCCATTGTAACTGCTCTTTGCGGCCGGCCGTAAGGACTGTGGTGAACAGAACGACATCATCGGAAGTTACTGCCTGTTCATAGGCATGGTCCCAGTTGGTTGTCATCTCAATGGATGCATCTTTCATTCCGGCTTTATCCAAAATGTCATTTACGATTTCCACAGAAATTCCGACCAGCTGATTGTTTTCAAAGTAGCTGTAGGGCCTGAATTCCTCGCAGATGATCCGGAGATCCTCCGGGTTGCTTTCTTCTTTGAGGCAGGACGCAAATGTTAAAAACACACACCCAATCCCTAACGCGATGATCCATCGTTTCATACGATTCCTCATTTATGTGATCTGTTCGCAATCTTCAAGTCTGCGAAGAAAAGCTTTCTATTTCCCTCCAAATCGATATCCCGCTGAAATGCTGATAAGCCTGTTTTGAATGGTAAAGCCATGTTCTGTAGAAGTTGCAATATTTGCCAATCCATGGCCATAGGATACTCCAAACTGCAGTGCGTTTATTTCCACTCCGGCACCGACCGATAAACCGAAATCCAGCCGCTTCAGATCGGCTTCGCTACCGGATCCCCATTCGATGTCACTCGTTCCGTTATCGTAATGGGATTTTCAAACAATTCCCATGCCTGCATAGGGTCCGGCAGCCCCGTAAATACCTATGCCGCCTATGTCAAAAGTTGCTTTTGCCCTCAGTGGAACATCCAGATAAAAAAGATTGGTTTTGTCGTGTTGTCCTTCATCATAATTGTATCCTTTAACAGACAGGAGCAATCCGGTTTCAAAGGAAAGTACCTCTCCCAAAGGAAACTCCAGGGTGGGCCCAACATGAAACATCGGATTCATTGTAAAATCTTCGCTCATGGTCATGTTATCATTTTTGATGACCATATTAGCCAGATTCAAACCGGCTTTTATCCCAACGATCTGGGCTTTGGATTCTGTGACTATTGTCAGAAGAGTAACCACAACCAAGATTTTTGTGAAAGTCTTCATAATTCTTTGTTCTTTTAGGTTTTGTTTTTAATTATCGCCATAATATTACGAAAAAAGGCAGTGAAACCACTGCCTTTTTCATTTATTCCTACTGAATTATAAACTTTTGTATCTCCGAGGTGTCTTTTCCCACCACTTTTAACAGATAGGTTCCGGGAACAAAATTGCCCGTAGCCAGCCGGATGGTTTGTTCACCAGATAGTTTTTTCTTCAGGATGGTACGTCCTGCAAGATCGGTAACCGACAGTTCGGTATACAATGGATTTCCCAGGTCGATATTCAGGTTGGAAGAGGCCGGGTTGGGCCATACCTTGATGCCTGATTCCTGGTGGAACAGGTCTGCTCCGGTGGCTTTGGTGACTTGAATGGTTATTATTTGCATGTTGTCGGTTTCATCCGATTCCGCCACTTCATCAAAGCAATCCACGAAGAGCGTGATATCATGCGATCCCTCGCTTAGTTTCCCTGCATAAAAATCATCTATGTATGAAAATTCGGTCAGGCCGATTCCGTCGGCGTCATGAAATTCAAACATCAGGCTGTCGATATAGATCCGCACATGGTAGGGTCCGGAGGCTATTTCCCCGTTGTTTTCCCATGCTGCATCAATATAAATATTATCATTGGTTGTCAAAGAGGGAGCATTGGTATGCGTACCCTGTGTGGTTGAAACCACAATGGATCCATCCCAGGTTCCGGGATGATAGGGAAGCAGGTTGGGCTGGTATCGTTGTGTCACTGTGATGGTATCAGAATATTCATTGTCGGTTTCATCCGATTCGATCACTTGATTGTCCACATCAATAACAAAGCGGATTATATGTTCTCCAACTCCCAGTTTCCCCATGTTGTAGGATTTTATCGTTTGATAGGTCATACTTTCCAGACCTTCTGTTTCATTCCAGTACAGGGTATCCGCCGTTTCATCGATGAAGATGCGAGAAAGATGTGCTCCTGCATCAACTTCCCCAAAGTTTGCATAACAGAGGCTTAGAAACAGGTCTTCGTCGTCGTAATAGACCTCGTTGTGAGTAGTAGCTCCTTCCACGCTGGAAATTACAACCGGGGCATCCCAGTTTTCCGGAGTATAAGGGGCAAGGTTTGCTACCGAGGTATTGACCGGCAATACCGTGATGGTTTTTGAATAGGTATTGTCTGTTTCGTCTGATTCAGCAACCTGGTTGCCGGTATCAAAGGCAAAGGAGATGGTATGGCTTCCGGCCGAAAGAGTACCGATGCTGTAATCAAGCAGGTAGTTAAAATAACCTGCCTGGGTTTCTCCTACCTGCCACGTTTTGATCACTGATCCGTCTACAAGAAGTTGCGTTTCATGAGACCCGGCCGTTGTATTGCCCACATTCATATAGGCAAAATTCACAAATATTTCCTGGTTATCATAGATCAATGTGGAGGTCTGGGAAGCATTCTCTTCAACCGAAATGATCAGGGGAGAGGTCCAGTTGTACTGTGCAATGGCATGAGGTGCAAAGTTGGGCAACTGGCCTGAGTTGATAATTTGGGGATTGTCCGGACTTGCCCAGTAGGAGGTCAGCCCAAAGTCGTCCTCGGCAGAAATATAATACTCAAGGGCGGATGAGGAGGTAGGGGTCTTCAGGTCATATGCGTAGGTATCCCCGGTGGTTTTAACCATTTCTGCTTTTGTGTAGGATAATTCCCCTTCGTTCCGGTAACAAAGAACCACGGATTCCACCCAGTTGGTAATGTCCACAACCGTGGCTTCAAAGGTTAACGTAGCACCCGGACTGAAATTGGTGGTGGGTACTGTGTGGGTTATCACCGGCTTTTCATTGGGTAGTATCCCTATCTGGAACGGATTGATGCTGGGGTTAACCTTGGGAAGCGAAGAGGTTACCATCCCATCGGTGGCGGTTATATAATAATCCACTCCCGGATTCTGGCTCACAGAACCGGGAATAGTGGCACTCCAGTAATCCCCTGAAGTATTGGTCATTGCAACAGAGGAATAGGTGGTGCTCCCTGTATGTTTGTAGTAGAGGGTTGCTCCGCTGACATACGGTTCATTGGAGTCGGTAATTTCAACAGTAATAGTAAACTCCTGGTTCTCAGGCCATCCCTTGCTTTCGTAGTCGATGGTTTCGGTAGTTCGCTCAATTTGCGGAGCGGATCCCGGAACGTAGGACCCGGTAATGTCTGTGGTAGCTCCCGATTTGCTGGTGGCATGGACCCGTACCTGCCTTTCCACACCGTCCAGGGTCGGATTGGGTGACCGGTAGGAAATCAGGTAATTGTTGTTCACCGATGCGGAAATGTCACTCAGTATGTCGTTAAAGGGATCCGTAATATTGTAGCTACGCCCGTTGGTGGCAGCGGCAATATCATTTAATTGCATTGAAGAATAGGTGGTTAAAGCGAATAAGGTGATGTAATTATTCAGACAGGCATTCTGGGCTTCCTCTTTGGTAGCCCCTCCCTGAGCGGGATTCTCATCAGCCAGAATGATAAAGATCTTTTGGGATCCCGGCCTGAAATTAAATTCCTGGGCCGATTTGACAATGGACCAGTAGGCTGGTTCGGTTCCTCCATCGGCCACATTCCGCAACCAGACATCATCCTTGAAATAGCTTATGTTGCTGGTTAACTGTCCGTTGTCTTCAATAATCGGATCTCCACCCATGCTGCTTTGCCCGAAACGGCACAATCCCAGGGCAAAATCATTCCCCGAAGTGGCCAGTTGGTTGACAAAGCTCTCCATGTTGTTGCGGGCAGCATTCTGGTATTTGTCAAAACTACCGCTGTTATCCACCAGAAAGATAATATCTACCAGCTTGGAGCCCGATGTACCATCGGGCGGAATGACGTTGTAATTGCTTACATACGTTTCGTTTTCATAGATCTCAAAATCATTCTTTATAAGATTTGATACCCCCTGGTCATCTTCGGTCAGCAAGATATTCATATAAATATAGGGGAAATTCTGCGAGTTCAGGCTGTTCATCGTACCTGTGAATCCTGCCTGTCCGCTTTTGAGCATCTCCATCTGTAAAAAATCCCGGGAGGAAGATAAGGTGTAGGTTGCTTTCTTTATCTCTACATTCTTTACGAACCATCCGTCACCGGAAAAATTTTCATCGCTCTTCAGACGAAAAGCGATCTGAACAGACTCCCCGGCATAGACATCCAGGTAAAGGGTCGTTCTTCTCCATCTGTTTTCTGAGGTGCCACTACGGAAATCAAGGATATCCCAGGTAGCTCCACCGTCTCTGGAAACCTCAACGATACCTTCATCATACGAACTTTCGAGAGAGAAAAATTCATCGAAAGCAAGCACAATCTTTTCCCGGTTGAAAGAATTAATGGCAGGAAGCTCAATGACCGGACTGACCAGCCGGCTGTCAATACCCGGACCATAGGAACCGCTGAATCCGATGCCGGCACAAAGGTCTTCCGTAATACTGAATTGCTCTTTTTTCCAGGGACCGGAAAACTGCCAGCTGCCGGCATCCATCCCGGGATCGCTTTGGAAGATCGTAAGGTCACTGTGGATATACGTACTGAGCGTACGACTCTTCTCAGGCATCCCGTTTAGTTGTCCTTTGGGAAGACGCTCTGTATCATTGTCCTGAGCAAACAGGTACAATGGGAAAATGACAAGTAAAAGTATAATCTTTTTCATGGTTATTTCTTTAAGGGAAGTTTCGAATTATGTTGTTTGATCTCGCTACTTTTCTTTGCTGATTTGCGCTTGTTCATTTCCGCTGGAACGGTAATTTTTTGCTTGATACATTTTGCGTTGTTAATCACCTTCTTTTCCTGTTTGCAAATCTCAGTATTTGCTTTTTTCTCTATTTTAACCCCCTTTTTTTCAGGATCTTTTGCATAAAGAGAAAGGGTGATAATCAACACCCCGGCTGTAAGTAAAACTTTCTTCATCACTGTTTCTTTTTTCGTTATTATTTGGTGCGAATATAATATTTATCTATAGAGAACAATCCTACCGGAAGTAGGTTTTTATGATAAAGCGTGATTCACATTATCTGAGTGTTACAAAAAGCCTGTAAATACTGGAAATTTAAGAGAATCGATAATATTAATTTTTAAATATGTTGTATAACATGCCTTACGTAATTTATTATTATATACTAAAATCGTATAATTACAATTTAAAAGTATACTTCAATAAAAAATGACAGATCTTCAAAAGACAAGTAAGTATCAGGATATTGCAAAAACTGCCCATTGTCTGTTTTGGAAATTTGGGATTAAACGGGTAACCGTAGAGGAGATCTGTGAGGAGGCCGGAGTCAGTAAGATGACGTTTTACCGGTATTTTTCCAACAAAACCGAAGTGGCAAAAGAAGTGATTGATAATCTCTTTAAAGAGTCTTTGATAAGCTATCGTGCACTGATGGCAGAAGATATTCCCTTTGCTGAAAAGGTAAAAAAACAGATTTTGTTGAAGTTTGAAGGTACCAAGGAGATAAGTTCTGAGTTGATAAAAGACATTTATGGAGGCCAGATTCCGGAACTGAAAGAATACTGGGAAAGCCGATCGGATGATATTTTGCAGGAGGTTTTGAGCAATTTCCGGGAAGCCCAGGAAAAAGGGTGGATTAACAAGCATGTGAATGTGGATTTTATACCTTATTATTCGGAAAAAATATTTGAGATTGTTTCCGATGAAAGGGCAATCGGATTATACGATAATGTTCAGGGGTTGATTATGGAACTGGTTAATCTGTTTTTTTATGGTCTTTTACCCCATGATCCTGAGAGGAATGAGTAGAGTATTATTCATATATGTTTTTTTGCTGTTGGGTATTTCCTTCCGAAGTTACAGTCTGTTTGATGATTCTGATTCAACCCGCTTGTTTTTTAAAGGGCAGTTATCGGGGTGGGGGCATGTGAATCCGGAAAACTCTTTTCCTTTTCTTAGTGGTCTACGGTATATTCCCCGCCTGAATTTTGAGACAGGAGCAGGCGCAAACCGGAAAATAGATTTTGAAGCTTCAGCCAACCTGTATGGAACCTTTGGGCTTGATCCGTTTGTTTCGGCCGGTGTTGAGGGGGATTTTAAACCATACAGGGTATGGGCCCGTTATTCGACCCGGCAGTTTGAGTTCAGGGTAGGGTTGCAGAAGATCAATTTTGGTTCTGCTTCCATGCTTCGTCCATTGATGTGGTTTGATCAGGTTGATCCGCGGGATCCCCTCCGGTTAACGGATGGTGTCTGGGGTGCTTTGGCCCGCTATTATTTTCTGAACAATGCCAATGTATGGTTATGGGGGCTTTACGGGAATAAGAATCCCAAAGGCTGGGAAGCCGCTCCCACAGCCTCCCGGCACCCGGAATTCGGTGGCCGCATTCAGGTGCCGGTACCCAGGGGAGAAGCTGCGTTTTCCTTTCATCACCGGAAAACATTCGAACCTGGAACTTTGTACGATATCGGTACCACGCCCGTATTAAACGAGAACAGGGTGGGATTGGATCTGAAAGCAGATATGGTTGTGGGTTGCTGGATCGAAGGATCCTGGGTGTCACTGCCCAAAGCTGCCGGGAAATTCCGGAATCAGAAAATTATAAATCTTGGCGTGGATTATACATTCGGAATTGGGAACGGATTGATGGCTGCTTACGAACACCTTCTTGTTGCAACCGATGAATCTTTTTTTGCTTTTAAACAAAACGTTTCATTTTCATTGCTGAACCTGACCTATCCGATCGGAATGTTTGATAACCTGAGCGCCATCGTGTTTTACGACTGGACGCATAAATCGGTCTACAATTTTATAAACTGGCAGAAACAGTTTAAACGGATTGTGTTGTATGTGATGGGGTATATCAATCCCAGGGACTATAAAATTCCCACACAACAAGGAGCAGAAAACCTTTTGGCCGGAAGCGGAGTGCAGGTAATGGTGGTGTTTAATTATTGAGGCGCACAGCCAAAGACGGGGAAAAATGAAAAATGAAAAATGAAAAATGGGAATAGTGGAAGGGTGGAAAAGTTAAATGGTTAATTAGTTGATTAGTTGAATGGTTATTAGAGAAATCTGAAAATCCGACTTGCGACTCGAAACTGGTTCCTGGAGAGACAATAGAAAGATTTACCTTTGAAAATAATTACTATAAAAGAATGAAAAACGAAAATGTCATTCAGATTAAGAACCTTACCAAGACGTTTCCCATGGGGAAAACGAGGTTTACTGCCCTGGAAGATATAAATCTGGAAATTGGGCGGGGAGAATTTGCCGGTTTGATTGGCCCCAGTGGGTCAGGAAAAACCACCTTGCTGAATATTACTGGCTCACTGGATACTCCGTCCTCAGGCGAAGCCTGGGTTTTGGGACGTTCGGTATCCACCCTGACAGCCAGGGAGGCGGCACGCTTACGAAAGGAAAACCTGGGATTTATTTTTCAAAGTTACAACCTGCTGGTGGTTCATACGGTTTTTGAAAATGTGGAATTTCCCTTGTTGTTGCTTGGTTATTCCGGATCAAAGCGAAAAAAAATGGTTATGGATTCCCTGGAGTGGGTGGGGCTGACCGATAAGGTCAAATCCAAACCTCCCCAACTATCCGGAGGGGAATGCCAACGGGTTGCTATTGCACGTGCTATGGTTAAAAAACCGTCTCTTGTGCTGGCCGATGAGCCGACAGCAAACCTGGATGCTGCAAATTCACATCACATACTGCAAACCATGGAGAAACTGAACAAAGAACTCCATACCACCTTTTTGTTTGCTACGCACGATGATAAGGTGATTCGTTACCTTAAGAGAAAAATATACCTCTTTGACGGAAAAGTGGATAAGGATGAAATTATAGAGAATCCCGGAAAGTGAACGCTGTAACATAGGTTAAGGTTAAGGTTAAGGATAAGATTAAGAATGTAAATAATAAAAAAGATGAAACTCGCAATAAAACTGGCATACAGGAATCTAATAGGTGCCGGGCTGCGTACCTGGCTCAATGTGATTGTTTTGTCGTTTTCCTTTGTGGTCATTATCTGGATGAAAGGGATCCTGATCGGGTGGGATCACCAGGCCCGGGAAGACATGAAAAACTGGGAGATTGGAGAAGGGCAATACTGGCAGGAGCATTACGATCCGTATGATCCTTTTACGCTGGCCGAAAGTCATGCAGTCATTCCGGAAGAACTGCAAAGTGAGATTGCTGCCAACAGGATGGAACCCGTACTGATCGCCCAGGGAACCTTATATCCGCAAGGCCGGATGCAGACGATACTGATAAAAGGGATTGATCCCGGGCAGGAGCTGCTGATGCTGCCCACAGAAAAACTGGATACTGCCGTTGCAGCTGTTCCTGCGATTATCGGTTCCGGAATGGCAAGAGCCGGTAAGCTCGCAAAGAGCGATTATGTAACACTGCAATGGCGGGATAGAAACGGAACTTTTGATGCTACGGAAATAGTAATTACAGAGATATTTACAACCAATGTTCCAACAGTGGATGGCGGACAGGTGTGGATCCCCCTTGATGAATTACAGTCGATGCTTATGATGCCCGGGGAAGCTACCTTGTTAACCTTTGAAGACGGAAAAGCAGAAAGACCGGAACCTGCCGGCTGGAAACTTAAAACCAGTGAAGAACTGACAGCTGATGTTACCGAGATGATTCAAACCAAGACGATCGGCCAGTCGGTGTTTTACATTATTCTGTTGTTGCTGGCTATGCTTGCCATTTTTGATACCCAGGTACTTTCCATATTCCGGAGGCAGAAGGAAATAGGTACCTATGTTGCACTGGGATATACCCGACGCGATGTGGTATGGTTGTTTACAACAGAAGGAGCGATGCATGCCGTGCTGGCAGCGTTGGTTGCTGCAGCTTATGGAATTCCTTTCCTGATCTGGCAGGCCGATGTGGGGTGGACTCTGCCGGTTGACGCTGCAGATTACGGAATGGCCATGGCGCAAACCCTCTACCCGGTCTATAGTTTCAGCCTGGTACTGTCAACGGTGTTGATTGTTATGCTGGCCACGACCGTCGTAAGTTACTGGCCTTCGAGAAAGATTGCTAAAATGAATCCAACAGAAGCGTTAAGGGGGAAAATACAATGATCAGGTTTTTATTACTCGGATTGCTGCGCGATAAAAGCCGGAGCCTGTTGCCTGTGCTGGTGGTCGCTACCGGTGTATTGCTCGCTGTGTTAATGCATGCTTATGTGGTAGGTGTCATGGGGGATACCATTGAAATGAATGCCCGTTTTTCAACAGGCCACATGAAAGTTATGACCCGTGCCTATGCCGACAATGTGGATCAGGTGCCTAACGATCTGGCTTTATTGGAAGTGGACGGGTTGCTACGGATCCTGGAAAACGAATTTCCGCAACTATCCTGGATTCCAAGGATCCGTTTTGGCGGATTAATTGATGCTCCCGATGAAATGGGAGAAACAAAAGCCCAGGGACCGGCTATGGGAATGGGCATGGACCTCCTGACAGAAACTTCAGGGGAAATAAAAAGGCTGGGGATTTCAGATGCCCTGGTGCGGGGAGCTTTGCCTTCCCATTCCGGAGAGGTGTTGCTGAGCGAACTGTTTTCACAAAAATTACAGGTTTCTCCGGGCGATGAGGTTACCCTTATCGGATCCACGATGTACGGAGGCATGGCTATACACAACTTCAGGGTGGCCGGTACTGTTAAGTTTGGGGTAGCTGCCCTGGACCGGGGTACCATCCTTGCTGATATACAGGATGTGAGGGCAGCGCTCGACATGAGCAATGCAGCCGGTGAAATCCTGGGTTTCTTTAAAACGGGCTTTTACAATCATGAGAAAGCGGTGGATGTCGCTGAAGAATTTCATTCAAAATATAGTCATCCGGGCGATGAATTTGCCCCCGTAATGAAGAGCCTGAAAGAACAGGAGAACATGGCCCTCTTTGTGGATCTGTCAGGATATATGACCTGGCTGGTAACCGCTGTTTTTATGCTGGCTATGTCATTGGTATTGTGGAATGCCGGTCTGCTGGGCGGACTGAGGCGGTATGGAGAAATGGGAGTGAGGCTTGCCATTGGTGAGAATAAAAGGCATGTTTATTTTACCCTGATTGGTGAATCGGTGATGATCGGAATAATGGGATCCCTTCTCGGAACCTTCCTGGGGCTGTTTTTTGCCTGGCTGCTGCAAACCTACGGGATCGATATCAGTTCGATGATGCAAGGGGCTTCCATTATGATGCCATCCGTCATGAGAGCCCGCATTACACCGGCTGACTTCTACATTGGATTTATCCCCGGTGTTATTTCAACGGTCGTCGGAACCGCTTTGTCCGGAATAGGGATCTATAAACGTAAAACGGCCCGTCTTTTCCGGGAACTGGAAGCCTGAAACAGAAAAAAACAACGATAGTATGATAAACTGCAGTTTGCAGCTTTTAGCTGTCAGACCTTTAAAAACAGCAAAAATGAAGACTTTTTTAACCAGTATATTCGCATTCCTTGTGGTGTTGAGTTCCGGACAGCCTGACGGGGAGGAAATTCTTGAACGGGTGGATGAAAACATGTCATCGGAGAACCGGATATTTGAATCATCGATGACCATTCACGGCAGAAGGAGCAGCCGGACGATCACCTCAGTCTCCTATTCTGTGGGAGATAAGAAAGCATTTACCGAATACCTGTCGCCTCCACGGGAAGAGGGCACCAAGATGCTGAAGCTTGAGGACCAGCTGTGGATCTATTCCCCTGCCACCGACCGGACGATTCAGATCTCGGGACACATGCTCCGGCAGTCCGTTATGGGATCCGATCTTTCCTATGAGGATATGATGGACGACCGGAAGCTGACCGAGGTGTACAAAGCCACAGTGATCGGAAACGAGGAAATCAACGGACGTCAGACGTGGGTGCTGGAGTTAACGGCCAAAGTGGAAGATGTGGCCTATGCCTCACGCAAAATATGGATTGATACCGAACGCTACGTTCCCCTCAAAGAAGAGTTGTTTGCTAAAAGCGGACAGTTGCTGAAACAGTCAACATTAAGCCATGTAGAACAGATCCAGGGACGTTGGTTTCCCAGGGTAATCGTCTATAAGGATATGCTGAAACAGGGGGATGGAACTGAATTTAAAATTACACGCATTCAGTTTAACCAGGACATTCCGGAATACCTGTTTACCAAAGCTGCCCTGAAACAATAAAACTATTTCTCCAATCTGAACATCAGGACATCGTGAGAAGCAATTTCAGCGCTAAGCGGACGGTTGGTTCTTCCGGCTTTTCTTCCTTCCCAGATGTTGAAAAGCCTGAATTTTTCTTTGCTGAAATCTACCTCATAACTGAACACCGGATCATTGAATGCATGTTGTTTCCAATCAAATTCAACCCATACAGGAGTACTTTTGCGGTTGAGGAAGCAGACGGCCCATTCATCGTTATCCAGGGGTTTGACCCATACTTCGGTACTGTCCAGGTTGGTGTGTTTAAAAGCCTGTATACCCAGCGGATCCTGGTTAATGGCGATGGCCTCTTCGTTGGTCAGAATTTCGATGGTCTCCGGGGAAGCGCTGCGGATGTCATTGCCCATGATCAGGGCTGTAGCCAGCATACACCACAAAGAGAAATGAGACCGGTCTTCTTCGACAGTCATTCCGTTGCCTACCTCCATCATGTCAAAATCATTCCATCCGTCGGGTCCTGAATATTTCCGGATGTTTTCACGCATATAGACAATCTTCATCACACCCCAGTCGCGGTAACTTCCATGATCCACGACACAGTCGAAACAGGGAGCTATATCCCCGCTTATTCGCCACAGATGACCGTATTCCTTGCCCCATTTCCAGGGTTCTGCAGTTCCCCATTCACAAATACCAAGCACCATGGGCCGGCCGGCTGCATACATGGCATCACTCATGGTTTTGTAGGCTTCCTCCGGATCACGACCGAAGGTGTTGCACCAGTCGTATTTTAAATAATCCACACCCCAGGAAGCAAACAACCGTGCATCCTGCATCTCATGCCCCTGGCTGCCCGGATAACCGGCACATGTTTTGGTCCCGGCATCACTGTATATACCAAACTTTAATCCTTTGGAATGTACATAATCGGCTAATGCCTTGATCCCGTTGGGAAACTTTTCAGGATCGGGCACAAGATTGCCGTTTTCATCCCTTTCCCGTAAAGACCAGCAGTCGTCAATAATGATATATTCATATCCGGAATCCTTGTAACCATCCCGGATAAATGCATCCGCCACATCCCGGATCAGTTGCTCGTTGATGTCTGATTTAAAGGTGTTCCAGCTGTTCCATCCCATAGGAGGGGTTAATGCCAGATTTTCAAACTTCTGTCCATAAATAAGGTTGCCCAAAAGCATGAGGGCTATGAAAAAACTACTTTTCATGGTTGTGATATTTTTTATGTTCATGTCCCGTTTAGCCGGGCTAAATTAATAGATTAAGGGGAAAGTGTCTGAATTTTTACCTGTTTTTTAATTCACTTTGTTTTGACCCATACTGAATTCTTCTTACATTGAATATTTATAGTTTGTTAAAAATCTGAACCATGGATTTTCAGGAATTAATACTTCACAGGCAGAGTACCAGGGGGTATCGGTCCATACCGGTTGAACCGGAAAAAATAAGGCAATTAATTGAGGCTGTGCGTTTGGCTCCTTCGGCCAGCAATTCTCAACCGTGGAAGCTTATTATCGTCGATAACAGAGAATTAGCAGGAGAAGTAGCCAGGACTACTTTTGACAAAATTCTCACGTTTAATCAATTTGCCGTGGAAGCACCGGTTTTTGCTGTTTTGGTTATTGAAAAACCTAAAATCCTGACTGAAATCGGTGGCAGTATAAAAAAACGGGAATTTCCGTTGATTGATATCGGAATTGCAGCCGAACATTTTTGTTTGCAGGCCACAGAACTGGGGCTGGCAACCTGTATGATCGGGTGGTTTAATGAAAAAAAAATTAAACAACTTTTAGGTATCCCTGAAAAGAAGAGGGTAGGATTGGTGATCAGCCTTGGCTATCCTCCCAAGGAGTATAAATTGCGCAGGAAAATCAGGAAACCTGTGGAAGAGATGTGCCGGTATAATAAATACTGAAAAAAAAGTGCGATTTAGGATCAGGAATGGATATGCTAAATTTATTTTATCCGCCGTGAATTCTCAGCGATTTCATTGTATTCTATGTCAGCCTGCCGGTAGGCTGGTAACTCGCATATCCCGTCCCGACAGCCATCAAGATCGGGATTAATCATTATCTTGGTTGTGAATATGAACCATGCTCGTTTGAAATATTAGTCTTTCACTGAATACTTTCCGTTTTTATCTCTATCAATTTCATTGAGGGTAAGCAGTTTTTCAGCATGCATTATTTCTTTGATATCTTCCGGCTGACTGAAAGCAAAAAGGATCCATCCCCAGGGCATAAACCAGGTCCATTGGGGTTGGTCAGTCAGTATCTCCGGAGATGGCATGTTCCCCACTTCCCCCAGGGCTATGGGCTTTCCCTCACCCAGGGCAATCAGGTCATCGTGGTGCGATTGTTTGTAGTCATTCCGGTAAACATCGGCTGCCAGTACATCAACATAGTCTGTTCCGGGATAAAACAAGTCATAATCCCATGCTTCATCGCCGGGTATATCGCGGGGGGCATTGGTGTTCCATACCCAGATGAGGTTGTTCAGTTTATGGTGGTGGGTGAAATAATCAAACATCATGATCCATAATCGTTTAAATCCCTGTTCTCCCTGCTGGTTGCACCACCAGAACCAGACGCCGTTCATTTCGTGGTAGGGTCGCCATAACACCGGGATCCCGGCATCCTGCAACTGTTTCAGGTAACCGGCAATCTTATCGGCTCCTTCTTTCCAGGCATGGTTCAATTCCGTACCTTCGGTAACCAGATTGTCCCATTCTTCAGGTGAGGGACGGTTTTCCATGGCCCAGATCGATGTCCCGTCGCAGCAATCCCCCTCAGTGGGATAACAACCGTGCCACATAAGGGTGATGATATGCCCCTGTTTGTGTTTTTCTTTGATGACTTTCAGGGTAGAATCCCTTGCTTCGGCCAGTGTAATGTCGAGGTATTCAACCTGAGGTGGCTGGATGCGAAGGGTAGAATCCTGGGGCTTTCTGTAACTTTCCATATCAATAGCCGGCAGGTTGGCAGGACCACAATGCTGGTAACGCATGGGATTCTCCCCTTCCACACAAAAACTGAAGTCGGAACCCCACACAACCGCTTTTAACCCGGTCAGCTCTTCAAGCTGATCCGTATACGCAGAGCCTTTCCCGACAAAATTGTGCATCCCCGATAACGTATACTTCCCCTGAATGTCCTGAAGGAAATAATAGAGATTCCTGGTTTCCTGTGTAATATTTGGATTAGCCGGTTCAATGTATTTCTTGTTGGATTGTTTACAGCCCATAATCCCCAAAAATAAGATCATTAAAATAAAAAATCTGATATCCGTTTTCATGTCATTCAGGTTATTTGGTTGGTTATAAAGATAAAAAAAAGTTTTTCCTGTTGATATTCTGTCTTAAATACAGTAAATTGTAGATGATATTTTAGTGAAACAGAAAACAATAACTGCAGATACACATGGAATGTGCCATTAAAGAAACACTACAAGGGAGACATTTTCATTGTTCGGAATCGCTGAAACATATTTTTTTCAGAAGGATCAATCTTACATAAATGTCCTAAATACTGTCATAAAGATGTAACATTCAAAACACAGGTAGAAATGAAAGATCAAAGTTTTATAGTTTGTTTTTTGTTTTTCACAGGGTTATTTCTCACATTACCGAAAGTGGATTTCAGCCAATCCGGAAACCAGGCGCTCAGGCTGGATGAACGTCCTGGGCACATAAGCATTCCCTACTCACCTGATTTTACCTGCACGGAATTTACCCTTGAGGGCTGGTTTAAAAGGAGCTCTTTCGCGGATAATGACGATGCCAACGGTTTGTTTCATTTAGGAGGAATGGATGCAGATGCGAAACTGTCCATGACCAGTGGTGGCTTTCCTCGGGGCCTTCATTTCGCGATCAGCGATATTGACAGCAATATCAATGCCGGTTCAGACGTCAGGCCGATCTGGCCGAACCTCTGGTATCATATTGCTGCAACCTATGACGGGCAAATTGGCCGGATCTATATAGACGGCGAGCTGGTGGGTGCCGATACGGGTACGGTGGATATTTCAAGCTTCAGCCCACCCCTCATTATAGGGGAGTATATTTCGCAGTTTGAGGGGGATATCGACGACGTTCGGTTTTGGAATACTGCACGCACGCAGGAGGAAATACACTCTTTCATGCACCGCGGAGATATTGCAACGGCTGAGGGCCTGGTTGGTTTCTGGCGTTTTGATGATTCCAACAGTACAGAGATTATGGATGCAAGCATACATAACAATCATGGCTATATCGAGGGAACAGCCGAATTTGTACCTTCCCGGGCCTATGGATCTTACAAGCCCCTGTCCACACCCAAAGGATTCCGGGGGTGGGGTGAAGAGGAAGAATCAGTCCTGAGATGGATGGCAGATACAACTGAAGATATTCTGGGGTATACGCTATATCGTAGTGAAACCATCGATTTTGATCTTATGGATGAAGACTCGGTGGCTTTTATTCCCTTTCCCGGAACCAATTATAATGATCCCGGATTGGTTAACGATGTTCGCTACTACTACCGGTTGCGGGTATGTGATCCCGAAGGCCGTTACAGCCGGCCGACACGGTCATTGGTCGTAAAGCCAACCCTGATCAGGGATGATTATGTTACTGCCGTAGCCTATTATCCCTGGTATTACGATATCAGCAATTGGCAAAATATGCAGGGGGAATTTAATCTGATGCGCAGTCATCTCATTCCTGCCCAGTTACCGGAGTTAGGATACTACCAAAGCCATGACAGTCTTACGATTCAAAAGCATATTGAATGGGCGGAAGCCTACGGCATCGATGTGTTGGCAGTCAGCTGGTGGGGTGACCTTGGCAGGGCATCCACGGTAGTCCTGCGTGACTATATTGCTCCCCGCCTGATCGGGCACGCACTTCGTTACTGCATATTCATGGAGTTTCTGTGGCATCCGGATCGTAGTAACCTGCCCACTGAGATTGGTGAACGGGAGATCGGTCTTTTTATTGACTATTTAACAGAATTGGCCAATGATCACTTCGGTCATCCGAATTATTACAGCTATCAGGGCAAGCCGGTTATTATTCTTTATTCTACATTCAACTACTTTGGGGATCTGGAAAATGCATTCGGTCGCATTCGTGAGGCTCTGCTGGACCAGGGGTACGATATCTATCTCATCGGGTGTGAAATGGGGTATTCCCTGCCGGAACCATCCCCTGCCGAGCACATGAGTTATTTGGATGCCATAACCGAGTATGTATGGACACAGGATCAAAACGAGACCGGCTGTTCCGCGGAGAGTGGATTTCTGCTCCGCTTCGCGGATTACTTTAACCGCAAGGCATTGCTTGCGGAGAGTCTGAACATTCAGGTCGTTCCCAATGTCTCTCCTGGCTTCAACAGCCGGGGTACCTGGAATGAGGAGAGTCTTATAAATACGTTTAATCCCATTCTTGCCCGGCAAACTGAACCGGGTGCTGGCAGTACGTCAACCCTGGAAGAAGAGATCAGAATGATGCGGTCGTTTACGGATCCGGATCTGAATCTGATCTGGATCACAAGCTGGAATGAATGGTTCGAAGATTCGCAGATAGAGCCTACTGTGATAACCTCCCCAACGAATCAGGATGACAGCCAGACGGGCGATTTGTACACGAGCGGTTTTACCTATGAAGGATACGGAACCAAAATGTTGGAGGTAGTCAATAATCTGCTGGGAGGAGACCGGGCTGTACTCAGTTTCGATCCTCCGGATGCAGTGACTGTTGTCGGAGAACACCTACGTATCGAGATGAGTATTGAGAATGTAACCAATCTCGGAGGGTATCAGTTCGATCTGGCTTTTAATGCTGCAACAGTCAGGGTAGATACGGTTCAGCCAGGTTCCTTTATAGAAAACACCGGCAGGACAGTCAGAATAGATGATCAAACAATAGACAATATAACCGGGACACTTTCTTTCAGCATCACGAGTTCGGGAACCGCGTCAGGAGTTGGGGGAGACGGAGTGCTGTGTATCATCGAACTGACCGCTTTGGAGCCCGGAGAGAGTTTGCTGGAACCGCAGGCTGTTGTGCTGAAAGAGGTGGATGGATCAGCAATAGCGCTCGGTACACCCATCCCGTGCCGTATCAGAATCCGAGAGGAATCGAGCTTCTGGACACCCCAATTGTCCGGCTGTTTCAGAAGGCTGCTTTGTGTGTCAACAGTGTCAAAAGAGGTAGCCTGGTCAGCAGGTGAAAGAGGCACAATCATTCGTACTATTGACGGCGGACAAAGCTGGCATCCTGTATGGAACGGTGCCGAAAGAATCATTTTTTACAGCATCGAAGCACTGGACAATAATACCGCCATAGTAGCCGGGATTGAGCGCAAAGAGGGTGTTAACGTTGCTTTTATTTACCGGACAGAAAATGGCGGAGCCACCTGGGAACAGTCTTTCAATCAGGATTCAGGATGGATAGGACATATTAAAATGTTCAATGAAAACGACGGAATAGCCATCGGGGATCCCCAGGACGATGTATGGACCATACTCAAAACAACCGATGCCGGAAAAACCTGGATTCCCATAGAAAATTCCCCCTCCGCGGAGGAAGGCGAATCCCTGAATCTGAACAGTGTCTTCTGGGTCAATGATTCACTGGGCGGTTTTAGTACCAATGCCACAGGATTTCTTCATACGACTGATAGCGGTGAGACCTGGAATAAATTGCCAATTCCTGTGCTGCCGGCAGCACAAAAACTGGCCTTTAATAGCAAAGGATACGGCATTGCTGGCTATTGGGATGGAAGTATGGTAGAAAGTACAGATCACGGTATTAGCTGGCTGGAAATATATCCCCCGGAAGAAGGAATTCTCAGACAGGTATATGCGTATGATAATTTTTTCTGGCTGGCCGTGGATAGCACTATTTATATGCGTACGGATACCATGCAAACCTGGAAACAGCAATACACAGGGAACACTCCAATCCGACATCTGGAGGTGATCTCTGAAGGGATGGATCTTTTTGGTTGGGCGTGCGGAGAAAATGGCACAATCCTGAAATATGAAGATACCCTTATCAGCACCGGTTTCGAAAATGGAACCTCTGCTCCACGTTGTTTTCAATTATGGCAAAATTATCCGAATCCCTTTCATTCGGGAACGACCATTCGATTCACTTTACCTGCCAGAGAGCATGTCAGGATCACTGTGTATACCGTTTTTGGACAGAAAGTATGCGAACTGGTCAACCAGCAGGTGCCGGAAGGGGACCATACAATTGCCTTCAATGCACAGGACCTGCGCGCCGGCATGTATATAGTGCGAATGGAAGCAGGGGGATTTCAGGCTACACAAAAGATGCTTCATGTGGAGTAACCCAAACGGAGCCATCCCGGTACATCGTGATTAAAGTCGGGAAAGTTTCCCTTCGACCCACGTAATACTATGGATTCAGACAAGGTCCCAATTTTCCCCTGAAACAAGAGGTTGATGATTTTCAGTTTATTAATACTGGTTTGCCAAAACCAATTTTTGTTAATGGTTCAACTTGTGTTTCAGCATCACCGACCACAACGTAATACATTTTTCCCGGGTCAATGTATTTCTGAGCCAGTTCTTTATGTTTTTCTGCTGTAAGTGTATTGACAAAATCCTCCTGTTTCTTCACATAATCGAACGGCAGGTTGTAGGCGCTGATATTTGTAAGCATACCGTGCAATGCACCTAATGTTTCAAAGGCCCGGGCGTTTGATTTGATGAGTGCATCTTTGGTGAACTGCAATCCTTCTTTGTCGATTCCCAGGATGTATTTTCCCATTTCCTCTTTGAAAATTTGCACTGATTCCCGGGTAGCACTTGATCTCACACTGGAACTGGTATTGAACGTTCCGTATTGTTTTCCTCCTGAGAAACCTGTACGTGCTCCATAGGTAAATCCTTTTTCTTCCCGGAGAATGAGGTTCACAATTCCGTTAAAGGATCCTCCCAGTTTGTAGTTCATCACCGTAGCCGGATAAAAGTCTTCATGGGTTTCAGGAATGGAAGCGCAACCGATCTGGATTACCGATTGCTTGGCCCCGGGTACATCCACGAAGTAAATTTTTGATTTTTCAGGGGCTTCCGGCACAGGGATCTCCGGCATGTCCACTTTTACGGGCTGCCATGTGGCGGAAAGGGATTCCAGGGCATCCAGCACCTGTTGTTTTCCTACCTGGCCTACCACATGCATGCGGGTCACTGACGGGGAGAAACTATTCTTATAGAATGCTTTCAGGTCTTCCATGGTGATGGATTCAACGGTTTCGGGAGTGCCACCTCTGGGAGTTGAGAGGATGCAATCGTCGTCATATATGAGGTTGTAGAAAGCGTTTTGAGCCAAATACGAAGGATCTGCCTGATTGCGTTTTATCGAATTGATCATCCGTGATTTGATCAGTTCGAATTGTTCTTCATCCCACCGGGGTTCGAGCAGGATTTCCTCCACGAGGTCCAATGTGCTTTCAAAGTTGCGGGTCAGGCAGTTTACCTGGACGGACATATTCTCTGTACCGGCACGCACTGAAATACTGGCTCCCAGCATATCAATGGCTTCCTCCAGTTCTTCGGGTGTCCGGTTGGCTGTTCCTTCCATGAGCATATCCGCCAGGAAATCCGAGGTTCCTGCTTTATCCTGGCTTTCCATTAAAAGCCCACCATCCATGACGATGGAGTATTGCACCAGCGGGACTTCATCCTGTTTAATGCCCCAGATTCTCATCCCGTTTGAGGCTTCGGTTGTCCAGATTTCGGGAAGCGAAATTTCCGGGTCCGGTCCAACCTCAGGCTGTACCGAACGGTCAAAAGATGTTTCTGTTTTTTTGATTCCATCGTCGTCCACAACCGCCGATTGATCGACTTCGGTGGCATCCGCTATGCTTTCTTCAACAACATCTGCTTTAACCGAATTTTCAGCTATCAGGTCAATCTGTCCCCTGGGAACAAAGCTGGTTGCTACGTAAGGTTTGTCTTTAATATACTGTTCATATACCCGGAGGATATCTTCCATCGTTACGGCCTTGATATTTTCGATATCCTGCTCAATAAATCCCGGAGAGCCGGCATGTTCGTTGTAGGAGGCCAGCTGGAATGATTTTCCCAGCACAGAGCTGATTCCGTTGTAGAACCCTGTTTCGATGCCGGCTTTGTGTTTTTCCAGGTCTTTTTCCGTGATGCCTTCTTTTTCAAATAATCTGAAAGCTTCAAAAACGGCATTTTCCACATCGGCGAGGCTGGTGCCTGCGTTGGCGCCAATGGAAACCATGAATTGCCCTGCCAGCTCCTGTGCCCGGTTATAAACCCTGGCCCGGGGAGCCAGTTTTTTCTCTTTTACAATAACACGGTAGAAGGGCGACTTTTTGCCGCTGCCCAAAACCTGGGCCAGGAAGTCGAGGGCATAGGCATCTTCGTTGTATTCCTCCGGGACCGGCCACACCATCGTCAGTTGCGGTGTGCGTGCAAAATTGTCTTCGTGATACAGTTTTTTTGTTTCTTTCAGGGTTACCGGCATAGGCTCCGGGTCAGCAACCGGTTCGCCGACAGGGATTTCGCCGAAGTATTTTTTGACCAGCGATTTGACCTCATCCACCTCAAAATCGCCTGCGATAACCAGAGTCGAATTGTTGGGAACATAGTATTTGTCATGGAATTCGATCACATCTTCCACGGTTGCATGAAACAAATCTTCCATTTCCCCGATAACCGTCCAGCTGTAAGGGTGTCCTGCCGGGAACAGGTTTTTGGCGATTACCCAGCTGTTATGCCCGTAAGGCCTGTTGTCAACCATCTGGCGTTTTTCGTTCTGAACCACATTTTGCTGGTTGGCAAAAGCTGATTTTGTAACCGTATTTGTCAGAAAGCCCATGCGGTCCGATTCCATCCAGAGAACCATCTCCAGGGCATTTTTCGGGACCACTTCGTAGTAGGTGGTGTTGTCGTTGCCGGTGCCGCCGTTAAGCGTCCCTCCGGCACCCTGTATGATCCGGAAAAACTCATCCTGTCCTACATTCTCAGACTCCTGGAACATCATGTGTTCAAATAAGTGGGCAAAACCAGTTCGACCTGGGACTTCCCGGTTTGAACCTACATGATATTGTATGGCAACAGCTACAATCGGGTCTGATTTATCCTGATGCAGGACAACCTCAAGCCCGTTGCCGAGGGTGTACTTTTCGTAGTCGATGGATAGGGTATCGCCGGAATCAGGTACCTGGCTACAGGCAAAAAAGAGCAACGAAAGGATACAGGTTAACAGAATACAGTATTTTTTCATGGTTTTAAGAATTAGTGGATTTCAGAATTTTACGAAGGTAGGGAAAAAGGGTTTTAACTGAACAATTACGGGATATTTTTTTGATAAGTTGAGTCCTGGCAGGGGCATCTTAGCAGATTTAAAAGATTATTTTCATCTCAGTTAATTTATGTATTTGATTATTTTTTCCACCGGAAAAGGCTTGCCGTGGCCCGGATAAATCATTTTTGCCCCTTGTTCGATAACCAATTTCCAGCTTTTTTTGATCTGTTCAATATCTTCAGCATAAATAGGCAGCCTTGGTCCCGGGGTAAACAAGCGGATATTGTGTGCCATACAACCGGCAAAAAGATCTCCGTTATCAAGCAGCACTGAAACATGGCCGGCTGTATGTCCCGGTGTATAAATGATTTTCCCGTCAATCCCAAAATCGTGTAATGGGTAATCTTTATCAGTTAAAACGATATCGGCTTTTTGCGGAAATGGTTTTCCGGACGCTTTTCGTGCGATGGGTTCTAAAATGGCATGCGAAATTTTCCCCCAGGTATTAACTCCGGCAGGAAAATTAAATCGCCCCTCTTCGAGGAGTGCCCTGTCTTTTTCGTGGACAGCAATTTTAGCACCGGTGAATTTTTTAATTGCTCCCGATGACCCCATGTGGTCGAAATCGGCATGTGTTAACACAAGCAGTTGAATTTCTTTGGGGTCGATCCTGAATTTGTCAAGGTATTTTTTGAATGTATCGATTGCATTTGGTGGCCCTCCATCGACCATAATGGTTCCTTCACCTCTGATAATATAACAGGTATTTATTCCGAATTTAAGAGAGAAAATTTGTGGTTTCATTTTTTATTTTTAGGATGATATTTTATTCTTTTGGAAGAACGTATTCCTCCACCGAATCTAAAATTACCGGTTCGCTTGTATTTTGAGGATTCGGGTAGGAACCACCAATGGCGTAAATTATATTTCCCACTGCACCTAAAAAAAAGGTTTGACGGGTTTCCTCCATTGGTGATTCTGTTGTCCAACTATCCGTATCGGGGTTATACATTTCATTTATGGCATTTACAATTGGGTAATTAAATCCTCCAACAGCGTATATTTTATCGTTCAGAACACAAGTTGCCAGTGAAACACGGGATGTTGGCATTGGTGTTTCAGTTGTCCATGTATTTGTTTCGGGGTCATAAACTTCAACGATATTAAAACCGGAAGAAAGAAAACTCACCGTTCCCCCAATTGCATAAATTTTCCCTTTTAAGGCACAGGCAGATAACATGCCGCGCGCAGTGGGCATCGGAGCTTTTTCTGTCCATAAACCGGTTAAAGGATTATAGGCATAAAGAGTAGAAATTGGTGGTGACACAAACCCCTTCATTCCTCCGGTTAAATAGATGGTGTCATATACAACTGCAATCCCGCAAAATGCATTTTCGTAAGGCATGTTTGCTATTTTTGTCCAGGTATCAGTTTGAGGGTCATATACGAAAACAGTATTCGTGGCCGGTCCGTACGGATTATTGCTAACTCCACCAAAAACATATATTTTACCATGATACGTGCAGGTTGCATGGGCACAACGCCCTTCCGGCATATCAGCCATTTTCGTCCATGAATCGGTTTCAGGGTTATACATTTCATTGACCCCTGTTAAAGAGTGATGAGCGGAAAATCCGCCAATCACATAAATTTTTCCATCGACAACTGCACCAGATGTAAAACCACGACCGGTAGGCATTGGAGTTTTGTATTTCCATTCTCCATTCTGAGCAGAACAAAGAGTTATTATTCCTGATAGAAAAAGCATCAAAAATATTATTACCTGCAGTTTCGAAAAAGCGAAAATTGATTTCATTTTTTATGGTTTTATTTGGTTTTGTTCATCACCGAATCCAGAAATGCCAATCCAATTGGTTACCTGCTGTCTATAATTTCCGGCGAAAAAAATTGACCGTTCGCTGAAACGAATCAATGTCATATTCTTTGGAATAATTCGGGAGCCAGGGGCCATTAAATCCATGGGGCGCACCGGGGTAGATTTTTATTTCCACCTCTCCGCCCTGAGCTTTCACCGCATCCCTCAGGTCATAAGCTCTTGAAACCGGTACAGACTTATCTTCTTCGCCATGTAAAATGAGCAAAGGCGGAAAATTCTTAACCTGGGATTCCAGCTCATCCTTGTCTTCACTTCCGCCCCCAAAATATTCAACAACCCCTTTCACCTCGGGGATGGAAGAAGCAACGGAAACGGCCAAAAAGGAACCCAGTGAATACCCCAGCAAACCGACGGATCCCTTCACAGAGGATTCTTCCATTAAAAAAGTGACTGCACTTCGAACCGAAGACTGCCACCTTGACCAGTTTGCTTCTTCCCCTGCCAGTTCGGGATTGTCATCTTTATACGCATAGTAATCGAGCGCAAGCGCGACGAATCCTGAATCGGCAAGATCTTTTGCAATGGTTGCATATACCGGCCCCCACCCACCGGCCCCATACAGGATAATCACAGCCGGATGGGTTCCCGGTGTGGTGGGTTTTTCAAGAACTCCGTGTATTTCAGGAAAAAGACCGGGTTTTGTAAGTAACCGGGATTCCTGACTGATTCCTGATGTTGCGGTCAGAAGCGACAGGCAGATGAAGGGTACTGCGAATTTTAGTGTCATCTTATTTTAGTTAATAAGTTATTAATATGAAGAATGTCACGAAGCATTATGATTCCAAAAATATCCTGTCGTTAATTTTTCCAGGTTTTGTTCATCACAGAATCCAAAAACGCTAATCCAATCGGGTACCTGCTATCCCTGTCGTAGTGGCCTCCCTGATAGGATAAAAATTCATAAGGTAAGTTTAGTTGATCCAATACTTCAGCAAATTTTGTATTAAAGGGGTAGGCATAGGTTTCATCCTGCATGCCGCAATCGAAATAGATGGCCGGACTTTCTTCCTTTGCTATTTTCCCGGCAAGTGTGGAACAATCGTGCAATAACCACCGGTTCCAGACGGAATCGATTATATTGCCATTGCCATCGAAGGGAAAATCGACAAACAAGGGTGGATTGTTGAGGTTGGGTGAATAGGCACCGGCCATGGTAAAAACAGCCCGTGACATGGGGCCTGCATTTGGCTTAAAGCCGGAAACCGGCGCTCCTCCATTTTCTGATAAAATACCGGGAATATACAGCGAATGTGTATTCATATCCAGCCTGCCTGTATGCGAAACCACTCCGCAATAAATTTCAGGGTGTTTAAAAGCTGTACTCATCGCACAACTGCCACCTGCGGAATAGCCCATAATAGCCCTTTTATCTTTTAAGGGAATGGTTTTATAAGCCGAATCGATGTATTCAACCAGGTCGTAAACAAGGTAATCCTCAAAATTTCCGTACAAAACCGAGTTTGCAAAATAGCTGAATTCCATGGAAGGAAAATTACCATCCGGTTTAACAATGATTACCGGAGATATTTTTTTTGCACTGATCAGATTATTAAAAAAATATAACAAATTTGCTTCGCTGTAACAGTTTTGGTCCGTGCCATGCAAAAAGTATATAACGGGGTAACGGATATTTTTTTCCAAATCGTAACCTTCGGGTAAATAAACCTGAATGTTTTGATCCTTTTTTAATGATTTGCTGTAGAAGGAAAGGTTAATTACTGTTCCTTCCGGGGCTGGAGTTAACGTTTCATTTTCAGGCAGGGTAGTGGTTTTTACCGGATTGCCAAATGAAATTAAAATTAATCCGGTAATCAGGAGTAATCCGATTATGATTATTCTATTCTGTTTCAGAAATAATTTTTTCATGATTTGATTTTTGGTTTATTATTCAATTTACGACAAAATCTTCAATTAGTGTTGCAGCATAAGAAGCACCTCCATAACTCCTGAGTTTCTTACTGATTCGCACGAAATTTTCATTCCACATACCCGTATACCACATAAAGTGATCAAGGTTCCAGAACTCGCTGGTAATGTGCTGCTTCAAATGTTTCATGGCTGAGACAAGAATCCTGAGATTTCGTCCCGGATGGCCTGACCGGATAAGCCGGGAAAAGCCTGACTCCCATCTCCTGACTCCTGACTCCTGACTCCCGACTTCCGACTTCCGACTTCCGACTTCCTTATTTGTCATTATTGAACAATTCAATTAACCCTCTGCTTATTGCTGCCGGGGCGCAGGAGATGTGGTTTTCATTTTCAAAAATGACAGTTTCAAGATGTAAATTCGCATAATTCCTTGAAAGAAGCAGGCTCTCCATTTTTTTAACATTGGTGGCATGCGGATTTTCCAAACTACCGGCACACATAAAAATTTCTGCATTTAAATCGGTATGATTTTTAGCATAATTATTTTCGTAGTCATAGGTAATTTCATTGCTGTATTGTATGCTTGGGCTTTCAATAAAATATTTATTAAAAGTTTCAGGTGCATGAAAGAGTGTGTAAAGAGCAAATAAACCACCTAACGAAGCGCCCATAAGGGCTTTGTTTTTATTGTCAATCCGGTAATTCGAATTTATATAGGGGAGGAGTTCGTTGTGTAAAAAATCAAGAAAAAGCAGAGCCCCGCCCGATTGGACTTTTGTCGTTTCATACCCCAGCCCTGTTATAAACTGTTCGTAATATTGTTCGGTGCCAATATCCTTAACAGGGGTAAAATCCCTGGTCCTCCCGGCAATCCATTTTGCCAGGGAATTCGATTCATCGCCTCCGTAACCTATTCCTACCAAAATTACTTCCGGCATTAACGGATACAGCGATGTAAATGCATCAATACAACCTTTTGTAATTAAAAACGCGGTATATGCATCTAATCCAATAATTACCGGGTAGGAGGTATTCCCCGAATTATAACTTTTTGGTAGCGAAATGAAAAGTTCATATTCCTGTCCAACAATTTCCGAGTAAAGCTTTTTCACCTCAGTCCTTTCAACAACAACGTTCAAATTATTCTCTGACTGAGCAATAATCCCTGAAAAATAAAACAGAATTGGAATTAGTAAAATCAGTTTTTTCATGGTAGTTGATTTTAATTAATTCTTCAAGTTTTTTCCAAAATTATATCAGCAGCGGTTTTGAGTGTTTTTTTAACGACTTCCGGGCAGTGGTTTAAAACGCCCTGCTGTGCAAGCATTCCATAATCTTCCGGTTGTGATATTGTACGTTTTTCGCCCGATACGTGCTCAATTACGTCTCTGCATTGTGTTGTGCCATACTCATTTTCGAAAGCGGAACAAAATTTTAACGATGGTGCAAACGAAGCTCTTTTCCGTTCTTCATCCACCAGGTTCTCCTCATAAACTAACCCAATTGCCAGGAGGCTTGCTGTTACAGCTCCACATGTTTCACCCCGCATAACAATGCCCGGGAAGGACGCAAGGGCTTTAACGATATTTTCCGACTCCAGTCCAAAAACTTCGTTCAACACATGGAAACTGGTTTGTGAACAGGTCCGGTAAACCGGGAAGTATTTATTTACCAGTATATCAATCTGCTTATAGATTTCTTCTTTGTCTTTATTATCCTGAAATTTTCGGGGATTTGAGCCAACGAGTTGAGGGATAAACAGGAATCCTGCCGAACCCAGGGCAGTTTTTGAAATAAATGACCTCCTGGTGTAATTGCCAGATTCTAAATGTTTTTTGGAAGATTGTTTTTTCATATGATTAAAGTGTTAAATTTATAATGTATTCCCGATGCATAGGGATAACTCTCCCCGATCCATCGGGGCTTATTTCATGATGTGTTATTTTTTAACTATGAGTTTCTTTGTTACTGAATAAAGGGTGTTTAAAGCCGTTTTCCCCTCTATTTTATAATAGTAACAACCCTCTGCCAGGAAATTTCCACTTAGCGTTACTTCATATTCTCCTGCCAATTGGTTTTCGTTTACCAACACTTTCACTTCACGGCCCAACAGGTCGTGTAACGAAAGTTTTATATGTGCATCAATGTCCAACCTGTACCGGATTGTAGTTGAAGAATGGAAAGGATTGGGAACGTTTTGCGAAAGCCTGACCCATTCAGGCATACCCTTCATTTGGGGCTGTGAAACACCGGTTGCGGACTGATACTCGTAGGCGCCTATGTCAATACCAGTACCGGAAGGCCTTGGCTGTCCATCATAATCATCTGAAGGTGCATTCTGGTTTGTCCCGTTGTTTATGGCCGGGCTGGTTCCTGACAGATGCAAATCATCGTTGTTTGGGTCAACAAAAAGGCCGGTGGCTGAATTTACCACGATTGAATGGGCATCCTGCCCGCTGTAAGTTGTCCAGGCACCCGATGCCACATCATCCAGCGAAAATTCATCGGTATACCCAACTACCACAGCACGGGCGGTATTTAGATTGTGGAATATATTGTAATCGCCATGGTAATTGCCTGTGCCCATTTGTTCGAATGCCAGCCCGATGTTATTGCCTCCGGCAAGGATACAATTATAAAGTTCAAGAATGTCGTTGTGATTTTCAACCCAGATGGTATACGTTTCTCCACCATAGAATGTACAGTTGATCAGTGAAACTTTTCCAGGAGTGCCATCCCAATCCAGTTCGACCACTGAGGATGCACATTGATAGCCTATGCAGTTCACCAGTTTTATTTTGTCCTGCCACAATTTATAGGCGCCATTCCAACAATGATATGCCAGACACCGGTTGAGTGTGGTTTCCTGAGAACTGATATCAAATCCATCAAAAACATTATAGGTTATGCATCGGTTAAAGACAAAATTGTGTTGGTTGCCATGCCCCAGCGCAAACCCGTCGACATTTTGTTCCGGATCATTTCCTGTGTGGGCAATGCAATCATTGAACATGCCGTTATAGTTATCCGCTCCACCAGAGGGGGATACATCGAACCCGTATAAAGTAAAATGAAATACCGTTACCCGGTTAAATTCAAAATCATGTGATCCATCTGAAACACCTATTCCATAAAAAATATCGTGAACAAGACAATCAGATATTTCAAAATTAGTTGCATTTTCGATCCAGATTCCATTTTCATCCCAGTTACGGATTTCAAATCCCAACAGTTTGACGTAGGAAGCTGAGATGATAATCCCATTATTTGATTCAGCAACGCCGGTTCCTTCGATAACCGGGGTTTCACCTGGGAAGGCAGTAAATACAATAGGTCCATCGGTTGCATTCCCACTATTACCCAGGTATACATTTTCGTGATAGATACCTGCCCGAACAAATACTGTATCGCCGGCAGCTAATGTTTCTGCCGCATTTTGAATGGTTAACCAGGGGGAATTTAGAGTGCCGGGATTAGTATCGCTGGCAGAAGGAGAATTCCTGTCGACGTAGTAGGTGGCCGCCTGACTTATTTTTGCAATGAATACCAAAGCCAGAATGCAAAGGGGTATTATGCTTAAAACAATTTTATTTTTCATACGATTATAATTGTTTATTTTATCGGTATCGTATGGAACTCGCATGAAATTACAATCATATTCTTTGAGTGTTCAAAAATATAATGCTCGTTTCATCTGATAATAATTGTTTATTTTCAAAAGTATTCCTGATATACATCGGTATAGCTTGCATGTCCCGTCCCGATAGCCATTGGGATCGGGGCTCGTTTCATTTTTCAAGAGCGGTTATGATCTTTTCAAGGTCTTCATTATCCGGGATCACATTCCAGCTAAAGAAGTCCATCATCCAACCATTTTCGGTTTTTACAAAGTGGGAGATTGATCTAAGAGGGAGGTTTGGTCCAAACATGTCCGTCATAATATACTGCTCAATCACAAGGGCTGTTTTACCATCAGGGCCAACTCTGATTTCCCGTTTGTCGATTAAATAATCCATCGATACATCCTCATTTGATATAGTTTCAGACATAATATCCAGTCCCTGGGTTTTATTCCAGAATTCCGATTTGTCGGTTCCACAAAGCAATGCGTCTTCGCTTATAAATGAGGCTACTGCATCAATATCCCTGGCCATATTTGCTGCATTGAACTTTTCCATGGTTTCGGCTACCTCTTTTTTGGCAGCTTCCAGGTCGACAGGTTCTGTTTTGTGTTGACAGGAAAAACAGAGAACAAAAGCAATTAAAAGAACGGTTTGTTTTTTCATAGTTGTAGTTTTTGGTTACTTATACAATTTACAAAATAATTTTTGATTTACAAGAGATTGCGGTTATTATAGGTGTTGTTTACCGGTAACCGGGAAAAATACCGGAAGGGGATCTGCCATGTCCCGGTTAAATCATTTCTGATTTCAGGTTATTCATCAATCGTTCATAGAATTAATCAATAAAAAAAGTAGAAACTAAAATAGCAGACTTTTGTTACATGGTTAAATTGCATATAAGAATGCGTAATTTCATTTTTAAAAATAAGCTTAAAATCATCTTTTGTATTATAGGTGCAACGGGTGGTTTTCTTTACTGGAAATTTGTAGGTTGTGAAAGCGGTACCTGCCCGATAAAATCGGTTTGGTACTGGAGTACTTTATGGGGAGCTGCTATGGGATACCTGACAGGTGACCTGATTGCCGGAATGATTAAAAAAAGGAAAAAACGGAAAGATGGGGAACGGACGATTTAATCATGTGATAAATTCCCCGAAACCGGTATTGTTGGATTTTTATGCCGACTGGTGTACGCCTTGTAAACTACAGGAGCCGGTGCTGAAAGAGTTGAAAAATGATCTGAAAGATGCCGTTCGGATTCTGAAGGTCGATGTTAATAAGAATCCTTTGATCGCTACCCGATACAACATCCGCAGTATCCCAACCATCATGATTTTTAAAAACGGATCCGTTGCATGGACCGGAAGAGGACTGAAATCAAAAGACGAATTAATCCAGGTGCTAAAAAAAATAAATGTGTAAAATTCAGAATTCTCTTTTTCATATTTTTTTTTATTTTTAGCACCCGAAATGAAGAATAACAGATTTTTTCTTTACCGAAGTTCCCTGGTCGCAGCTTTGGCAGGTTTTCTCTTTGGTTTTGATACGGTTGTCATATCCGGTGCAGAACAAACCATTCAGTCTATCTGGAATTTGTCAAGCAGCCTCCATGGAGTTGCTATAAGCATGGCCCTCTGGGGGACAGTTTTGGGTGCTATGACGGGAGGCATCCCGGCCGAGAAACTGGGGAGGCGGACCACCTTGTTGTTAATCGGAGTGCTTTATGTGCTTTCAGCCCTGGGCTCAGCTATGGCTCCTGAAGTATATTCTTTCATGTTTTTCCGGTTTATCGGTGGTGTAGGAATTGGAATTTCCACGGTTGCGGCTCCCCTTTTTATTTCTGAGATAGCCCCTCCCGGACTCCGGGGTCGGCTGACCGGGATGTTCCAGTTCAACATTGTCTTCGGGATCATGATGGCGTATGTGTCCAATGCTTTAATGAGCCATATCGGGGAGAATGCATGGCGATGGATGCTGGGTGTCGAAGCCATTCCCGCATTTCTGTATGGGGTAATGGCTTTTGGCCTTCCCGAGAGTCCCCGCTGGCTGATCATTCACAAAAACAACAAAGAAGCAGCCCTCCGGATATTCAGAAAAGTGAATATCCAGGCAGATGAAAAAACATTGAATGAACTGGTACGGGATGTGGAAGCATCAAAAGGAGAAAACCAAACCAAAGCCGGTTTTTTCAAAAAATCGATGCGTAAACCCATCTTTCTTGCCATACTGATCGCCTTTTTCAACCAGCTGTCCGGAATCAATGCGGTTCTTTATTTTGCCCCGAGAATATTTGAAATGACCGGCCTGGAAAATCAGGCGGCTCTCTTGCAGTCGGTTGGAATAGGCATTGTAAACCTGATTTTTACGTTTGTTGGATTAAGGCTGATCGATAAGCTGGGGCGGAGGACATTGCTCTATATAGGGTCTTTTGGATACATTGCTTCGTTGGGTTTGTGTGCCTGGGCTTTTCATACAGATCATCCCGGTATGGTTCCGTTCGGTATTTTCACTTTTATTGCAGCCCATGGCGTGGGTCAGGGTACTGTGATATGGGTTTTTATCAGTGAGATCTTTCCGAACCGGTTTCGTGCTGCCGGCCAGACTCTTGGGAGTTTTACCCACTGGTTTTTTGCCGCTTCGCTGACTTTGGTGTTTCCTAAAATGGCAGAAGCTCTTTCTCCATCTTTGATCTTTGGAATTTTCTGTTTCATGATGATTCTTCAATTGATATGGGTCAGAACAGCCGTCCCTGAAACCAAAGGATATTCACTGGAAGATATTGAAAGAAAATTGCACCTCCGGAAGAATAATCCCTGACATCCTGATAGGAAAAGAGGAGACCACAGAAACGTGCAAAGGGCGAAAGAAAAGAGCCAGACCGGTTGTGATGCAGGGTAGGGGCCATTGAATGGCTCAAGGTCATCCTTTTCGTTGTTCTCTGAAAATCCCCTTTTTTACTTTACACTATTTTTGATTATTTTACACCTCACAAATAAAGATGTCGATGCAGCCGCTTAAAATTGGTTTTTTAGGAGCCGGAGGAATAGCCCGTGCGCATGCGTATTCCCTGCAGGCTTTAAAATATTATTATGAGAATACCCCCGAAATGGAACTGGTGTCTGTGGCTTCGCTGCGCAAAGAGAGCCGGGAGAATTTTGCCGGAAGGTATGATTTTCAGCGAGCTGAAAGTGTGGCAGATTTTTCTGTCAATAAACAAATTAATACGGTGTTTATCCTTGGCCCGAACAACACTCATTTTGCGCACCTTAAGCTGGCCATGCAAATGCCTTCGGTGACGAATATTTATCTTGAGAAGCCGGTATGCGCTTCTGAAGAAGAGGAACTTAAAATGAAAGATCTGCTTTCTTCAGCAAGCACAAAATTCAATATTCAGGTAGGATTCCAGTATCTGCAGACAGCTTCAGTGCGCAACGCCCTGGAGTTGTGGAGATCAGGCATCTTTGGAAAGCCGGTTCATTTTGATCTGTACTACTATCATGGGGATTATCTGAAGGCATCGTATCGGGAGAAAAGAAAAAGCCGGTTAACAACGGCTCCTGACGGGGGTGCGATGGCTGATCTGGGATCTCACGGATTAAGTCTTCTTGTTGCATTTTTCAATGAAGATTTAAAAATTTTGCATGCTTTTCAGGCCGGTTCTTTCAGGGACGTACCTGCCGGCAGCGATTTGTTTAGTTCCCTGGCGTTGTATGATCCCCATTCCAGGGCGGCAGGTAATATGTCCGCAAGCCGGATAAGCTCAGGTTCCGGCGACCTGATCCGCCTGGAGTTGTACGCTGAAAAGGGAGCGTTACGGTATTCTTCCCAGACAGCCGATTATTTTGAATATTACCTCGAAGATAGCGGCCGGTGGACCCGGCAGCCTGTTGGCAGCAAGTATCCTCCCGTAACCTCGTTTCCCTCAGGGCATGTGCCTCCGGGATGGCTCCGGGCTATGGTGCATGCACATTACCTGTTTTTAACAGGCGACAGACGTAACTCCTTCGTACCCGGTCTGCAACATGGCCTTGCCGTACAACGGCTGGTCAGAGAAACCGCAGATTCCCTTCAAACCTTCAGAAATAATGTAACCTAATGGAACGGGCAGGTGGAATTTTATTGCATATTACATCTCTTCCGGGAAGTGAGGGGATCGGCACCCTGGGTGAAGAGGCATTTCATTTTGTGGATCTTCTGAACGAAGCCGGTATTAAATTGTGGCAGATCCTTCCCCTGGGGCCTCCGGCAAAAGAGAATTCTCCTTACCTGTGTTATTCCGTATTCGCCGGAAATCCGTTGCTGATTAGTGTAACGGAAGCTCAAAAACTGGGTTTTGAGAAGCCTGAAGGACTGAATGCGGTACCCCGATTCAAAAAAGCCAATGTGGAATTTGAAAAGGTGAAAGCCTGGAAGTATCCCTTGCTCAGGGAACTGTTTGCCGATTTTCAGGTCCGGGAACATGCCTCCCTGAGAAAAGAATATCTCCGTTTTCTGGATGAACACAAGGGGTGGCTTCAGGATTATACCCTTTTTATGGCCCTTAAAAAAGAGTGTGAGAATATCCCCTGGGATGAGTGGTCTGAACCGTTGAAAAAAAAAGATGAAAAAGTCCTGAAGGAATATGCCTTGCAGGCATCGGATGAAAGGGAGTTTCACGCTTTTTTGCAGTTTCTGTTTTTCAGACAGTGGTTTTCCCTGAAAGCGTATGCCAACCAAAAAGGCATTCAGATACTGGGTGATATGCCTTTGTATGTGGCAGAGGCCAGTGTGGACGTATGGGCTAATCCGGATATTTTTCTGTTGGATGAAAACCTGAAACCAACCCATGTAGGTGGTGTCCCCCCGGATTATTTCAGCGAAACAGGACAGCTGTGGGGAAACCCGCTGTATAATTGGAAACAGTTGCAAGAAAGGAATTTCGACTGGTGGATGGCACGCATACATTTTAACCTGAAGCTCTATGACAAAGTGCGTATTGACCATTTCAGGGCCCTCGAATCGTTCTGGTCGGTTAAAGCAGAAAAACAAACAGCCGTTGAAGGAAAATGGGTCCCGGCTCCGGGATATAAAATGCTGAAAAAATTGGAGACACAGATCGGAAAATTACCGTTAATAGCCGAAGACCTTGGCTTGATTACCCCTGAAGTGGAAAAACTCCGCGAAGCTTTCAACCTGCCGGGAATGAAAGTCCTTCAGTTTGCTTTCTTTTCGGATGCAACAAACCAATACCTGCCCCATAACTATACACGGAATTCTGTTGTCTATACCGGTACCCACGACAATGATACGACCCTGGGGTGGTATAAATCGGTGAATAAGAAGGAAAAAAAGAATATCCGGAAATATTTCAGGGGAAGGAAAAAACAAATTGCTTCCTGGATGGTGGAAACTACATGGGCATCGGTTGCCTTCCTGGCCGTGGCGCCGATACAGGATGTACTGGGACTGGATTCCCGGGCGAGAATGAATTGGCCGGGGACATCTTCGGGAAACTGGCAATGGCGCATGAAACCCAATCAGTTCAGAAAAAAGTATATCCGGTTCCTGAAAGAGCTGGGACAAAAATACAGGAGGTACTGATCTGATCCGGGTGTGGGGAGTAAGGTGCTTTTGCAATGAATTTCGTATCTTTCTGAAAAATAGATAAACAAAACCATGTTTTCAATTAATTCTAAACCCATACAATATTGTATACTGGCCGTGTTCATGACGGTTGTTTTTAACGGCTACTCCCAGGATACCGAAACTGCCCGAGGCAGAGTGTTTCATGATGAAAATAAAAACGGGACTTACGATGCCGGTGAGTCCGGTATTCCCGGTGTTATGGTATCCAATCAGCTGGATGTGGTTCAAACCGATGCCAATGGATTGTTTTCCATTCCGGCAACTAATCCATCGGTGATTTTTGTTACCAAACCTTCCGGGTATAAGGTCCCCCTGGATGAAAACAACATCCCTCAGTTTTATTATATATACCAGCCTGATGGATCCCCGGCACTGGAACATCCAGCCATTGATCCGACTGGTGCATTGCCCCGGGAAATATTGTTTCCCCTGTATGAAGACCGGGTGCATAAAGACTTCAGGATGCTTGTGGTTGCCGATGTACAGACTGCAAATTCCAGGGAACTGGAATATTTCAGGAGCGATGTAGTGGCAACCGCCCTGAAACATCAATTTGATTTTGTGATCTCCCTGGGCGACCTGGTGCATGATGATCCCGGATTGTTTCCTGAATATGCCCGGTCGATGGCTTTGCTGGGAGCCCCTGTGTACAATGTATTGGGGAATCACGATGTAAATTATGATGCCGGTGAACCAGCTTCCAATGATTCATACAAACGGTACTTTGGTCCACCTTATTATTCTTTTGATGTTGGGAATGTACATTTTGTGGTACTCGAAAATGTGGAGCGGTTCTGTAAAAAAGGAGAGCGGGAAGCCTACTGGGATTGCTACCGGGGAAAGATAGGCGGGAAGCAGCTCGAATGGCTGAAAAACGACCTGGCCCGGGTGCCTCCCGATAAAAAGATTGTTGTGAATCAACACATCGCTTTTGTGAAAGATCAAAATGCCGGGGAACGCGACCGGATCGTTAACAGGCAGGAAGTATTTGATGTGCTGAAAGAGAGGGAGGAAATACTGGTGCTGGCCGGACATCGACATACCCTGCAACATGACTATTTTTCCAGGGAAGATGGATGGAACGGCAAAGGGGAACTGCACCAGATCATATGCAGTTCGGCAAGTGGTACCTGGTGGACAGGCCCCGTGGATACCAGAGGCATTCCTTCAGCTACACAGATCGATGGTGTACCCAACGGTTTTTTTATTTTTCAGTTCGGGGGAAATGATTTTATCCACAGTTATTACCCCGCCGGGAACATCCGGGAACAAATGCGCATTGAATCCCCCAATGGAAAAACCGGAAACCAGGATCAGGAGATTGTCGTGAATGTATACAACAGCAACAAATACTCGCGTGTTGAAGCCTGTATGGATGGCAAACATAAAGTGGAACTGAAAAATGATATTCGCAGGGATCCGTTTATAACGGAGTCGTTCCGGAAATTCAGGGATCAGTATAAAAGCTGGTCCAGTCCGGCACGGTCAACTCAGATGTGGGTAGCTCCAATGCCAACAACAATGGAAAAAGGATTCCACACCATCAAAGTGACTTCAACCGATGAATTCGGTAGGGTGTACTCATCGATTGCCGTTTTTGAAGTGGAGTAAGCCGGAACGTATGTATCTTTATTTTCCCTCTTTTCGCTGCAATTCCGGTAAGGGCCGGTAGCTGATCAGAATGATATTTTCCTTTTTTGCGAATTCCCTGTTCATCTTACCATTGGCAGTATTTTTGTAAAACTGTATTAATGGAAACGCCAGTTGTCTGTATGCGGGGAGTGGTATTTCTCACTGAATGTAATATCAAACTGTTTGAGTTTTTCGAGCACCGGGTTGTAAATTTCCGGAATAGTGGGTATTTGTAAGCCTGTTAAGTTAATCCGGCCGGATAAAACAAGATCTGCTGCTATCCCCAATGGCAGTCCGACCGTTTTTGCCATCGCTGTTTTATGAGCATCTTCACCGGTCACTGCCATTGATGAGGTCAGTTTCACTGGTTGGCCGGTTTCACCGTCGGCATAGATAAATTTATGCCACATGACGGTCATATCCTTATCGTGAGGCTGGAGTTGCCATTTTTGTTTCAGGAGGTGTTCCATCACCTGGGCCGGTGTGGCTTTTTTTAATCCGATGGGCTTATCTTCAAAAATTCCCATCCACTCCAGTTTCTCAATAATATCCGAATCCTGATCGATATGCATAGAGTGGTACAGTTTGGTCTCCACCGAGTCGGATTTATGGTAATAGAGGAACGAATTGATAAAATCACGGTAGGTCATTTTTTCCACATCTTCGAGGAAGTAGGAATCGTCGGTAGCCCCGAGCTGCACGAAAACATTCCATGCGCGGCAGAATCCGGGGCGGCGCAAGGTACCCCTGTAAATGGTCGGGATCTCGTGAAGGTTGTATTTATCGATGTATTTGAGGGAATCCCTGTTGGCATATCCCTCGAACTTTCCGAATCCCTCAATCTCGATCAGTTCGGTTCGCCTGAAGAGCCGGTTGTACGGGATATATTTATATTTTCCTTCCTGCCGGAAGCGGGCAGGTCCGTCCTGTCCGGCAAGAACCACATTTCTCGGATTCCAGCTGAATTTATAGTGCCAGGGGTTGTCATCCGACTCCGGGGCAACAAGCCCTCCTGTAAAGGTTTCAAAACACAACAATTCATGCCTCTGTTTTTTAAGACGATCTATGATCTGCATGGCTGACATGTGATCCAGCCCCGGGTCAACACCCATTTCACTCAGAAAAAGGATCCCTTTCTTCGTCAGTTCGGGTTCAATATCCTTCCAATCAGCTGGTTCGTAGGATGCCGTCAACAGGTTTTTTGCGTATTTCAGGCAAGATTGAGCTACAAATTTATGAAAACGCACAGGCATCATGGATATCACAAGATCAGCATTCTTAATCTCATTTTCCCTGCAAAGATCATCTTTTACATCAAAACCGGTAACAGAGATCCTGTCATTGGTTATCGCCTCCAGATGGGCTGTCTCTTTATCGGCTACTACGATTTTCCAATTGTTCTGAATTGCCTGATTCCCCAGGTAATCAATCAAAGCAGAAGTAGATTTTCCTGCACCAATGATTAAAATGGTTTTCATTTATACTCCCTTCCCGTTATGCACATCTGTTTCCATATGCAGGCCGCATTCTTTTCCTGTGTTTTTTTCCCACCACCAGCGTCCGGCACGGATATCTTCCCCCTGTTTAACCGCCCGTGTACATGGTTCACATCCAATGCTTTCGAATCCCTTGTCATGCAAGGCATTGTATGGCACATTGTATTTTTTTATATAGTTTTTTACCTTCTCCAGATTCCATAGAAGAAGCGGATTGTATTTTATAATCTGATACTTGCTGTCCCAATCAAACAGGCTCAGCGAGCTTCGGTTTTCTGATTGGGAGGCTCTTAGTCCGGTAATCCAGCATTCATTTCCCTTTAAGGCCCTTCCCAGTGGTTTTACTTTCCGTATGTGACAACATTCTTTCCGGTTTTCGACCGATTCATAAAAACTGATGGGTCCTTTGGCAGATAGAAGTTTTTCCACATCCCTGGTATCCGGAAAATAGGTTTCAATTGTACATTGGTACCTTTCGCGGGTCCTGGCAAAAACCTTGTATGTTTCTTCGAAAAGTCTTCCGGTATCGAGAGTGGCTATTCTCACCGGGATCTTATGGCGGAAGATCATGTCGGTTATTACCTGGTCTTCGTATCCAAAACTGGTTGTAAAAATGATCCGGTTACGAAATCTTTCCGATAGAATTTTCAGCGTTTCCTCCGGTGTATGATCCTGTAACTCCGAGTTGAACATCTGAACAAGTTTTTTTTCTGCCATAGGTATACTTTTTAGCCGGGAATATGAAATGCCCGTAATTAAAAAACAGAACCTCTGTTGTATCAACCTTACCAACGGACCAGGGCATGGCTGAGTCCTTTCAAATATACGTATATTTAGGGAGTAACCTTGCTGAACACTGGCATGAAATAGAGTATTTATTCAACAAATAAAACCAGTCCTTTAAGGTATTCGCCTTCCGGATGGTATATATTTACCGGGTGGTCAGCCGATTGCGTAAGCTGGTTTAGTATGCGTACGTTTCTTCCTGACAGGGCTGCGGCAGTAAATACCGCTTCCCTGAATTTTTCTTTTGAAACTACCTGGGAACAGGAGAATGTGCAGAGAATGCCTCCGGGGCGTATTTGTTCAAAAGCCCGTTTATTGATTCGCTTGTAACCCTGGAGAGCCCGGCTGACTGTATTATGGTGTTTGGCAAATGCCGGTGGGTCGAGGATGATCAGATCGTATTTATTCCTGATTCCCTGAAGGTATTCGAAGGCATCCGCAATAAATGCTTCATGGTTGGGTTGGCTGAAATTAAGGGCGATATTCTCCCGGGCCAGGCGAATGGCTTTTTCCGATGAATCAACGGAATGAACAAACCGTGCACCCCCTTTCAGTGCATAGACTGAAAAACTTCCCGAGTAAGAAAACAGATTCAAAACATCGCGGTTCTTTGCATACGATTGGACCCATTTCCGGTTTTCCCGCTGATCAATATAAAATCCGGTTTTCTGTCCTGTTTCCCAGTCGGTATTAAACAACAACCCATTTTCTTTCACCAGGTTGCTGACCGCTTTGCCTGAGATATATCCGTCAGCAGGGGCTATCCCAGCCTTGTAGGGCAATGTTTTGTCGCTTTTATTGTATACGGCAAGCAAGGGTTTGCCCAGGATTTCTTTGAGCATTTCAGCCAGTTGATTGCGTATGAGAAACATCCCCACCGAGTGTGTCTGCATTACTGCCACACCCTTGTAGTAATCAACAATCAATCCAGGCATGCCATCGCCTTCAGCATTAATAAGCCTGTAAACATTGGTTTTCCTGTTTCCGTGTAAGCCCAGCGTTTCCCGGAGCCGGACCGCATTTCTGATTTTTTGTCTCCAGAATTCCCTGTTCAGGTCCTTTTTTTCAAACGACAGAATACGAACTGCAATCGATGAAGGCTGGTAGTGACCTATTCCCAGGAATTTTTCTTCGTTGGAGTATACAGCTACCAGATCTCCTTCGTTTACTGTTCCGTTAATACTACGTATAGCCCCTGAAAAAATCCATGGATGAAATCTTTTTGCCGACTGATCTTTCCCCGGTTTAAGGATAATGGAAACCATATTGTTCATGGTGTACGTTTTGTTGTTTTTTCGTTTTTCTCAGGAGGAGGTTGTTAATTCTGAAACAGACTTTTATAAATTTTCAGCGATACCCAGGCGTCGGTAGCTGCATACACGAGCTGGGATTGTGTGAGGATTGGCGCTTCCCAGTTTGAGAGTTGTTGGGCTTTGCTTATCCGGATGCCAAGGACGATGCCTGCCAGTTTTTTGAGGCTGAAATTCTGGATGCCAAAATCCTGCACCTCATCCTGCAATTCGACAAAACCCTGGGGCCTGAAAGGATTCAGTTTCTGAAGGATTTTTATATCATCGCGGATAGCAATTCCCGGTTTTATGATTCGTCCGGATTGAAGCAGCCTTTTTAATTTATCGGGAAGTCCAATCCGGTTTAACCGGAACAGAAAAGCATGATCATTGACGGCGAGCTGCAGGAGAGCTACTTTGTTTACACGGCCCTTTTTGAATGAAGGGCGGGTTTCTGTATCAAAGCCGATTACGGCGTGTTGCGACAGTAACTCTACGGCATCTTCAACCTGTGTAATGTGGTCAACTACGGTAATATTCCCCCCAAACTGTTTCAGAGGCAGATCCTTTAATTCTTCTTTTGTTATGTTTTCCCTGTACATTAAATCTGATTTTTTTCATCTCTGAACTGGTTGAAAAAACCATCCACCCAATCCGATTTTTTTCGCATCCTGTCATCGGTTCTGCTGTCGTGTGCTTCATTGAGGTCTTTCCCGCTAACCAGCAACATATGGATCGCTCGCAAAACATTCACGAGCTTCTGGCCCCAGTATTCCTTCAACTGGAATAAACATTCGCTCAGTGCGTCGTTCATTACCTCCTCGTTTCCCAGGCTGTATAGTGAAATAAAATTTTTAATGTCCTGGTATATATCCACAAGGTTCTCCGAAATGCTGGCTTCAAGGGATTCGTCGGTGTATTCTTTCCCCGGGTCGAACACTTCGCGGTAACTGTCATTTTCGCCTAGTTTTTTCATCCATTTCTGAAGCAACACGTTGTAGTCGAGTTCGGTAACAAACTTATCCGTGTCTTCCTCGAGGATCTTTTCCACGTCCGGGATCATCAAGGCTTTCAGGTATAAAAGAGGCAGGATTTTACGGGCTGTGGACAAAGCCTGTCCCGGAAGGTAGTCGTTTACCTGCTCAATGAAGGTACAGTACCCGTTTGCTACAGTGACAAACTCGATCACATTGCGGTTATAAACGATCCTGTTATATTTTTCATTTTCCATTTTTTTTTACGAATTGGCACAAAAATACGAATTTTCCGTCTTTCCCGTCTTTTTTTCGTTGTTTAGCTGCTCCGGATAGTAGGGGTCTACCCTTGCGATTTTCTCCATTCGAGTTTATTATCAATCCGGTAAACGATTTTCTCGTTATCCAGCAGCCAGCGAACCACTTTTATGTTTTCGTCCTGGTTTCCCTCCAGTTTAATGAGCAATGTTTCGTACCTGCAGGGGTCATTCAGAATTTCCTTTATTCTGGCGGTAATCTGGTCGAACTGGTATTTGCTGAGGTTTAGTTCATTTCTTGACTGACAGACATCACATTTTCCGCACCGGGGTACCTCCTTTTCCCCAAAGTATTCAAGCAGAAGCTGGCTTCTGCATTTGGTTTGTGATTCAGCATAGTGGATTACTGCTTCTACTCTTTTCAGGTATTCGGTTTTTCTAAGGTCGTAGTTTTTCCTGGAGAGCGTAAGCCGTGATGAGGGTACCCGGTCGCGGGTGAATGCAATGAAGGGAGTTCTTTTTCGGGGGATATAATCAATGATCTTAAACGATTTCAACCGTGACAGGTACTTATATACCACGTCATTGTCAATGCCAGCCCGTTTGGCTATCAGTGCTTCGTCAATTCTCACATATCCTGAAAAGAGTCCTGTATAGGAGCGGAGCAGCAGTTTAATGAATGCATCGAAGGAGGCATTGGCCACCTGGAATTTGTACAGGTCGTCACGGTTCACCCTGAAATAGATCCGGGAAGGATTGTCCACTTCTTCAGTAAACTCCAGGTAGCCTTCGTACTGGAGAATTTTAAGGCTGTTGTACACCACCGATATCTGGAAATGAAAAGTTTCTGCAAACAGGCCGATATTAAAGTCGAACACCCTGTTGTTTCCGAATCCTTCGGCTATCTGCAGGAAATTGCACACTGCTTCATAGATCCGTTTAATGATTGTTTTTTCGGGGAATGCTTTGGTCACATGTTTTTTAAGTATCAGGTTATCGGCATGGTTGTACAGCAATACGGCAGCTGCTTTTTTGCCGTCACGGCCAGCCCTGCCAGCTTCCTGAAAGTAGGCTTCCAGTGAGTCAGGCGGATCCATATGGATGACATACCGGACATCGGGTTTGTCGATGCCCATACCAAAGGCATTGGTCGCAACCATCACCTTTGTTTTGTCCATCATCCACTGATCCTGTCTTTCATTGCGGGTTTCGGAGTGTAAGCCTGCATGATAGTAATCTGCGGATATTTTATTTCTTCTCAGAATCTGGGTGATCTCACGTGTAGCTTTACGGCTTCTGACATATACAATTCCTGAACCTGAAGTTTTCAGGATTGACTGAACCAGGTATTTCTCTTTGTCTTCCACCTGCCTGACCAGGTAGACCAGGTTTTCACGGGCGAAGCTTGTTGCATACAGGTTTTCCTCCTTAAATTCCAGTTTGTCCAGGATATCCTTTACAACTTTCGGAGTGGCTGTTGCCGTAAGCGCCAGGATGGGGATTCCAGGCAGTATTTCCTTCAGTTCATTGATTTTTAAATAGCTGGGTCGGAAGTCGTATCCCCATTGTGAAATGCAGTGGGCTTCATCTACCGTTATCAAATTGACATTCATATCTTTCAACCTTTCCCTGAAGCGGGGTACGCTGATCCGTTCCGGTGCGATATACAGGAATTTATAGTTTCCCCACACCACATTCTCGAGGGCGACTTGTATTTCCAACCCCGACATGCCGCTGTGGATCGCCTGGGCTTTGATCCCCCGCCGGTTAAGATTCTCCACCTGATCTTTCATCAGAGCAATCAGGGGGGTGATCACAAGGCATAAACCCTCCCGCGATAGCGAATATACCTGGAAGGTTAGCGATTTTCCACCCCCTGTAGGCATCAGCCCCAGGGTATCTTTTCCGGAAGCTATCGATTGAATGATCTCTAACTGAAGAGGCCGGAAAGTAGTAAATCCCCAATACCGGGTCAATATCTGTTTGTATTCGTCCAAAACCAATTTTAAGATATCAAAATAACCTTTAACAATTTTTAATCCCCAATACCTTTCAGATGCTAAAATAAATCAATAGTTATAACTTATTTTTTGTAGTTTTGCGCAAGATTAAAATTAAAAAAAAAACCATAAATGTCGTTTCTTTCTGAAAAAGTTGCAGGTGAAGGGCTGACATTCGATGATGTGTTATTATTGCCTTCGTATTCAGAGGTTTTACCTCGCGATGTGGACCTTACCACTCCCTTTACCCGGTCTATTCGTTTAAATACACCGATTGTTTCGGCAGCCATGGATACTGTTACGGAGTATAAACTGGCCATAGCCATTGCCCGGGAGGGAGGCATCGGTGTGATTCATAAGAATATGGATATCGAAGAACAGGCCAAACAGGTAATGACGGTCAAGCGGGCAGAAAATGGAATGATTTACGATCCCATCACAATTTTTAAGGAAAAGAAAGTCAGGGATGCCCTGGAGATCATGTCAAACTTTAAAATCGGAGGAATCCCGGTGGTTACCGAAGAGGGTATCCTGGTAGGTATCGTAACCAACCGGGACCTGCGGTTCGAACGCAATATGGAACGTCCTTTATCGGAAGTTATGACCTGTGAGAATTTGGTAACCACTACGGAATCGACGGATCTGGAAGCTGCAGCCGATATTCTCCAACACCATAAAATTGAAAAATTACCGGTGGTGGATAAAAACAACCGCCTGATCGGATTGGTTACCTATAAGGACATTACCAAAGCAAAAGACAAACCTTTTGCATGCAAGGATGAAAAAGGAAGATTGCGCGTTGCAGCAGCTGTAGGGATCGCTGTGAATACCATGGACCGGATCGATGAACTGGTAAAAGCCCAGGTGGATGCTGTTGTGATTGATACAGCTCATGGTCACTCCATGAATGTCCTGGATATGTTGAAAAAAGCAAAAGCCAAATACCCTGAAAAAGATTTTGTAGCAGGGAATATTGGCACTGCCGAGGCTGCTACCGACCTGGTCCTGGCAGGTGCGGATGCCGTGAAGGTGGGTGTGGGACCCGGCTCTATATGTACTACCCGCATAATAGCCGGCGTAGGTATACCCCAGTTATCCGCAATTTTTAATGTGGCCAAAGCAATAAAAGATTCAGACGTTCCGATAATAGCTGACGGAGGGATCCGCTATTCAGGGGATATCATTAAAGCCCTTGCTGCCGGAGCACATACCATTATGGCCGGTGGATTGTTCGCAGGGGTCGAAGAATCACCCGGGGAAACCATCCTCTACCAGGGAAGGAAATTTAAATCTTACCGGGGAATGGGATCCATAGAAGCCATGCAGAAAGGATCAAAAGATCGCTATTTCCAGGATATGGAAGAAGATATCAAAAAACTCGTGCCCGAAGGAATCGTCGCAAGAGTCCCCTATAAAGGAACCCTTTATGAAGTGTTATATCAAATGATTGGCGGCTTAAGGGCCGGAATGGGCTATTGCGGTGCTGAGGATATTCAAATGTTGCAACATGCAAAATTTGTTAAAATCTCCAACGCCGGAATGCAGGAAAGCCATCCCCACGATGTAACCATAACCCGTGAAGCTCCAAACTATAGCTCAAGATGAATTCATTGTAACCGTTAAATTGATACTGTATGATAAGACGTTTTATTGGTTTGTTTTTACTATGTGGAATCGCTACAGGTTCTTTTGCTCAGGATGCGGAAGCAATAGTGACCATTGGAAATAAGCAATTTACCAAAGAGGAATTTGTGCGGATCTATGAGAAGAACAATGCGAACCTTTTGGAAGAATCGGATAAGAAAACGCCGGAAGAATACATGGATCTGTTTATTAATTATAAACTGAAGGTGATAGAAGCGGAAAACCTGAAGATGGATACGTTGCCTTCCTTTATCCGGGAACTGGAAACCTACCGGAAAGAACTGGCCGCTCCCTACCTGACGGATGTGCGTTTTGATAAAAAACGGGTGGAGGATATGTATGAGCGTATGAAAACAGAAGTGAAAGCCAGCCATTTATTGATCGCTACCGGCAATGACCCATCACCGGAGGATACCCTTAAAGCGTATCAGAAAATCCTAAAGGTCAGGGAAGAAATAATGAATGGTCTGAGCTTCAGGGAAGCAGCAGTGAAATATTCCGACGACCCTTCGGCTGCTGCAAACCATGGTGATTTAGGTTATTTCAGCGCTTTCCAGATGATCTTTCCGTTTGAAGAGGCTGCATACAATACTCCTGTGGGAGAGGTTTCCCCACCGGTGCGTACTTCCTACGGCTATCATCTGATTTTTGTGGAAGATAAACGGAAAGCCCAGGGAGATCTAAAGGTGGCACATATTATGAAATCAATTCCCCAGGATGCCGATGCATCTGTGATGTATAAACTGAAAAATGAAATGGACAGTATTTATGTCCTGCTGGAAAAGGGAGAAGATTTTGCAAAGTTGGCTCAAAAATATTCGGATGATAAAAGTTCTGCAGCAAACGGAGGTGAACTGAACTGGTTCTCTTCAGGCCGGATGATTGCTGATTTTTCAGAGCCTGCATTTGAACTGGAGAACAACGGAGACTATACAGAACCTATTCTTACCCGATATGGATTCCATATTATCAAGCGGTTGGACCACAGGCCGGTGAGAAGTTTTGATGAGGTGAAAGAAGAAATAGAAAGACGCATTAAGATCGATCCGGAACGAAGCGTACACAGCAGGGTAGCTTTCATTAAGAAACTGAAAGATGAATACAATTTTAAGGTGTCTGAGGAAACGGCTGCCGACATTGCCGCTAACCCGTATGACCTTGATCCGGATAACCCGGAAGCCGCAAAAAAAACGTTGTTTACCCTTGATGGTTCGGATTTTACTGTGGGCGGATTTTTTGCCTTCATGGTCCGGAATTACCCGGAAGTAAAAAAACTTGATGAAATACACTTCAGAAAATATTTTGACGAATGGGTGGAGAATGAGCTGATAGCTTACGAAGATTCAAAACTGGAAGAAAAATACCCGGATTTTAAATACCTTATGCAGGAATACCATGATGGAATCCTGCTGTTTAATATTTCGGATGAGAAGATCTGGTCGTTTGCAGCAAAAGATACAACGGGCCTTGAAAAGTATTACCATAAGCACAAGGGGGATTATATGTGGGATGAACGGTTTAAAGGATGGATTATTCATTGCATTGACCTGAAAACCCGTGAGGAAGCAGATGCCTTTTTTTCTGCAGGATTGACAGTCCGGGAAGTGATGGATCTGATCAATGAACAGGAAGAACGTATAACCATTGAAGAAGGTGCCTGGGAGGAAAATGCCAATCCGATCGTTACCTACTATGTGTGGAACGGAGAAAAACCGGAAGGGTTTAACGAAGAACTGGAATATATCCGGGGCGATTTATTTCCTCCTGAACCCAAAAAACTTGAAGAAGCCAGAGGACTTTACCTTTCTGATTATCAGAACTATCTGGAGGAAGAATGGGTCAATGAGCTTAGAAAAAAGTATAAAATCAAGGTGAACAGGAAACTGCTGAAAACGATCCCTCATGTTGCAGAGTAACCGGATTCATATCCTTTTCTTATGCGGGGCTGTTGTTGCCTGTTCCGGTCAATCCGATGATTCAGAAATCCGGGTGGCCAGAGTAGGGGACAATATGCTGTACCTTTCAGAAATAGAAGAGTTTGTGCCTGAAGGAATCAGTTACTCCGACAGCATCTTAATCGCTGAGGATTTCGTGAGAAAATGGATTGAGAGGGAGCTGCTGATAAAAAAGGCGGAAGAAAACCTTACTCCTGAACAACTGGATGTTTCCGAGGAAATTGCCGATTACCGGAATTCATTGATTATTTATAAATACAAGAATCAAATGGTGGCCCAGAAAATGGATACCATAGTCCGGGATGCAGAAATTGAAGAGTATTATTCCCAACATGCTGAGAATTTTCATCTGACACATACCATTGTAAAGGCAGCTTTTGTGAAAATTCCTGAGGAAGTGGCAGATCCTGAGTTGCTAAAACTCTACTGTATGAACTCCTCGGATGAGGATTTCAGAGACCTGAAGGAGTACAGCCTGCAATATGCCAAATCATTTGATACATTTAACGATACCTGGGTCGATTTCAGACGGGTGATAATCAACCTGCCTGACCTGCCGGAAGATCCGGAAAAATTTCTGACAGGCAATAAGATACTGGAGATCCGTGATTCAGCGTTCTATTATGTGGTATGCATACGGGACTATAAACTGGCTGGTGAACCTGCACCTGTCGAATACCTGAAGGGACAGATCAAAGGTTTGATCCTGAACAGACGAAAAATGGAATTTCTGAAAAAAATTGAACAGGATATTTATACGGAAGGACTTCGGTCTCATAAATTTAATATTTACGATAGGAAGAAACAACCATGAAATATTTTCAAACCATAGGGTTGCTGTTAACAGTTACGAGCCTGGCTATTGTTTCCACAGCTCAGGATAAGATCATTGATCAGGTTGTGGCCATTGTCGGAGGCAACATTATTCTGAAATCGGATGTGGAGAACAGTTATCTTCAGGCTCAGGCTGAGGGCATGACATCCGAAGGGGATATGAAATGTGAAATTCTTGAACAACTGTTGGTTGATAAATTGTTATTGGCTGAAGCAGAGCTGGATACTCTTATAATAGCTACACCCAGCCAGATAAACCAGCAACTGGAAGGGACGATTCAAATGTATATCAGTCGTCTGGGAAGTGAAAAACAGGTTGAAGATTATTTCGGAAAACCGATTCCTGTTTTGAAATCCGATATGGAGGAACCGATCAGGAACCAGATTCTGACCCAGCAGATGCAGGCTAAGATCGTTGAAAATGTTACCGCTACCCCTGCTGAAGTGCGGGCTTTTTACCGCTCCCTGGATGAGGAAGAGATACCGGTGATCCCAACCCAATATGAATACAAACAGATAATGATGATTCCTCCCATTGAGCTTGAGGAGGAAAACAGAGTGAAGGCACAACTCAGGGATTTAAAAAAACGAATCGAGGAAGGAGCCAGTTTTGGTTCCATGGCGATGTTCTACTCCGAAGGGCCTGAAGCCAGCAACGGGGGTGAACTTCCGTACAGAGGACGTGCCGAATTGGATCCCGCTTATGCATCTGTAGCTTTTAACCTCAAAGATGACCGGATATCCAACGTGGTAAAAACTGAAATGGGGTACCATATTATTCAACTGATCGACAGAAGAGGGGAGCAAGTAAAAACCCGTCACATTATGATGCGGCCGAAAGTATCTGTTGAAGCGATGGAAAGAACGATTAACCGCCTCGACAGCCTGGCAAATATTATTCGAAAAGGAGATATTCCCTTTGAAGATGCTGCTTTGTTCTTTTCAGATGATAAAAGATCCAGAAATAACGGCGGGTTGGTGATGAATCCCAATACCTTGTCATCGCGTTTTTCGGTTGAAGAACTGGACGGTGATGTAAGTAAAGTAATTACAAAACTGCGTATCAACGAAATCTCAGATTCGTTTGAATCGATTGATGAGAACTTGCGGAAAGTGTACAAAATTATTAAACTGGTGGATAAAACAGACGGACATAAAGCAAACCTGGAAAGTGATTACCAGCGTATTACCGAAGCATTCCTTACACAAAAACGGGAAAATACACTGAAAAAGTGGATCCAGGAGCAACAGAATGATACCTATATACGCATAGACCCGACCTATGCCAATTGCAATTTTAATTTTAATAACTGGATAAAATAGATCTGTATCATTTCAACAACAGCTGAAAAAGTGAAAAGGATGTACTATGGATTATAATAACGATGTGGAGGCGCTGGATGCTCTGAAGAGCAAGTATGAAGAATTAAAAACAGAGATCAAGAAATCGATATACGGGCAGGATGCAATAATTTCAGAGGTATTAACCACTCTGTTCAGCAAAGGGCATTGCCTGCTGATCGGGGTTCCCGGGTTGGCAAAAACGTTGATGGTAACGACCATTGCAAAAGTGCTGGGGCTGAAATATAACCGGATACAGTTCACCCCCGATCTGATGCCTTCGGATATTATTGGTACCGAGATACTGGATAAGGAACGCCAGTTTCGTTTTATCAAAGGTCCTTTGTTTGCCAATATTATTCTTGCTGATGAGATCAACCGTACCCCACCGAAAACCCAGTCGGCATTGCTGGAGGCTATGCAGGAAAGGTCTGTGACAGCTGCCGGTCAGCGGTTTGAGTTGAATGCTCCTTTTTTTGTCCTGGCAACCCAGAATCCCATTGAACAGGAAGGAACCTATCCCTTACCGGAAGCTCAGCTTGACCGGTTTATGTTTTCCATTTGGCTCGATTACCCGAAGCTGGAAGATGAGCTCACGATTGTAAAAAATACAACCTCTATGGGCGAAGTATCCCACAGGAAGGTGATCTCAGGGGAAGAGATTCTGTTCTTTCAGGACCTGATAAGACGTATTCCCGTTAATGATCATGTGTTACAGTATGCCGTTAAACTGGCTGCAAAAACCCGGCCCGGTACCGAACATGCTGCTGAAATAGCCACTCAATACCTGAAATGGGGTGCCGGCCCACGGGCCTCGCAATACCTGATACTGGGGGCGAAAACAAATGCAGCCCTGAACGGAAAATATTCACCCGATATTGAGGATGTCAAAGTTGTGACACAGTCGATATTGAGGCACAGGATTATAAAAAATTACAAGGCGGAAGCTGAAAATATTCGGATAGACGAAATTATTGATAAACTGATATAAATGAGGGTGCCGTTACCACAGCGGATGAGACCGTCCTGGTCTGGACGAATAACCTGCCTGATCCTGTTTGTTCTTTTTTCCTTCGTTACAACAGCTCAGGAAAAAAAAAGGATCGATATTCTACAGGCAGGAGAAATGTCGTCTAATGAAAAGATTGTGTCTGATGCGCAACGGCTGATCGGTGACGTGATCCTGAAACACATCGATGCATTGATGTATTGCGACAGTGCCTATTCCTACACGAACGCAAACAAAGTGGACGCCTTCGGCAGGGTTCATATAAACCAGGGTGATTCGGTCCATTTATATGCCGACAAGGTTTACTACAACGGCGATATCAGCATGGCAAGGTCTATAGGTAATGTTCGCCTTCAAAACAGAAATGCAACACTCTATACAGATACCCTCGATTATCAATTGAATACGAATATTGGTTCGTACGACGATAACGGAAAAATTGTCGACAGCATCAATGTCCTGACCAGTGTAATAGGGAGGTTCCTTGTGGATGAAAACAGGGCCTGGTTTTATCAGGATGTGAAAGGAGTAGGTGAAAAATATGAATTGTACAGCGATACGATATCCTATAATACCGAAACCGGGAGGATATATATCGAAAGCCCGGCTACTATTCGCGACAGCTCCGGTATTCTTTATGCCAAAGGAGGATGGTATGATACCGGAACCGGACATGCGTTTCTGACTAAAGATCCGGTGGTGTTTAATGAAGAACGGCAGTTAAAAGGAAATGTAATCGAATACTATCGGGATACAGGAGAGGGATTTGCCAATGGCGCAGTAGAAATCTATGACCTGAGAAACAAGATGGTTGTTACCGGGGAGACAGCAACCTATAACGAAATACAAAAAAGAGCCATGGTTACGGATTCAGCAGTGCTGATCCTGTATTCACGCGAAGATTCACTTTTTTTGCATGCGGACACCTTACGTGTGATGCCTGATACCATCGATGGCGAAAGAATTGTCATTGCTTACTGGGGCGTCCGCTTCTGGCGGGCTGACATCCAGGGTGTCTGCGATTCGCTTTGCTATTTTTCAAAAGATTCAACCGTACAGCTGTTTGCCGATCCGATCCTGTGGTCTGAAAACCGCCAGCTCCTGGCCGACTATATCGAAATGAAGTCAAATGCCAATGCTCCCGATGAACTTAGAATGCATAACAATTCTTTTATTGTCAGTCAACTGGATTCTGTTATGTTCGACCAGATCAAAGGGAGAAATATGGTTGGGTATGTACGTGAAAATGAATTGTTCCGGATTGATGTGGATGGGAACGGACAAACGCTCTATTATGCCCAGGATGAAGGAAAACGGATTGGCCTCAACAAGGCAGAAAGCAGTAAAATTACCATCTACTTTAACGAGGGTAAAATCAGCAAAATATCCTTATTGTCCAATGCGGAAGGAACCCTGAAACCGATGTTTCAACTGGTGGACTCCGACCGGAGGCTGTCGGGATTTATGTGGAGGGAGGAATTGAGGCCTGTATCCAAAACGGATATTTTCTAAAAAAAAACTCCGGAAATTACCGGAGTTTTCAGATTTAAAGATTTTTGACGACTAATATTCATCTTCATTGAAGAAAAAATCATCTTTGCTCGGATAATCGGGCCAGATGTCTTCAATGCTTTCATACACTTCTCCCTCATCTTCAATCTCCTGAAGATTCTCTATGACTTCCAGCGGTGCTCCCGAACGAATCCCATAATCAATCAATTCATCCTTGGTTGCAGGCCAGGGGGCATCTTCTAATTTCGATGCTAATTCTAATGTCCAGTACATAGCTGTGAATTGTTAGAAGTTTTATGTCTGTAAAATTCCCGCGAATATTAAAAAAATATTCTAAATAACAAGATGATTTGGAGAAATTCTTTTCCTTGGCGGGAAGTTTTACAGAACTTGTGGTCCCGGCGGGATTTTCACGATAAAACAAAAAGAGTGTCAGCAAAATAAATAATCCGCCGGGAAGAATCCCTGAGGCAGAATAAGAGAAGGAAACAGGTCTTTGATCCAGTCAGTATTTCGGATTCGGATTCACGTAGTCGTCTTCAATTTCACCATCTTTTAACCGGATGATTCTATGGGCATGTTTTGCGATATCTTCCTCATGCGTGACCATAAGCAGGGTATTCCCTTTTTTATGGATATCGGCAAACAGCTTCATAATCTCTTCCGAAATAATGGAATCGAGGTTTCCGGTAGGTTCGTCAGCCAGGAGTATAGAGGGTTTGTTCACCAGCGCCCTGGCAATGGCAACCCGTTGGCGCTGGCCTCCTGATAATTCATTGGGCCGGTGTGTCATCCGGTCTCCAAGCCCCACATCATGCAGCGTCTGCTCTGCGATTTTGGTTCTTTGATTTTTCCGGATACCTGCATAGACCAGCGGTAGCGTTACATTATCCAAAGCTGTGTTGCGGGGCAGCAGGTTAAAAGTCTGAAAAACAAAGCCAATTTCGGTATTCCGTATATCGGCCAGGTTATCATCCGATAAACGGCTTACATCCCGGTTGTTCAGTATGTAGGTGCCGCTGGTCGGCGTATCAAGACACCCGATGATGTTCATGAGTGTCGATTTGCCGGATCCCGAAGCACCCATGATCGCTACATATTCTCCTCTGTAAATATCCGTAGAAACCGAACGAAGTGCACGCACAATCTGGGTACCGACTTTGTAATTTTTAATGATAGAATTCAAATGTATGATGCTGTCCATGGAAATTGTATTTATTACCCTATAGGTAATCCAAACGAATGTTTTATTACATAATTCTGCTTGTCAAATTTTTTATTGAAAATGACCAGTCCCAGCTGTTTTAATTCAATGGTTATTTGTACTTCCTTTTTTGTTTTGAGTTTGTGAAAGTATTCCGTTGTATATTTGCGGTTGTTTATTCGGAAAATCCAGACTTCCGGTATTTTCGGGAATGTGTCTGTATCTAACCCATCCTGGCATTCCGAAAAGATAACAAGATGTGAATAGCCTTTGTGGGTTGAAGTTTTATTGCTGACCGGTATTTTGTCTGCCTCAGCATAGTGTATACGGGATTTTGCCAGTTGGCATACCTGTTTTGTGTGGGAGTTGACCGGGAAAATTTCACTTACCTGTTCGAAATCAAAAAAATTGACCAGCCTGAATACCTGTTTCAGGTAGGTAGACTCCTGCCGGCTTACGGCCAGCTTTTCAATTGCCGGAAAAGCATAAAAAGGATACGGGGCGAAAAGTATATTTGCAACCAATCGGTATACAAACGGGGAGTGAATGTTCTTTCCTTTTTTGTTGCTTTTGATCAATTTCATACGATTAAAACCGGGTATTCATTGTGGCACTTTTCTTATAAAATAAACATTCCTTGTAATCTCCCCTCTTTTAGGGGAGCCATCAGCCGGAAGGCTGACAGAGGGGTGAACCCATTCATCCATCCACTCTTTCCCGGAAGGTGATTTTTTATTGAAATTTGTACAATAATCGTAAATTTATGCTTTCAATCGATCGAACCGGAGGAAATTTTTTTCAGTATCGGTTTGATTTAACAGGGTAAAAGTAAAATGAATGCCGGCTTTTCTTGATCAGGACATACAATTTCTATCGGGGGTAGGGCCTAAAAGGGCTGAACTTCTTAAAAAAGAAATCGGAATGAAAACTTTTGGTGACCTGATCGGCTACTATCCTTATAAATATATTGACCGGACAAAATTTTATGCGATCAGCGAGATTCATTCTCAGATGCCGTATATACAGGTAAAAGGGAAGATTGTATCGCTTGATACGGTAGGTGTTGGAAATAAACAACGTCTGGTAGCCCGTTTCAGGGACGATACAGGATGGCTTGAACTGGTCTGGTTCAAGGGGATCCGATACCAGAAAGATTTCCTGAAATTGAATACGGAATATATCGTTTTCGGAAAACCCTCAGAATTCAACGGACGGATCAATGTGGTTCATCCGGAACTGGAAAATACAGCGAATCAGGTGCTGCAGCCTTCAGGAATCTTTCAGGGATATTATATCACCACCGAAAACATGAAAAAGAAGTTTATTAACTCGAAGGTGGTGCATAAATTGCAGCTGGCCCTGATTGAAAAAATCAGGGGGCACATAGCCGAAACCCTGCCGGCTTCAATGGTTTCAGAATTAAAATTAATGCCCCTGGAGGATGCCCTGGTGACCATCCATAAACCAGAAAATACCCAGGCACTCAGGAAAGCCCGGTTCAGGCTAAAGTTTGAGGAACTATTGCTGATCCAGCTTAAAATTCTGCGATTAAAACACCACCGTGAAAATAAATTTAAAGGCTACATTTTCTCGGACATAGGCTACCATGTGAATACGTTTTACAGGGATTTTTTGCCGTTTAAATTAACCGGAGCACAAAAAAAAGTGATTCGGGAGATACGGGCTGATGTGGGAAAATTCCATCAGATGAACCGTTTGCTTCAGGGGGATGTGGGTAGCGGAAAAACCCTGGTTGCCCTGATGACGATGCTGATGGCCCTCGATAACGGTTATCAGGCTTGTCTTATGGCTCCTACTGAGATCCTTGCCCAACAACATTTTGCGTCTCTTTCAGCGATGCTGGAAGGAATGAACCTGGATGTGGGATTGCTGACCGGTTCCACCAAAAACAGCGAAAGAGAAAGGTTGCACGAAAAGTTGCGGACCGGAGAAATGTCTATTTTAATAGGGACCCATGCCCTGATTGAAGATGTCGTGCAGTTTAAAAAACTGGGACTTGTCATCATTGATGAACAACATCGGTTTGGTGTAGCCCAGCGCGCAAGGTTATGGGAAAAAAGCAACCGTATTCCGCCTCATGTGCTGGTTATGACGGCAACTCCTATACCGCGGACCCTGGCTATGACATTGTACGGTGACCTGGATGTTTCAGTGATTGATGAACTTCCTCCGGGGAGGAAACCTGTTCAAACCATCCATTATTTTGAAAATAACCGGCCCAAAGTGATTAACTTTCTGAGGCTCCAGCTCAAAAAAGGGAGACAGGTTTACATTGTGTATCCGTTGATCAGTGAGTCAGAAAAACTGGACCTGAAAAATTTGGAAGAAGGCTTCCGGCATACCGTTGAAAGGTTTCCGGAATACAAGGTGGGAATGGTCCATGGGAAAATGAAATCTCCGGACAAAGAAAGTGAAATGCAGAAATTCAAGAACAGAGAAACCCAGATTCTGGTATCCACAACAGTTATCGAAGTAGGCGTGGATATACCCAATGCTTCGGTAATGGTCATCGAAAGCGCGGAGCGATTTGGTTTATCCCAGCTTCACCAATTACGGGGGAGGGTAGGAAGAGGCGCCGACCAGTCCTACTGCATTCTGATGTCATCCTATAAACTGGGAAACGAAAGCCGAAAAAGGCTGGCAACCATGGTTCGTACCAACGATGGATTTGAAATTGCCGAGGTGGATATGAAATTGCGCGGGCCCGGTGATCTGGAAGGTACCCGGCAGAGTGGTCTCGGTTTTGACCTGAAAATTGCCAACCTTGCAAAAGATGGGGAGATCCTGCAACTGGCACGTAGCTATGCATACAGAATACTGGAAGATGATCCGGAACTGAAAAAAACTGTTAACCGCAATTTACAGAAGAAACTCCTTGCTTCGGATACTACGGAATTTAACTGGGGAGTAATCAGCTGATCGTTCAGGGCATGCAATGGGGAACGCATGTTAAGGCAACCCAGCCAACTCCCGGATAACAGTTCCTGCCATATAACAACCGAAGAGCGGTGGCATATAGGAAATGGTGCCGACAACCGATTTCTGGTTATCCCCCTCTTTGGTCAGGATGGCTTCTCCGGGAACATCCTCCGGAGAGAAAACCGTGGTAATTCCTTTTTTTATTCCCATGCGTGCCAGCCTTTTCCGGATCATCCGTGCCAGGCGGCAATTGTAGGTCTCTGAAAGATCAGCAATCCGAACTTTCGCAGGGTCAGTCTTCCCTCCTGAGCCCATGGAGCTGATTATCCGATACTTTCTTTGAAAGCTGTGAAACAGTAAAAAAACTTTGGGCGACAGAGAATCAATGGCATCGACAACATAATCAAAATACTGACTATCAAGTACTTCAATAGTTCGTTCGTCGCGAAGGAATTCCTGATACTCTGTTAGTTCAACATCCGGATTGATCTCTTTTAACCTTTGAGCAAGAATCCTGGTTTTTGGCTTTCCTTCGTTGCTTTTTAAGGCCAGCAATTGCCTGTTGCGGTTTGTCTCCTCCAGGGTGTCTCCATCAACCAGGGTCATGTTCCCTACACCTGCCCGACAGATCAGTTCGGCAGCATACGCACCGACTCCTCCCAATCCAACTACCAGAACATGCGTTCTTTTTAGCTGACTGAGTTTTTCTGTGCCAATCAGTAATTCCGTTCTTTCCAGCCAATGCATTCTTATGCAATTAATCGTTCAAAATTCTCCCTGACAGATTTTATAAGCAGGGAAAGATCAATATTTCTTAGGGTCGATGCTTTGTGGTATATCTCCCTGATGGAACCGGAGAATTCATCGGTTTCCAGAAAAATCTTATCCAAAGGCAATCTCCTGAAAGCTTCTTCGGTTTTTACATTTCCCTCTAAAAGGATCTTCCCAAAAGAAAAATGAAATCCATATTTTTCCATTTGCATTGCCTGTTGTACAGGTCCTCTGAAGCCATGTAAAATCCATGGATTCCCGGTGTTGTTTTTTTTTCTGAATTCCAGCATTTCATTGCAGGTTTTAACGCAATGGATCATCAAGGGCTTTTGAAATTTTTTTGCTAGTTCAATGTGTTTTTCAAAAACCCGTTTCTGCTCCTTTTGGTCGGTTCCACAAATCTTGTCGAGTCCGCATTCTCCCACAAAAACAACATGATCGTGTTGGACGGCCTCTTCAACCTGGATTAACATGCTGTTGTTTTTTTCCTGCGATTGAATATGCCACGGATGGAGTCCTGCTGAATAGTAGTTGTTTTTATGAAAATCCTTGAATCCTTCACCCGGAAAAAGATTCTGTACCGCAATCAACCCTGGTTCAGAGTATGCTTTGTGGGTGTGGATATCGATGTAACACATAGATGTACTTTTTGTTATGTCATTTTTAGAAGGATTTTCACCACTTTTTCAGTTTCTTCGGCAATAGGTCCGATCGATGCATCCAGCATATAACATGGAGCTGTCACGACTTTTTTTTTTGTTGACATATTGGTTGTTTTATTTGGTTTGCGTTCAAAATTACGATTTCCAGAGCACAATCCGAAGTCTTCACAGAAGGAAAAATATGCGGGTTGAATCCTGAACGGATTCATCCTCAACGCACGGGGTCAATGGCTGTATAGAAAGAATAAAGAATGATTCAGGAAAAAAATCTTTACGTTATATTTCCGGCTCGTCATAATACCGTTCTTCGTCGTCGTTGTCGCCACTCATCTCATCGTATTTATCCTCATACTCTTCCCGGATATTGTCTTTAAGCATTCCTTCATCATCATAGTCATCGTCGTCATCAATGATCTGCTGAGCTTCCGAGATTGTCATCCTTACGAGGTAATATTTTTCTTCCGTTTCAAAGGGCAGGGCACTGACCAGTTTCCCTTCTTTGTTATAGAAATGAATGAGACTCTCGCTGAATCCCTGGGGATAATACAGTTTTATTTGTTCCTGGATGGCCTGATCCAGTTTATCGTAGTCCTTTACTACCCTTGGTTTATTCGTCTGAGCCATTTTGACAAAACATTTAGTACGATCATTATTTGAGTTTTCAATAATACTAAAATCTTTTATGAAAAAAAATTTGTTGCAAAAAAACTGATGTTTTTTATTATTTTAATCCCAGTGCATCACACCAGACTGGAAATCAATGAATTCGAACTTTGTTCTGTTTCCTATGAAGTTTATGGGGAATTTTTGCAGGAACCTCACGTTTTTGCCATTCAGTCGTGCGGGTTTCCACTCTCCTTCAAGGTTCAGGAAAGCAGAGAGGACCACATGGTTTACGGTGCTGTTTATTCCTTTTAATAACCGGAGTCCGTCAATGGTTCCATTTTCCATAACCACAAAAGCTACCTCAATTTCTCCTGTTAAAACTGAATAGTCAACCTTGTTTTTTTTGAACGTTTCCAACAGGTGTCTGTGAAGCGAGTCCATGCCCGGAGTGAACCGTGGAGACGTATCCACCGAGAAAAAAATATTCTCAAGGTATTGCTGACCGTCTTCCAGCCAGTTTTGGTTTGATAGCAGCTCGTTATTCCGGAATTCCGAAACCGATTTTTTCGTACCATTCAGATAATATTCTGTAACCTTTCCGTGAAGGATCAGCGGTACCACCGATTTGGTAAATCCTGTTCGGATGATCTGGTTTTCTATCCGCTCAGTGAACGCATACAATCCGTTCGTTTGAGGAATGTATTGGCGATATATGATCTGTTTTGAGGTAGGGGTGCGGACTTTAATCCGGTATGTGTTTTCATCGGTTTTCTTCAGGATCTCTGTCCGGGTCTTTGACCAGCCGGAACCGATGTATGCAAAGGTTGTTATTCTGGTCTTTTTGCCGGACTTGTATTGAATCTCTTTTTTGATGTTTTTACTGGTTGACTGGCCGGTTTTTCCATTGACCCCAAGATAGATCAACGTATCATTCTGAGCGATAAGACCCAGGGTGCTCATCAACAAATAGCAAAGGGAAAAAAACTGTTTCATGTGATTTCTATGATTTTTTTATCCGGGTTCTTTTAAAAAGAAAGATCGACAAGCGGTTCAGTGCATGTTCCTGTCAGAGGAACATGATATCAAAATAATCAAATCCATGGTATTCAATGTTTGTGAAATTTACCGGGAACCTGTTATAGTATTTCACGGGTTTTCCATTGAGGCGGGCTGGTTCCCAAGGGCCAATCAGTGTCTTGAATGCATCAAGCATGATCTGGTCAATTCCCGGTTGAATACCCTCCTCAATATGAAAACCTCCGGCTCTGCCGTTTTCAAAAACAACAAAACCAATGGTCAGTTTTCCGGTAATATTCTGCAAATCAAGTTGGTATTTTTCATATGCATGGAATAAATGGTTTTTGATCGAATCAGCTCCCGGAATAAATTCGGGTTGTTCATCTACAGAATAAAAGATATTGCTGTAGTATTTTTCTCCATCTTGCAGCCAGTTCATGTTCGAAATAAGTTCGTTGTTACGGTATATTGATTCCGATCTTTTGTTTCCGTTAGGATAATAGACAGTGACGGTTCCATGCAGAATTAAGGGTATTTTTGACTTTGTATGGCCGGTACGTATCAATTGGTTGCCTTTTTTTTCAGTAAAACAGTATAGTTCATTCTCAGCAGAAGAAAACCAGATGGTTTTGGTTGATTTTGAATCCTGGGTTTTTGCTTTTACGTGGTAGGTGTTGGGGTCTTTCTTGCGAAAGGTTTCGGTTAAACATTTTTCCCAATGGCCTGCTATTTTGGAATAGGTCGTTGCCCTGATTTTATTTTCCGAGAGGTATTGAATGGTTTTTTTGAATTGCTGTAAACTTTCCGGATTGATTTTTCCGTTGGCACCCAGGTAGATGGTTGTATCGTTTTTTCCGTAAACGAACAGAACAATACTGATCAGAAGCGTTGAGGCGATCCATTTCATGGCTTATGATTTTATTTCCCGTAAAACTATAAAAAAACCAGCAAATAATAATTTCTTTAACGCGATCTGCAGGCTTCGGGAATTTATGATTTTCCAGGTGTAGTTGTTTCATGGGAGAGCTAAAAACACAAATGGGGACTACTCTGTGAGAATAGCCCCCATTCACTTCAGAAAACCGAAATTTCCTTCCGTGCCAGGTTACGGTTATTGTGACCGGCTGTTTTCACACCTTTCGGTGATCATCAGCCCCTGGCCTTCCGGTTTTGCCTTCTACAGCAAAACTTTCCGGCTGTCCGTTCGATATACCGGATATCTTCCCGGACGAAGTGTCTTTTCCCGTTTCATTATGGCTTTACCTTCACTTGCGTTCGGTTAATGCCTGAAAAAAACAGTTTCTGAGTAAACTCTTCGACTGTTCCGCAGTACAACCTTGAAACCGAAATCTCTTGGTTTTCTGCCGGAAGACTCAATCTTTGAAAGAACGTCTGGTTTTCTTTCCGTGATCGAATGAACGTTGGCCCCAGACCGCCAGGTTCAAACTTCGGCTCCTTCCATGAGCAGATCCGAAGATCTGGATGATCAGAATCCGGTTCCGACTAAGGTCCCGTTTCTTCTCCTCATTTCCGGTGCTGCCTTTTATCGCTCACCTGGTATTTCAAAAGTACTACTTTATCCCGGTTTGTTCCAAATATTTCTGAAGATATAAATGAACGATAAATCCACATCCGTTATTAACAATTGTTGATAACTGCGGATTTGCTGTTTTTAACTCGCCTGCAGGCTTTCGTTTTCCTTCCTGGATACAGTGATTCTGTAGTTTACTTTCCGTTCAGAAAGTCATTACGGTGTCGATTCCAAAAACGGTATGAAGGTGGTTCAGATCCTCCCGGTTTAATCCGACGCTGGTCACCTCAAAATTCTTTTTCAGGTCAATGGCTATGGCACTCCCAACAAGGCCTGCGCCCAATATTACAATTTTCTTCATGTGTGTATATTTAAATGAACACCGCGTTTTATTTTGTTTTTCTTTTATGCTTCATAAGGTAATAAAACGGTATTCCGGCAGATACGGTTGCCAGGGCAATGGATGATTCGACCGGTCGTTCAAGAAAGGAAAGAACCAGTATGCTTATGCTTGCAATCATAAAAAAAGCCGGGGCTACAGGATATCCGGGAAGTTTTACAGAACTCATTTTTTTGATACGGATCTTAAAAACACCTGCTGCTACGATTATGGGGAATATTCCCAATGAAAAACCGAGATAGGTAAGAATCTGGTCAAACGTACCGGAAAGGACAATAACAATAGAAATGAACGCCTGGATAAGGATAGCCAGTGAAGGTACCTTTGTTTTCGGATTTATTTTTGCGACCTGTTTAAAAAAAAATCCATCCTGTGCCATCGAGTAGGTTACCCTGGGCCCAAGGATCAGAAAAGCACTTAACGATGAAAAAAGGGCAAAAGAGATCAACAGGGAGAATACCACTTCGAAATGATTCCCAAAAGCATAGCGAACCGCAAGCCCTCCGATAGAAATAGTACCCATCATTTTTTCAGGGGGGATGGCAAAAACAAAAAATACATTCAGTCCGAGGTATAAAAGAATGACAATTCCGGTACCCAGTAAAAGGGATCTGGGGATATTTTTTACCGGGTTTTTAATTTCAGATCCTATATAGGTCGATGCGTTCCATCCACTGTAGGCAAACATAATCCACATCAGCGACAAACCGATGGATTTCCATCCCGACAGATTGAATGAAAAATCAACAGGAGGGTGAAAATGAGTGTAGCTTCCTTTTCCGAAAAGCAACCCTGAAGCGATCAATCCACCCACGAGAATAATTTTCAGCAGGGTCAGCCCGTTTTGTACCCGGGCGCTGGTCTCAATTCCTCTCAGATGAATCGCAGAAAAAATGCAAATGATCAGGACAGCCAAGCTTTTTTTGAGGATTTCTCCATCCATGATCCCTGATTCATAGCCCAGCGATACTATTTCAGGGAAAGCCCGGGTGAAATATTCACTGAATCCGATGGCAGAGGCAGCAATAGGAGCTGAAAAGCCTGCAACAAAAGAGATCCAGCCACTTAAGAAACCCGGTAAAGGATGAAAGAGATCGTGAAGAAGAATGTATTCCCCACCGGCTTTAGGTATGGTTGCCCCCACTTCGCCATAGGATAGAGCACCACACAGGGCGATTAGCCCGGCAACACCCCACAAAAGGATCATCATTGGCGGGTTTCTTAACGATTCCATAAGCAAACCAGACGTTACAAAGATTCCTGCTCCGATCATATTGGCAACGACAATATTGATGAGTGGAAACATCCCAAGCTTCCGTGTGAGGTGCATGTTTTCCACGCCTGCCATGCTACTTATTTATCGACTGTTTTGTAACTGACCGATATCCCTGAGGTGTTTACATCGTCGATGGTTGTTTTAAAATCGGATTGATTCAGGACATAGTCCAGGAATTCCTGCAAACTCCCGGTATTATTTGTTGTGGTTATCGTATGCGCTGTAAAGCATCCTCCATCCACAATTTTGTTTTCAAGCTCCCGGAAATAGTTTTTGTACCAACTTTTGTCGGCATCGCAAAAAACAAAGTCTATGGGGTCCTTCAGCCTTGGAACCAGTTGATGGGCGTCTCCCAGTCTGGCATCAATAAACTCCGTAAGGCCGGCTTCCTCAAAGTTGGCCAACGCCTTTTGGTACCTGGTTTCATTGATTTCGATCGTGATCAGTTTCCCCCCGGTTTTGCTTAACGCCCAGGCGATCCAGATCGCAGAATGACCTGTTGACGTGCCAATCTCTACCGCATGCTGGTACTTATTTTCCAAAATAATATTGTAAAGAAATACCCCATCTTTTGTGGGGATGTTCTGTTCATGCCACCGGTATTGGTGTTTCTCCAGGAATTTTTCCACTTTTTGATCCAGTTCCGGATTGTCCTGGTTGTTCTGCCGTGTGGTATTTGAACAACCGGCCAGGATCAGGCATGAAAGGAGAAGAAAATTGAGTCTCATCGTTATGTTCCTGTTTTTTTAATGGTCGTTGAATTATTAAAATTACAAATTCTTTCTGTTTTTTTTTAAATCTGCAAAAAAAAATGAAAAACACCGCTGGGTTTGCAGAAATTCACATTTTTCTGTAACTTAACAATGATTAATATTGAAAAAAAGATCAAAACCGGTCTTTGAGGCATACGTAATGTATAAATAACTAACATTCAATAAATTAAAATTTTAACCATGAAAAAATCAATTTTTATCTTTTTGTTGGCTTTTGGTATTATGGGATTGGATGCCTGTAATAAGGATGATGATGAGAATAACGGTAACGACTCAATAAATTGGGCAACTGAATTACAGGCAGAGATTGAAGCAGTTAATCTGGCGGCTCAGGCCTATATAAGCAATCCTACGACAGAGAACTGTCTCGCTTACAAAGCAGCTGCACAGGCTTACCTGGATGCATTAAAACCTTATGGCAACAACCCTGCATTGACCGGACAAACCAGGGAGCAATGGGAACAGGCACTTGCAGAGGCCCAGGAGTCTGTTGATAACATTGATTGTTCATAAGGAAAGGTATAGAAAACTTTTTTTTTCAAATCTGTCCGGTAATGTATCCCGCTGAAAGTTTTGACAACAGATTGCTTGTCAAACCAGTTTTTTATTGTTCTCTGTTTTTTTATATATTGTTCAAATGAATTTACAGGAAAAATCCGAAACAATAAATGCGTTGCTGATCGATCTGAGTGCGGAGTATTTGGTATCGTGCCTGTTGGATGAAGGGATGTCCCGTACCGATATTATGATTTTTTTCGATGGGGTGCTAAAACGGAAATGGTCTGCTGATATTAACCGGGCAGAGGTGGAAGTATTTGAAAACGGAAAGGAGGCATTATGCCTTCATTTAAACCGGGCTGGTATCTACGACACGTTACCTGAAGCCCTTTTTCATCAATTTCCGGAACCCAGGATTGCTTCAGGCGAGGATATGGCCAAAGAATCGATGAAGCTGAGATTGGAAGAGAAGAATATTCGTTCTTTTTTCCGGCCATTTGAGAATGAGATATTTATGCAAAAAGTCTATCTCACCCTGAAAGAAACCCGGGAATGGGAAAGCCTTTACGCTGATTTTCTGCATGGCTTAATTCCGGATTTCTGGAACATTGATAAAAAAATACCTCCCAGGTATGCATTGAGGCTCATTCGGTTTCTACCTTTGGCTTTTAAGATTGCCGGAAGATACAGCCTTACGGCCCGTTGTTTGGGGCAGATTTTAGGGGAAGAGGTAAAAATGGAAGTACAATATGACGAGAATGAAAACAACGGGAAATTAAAAGAGGAATATCCGGTCAGAGGAGGTTTTTTAGGCAAAAGCAAACTTGGCACTGACCTTGTTGTAGGGCATACAGTTTCCGGATTTATCGGGAAGCTGGTAGTAACCATCGGACCGTTAAGAAAAACCAGGCCGGAAGATTTTTTCCCGGGAGGGCCGGTGGACCTTTTGCTTGCGTCTTTCTATGGTTATTTTGTCCCGGTGGAACTCGATGTGGAGACTAAAATACGTGTTCCGGAAGAACATAAACTGGTTGCCCTGAAGCCTGAAAATGAACCGGGAGAGGCTTTTTTAGGGTACAATACGGTATTGTGAAACGAGTCCCGTTCCAATGAATATCAGGACGGGATGAGTCACCATAAATAATTACAAATTTAGACGAATCAGAATAACATTATCTGTTTATAAACTTTAAAATGAGTTTTGCATTATGTCACCAACATTAAAATACTTCAATGTAAACTGGGAAAACGGGATGAACATCAGCAAAGATCATTTCATCCAGCAGGAAAACAATTTTACGGACAGGCTGAGAGACAACCGGGCTGTTTTTTTGAACAGCAGGAATTTTGGGTTGCTTCCTCTTGATTCAGCTTCGGACATTTCCATAAAAACGGGAATTAAAATGGACAACCAGAATTTTTTACGGGTAAAGGTTTTCTGCTGCCGGGCAATTACCCAGGGAGGGGTACGTATCGAGATCCTTGAAGATTTTCAGCTTCCCGAACTGGAGATTGATCTTTCAAAAGAACTGGAGTCCAGCAGGCATGAAGAGGGGGGTGATTATTTTATTCTTCTTACGGCGAATCCGTTTAACCAACAGGTTTTCGGTGAATTAAACGCGGATGAGGAACCTCCCCGCTATCCTTTTACGATACCGCACTACAAAGTGCATGTCATTGCTGAAAAACGGTTAGCACGGGAAGGTGTCCATCCGTACTCATTTTTTATTGGTAAATGTAAAATTGAACAGGGAAAACCTGAAATCTATGAAGATTATCTTCCGCCCTGTATGACAGTGAGAAGCCATAACCGACTCATAGGGTTTTCCGATTCAGTGGAAAAATTTTTCAGCAAGCTTGAACTCGATTTGTTGAGCATTATACGGAAAATCAAAGAAAAAAACCAGGACACCAGCCTGGCTCTGTCGGTGCGGGTGCTTTCAGAAAACCTTCTGGGATATGTAACCAATAACCACCTGCGCCTGCGTTGGCAAACAAATGATATGGCTCCTATTCACCTTTTTATGTATATTGCGACAGCAGCCAGGGTAATCCGTAATACAATTGATTCCTTTACTGCTTCCGATAAAGAGGAGCTATTAAATTATTTTACCAACTGGTCGGAATTGAAACAGGGCGATTTTGAAAAACTTCTTGTTTACTGTATTAATTTTGAATACAAGCATTTTGATATTCTCTTCAGTGTCGAGCAATTTACGGAATTTATCCAGATCATTGCCCTGTTGTTTGATAAACTGGAATCACTGGCTTATATAGGAAAAAAGAAGGAAACCAATATTTTTGTGAAAGAACAGAAATCCAAACGAAGTTTCCTGGCCGATTGATCATGTAAAAAAAATTTTTGACCATGCCAGAATATCTTGACATCCCGGTTACTGTAAACAAAATCATTCAACAGAAAGATGTACAAAGGGTCGATCTGAAAAGATCCATTCACAATATGATCCACCTGATCACAGTAACTTCCTACAATGAGGTGAGGCACGATCCTTTTTTCGGGACAGAAATTTCTGAGTATGATTTTGAGAATATTTATAATACCAATATACTAAGAGAAAAGCTGGAAAAGTCTATCCTGTATTCCATTCGTAACAATGAGAAAAGACTTGTAAACATGCAAATCAAACTGAACATTAATCAGGTGGAATTGGGAACAAAAATTCATAATAAACGGATAAAAACCCAAATAACGATGGTCCTGGACGGGAAAATTGAGAAAACCGATGAATCCTTTCAACATAAGGAGATGTTTTTTATCGGTCCTCTTTCCTATTAGGTAAAACGGGCAGGATAAATTTTTTACCATGAAAAGAACGATTAACGTATGATTCACATGAATTACCCTGGAAAACAATAATTTAAAAACGTAAGAAAAGAAAGAAGGCTTTAACAGGCATTATGTCATTATCTATAGTAAGAATGAGCAAATAAAGTACAAACCATGCCGATTGATACGATTGATTCTATAAAAAGCAGGATGATACGGAACGCTTCAAAAATGTGGGGTTATTCCGATGCCCAGGATGTGAATGCCTTTGATCCCGTACTGGGGTTAATGATTGGGGCCCTTGCTGAAGAGTTATACAGTATTTCAAGGGAGATCAACCGATCGGATACCCGTGTGATAGATAAATTGCTTGACCTACTCTTTGCGGGAAACATATTTACCCATTTCCCGGCTCACGGCATTGTGTATGCAGAACCTCACCAGCCCCAGGTAACAATAAACGAGCTGTATCAGTTTTATTATACCCGGGATGTACACAGTATGGATACCAGTAAAGAAACAACGGGCAAAAGGGATCTGTTTTTCTCACCGGCATCTCCTTGCTCCCTGTTTGACGCTAAGATAAAATATCTCTTTGCCGGAAAGTATCTGTATGAGGTAGACGGGCGGCTTAAAGAGATTGTTGCAGAAGCATCCGGAAAGTCTTCACGTGAAGCCAGGACCCTGATGCTGGGGATTAAAATAAACCCGCTTATTGAATTTCTCGATGGCCTTTCGTTGTTTTTTTCTTTTAAAAATATCCGGCCGGACAGCAAATTTTCTTACATTCTTCAATCTTCAAAATGGAAAATCAACGGGAAGGAGTTGGCTTTCCGCACTGGATTAGATGCTCCCGGAATTCAACAGGACGATTCATTTGTTGACCTTTTACAAAAGGAAAACGATATTTCCTTCAGGGCAGTTGATTTTGTCAGGGATTTTTATAATGAGAATTTTATGTCCCTTGATAAAGGGAAATACCGCGTGGCAGATTTTTTAAAGGAGGGTACTGAACCTGCCTTCCTTCAGGAAAGTTTCCAGGGTCAGAAAATTGATCTTTCTGATCAGGACATGGTATGGATAACGATAAACCTGTCACAACCCATTTCCTTTGAGGAAGTAGATGACCTGGTCGTATCTCTGAACTGTTTTCCTGTAATAAACAGGGAATTGAATGAATTTACTCATTCAGTTGTAAAGGGGTTTAATGTGGTCCCATTGGCTACCGAAGACTTTTTTTTCGATCTGCGAAGAGTTACTGACAGCGAGGATAAAGTATACAGGTCCCGGAATTCTGCTGAAGTTAACCAAGAAGAAGGCCGTACCTGTTATGTCAGGCAGGAAGGAGTGGCCCGTTTTGATTCCCGGGATGCCCGGGAAGCCATAAAACATCTTACGGACCTGGTCAGGGATGAAGCAGCAGCTTTTTCAGCAAAAGGGACAGATCTGATTTCCTTTGAATTAAAACAGCTGGATCAGATCCTGAGCCGGCTGGAACAACGAATGAACAACTCCGGTTATGGCCATGATCAGAGCTCATATCTTATCCTTGAATCTGCTGAAGAATACGATAAAATACATGTACAGTTCTGGTCCATAGCGGGAGATAGGGCCAACAACATACGCCCGGGAAGTAAATTATCAGTCTACCAGGGTGTTGATATCGATGATAAAAGCGCTGTATTATATACTCAGACCGTTGGCGGCAGACAAAAACTCTCGAAGGACGACAAACTCAACACCTTGAGGCGGTCCTTGTTATCAAAAGGCAGGATTGTTACTATGGAGGATATAAAAGCACTATGTTTTGAATTGTTCGGGAAAAACCTGATTAAGGTGGAAGTGAAAAAGGGGGTGATGCTTGATTCTTCGCAGGGCAAAGGAATGACCCGTACACTCGATATTCATCTGTTTTTTAATAAAAAAAATACATTAACCTCTGAGGATATAGGGTATAAAACCAGGAGTCTTAAAGTCAGATTGTCTAAAGAATCAGTGAATCTGATGCCATACAGAGTGATTGTAAAACAGGTGGACTAAAAAAAACAATAAAAGGAGATATCCCTTACCGGAGAATTGCGTATACGATAAATAAATTTGTTATTTGAATGTGCTAATATTAAGAACCAGGGAATATGAAAGCAAACATAAAGTATTTCGGCGTTATCCTGATATTTTCTCTTTGTGCCAGAACAGGGGTGTCACAGGAAAATTATGCATCCAATATATCAAGAAGTATAGATGAAGAGAAGATGCTCATTACCTATGACATTGCTTCTCCGGGGAGTGTGAGGTCATTCAGTGTCATCTTATTACTGACGTACGAAGGCAGGCAGGTTGAAGCACCGTCTGCATACGGGGATGTAGGTTCCAATATCAGCCCGGGAGATGAAAAAGCCATTGTCTGGTATTTTAAAGATGATTTCAAGGGGGATATTGAAAAGGTGAATGTGGATGTCCTGGTTTACAGGGAGAATGAGCCCCAGGCGATTTTTGAAATCGCTTCAGTGAGCAATAACGGATATGCCCCCTGTGAAGTAACCTTTAGCAACCGGTCGTCCTATGCCAATGAATATCAATGGAATTTTGGCGATCCCTCTTCAGGAACACGTAATCTGTCGTTTGAAAAAGACCCTGCTCACACCTATCATGACGGAGGGATTTATCCCATTGCCCTCACAGCAAGAAATACCCAGTTGAAACTTGAAAATACCTATTACCATAGCATAGAAATTAAAAGTTACGATCCTACCATTGCTGATTTTGAAATTGAGGGAAACAACCAGCTGGCACCGGCGAGAGTTAATTTCCGGAATGAATCTGTCAATGCAGACCGGTACCATTGGAATTTTGGCGATCCTTCGGGGGGCAGAAAAAATGAAACAGACAAGGAAAATCCAAACTATAAATATAAAGAACCCGGGACTTATACAGTGGAACTGATTGCCATTAATAATTTCAGTGGTATCCCTGATACGCTTACCAAAGAAGTGGTTGTTGAACAGGAAAAGGTTGCTGAAGCCGCCTTCATTTATACAAAATCATCGGATACGGCTCCTGCGACGGTGGTTTTTAAGAATACATCCGTTCATGCTGTGAAATATGAATGGGACTTTGGGGATCCTTCATCGGGAGAAAAAAATACTTCAGAAGAAAAAGATCCGGCTCATCTGTATAGTCAACCGGGAAATTATGAGGTGGAACTTGCTGCCTGGGCAAAGGGAGAAAGAAAACCCAGCACCTATACCGACGAAGTGTCCGTCAAAGAGCTCCCTAAACCACCGGAAGCAAGATTTTCCATTCAGAACAACAATGTATTGGGGCCTGCTACGATTGTATTTGAAAACAATTCAATGAATGCAGAAACCTATTCCTGGGATTTCGGCGATCCGGATTCGGGGAAGGATAATTCCTCCGAAAAGATAAATCCTGCGCATACGTACCAGAAAGCCGGAAGATACAAAGTGGTTCTAACCGCTTCCAACAGCAATTTTAACACCAAAAGTACAACAAGCAATTATGTGGTTGTAACTGAGCCTTCCCGTCCGAAAGTAACTCCGGAAGCCAGGTTTTCCATTGATAATAACAATATTCCTGCCCCGGCAGTGGTTAGATTCACAGGCCAGGCAATGGATGCAGATACTTATTCCTGGGATTTCGGGGATGATGACTCGGAAGATAATACGTCGGTATTGCAAAACCCGGTGCATGTTTATTCCGAAGCTGGAAGATACCGGGTAACGCTCACAGTAAAGAATGAGAGCTCAGACAAAACGGATCAGTTTTCCGATTTTGTTACGGTTACTGGGCCTGAAAAACCAGCTGTACAACCGGTGGCAAAATTCACTACCCGCATGGAAACAACAACTGCCCCTGCGGTTGTGAGGTTTTCAAATGCTTCAGAGGATGCAGACAGCTATGAATGGAACTTCGGTGATCCGGGATCGGATAACAACACCTCCTCACAGGCCAATCCGAGCCATACCTATTCCGAAGCAGGAAGGTACCAGGTTGAATTAACAGTTTCCAACAAAAAATCCGGTTTAACAGATCGTTTTTCTGAAACAATTACAGTTACGAAACCCCTGGTTACCCCTGTTGCGGATTTTGAAATACAGCATACCCGTCCCGAGGCACCGGCAAGGGTTGTTTTTATCAATCATTCAGAACATGCAAACAGCTTTGTGTGGGATTTTGGTGACCCTGCATCAGGAGACCGGAATGCCTCCACACAGGAACATCCGGAACATGTATACGAAAATCCAGGTGAATACAAGGTGCAACTGGCCGTGCTGAACAAAGAATCAGGAAAAGAAGATGTGACTGAGAAAAAGATAACCATCATCAGTCCTCCCGAGCCCCCGGTAGCCGACTTTGAAATGACCTTACACAGTGAATATATTCCTGTTGTGATTGATTTTAAGAATCTTTCAGAAAATGCTGATTCATACCAATGGAATTTTGGCGATTTTGATTCTGAAAAAAACGTATCATCGGCTGAGTCTCCCACCCATGCTTATACAGACCCGGGAAAATACAAAATTACCCTCGAAGCAGTTAACTCACGAAGCGGTGAAACACATGAAATATCAAAAGAAGTAATCCTGAGGAGTGATTTTACAACCTTTGTTAAAACGGATGAATGGAAAAATGATTATTTCAAGGCCCTTGCTGTGGTACCCATTGAAAACAACCATACAGTTATTCTGTTTCAAGGTGACGGGGAAAATTCAACCCTGGTTAAGATGACCGGTGACGGGCAGGTAACCGATGAAAGAAAACTGGATAACCAGGTATTTGATATCATCCGAAGTGACGAAGGGGATGAACTCATTCTTCTGGGAAGCAACGAATCGGGAAACCTTCAAATTCAAAAAATTACCCGGGATTTAAAGAGCGGAGACCCGGTGGTTTTGCAGGAAAAGAAAAACTTCAAAACCGATTTTGCGCAACCTTTCCTGTCGCTGAGTCTGGCGGGTGAGATCGGTTTGGTTGCCAATGCCCTGAATGACAGATATCCTATTGATATTTATTTTCAAAAGGCAGATAGATCAGGAAGGATTCTACCCTTAATGGAACGGACCTTCAGATATGTGGGAACAAAACTTGCTACTGGTATCACTCCGACGGCTGACGGTGGTTTTGCCCTCACCGGATACTGGCAGGAAGAGAATAATTCCCGGTTCCTTATGCTTTTCGGGAAAATAGACCGGAATGGAAAAGGCGAAATACACCTTATTAATTCCCATGTGAGTATTTTGGGTTGCGATATCCTGGAGGCATACCAAGGGGGATATGCCGTGTTGGAACTGAAAGCGGATGGCAACAATCCTGATTTTTACAAAATGAGTTTTATTATAATCAGTGACCAGGGGGAACCGACCGAATGTGCCACTTCGTTGCCCGGACCGGTTAAAAAGGAAGATATTTTAAAATATAAACCGCGGATGATAAAAACCCGGGATGGTTATGTGATTGCAAACCATGGTTTTTATGGCCTCGATTATGATATTTGCCTGTTTTGGGTTGATAAAACAGGAGACGTATTGGAAACCCACGAAATCCTTACCCTCCCGGGCGATCAGTTTGTGATGGACTTTGCTGAAACAGGGGACGGGGGTTTTATAATTACCGGTCTCCAAAATGTTGCAGGCGAACAGAAAGCATTGGTTATCAAGACGGATTCACAGGGGAAACTAAATCCTGTCTATTAAGTAAACGCACCCATTCATTCTATCCGGGATTTATGGGGTAAGGACAGGGCAAGGCAATCTTGTGTGCATCGTAAAAATCAGGGACTATGATGGGCGAGCCGGGTTAGTTTCTGATTTTTTGAATTTCCTGCCTGAGGGCTCTGTTTTCGGTATTGCACTGGCGTAATTTTTCGAGGGCTTCGGCAAGATCTTTTTCGAACTGTTCGCAGTTTGCGCCTCCCCCACCACTTGCCTGCAGCATATTCACCTGGTTCTGCAACCGGTCTCTTTCAGCAATGCACTCCTGCAGCTTCTGGCTCGTTTCATTTGAATCGCCCACTTTTTCAGTAAGTTTTACTTTTTCATTGTACGCCAGCTGAAGATCTGATAAGGCCTGTATAACCTCCTGGTACATCTTTGACTCCCAGGATTCATCTTTAACCACCTGATTTTTGGTCTGGCTTATGACAGCTCCAATGTCCTGGTTCAAAACTTCCAGGTTTATATTCTCCTGTTGGTAATCTGGTATTTGTGAAATCATGGCCGTGGCTTCCCCTACATTGGGAGCAAACACTTCTTCCTGATATTTCAGGTGGCTTTGTAATTTTTCAAGTTCAGCTTTGGATTGTTGTTCTGCTAATCCGCTTATGTTCATCGTCATAAATCCCAATACCAGAGCAATGATAAAACACAGCAAAAACAATCCTACTACTTTAAAAAATGCTTTGTTCCGTTCTTTTTTATTTTTTGGCTTCATCTTGTGAGACTTTTGCGTTCGTAGTTACTCTGTTACATACCAATACGTCATTCTCTTTTATATTGCAGTTATACATTGCTTCCTCCGGGTCGAGGGCTGTTTTTATATTCAGTAGTTTATTCCTGAGCCTGAAAAATATCCATTGCTCGGGAATGTTGTTTTCATCCATAAATGAAATCGTGCTTTCAGGGTGCCTGCTGTTGTAATCGTTGATAAAGAAATAGAAAAGCCTGCCCAGTGCCATCCCTAACGGGGCTTTTGCCCTGAATGTGGTAGCTTCCTCGGCACCGGAATGCTTTTTAAATACAAAACTGATAACCACCGGGTTTTCCATCTCCTTATCCGAGGGATCCTCAATCGTTTCTCCTACCGGGTATTGCCATTTTTTGTAATCCCTGGGAGGTACTGAGAGGAGGTAAGTGATGGTCTGATCCAGCAATACCGGAACCAGAAACCACAACAAAGACATATACCAGATTAGGGTAACATCGGAATCTAAAAGGAAGGTAAAGGACAGATTGAAGAACAGATATCCAAATATCAGAATGCAGAGAATAAAAAACAAATGCACAATGAAACTCTTTTCAGCATACCATGGGAGCAGGATCCGTGCCAGAAATGCATGCGCAACTCCGATCAACAGGATCACGACCTGACCCAACAGAAGAGGAGCTATTTCACCCGTTGATGGTTTCAGGTAAAGGAAAAAACCCGTTGAAGAGAGAAGCAGCGAAGTAATCAACAGATAAAATAAGCTTACCCAACCGTACTTTTTTAATCCTTTCACCCTTTTATAGAGTATCAGAAACAATCCAAACCCAAAAATCAGGCTGCCTATTTTTATTGCCAAACTTGTTCCGCTCATGTACAAAAGAATTTTGTTGGCTATAAAAATAGAAAAGAAACATTGAATATCCTACCAAAAATGCGAGGATTCGAAATTAAAAAAGGAGCAGGGCTTTTAATGGGTGGCGTATTGTCATCCTCCAATGATAACTGTAGGGCATCCCACCACAATGGTGCCTCCATGGGCTGTAGTATCACCCTGGCGTGCAGCAGGCTGACCTCCGATTAGAACCGTTGCAGAGCCCTTAATAATGCTGTCCGGAGATCCGGTACAGAGGGCCATATCGCCTACACGGGCAGCCGGCTGGCCTCCAATTAATACAGTCGGGCACCCTGGTGGCAATATCGGCCCCCCGACATGGGGAATGGGTGGCGTCCCCGGTGTTTGCATCGGGCAGGTGTGCATGTCGTTTATTCTTGCTGCGGGTGGCATAGGCTGTTTTTCATTTGGTTAATCTTTGTAGCACTGATCCGGTGACTGGTTTTGATCCACTCATTGAAATATTGTTCAGTTAATCTGTACCAGTGGTCCTTTGACGGTCATGGTTCCGCCTGAACTAACTTCAGCGCTGGCGCTTCCTTCTGCTTTCATGGATGCATTGGCTTTAATTTCCACATTGGCACCTGTAATTTTTACATCCGATTTGGCCTCTGTTTTGAGTTGGTTGGCTTTCTGCTCAAAAGACTGGCCTGCTTCTATTTTTAATCCGTTATCAGCTTTTATTTCAATATCTTTTGCTTCAATCTTAAGGGTTTCAGCCGCAACAATCTTTAACTCGCCGTTGGCACCGTCCAGGGTAATTTCATTTTTCTTTTTGGCATCGTAAATACGGATTTTTTCTTCTCCGCCGGAGTCATAAAACTCAATGGTATTCCCGGAAGCTGTACGAATGACATGCATTTTGACATTGCTGTCATTTGCATTGCCCGCCCAGTCAGGATCAGGATTCGCATCTTCGTCAAATAAATTTCCGAGGCAGTAGGGTTTTTCTACATCCCCGTCCTCAAATCCCACCAATACCCGTGAGTTTTTTGCCGGTACAAAATAAAATCCCGCTTTTTTATGCGCGTAAGGGGTGGCTATTTTTACCCAGGGGGATGCCTGTTTGCCTTCCATCCACCAGAAACTGATTTTTACTCTTCCCAGTTTGTCAGGGTCTTTATTGTCGGCAATCATCCCCAACTGGTTGGAAGTGGCTCGTACCAGATAGGGATCTGTATTTTCAGGAATTGAAGTTTCGGCAGGAATGGCCGTAAAGTTGTTCCTGTAAAGTAAGGTATTGTCCATCTCATGCTGTACGGATGTGATCAGGTATTTGCCATAATCCATCTTCCCTTTCCCGTCCTGTTTCAGGCAACCGATTTTTACCTGCATGCCGGCACACAGATACCCATTGGTGGAGCTACCCGACAGGGTAGTAAGTTTAACAGCATCTGCTGCTTCCAGGGTTTTCCCCACCTGGTCCAGCCCCTTTTTGTAATCCGATTCTTTGACATTCAGGTGCTCATAATAATCATTACCCTCTTCAGTATACATTTTTTTTGACATTTTAAGGGCATGTTTTCCATACATGTTCAGGTTGGCTTCAATCTGGCTGTTGCCTGATTTATATTTGTATACATCCACTTTTAAGGGATCTACAGAAAAAAGGTTAAATTTTACCGGAGTAACCCCTAAGCCGTAGGTGAATTCTTCCAGACTGTACCCCAGGGTAAGCGGTTTTTCAACCACGGGAATTTCCCCGAAAATAAAATCCTGCCCGTCAAAGAAACACCACTCCCCATACCGGATAGCCAACCGTTTTAGAAATTCCAGATCGCTTTCTTCATACTGGACAATATATGGAAACTGCTCCTTGTTGCGGGGGGAAACCTTCGACTTGAATTCGTATTTCTTCAATACTTCCTTTGCAATTTCTTCCAGGGTTTTGTCCAGAAAGGCACGGTTGGTGGGTTTCCGGTTTAACGCTATTTCAGAGCTTCCACCTGAAATAATGATTTGATCCTTATCAGCCATAGCACTCCGTGAGCTCTGAATTTTTGTTACATACCCGCGGAAGAGAATTCCATCTTTTTCATCATCACCTGCTAAAACCGTTGTTTGAATCACAAGAGGTAATCCAAGAAAATCTTTGGATTTTTCAATTAAAAAACCATCCATTTCCTCAAGGGCCTCATAATGGCACTCGATTTCAAACGTATCAATGCCATAGAGATTCTGTTTGATTAAAACCCGGTAAAAATATTTCAAGGGTTTCCGGTTAATCGTAATATCAAGTTTCGCAAGCAACGACATGGTAAAGATTTAAAATTTTCTGTCTGTTATAACGGTGTTTTTCCCTTAGGTGTTATATATCGTCTTTTGATGAATACATCGTTTCCGTTTTCCACTCCATGTTTGATATCTTGATTATGGGAGATAATATGGTTAAATGGGTGATCATTTGCTTGTCTTCATAAAATTCTTCTTTTAAATCCACGAGCAACGCCTCTTCGAACTCCAGGGATTCCATTTCCTGCTTTACGCCAGTCTCTGTCAGACCAATAAAAGTGATCTTTCCTTTGTGTTTAAGATGCCTTGTAATCATCCAGTTCATGAGGTCGGGAGAACGGACTGTTGGAATGGTGATCTTGATGTGTCCTGCCTGTACCCGAGTTACAATTTCATATTGATAGTTGGTACCGGAGCGGCCAACTTGGTGTTCTTCTTTTATTTGTGAAAATCCAAAACTACAGGATATAATCCGTAGCCTGTTTTTGTCATCCGTTTCTGCAGAATCAGAAAAATCAAGGTCTTGAATTTCAAGGCGTGCTTCCGTTGCCATTGATAAATATTTAAATGGTTACAAACAATTACTTGCCTTTATGGGCATTTACCCCAATCTTTTGCGGGTGTTACAAAGATAAACCCTGGGCTTATTCGTTATTGTTTATTACAAATACCTTAGGGATTTATTTACATTGCCCATTCGTTGAGGTGTTCCCCTTCGCCCAGTTTTATACCATGAGGTGAAAGTTTAAAGGTAATGGTCATGGAACCCGGGCCGGTATCATCAAAAGTTTCTTTGTATTCCGTTACGTAAGCCTCTGAAATTTCCAGTTCTTTCATTTTGGCATCTTCATCTCTTTTGTTGAAGATGATTTTTGCATCTTTACGCATGTAACTGTCACACATCCATTCGAAGATCATGGTGTCATCTGTAGATTCGATGGTCAGTTCAATTCCCTGTCCCCGTGTGGTGGACGAAGGTCTGCCTGTTTTGTCGCACTCCTGTTTCAGACCGAAGTTACAGTTTAATACCCTGTATTCTTTGTCATCGACTTTTAATACTGCTTTAAATGACATAATTCAAAAATTTAAGGTTAGAAAATGCTTAGCAACTAATTCTGTTCATATTCGGTATCCCATTCATTTCCGTCGTCTCCTTTTTGCCCGTCCATTTTGATCATAAAATTCTTGGCCGGGAAGTAAGGGGTCATATGAATATCGAGATAAATCCGGTCTTTTTGTTTCGGATCCTGTTCGAAACGTTTTACGGAAAATTTCTCAATCAGTTTCCCTGGTCCGGTAATATCGTCCAGAAAACGGGTGATCTGGCTGAGTATTTCTTTCCGGGTTTTCATATTAAAATTTTCAAAAGCCCGGCGGTTCAGGAAATCCATCAGCACCTTGGTTACATAGTCGAAAACCCTGACTACGGAATAGGTCTGCAGTCCCAGGTTATCGCCGTTAAAGAGTGTTTTGGCCGAGAAGGCCATTACTTTGCCGTATTCGTTCACCATAGGTACCAGTCCCATTTTTTCGAGGTTGGCGATTTCGCTTTTTTTCAGGTCGAAACGAACGCCGTCCACTTCGCTCAGGCTGCCGTGTTTTTTACCGGCAGCCACCTGCGACATCAGGGTTTGGTATATGGTCCCGGCCAAAGCTCCGGAGGGAGGAACATATAGTTCTTCTTCCTCACCCAGTTCCTTGTATTTGTTGCGGCCTACCAGGTAATTGCAGGTCATCAGTACATTGGAACGGTATATATCACCTCCCGTAAGGTTGGCTGATTCAAACATCTCCATTACATCATCCGGAGTGTCCAGATGTTCAAAATCTGTTAGTAGGGTTGCTTTGTTTTCGTGGGCTATTTTTGCCCACTTCTCAACTACTTTATTGGAGCCCAGGTACCCGGGTACTACCAGGAGACTGTAATTATCGCGTAAATCCAGCCTGTCGTAGTTTTTGACCAGTTCTTCACGGACCGCATCGATAAAACGGGTATCGTCAAGGTCTTTGAGCTGGTCCGGGGCAGCATTCATAAAGGTTATGTTTTTTATTTTGTTGCTGCCGGCGTTTTTGAAGAAGAGGGCAACCGAACGATAGGATTTTTCAAGATCTTTGGTTGTTTGAAGGGCTTTTGCCAGGTTTTTTGTTAGGGTTTTTTCGGCAACCTGAGCCCCTTGTTCGCAACTTTCAACCATTTCCATTACATTGTCGGATGATGTCAATACGGCAGCCCACAACTGGAGGGTATCCTTCAGCTTTTTGCGTTCGTCTTTTTTTGAATCTTCGGAAAGGAAGATCCGTTTTCGTGCTTTTCGCTCGGGATTCAGGTTCTGTACGCCATCGATTGCGACTTCCATCAGATCGAATCCTCCGACTTTAGCCAGTTGGTCCAGGCTCTGTTTGAGCAACTCCTGTGGTTTGTCAACCTGCCCGGTTCGCTCGGCTACTTTTTCCCTGTATTGTTCTATATTTTGACCTTGTTGTTCTTGTTGTGCCATTTTTTTCTGATTTTAATTTTTAATCATGTTACGCTTCCTCGATTTCTTTGATCAATGCAAAAATTGCATTCAGCATAGCCTCTTTATTTTCTTTGTTTTCCAGGGCTTTCCGTAAGAGTTTGTTGCTTTTCAGCTGTTTCAGGATTTTCAGGTATTGATCCTTCTGACTGGTCAGGTCTTGTAAAAAATTGCTTTGGGCAGTAATTCCATCTACCCCAAAATCTGCCAGTCCCTTAAAGGCAAGTTTTTCATCTTTGGTGCCCCCTTCGGCATCTTCAAATTCCACATCAACCGAAGGCTGAAAGTGGTTAAACACATCATCAATCGAGGTTAGTCCTCCCACAATTTCTGGTTTGAAAGGTGCCTCGTCGGTTAATTTCTCGATCATTAAAGTTCGGTTCTGGGCTATTTCGCTCATCGCCTCATTTGCTTCATTGGGGACTTCCGTCCCGCCAATTCCGTAAGTTTGCATATTGTTTGTTTTTTTTTATTAATATTTTTTTGGTTTTACTTTGTAAAAGCTCATTTTATTATCCAGTTAACTTTTTCCTCTTTATCCATGGTAAGCCGGACCTTTGAGCCACGGGCAACCTTTCCGGCAATGATCATTCGTGAAAGCGGGCGCCTGAGTTGGTTTCGTATGACTCCTAAGATGGGCCGGGCTCCATATTTGGGTGTATATCCTGATCGCGCCAGTTTTTCTTTGGCCTCTTTGTCCATCTCAAACTGAATGCCCTTTTCATCCAATAAATGTAATAAACCTTTCATATGAATGTCAAATATTTTCACCACATTTTCTTTGCTTATAGGTGCAAACGGGACAATTTCCGTTAGCCTTGCCAGGAATTCCGGGCGGAAATAATTGCTCATAATTTCCATGAGGGTGTCTGAAGGAGGTATTTCCCCTTTTTTGAATGATTCCACGATGTAATCGCTTCCGATATTTGAAGTAAAAAGAATGAGGGCATTGGAGAAGTCTCCTTCTTTGCCCAAACGGTCGTGGAGTTTTCCTTCATCCAGGATTTGCAGGAAAATATCAAATACCGATGTGTGGGCTTTCTCAATTTCGTCAAACAGGACAATCGAATACGGTTTTTGCCTGATTTTGTTTACCAGCAATCCTCCTTCTTCGTAGCCTACATATCCCGGAGGAGCTCCATAAAGCAAGGCGGCTGAGTGTTCCTCCTTAAATTCGGACATGTCAAAACGGATCAGGAACGATTCATCCTGGAATAAAAATTCGGCAAGGGATTTTGCCAGTTCGGTTTTTCCGGTTCCCGTAGGTCCGAGGAAGAAAAAAGAACCCATGGGCTGACCCGATTTTTTGAGTCCCGAGCGGGATTCAAGAATAGCCTCCGCAATGCTTTTCAGGGCATGGTCCTGTCCGATGACCCTTTTCCTGAGGTGGTCTTCCGTAGTCATCAGGCGTTCCCGTTCTTTGGACTGGATTTTCCCCAGGGGAATTCCTGTGCGCCCTGAAACAATGGCTCCAACATCTGATTTATTCAGTGATTCAACCTTCTCGACGGCAATTTTTTCGAGGTTATCGAGGATTCTCTGGCAGGATTCATAAATTTCAGCACCTGTATTCAGGGGCTTCCCGTCTTCCTCCTCTTCCAGTTTGGAAAAGAGAATCGGAGATATCTGGTTTTTTAAATCGGCACTGAACCATTGCAGTTCAGCAAAATAGCTGTCCGTATCGTTTTGATATTGTTCCAGTTCTGATTTTAATTTTTGGATTTTCGGCATGGAAATATCTGCCATAAGTCTGACTCCTGCCATGGTATGGTCTATCAGGTCGATTGCTGATTCCGGAAGGGAGCGTTCTTTTAAGAACCGTTTAGATAGCCGGATTGCTTCATTGGCTACTTCCTTGCTTACCTTTAATTTATGATGTTCTTCATATTTCGGGATAATTTTTTCGATCATCCTCAGGGCAGTCTGCTCATCGGGTTCTTCAATTTTTACCAGTTCAAACTGCCTGTTGAAGGCTTCATCGGTCTCAATAAATTTGGTGTAATTATCAATGGATGTAGTACCGATGAGGGTCAGGTTCCCGCGGGCAAGTTCAGGTTTTAATAGGTTGGCTGCCCCTGCAGTTCCCCCCTGTTTATCAACCAGCATATGGATCTCATCAATGAAGAGAATGGCTTTGTCAAACTGGTGTATTTCGGTTATAATATTCTTAAGGCGGTCTTCCACTTCCCCTTTATAGGAAGCCCCGGCAATGATTGCCCCGTAATCGAGTTCAAAGACAGAAGCATTGCGCAACCCGGGAGGGACTTTTTCATCAATTATATTCTGAGTGAACCCGTTTACCAGGGACGTTTTTCCCACTCCGGCATCCCCAACGATCAATACATTGGCTTTGTTTCGTCGCCCAAGGATTTCGGTGATTTCCCTGATCACATTGTCGCGGCATACTACCGGGTCAAGATTGCCCTGTCTGGCGTCTTCGCTTTTATCTCTGCAGTATTTCAACAAGGCATTTTGCGAAGGTTTTTGTTTCGTTCCCTCTTTTTTTGCTGCCGTGGTACCTACCGCCTTTTCCAGGTCGCTGTTTTCAAGAAGAGAGTCAATGATCTGTTTTTGTGAAAGAGTAAATGTTTTTAGTTGTTCGTAACTAAACCCGACGCCTGGTGTACTCAATGCGGCCAGTACCGATACGGCATCGGTCTCATCTTTTGAAAGTTTCAGCCTGATGTTTTCGGCTTCCCTGAAAACAGCCTGAACCTGGTCGTCTCCCGGTGGACTCTCAGGGACATTGCCCGATTTGGGACAGGATTCAATCCTCACTTCCGCCCATTCCTCAAGGTAATAGATATCCTGATCAAGGTTAATGAGAAGTTCGGTAAGCCCAATGTCTTTATGGAGCAACGCTTTTAAAAGATGTGCCGGTGAGAATTCAGCATTCGAAAATTCTTTGGCCAGGGATTGTGCAATACGAATTGCCTGTTTCAAATCGTCGGTGAAAGTCATGGTAAAATACTTAAATCGTTACGTTTGAGAACCCAGGATTAAAATATGGGATGAAACGAGCATGTAAAATGTTTACAACCAAGATGATAATTAAAATATATGCGAGTTCCATACTATCCCTTGATAAAAAAGGTATTTTTAATAGAATGAAATGTACTAAATTATACGCGATAATCCAACTAAACAACGGATACTTTAACAAAAAGCTTTGCAAAAACCGGAGTGCAGAACCAATGTCAGCCCGGGAAAAGGGTGCCCTGAACCCAAAAACAGACTGATAAACTGTAGGATATCTATTTGAAAAGAACCACTACTTTTTTCAGAAATTTTCTCTACTTTTATTCCTCTCAATATAAGCAATTCGATCGGGTTGTTTTAGGTTGAATAAATTTTTTGGTACTGCCGTTTCATGTAGTACATTAAATTCTAATATATATGATAACTATCTTAACCTGAAAAAGATAAGCGTATGAAAACAATTGTGTTCTATTATTCCAATAAAGGAAGCAATAAATTTCTTGCTGAAAGAATTTCTCAAAGTTTGTCGTGTGAAGTGGAAGCCATCAAACCAAGGCTCAATGTTTTTATTCTGTTTTTGATGAATATCCATTTTGGGATCAGATCGGTGAAGCATCCGGTCGGTAAATACCAGCAGGTAATTCTGTGCGGGCCGATCTGGATGGGAAAACTTATTCCCCCTCTCCGCAGTTTTATGAAAAAGTACCATGAAGATATTCAACGAATCATTTTTGTTACCTGTTGCGGAAGTACGTATGCAAAGAAAGATGAAAAATTCGGGCATGGCCTGGTTTTTAAGAAAGTTGAAAATATAATGGACGGGAAATGTGTGTTTTGCCAGGCATTTCCGGTCGGTCTGGTTTTACCGGATGATCAGAAAGAAGATTCCGATGCTTTTATGAAAACGCATTTGAATGAAACCAATTTTAAAGGTGAGATTCAGGAAATTTATATGGAATTTATACAAAAAGTAACAGAAACAGACCGTTGAATATGCTTTTCAACCCAAACACCTGTTTTATTTAACCCCGGGCAGAAGTAAGTCGGCATATGTTCCATTCCTGAGGAACCCTTTTATTGAACGGAGCGTGGACGTTTGAATTCTCAATCCCGGGATTATTTCCCCATCCATTGTTTGAATGCCGGGGCCTTTAGTCTGCTGATGATGATCTGCCCTTCGAATGCGGGGGTCAGTTTACAAACCAGTTTGCCTCCAAAATAATCTTCCACTTTATTTACGGATCTGATGTGCACAATTACCTGGCGGTTTGCCCGGAAATAAAGTTCCGGATCGAGTTCATCCTCCAGTTCCTCCAGGGTAAAATCAACCACATGCTTTTTGTTGTTGAAAGTAACTGCGGTAGTAATTTTGTTTTCGCTGAAAAAGTAGGCGATATCTGAGGTGTTTAGCGTGTAAAAAGCACTTCTCCCCGAGATAAGAAACCGGTTTCTGTGTTTTTTTTCTCCGGAACGGATGGCATCGAGTATTTCGGTATAATCCATTCCGGAAGGGGTCTTCCATCCGGTGAATTTTTCAAATTTATTTATGGCTTTTTCCAGATCGGTTTCTTTTATCGGCTTCAGCAGATAGTCGATGCTGTTGACCTTAAAAGCCTGGATTGCGTAGGTATCGTATGCGGTTGTAAAAATAACCATGCTTGTGATTTCAGTCTGGGCAAAAATCGAAAAACAAATTCCGTCAGCGAGCTGGATGTCCATAAATATCAGATCTGGCTGATCATGGTTTGTGAGCCAGGAAATGGTGTGACGGACCGTTTCCTGGATGCCGATGATTTCCCACCCGGGACGCAGCTTCAGAATCATCCCTTTCAGCAATCGCTGGTTATGTAGTTCATCTTCTATGATAAGAACTTTTATGTGTGTTGATTTAACCATTGATTTTTTCTTGTTTTTAAAGCAAGGGCAACTCCACCCTGAACGTTTTTTCCCCATGAACGATTCCTACAGACTGGTTGGTTAATATCGCATACCGGTTGATCAGGTTCTTCAACCCGGTCTTTGTTGAGTAGGATGTCTCCTTTGGATGGATCGTATTCTCCATAACCAGTCTGTCGGAAGAGGTATGGATCGTAAGTACCAGGGGTTGATCTTTGAGAGCGACATTATGCTTTAAGGCATTTTCAACCAGCAACTGAAGAGAAAGCGGAGGAATTTCTTTTTCCAGCATGGCATCCTCAACCGAGATGTTGACCTTCAGGGCGTCCCCCAACCGTTCTTTGTGAATTGCATTATAGGCTTTGATAAATTCAATTTCTTCGTTCAGTGTGACTGTCGTTCTCCCGTTGTTTTGCAGGACGTACCTGTAGACATCTGTAAAATTCTGTGTGAAATCAGCTGCAGATTCCGGATGGTACATAATCATGGACTTTAGTACGCTCAGGTTATTAAACAGGAAATGTGGATTCAACTGATCCTGAAGCGATTTGTAATCGCTTTTGAGTTTTGCACTTTTTAACTGCTCCAGTTCCCTGACGGAATAGATCCATTTTTCAATGATCCGAATGGTAATGGAAACCAGAGTAAGGATGAAGATAAATATTAATCCGAAGAAGATCATGAGCTGGACAATGCTGTTGGTGAAGAACAATTCATCTTTTATTATGATCTGTGAAAAATAAAAAACAGCTGCCAGCCCAATAATAAGGCTTAACAAGAGATGCAGGATAATCCGGGTTTTTATATTTTCAGGGATCGGTAAAAACCGTTCGCCGAGATGATCAAGAAAAACATTGCTTTCGCTGATGATGTTAAAGATGAGAACAACCTGAAGGTAGTTTGCTATGGTAACTTCCATATATTCATCCGCTAAGTTGATTGCCAGGAATAAAAAAAGGACTGCAGAAGAACTTACCAGTACCAGGCGGATGAAAACATGTTCCCAGGTATAGGAGGAAAGCCTGCTGATAAAATGAAGCTCCATGTTTTTCATGATGCATTGCCTTTTAAAATGGTTTCCGGACAGCCTTCAGGAGGCTTGTTTTCTTTCGTGGAAAATGGTTGTATAAATTTAATTATTTTTTCCGGGAACTGACCGGTTATTTTTATCATAATCCCAGTTGTCCGGTGGCTTTCAGGTAAACTGTTTCTTTTATTTTATAGGCTCCCCGGGCCTCTATTACCTCGTTGAAAGTTTCCTGCCAGCGGGTTTGCGCAACCAGCAGGCCAATGATATCTTCCATGCCTACTTCGTAATTGTCGTTGCTTACCCGAAGGTTTTCTTCTGCCTGCACCAGGGCCATCTCAGCTATTTCAATGCGTTTATATGCTGCATTCAGGTTTAGACGTGCCTGATGAATTTCCAGTTCCAGCAACTGGCTGTTTTTTTTCAGTTCCAGTTCTTTGATCTCTTTTTCGATCTTTGCCGATGTGGTTTTCTTTTTTCCTTCGCCCCAATGAAAGATGGGGATCTTTACAGAAGCCATCACCTGGAGGCTGGTATTGTCAAAGTCTTCTCCGCTGAACTCAATGCCGCCAATGTGGTTGTATCCGGCACTGATCCCGGCAACAGGCAGGTAGTCGGCGCGTGTACGTTTGATGTTTTCTTCCTGCAGGGCAATGATTTTTTCCAATAACTGGTATTCGGGGCGTTTTGAAATATTTTCTTTCTCCGCAACAGGACGAAAGGTTAAATCAATGACGGTATCTGCTGCTTCCAGGGGAGTATCCATATCATATCCGGTTACACGGCATAATTCCATGCGGCTCAGTTCAAGTCCGTTTTTTGCTTTGTGCAATGCCAGCGTAGCATTGTTGTATTCAACGCGGGCTTTCAGCAGATCGTTCCGGCTAGCCAGGCCCACTTCGTAACTGTCTTCCACAACCCTGATAAGGGTATCGAGCATGGCTACAGCCTTCTTAGCCAATACAACTTTTTCATGCACGGAGACAAAGGTCCAGTAAGCCCTGTCCGCTTCGGCAAGGGTATTCATTTTCTGAAGTTTCAGGTTTTCGTTGGCCATGCCAAGACCAATATCGGCCATTTTATTTCCGGCGGTAATCTTACCGCCGGTATACAAAGGTTGCTCCAAAGAAACCCCGGCCATATAAGCTCCCCCCAGATGAATGGTGAGAGGCAGCCAGGCATACATATTAAAAATGGGGTTTCCATCGGCTCCCGTAACAGGCATTCCGGTTGTGGGATCAATCATTGTATTCGGAATCAGTTCGCCGGAGGCCACATCGGGCTTTTTTGTCGGGAGGAGCAGTTCCATTTCAATATCTTTATTCAACCACAGGCCAAGGGCAGATGCCGAGAGGTTGGGGTACCTCATCGTCCTGACGGCCGCTTTTTCAGCTTCTGCCTGATCAATCTGCTTCCCGGCAATTCGTAAATCTTCGCTCTTTTGAACCGCTAATTCACGGCATTTTTCTAGGGAGAGAAGCTCCTGTCCCATTCCCCCGAAACAGGAAGCTGGCAGCAGGATGATGAATAGAATTTTTTTTAATTTCATGGTTCTGTTTTTACTGTATTTCAGGTATGGTATTTTTCGTAACATGATAGAAGGCCGAAAACAGGACCGGCACAAAGATTAATGTGATAATTGTCCCGATCAGTAACCCGCTGATGATAGCCACTGCCATGCTGCTGTACATTGGATCCGTCAACAGCGGAACCATTCCAAGGATTGTTGTGAATGAAGCCATCAATACAGGTCTTGTACGTGAGATCGTAGCCTGGATGATGGCGCGATATTTTTCCTTGCCCCGGGAAAGCAGGCTCTCAATCTCGTCAAGCAGGACAATGGCATTTTTAACAATCATCCCCATGAGTCCGAATGAACCGATAATCGCCATAAACGTAAAGGGAGAGCCTGTCAGGATCATTCCCGGAACAATGCCGATAAATGCCATTGGGATGCACAGCAGGATAATCAGTGGTTTTTTGAAATCTTTAAAAAGCAAAACCAGGGTAAGAATGATCAACATAATGGAAATGGGCAGAAATTTAAATATATTCCTCAGGGCATCCCCCTGTAGTTCCTTTTCTCCGACCCATTTCATGGAATACCCTTCCGGGAGGGATATGTTTTCAATGTCTTTAAGGATGGTCCTTCTGACCAATGCAGGGCTGAAGCCATCCAACGGATCGCATTGAGCCTGTATGGTGCGCTGACCGTCCGTTCTGCGGACTACTTTTTCATCCCATCCCAGGGCAACACTGTTCGTAACCGAACTTAAAGGAACCGGACTGAGCAATTCTTTTTTGAACTCATCGATCGTATTTACCCCATACATTACGCTTTTAATGCTGTTCATATCGATTCCGGCTATATCCGGAATCATACGCCAAACGGGGATGTTCTCCAGATCCTGGATAGGAGAGCCATCGGGTTCTCTCATTTTCAGGGTAACACCAATTCGGGTCTCGCCTTCGAAAAACCCGCCGATAGGGATTCCTTCGGTAGCAGTGAGAAGTGCATTGCTGACTTCCGACCTGGAAACACCTGCCCTTTGTGCCGATGTCTGATCATACCTGGCAACCAACGACTGGCTCAAAGGGCCCCAGTCGTCACATATGGTATAGGTATCGGCATATTCGCATTTTTTCATGATTTCCTGTGCCTGATGGCTTAAGGTTCGTAAAACAGCAGGATCGGGACCCGCGTATTCCACTTCAACCGTATGCGTTGCTTTAATCGATAGATTGTATTTGCGAATCCGTACATAGGCATCCGGATAGTTCTCGCGGAGGTATTTGTTTAATTCCGGTTTCATCTTCACCATGGTTTTGTAATCCTCGAAATTTACAATTAACTCCCCATAACTGTCTGATAAATCACCGATTGCCCGGACCAGACAGTAACGGGTTGGCGTCATTCCATGGCTGGTGACAACCATTTTTACTTCATCGTAGGTGAGAAAATGACGGGTGATCTTGCGAAGATCTTCGTTTACCCTTTCAGGGCTTGTCCCTTCGGGAAGTTTGTATTCGATATAGACCTGATTGTAGTTGAAATCAGGAAAGAAGGTCTTTTTGATGTTATTAAAGGTAAGAATCGCCAAAATAAGTAGAATGCCTGATGCCATCAGTGTGAGGATTTTATGTCTGAGCAGAAAAGCCAGTGACCGCCTGAAGGTCTGGTAGAATTTTCCGTCGTACGGACCGGATCTGTGTTCTTTTTTGTTTGTTTTCAGGAATTTCTCTGCAAACAGGGGAATCTGCGTCATTGCAAGCAACCAGCTGATAAACAGCGAAATACACAAAACCAGAAACAGGTCGTGGGCATAGGTTCCTGCCGCATCCTTCGAAAGATAAACAGGAAAGAACGCAGCCACTGCAATGAGGGTAGCCCCCAAAAGAGGAAAAGCGGTCCGTTTTGCCGAATCGAGAAATGCCTTTTTCCGGTCCTTTTTCATTTGTAAATCCACAACGATCCCATCCATAACGACAATGGCATTGTCGACCAGCATTCCCATTGCAACGATAAATGCTCCAAGAGATATTCTCTGAAGGGTTCCTCCTGTGGCAAGCAGTATGGGGAAGGTTGCCAGGATCGTCAGAATCAGCCCGCTGCCAATGATCAGCCCGCTTCGCAATCCCATAGCCAACATAATCACAATGGTTACGATCAGAACGGACAGCATCAGGTTTTTCATGAATCCGTTGATGGATTCGCTGACTTTTTCGGGCTGAAAAAATACTTTTTCGAATGCATATCCTGCCGGGATCTCTTTTTGTAATTCAGCCAGACGTTTTTCTACTCTTTCACCTACTTTAATAATGTTTTCTCCCGACTCCATGGAGATGGATATTCCAATGGCTTTTTTGTTGTTCAGGAACATGGTGTTTTTCAACGGAGATGAATACCCTTCTTTCACCTCAGCCACATCGGAAAGAGTGAACGTGTTGCCATCGAATCCCCGGACCAACATATTTCTAAGGTCATTGGTCGATGATATTTTATCGGAGACATTTACTTTAAGCAGTTGGTTTCCTGCCTCGTAAGCTCCAGCATAGAGGGTGGCATTCTGATTTTGTACAGCAGAAATAATCTGGTAGGGGGAAATGCCAGACCCGCCCATTTTCTCCGGAGAGAGGATGATATCAACAAAGGATTGTTGGGTACCGTAAACCTGAACTTTGCTGACCCCTTTCACGGTCAGCATCTCGCGTCTGATAAAATCTGCCTGTTTGCCCATCTCTTTGTAGGAGAAGCCGTCGCCCGTCATGGCATAAAACATTCCGTACACATCGCTGAAATCATCCATTACGATGGGCTCCTGAACCCCATCCGGAAGTTTGGGAACTGCGGCCTTGACTTTTCTTCGTAAAAAATCCCACCGTTGTTCGATCTCCTTTTGGGGGACCGTCATTTCCAGGATTACCGTAATCATGGACAGGTTATCCGACGACCGGGAGGTAAGATTGTCAATGTTTTCAAGGGAACTGAATTCTTCTTCAAGGATATTGGTTACCTCCATTTCCACTTCGTGTGCCGAGGCTCCCGGATGAACCGTAATGACCCGCGCTACCATAACCACCAGCTCAGGATCTTCAAGTTTGCTGATTGACCGGAATGAGAGCACCCCGCCAACGACAATACAGAAAAGCAAAAAATAGAACAATGCTTTTCTTTTGAAGGGTAGTTCCGAAATATGCATTACAAAAGCCCTCCAATATTTGTTTCTGAATCGGGATGAACCAGTTCAACTTTCAGGTTTTCGGTGAGCGTATGTATTCCGGCGGTTACCACCCTTTCTGATCCATCCAGGCCTGCAACAATCCGGATCCCATCTTCGCCTTCCAGTCCATTGGTTACAACCTGCCGGCTGTGTACCCTGCCTGAACCCGGATCATATACCCACACCCAGGTTTTATTGTCTTTCCGGTAGAGTGCTTTTAAGGGAACATACAATGGCTGTTCTATTCCGGTTTCATAGAATATCGAAACCCGCACATCCATGCCGGGAGCCAGCTTTTCACTGACTTCAGGATTCAGCCTCAGATAGAGCGTATAAAGCTGGTTGTTGTTTGCTTTTTTTGTGTACCCCTTCAGTTCAAGAGGAAATTCACTTCCGGGGATCAGTTTCTGGCTGCATGAAAAGGAAACAAAATGATCCCTGTTCAGGTAAAGAGAAACAGGGATCTCTGCTTCTACTTCATAATACGAAAGATCGATCAGCGAAACAACAGGCATTCCTGCATCAACAATTTCTCCTGGTTCATAATTTACCTCCTGTATGTACCCTGAAAAAGGTGCAACCATTTTGGTATCGTTGAGCTGGTCTTCCGCATTTTTGAGTTTTGCCTGAGCCATTGTTTTTCCTGCCACGGCTTTTTCAAAGTCGTTATCGGTTATGCTCTGCCTTGCATGTAACTCGACAATCCTGTCTGATTCAGATTTAACTTGTTCATACTGAGCCTTTGCTGCAGTCAGTTGCACATGGTAATCCCGTGGATCGATCTGTGCGATAAGTTGCCCCTTGCGAACAAAGTTGCCTTCCTCGACCCCTATTTTCTGAATGGGACCTGCTACCCGGAAGGCTAAATTTACCTCGCCTGCTTCCCGTATAACTCCGGAAAAATCTTTCCGGATAAGGGAATCGGTTTTTTGTACTTTGGTAACTTTAACTTTTCTGATAATTTCCGTGCTTGCGTTTTCCCTGTTTGTACAGGAAACAAAAAGAGCAGGCAGGAGTATCAGCACCAAAGATTTGTTTATTGGTTTCATATTTCCTTATTGGTTTGATTATGTAATGTTTTTAGTAAGATAATGCCTGAAAAACAGCGGTTTTCCTTAAAATTTTCTGAAATGCT
>CAZNPV010000010.1:0-75517 GCA_964575025.1 uncultured Mariniphaga sp.
TTGGCGGTTCGTTGTTTTCGATTTTATTACTTTTGCATTAATCATTTTCTTCATAGTAATATGAGTAGTCAATTCCTTTCATAAATATTTCGCGGTTGTTTATTTTGGTGGTGAGTGCTTTTTCCAAAAGTATTTTTAGAACACTACTTTCGGTTGGACTTAGCATCATTGCTTGCATGTAATCTCGCTTGCTGATTTTACTCCAATTTACGCATTTTTTGAGGCGTTTTTTTAGTATCAAATCCAACCATATTCTGGTGGCTCTACCATTACCTTCCATAAAAGGGTGTGCAATGTTCATTTCTACATATTTGTTTACAATTTCGTCAAATGTAGTTTCGGGCATTGCTTCTATTTGCTTTAATGTGTCACCTAAAAAGCGTGATACGGCAAATTGAAAACCACCTTTTGAAATATTTTTTTGTCTGATTTGTCCCGCAAAATCATACAATCCGCCAAACAAATATGCGTGTATTTGTTGCAAACCTTTGGTTGTTCCAACTTCAATGCTGTTGATAAACGAACTATCAAATAAGGCATAGGCTTTTGTTTTACTTTTTCCGTCTATGCTTTCATCGCTAAAAGTAAACCATTCGATAAAACGATTTGCTTTTTTGCTCGGAAACTGTTTACCCAATTCAATTATACCGTTGTAATCTAGCACATCGGAAAACCGCTTTTTGCCGTCGGGTGCAAGAAGTTTCAACTGGGTAGTGCCACTAACCACTTCACTATTTTCTTTCTTTAACTTAGCTTTAAGGTATTTCCAATAGTTACGAGTTTTGGCATAATCATTTTGATCGGTAAGCAAGGCAACAATATCCAATATCGAAAACCACCATTTGGTGTTCTCTTCGTCCCAAATAGCACGTACTTCGCGGTCGTCAAAAAAACGTATGGATATTTTAGCATTACTCATAATTTAAAAATTGCCTATTCTATCACTATATAAATTTCCGTCTAAAGTTAATATAATTTCTATCTTGTAGTTGCTGACTGCTGTTGGTAATACAATGACCGCCAACGTCGTGCTAAAATTATTACTTATATTTCAGTTTTGTAGAACTACCTATATTCCCATTATTTGGTAAAAATCATTCGTTCTTTTACAACCCCGTATCAGAAAACAATTCATCAGGCGGATTATGGAATTTGTCAAAATCCATTTTCGATACATGGGTGTAAATTTCAGTGGTTTTTGAACTCTCATGCCCTGGCCATTCCCGGATATACCGAAGGTTCGTCCCATTCCCAGGCAAAGGGATAGCAATGCTGTGCCGTAAACAATGGATCGTATGGGTTCTTTTCATTGGATTTTATTGTAAACTCTTAGCAAGTTACTCAATTATTTTCTAAAATACCACACCATATCCCGTCCTTTCTACCAGGACCTGTTTGAGCAAGTTATTAATTGAAAGAAAGATGAGTTTATCATTTTAGGTGAGGGAGAATTCCATATGCATTGGTACAAAATCGCTAAAAATTACATTCCAAAGACTTAATACCAATTAACTTCGGACCTTTACCTCGTTGATGCCTCTTATTGCATTTAGTTAAAATTCTTTTAAATGCCCTTTTCATCGCTTTCATTCGTGAGTTTAGGTTTTTGCATAACAAGACCTGGTGGTCAATTCAGTAGCAACTGACCCACCTTATTATGATGCGATTGATTATGCCGAATTGAAACACCATCATGAAGGGAATATTGATGAAGCCAAACAACACTGAATCCCTGATCGGGTTAAAGAAAACAACCGAAAATATGCTGATGAAGGTAGCCCGCAAAGCTTTCGAACCGCAGGAAGGGATCCATCATGATGCCGGACCGGTTACACCGGATAAAGCATACGCTGCAATGATTGCCGCCAATGCCATGGGAAAAAAATCAACCAAAGTTTGCTAAATCTCAGCGGCTCCTGATAAATTTCCCCTGGTGGTATGTTCCTCCCTGGTTCAGGGTGTAAAGGAACATTCCTGGTTGCAACCCACTGATATTCACCTCATTTCTTCCCTGTAGTAATTTTTCTGAGATTACTTTCTTCCCTGTCAGGGTAAAAATATCCAGGGTAGCGGTTGCTTCGGTAATGTCTACAAACAAGGTATGGATTGCCGGATTGGGGTATACAACCAGCGTCGGTTCGGTCAGTTCCCTGGCGGAAGTACCCCCTGTGGATGAGTAATACAGCGTTAACGAAGAATATAAGGGGGCCTGGTTAATCAGGGGATCCCATCTGTATTCATTGATTTGCGTTAGGATATGGATATTGTTGTAATAGGCATACTCCGAGGAGACAATTGCCTTTTCTGCCGGACAGGAGTAGTCGTATTCAAATTCTCTTTTTCTATTCACCCGCCAGTCATTTTTCGTCTCATCCCCGAAGAAATCCGTTTCAAAAAGGCGGTTTCCAAATGCATCGCAAACAGATTCATGTCCAAAATAGCCTTCCCACAGACCGGTTGAATCGTTCAGTTCGTAGTAGAGCCGCCGATAGGAATCATCGTTTGATAAGGCAACCTCTACCCTTTTTTCCAATGCAACCCAGTCCTGTGCATCCTCATCCCACTCATATCTTATTTCCGTCTGGCTAAAAGCATCGATTATCCTCTCCTCTTTTCTTTCTCCTTCCCAGCTACCCAGGTCAGGATTCCATCTGTAGGAAGCCCTCAGTATTTCATTGTTGTTGGTATCGTAGCCAGAAACAAGTTTCTCATCATTCATCAATTCACCCGTTTGCCGGTCCATTCTGAGCCGGATTTCCTGAACTCGCAATCCCGCAGCATTGTAAGCATATTCAAATATTATATAGGGCTTCAATGTATCGGCATCTTCATCAAAATAAGAGTGTGATTGTTCCAACAAATGGCCCAGGCTGTCATATGCATATTTGGATTGCTCCCAGGTCCACCAGACGGACGAATCGGGAAGCCAGTCGGACCGTTCATAAAGCGTGATCAATACAGTATCTTCAAACGGGGTATAGGTATATACTCCTTTTTGCGTAACGGTCCATTCCCCGGTTAGGGTATCCAATCCATACCGGACTTCCTCCAATATATTCCCGAGGCTGTCGTAGGCAATGTCATTTCTGAACCTTTTTACCCAGTCAGCAGCTTCCGGATCCCAGGTATACGATTTGTACAAAGTGTCTTTCCCTTCTGCATTGTAGGCATATTCATCTTTCAAACGGTACATCCAGTCCCCGGAAAGGGTATCCCATTCATAAAATATGGCCTGTGTCGTGTTGTGGTTTTCATCAAATTGATAATCAGAGCGATTTGCCAGATTCAGGTTCCCCACCCAGGCTTCCGTTTCGACATCCCATCGCAATATTTCGTTTATAATAATATCGCCATTGTTATTGAGTTCATAATTAAACTGCATCCGGTATACCCACTCCCTGTTTTCCTGATCCCATTCGTATGACGTATATCGGATCTGTTCTCCATTTTCATTATAGGATGTTTCACTAAAGGAATGTCCCTCCCAGTATTGCTCCTCTTCAATCCACCTGTAATAGACAAAACTGGTTCGGTTTCCCATGGCATCATAGGTATAGTCTTTCCGTATATATTCCGTCCAGCTGCCTGTTTTGGCTTCCCACAGGTATTCCCGATAAAAGGTTTCATTCCCGAGTGAATCATACGCAAAGAACTCTTTAAAATAATTTTCCATCGTCCCTGTTTCAGGGTTGTACCGAACCTGGAGTGTGCTGTCGAGAATCATTTCTGGTTCAGACTGTGCCTGGGATGGAACATAGGTCATGACAGAAAATAAGAGGATAATTAACACAGTTAACTTTTTCATTGTAGGTGGTTTTACGTTATTAATTTTTAAATGTACGAATAAATCAAATTTTATTCCCCCATCGCGAAATGGAATTTTTGTATACCACGATAAAGTGCTCCCCGGCATTTCATTTCATGTCGTTTCGTATCATTTCAGCTTCTCTATTCTTTTTTTCATTCGTTCATAGTGGGATCCTTTCCAATAGACCTTTCCACAGGAAGAGCAGGTAAAAAACCCGTTGTAGTATTTTGCTGTGTTTTCGGGGAGTCTATCGAGTACTGCTTCCTTTGTGGCAGGAATTATTTCGCCGTTGCATACAGCACAACGGGCAAAAGGGTTTATGAGATTTTTGAGTTGGAAACGGGTTACTGTCTCTTCCAGTTGTTTGGAAGGGCGGATATTCCGCAGAAAATAGCCATGGGTTACCTCTTTGCGCATCAGGAGGCCTCTGTCGCGGGTCAGAATGATCCGTTTCTCCTGAGACGCAAGCCGGATCATTTCCTCATCTTTATAATCGTTCCAGTACAGGGTATCGAAGCCCAAAAGCCGCAGCATGCGTGCCAGTTTCCCGAGGTGGGCATCGAGAATAAAACGTATCTTCCGCAACGGTTTTGGGTGTAGACGGATAACCGGCGAAATATCAAAGGATTCAAACACAGGGTATACCGAAATATAATCCCCCTTTTGAAGACGGTAACTGAAGCCCACGGAGCGCCCGTTAGCCAGAACAAGGTCCACTTCTCCATGGGGAACTCCAAGCTTCTCAATCGCATCTTTAACCGTCTGCCCGAAATGATACCGGAGCGGAACCTCCTTACTTCGAAACGCCGGCTTCAGATGGTCATTCAGTTCCTCATAAAAACGAAAGGTGATGGTACTATCTCCTCTATTCTGCATAACGCCAGCTTAAATCATCCTGAAATTACAAATTTTTTCTGAATTCAGAGCCTGAAAGAAACAGATCCGGGGAACGGAAATTACCCATAATTGATATCTTTGGTTTTTTATTCTTTCAGAAAAATATGGTTCAGAAAGTTGTATCCCTGCCGGAGATTGGCGAAGTAATCCTGAAGAAGAATGCCCGGTCAAAACATATCCGGCTGTATGTCAAACCAAACAAGCAGGTTATTGTTTCCCTGCCTGCCCGGGCTTCGTTCCATAGTGCTGAGAAATTTGCTCTTCAAAACACCTCCTGGATCGTAAAACAACAATCGAAATTTCACACCAGCTCTACAAAATTTACCAAAGACTCTGTATATTTTACCAAATACCACATTATAAAAATAGAGGAAAAAGATGTTGAAAAACCATTGGTTGCTACAAATCATAAAACCGTAACGGTCTGTTTTCCAAAAAGCACTGATACAGAGTCGATCCATGTATCCATGCAACGGCTTATCACCGAGGTATACCGCCGGGAGGCAAAACAGTATCTCCCGGAGCGGCTTTCCCTGCTTGCTGACCGGTATGGGTTCCGGTACAACAAAGTCACCATACGAAACAACAAGTCCAACTGGGGCAGTTGTTCATCCGCCAATCACATCAGCCTGAACCTGAATCTGATGAAACTTCCGGATCCTCTGATCGATTATATTTTGCTGCATGAACTGGCCCATACTGTTGTTAAAAACCACGGCCCCGATTTCTACCAGCTTCTCAACAGAACGACCGGGGGAAAAGCACGCGAGCTCGCCAAAGAGATCAAAAAATATGCTGCTTATACATATTAATCCCTTACTTTCGTATCAAAACTATAAACCAACAGATCATGAAGATTCAAATTACTGCAATCCTTTTACTCCCTCTCTTCACCCTCTTTTCACAGGCACAGGATCATTCGCCGGATGAAGCGTATCGCTGGCAGAATGTTCAGATTGTGGGGGGAGGTTTTGTGGACGGGATCGTTTTTCATCCCACAGAAGCGGGTGTATGCTATTGCCGCACCGATATGGGAGGCGCCTACCGGAGGAATCCGGAGACACTCCGCTGGGAACCTTTGCTGGACTGGTTATCGTATGAAGAGATGAACCTGATGGGTGTGGAAAGCATCGCCCTGGATCCGTCCGACCCGGACCGGGTTTATCTTTCCTGCGGGACTTATACCAATGAACGTACGCCCAACGGAGCGGTTCTGAGATCCCGTGACCGGGGAGCCACCTTTCAACGAACCGATATGCCCTTTAAAATGGGAGGCAATGAAGATGGCCGGGGAAACGGGGAACGCATGTCTGTTGACCCGAACAACGGAAAGATCATCTACCTGGGAACCCGCAATGCCGGACTGTGGAAAAGTTCCGATTATGGAGCTACGTGGGATTCTGTGGCATCCTTCCCGGATATTCGCGAGGTATTCCCTGAATCCGGTCCGGATTCAGATGCCGGACAGCGCATGTTCCGGTTTAGCAGGGGAAGCGGGATCATTTTTGTACTTTTTGATCCCCGGAGCAGTTCTCCCGGAGAGGCCACCCAAACGATCTATGCCGGTGTATCCTTAATGGATCGTACCAGTTTTTTCTGCAGTACCGATGCCGGGAAAACCTGGGATCCGGTTCCGGGGCAACCCACGCAATTTCGACCAACCCATGGAGTGTTGACCCCCGACGGAATGCTGGTTCTGACCTACGGCACGTCACCGGGTCCTTCCCAGATGCGTGACGGTGCAGTATGGAAATACCATACCCATACCGGCACCTGGACGAACATTACGCCCGATAAGCCCGATCCTGAGAACAACAAATCCTTCGGCTATGCAGCAGTATCGTATGATGCGGCCCATCCCCGGACAATTATTGTCAGCTCCTTCGGACGGCCCCGGGAAGCAGGCGGCGAAGATATTTTCCGGAGCACAGACGGAGGGACTACCTGGACAACCATCTTTGGTGAAGGAGGCACCTACGACTGGTCGCTGGCTCCTTACACGGAATTCACCGGAATCCATTGGCTTTTTGATATTGAGATCGACCCGACAGACCCCGACCATGCTATTTTTACAACAGGCTACGGGGGCTATGAAACCTTTAACCTGACCCGTTCAGATCAGGGGAAGCCCACCCACTGGCAGGTGATGAGTACCGGCATTGATGAAACCGTAGCCCTGGATATGCTCAGCCCGCCCAAAGGAGCCCATCTGATCTCTGCCATTGGCGACTACGGAGGTTTTGTGCATTGGGATCCGGATAAACCGGCTCCGGAGGGGAATTTTATCAATCCTCGTTTTGGCAATACCAACAGCGTGGATTGTGCATCGCTAAATCCGGATGTTATTGTACGCGTAGGAAGAGCGACCAATGACAATCCCGGACAGACGATCGGATATTCCCTCAACGGAGGCAAAACATGGCAACCCACAGAATCATTGCCTACCCCTTCCAGCAGCCTGGGTCACATTGCCGTCTCAGCAAACGGGAGAACCTGGATCTGGGCTCCTGAAGGAGGATTCCGCAGATTCATGCAGGATAGCAACCAGGAGCCTGTACGTGTCTATTACACAACCGACAAAGGAACAACCTGGAATCCATGCAGCAACATACCGGGAAATACACGCGTTATTGCCGACCCGGTTAATCCACAAAAATTTTACGGCATGGACCTGTTCGAAGGAATCCTCTATATGAGTACCAATGGAGGGAAAGATTTTTCAAATCAACCGCTGAACCTGGCCGATGGATTGCCCGAAGACAGAAGAAACCGGGGAGATTCACGCGGGGGGCAGGATCGCATTTACGCAACACCCGGAATGGAGGAAGATCTATGGATTGCCGCTTTTGACGGTCTGTACCACGCTCCGGAGAAAGGTGAAACTTATGAAAAAACAGCCAACGTAGAAGAAATCCATGCCTTCGGTTTCGGAAAAGGAAAAACCGAAAGCGAATATCCCGCCCTTTACCTGATTGGAATAGTAAACGGAACAAGAGGCATTTACCGTTCTGACAATAAAGCTCTTTCATGGACCCGGATCAATGACGACAGGCATCAATGGGGCCTTCTTCTGCATATAACCGGGGATCCCAAAAAATATGGACGAGTCTATGTAGGGACCCATGGAAGAGGAATTATCTATGGCGACCCGGAAGGAATGTGACAGGGGTAACTAAATGATTATGCATTGAAAATAGATAAGGTTAAAGAGGATGAAGGAACCGACCTTGTCAAATCAAGCCACAAAAATCAATGCTTATTCGATCTCATTCAGCTCCTGCAAGGTGCTCTTCAATTTGGTGAGGTAGTTCCCGTAGAGCCTTCGGAATCCCCACCGGAAAAGGAAGAACAGCCCACCGGTCAGAATCAGTAAGCCCACCAACCCCATCAGGAAGGTTAGAATCAGGTTCCCGGTGTTTATTTCACTGATGCTGATCCCACTTTTTTGCGTATTGTAAATCACCCCCTGGTACATGCCGGCTATAAAACCGGTAGCTGTTGAAACAACAAGCACCATAATAGCCAGATAAAACATCCGCCGGTAAATGTTCAGGGTATGAATAATTTTTGTCAGGGTCTGGGAAAGCTTACAGGTAACATCGCATTCCCTTTTGACCTTATAATACCGGATAACAAAAAAGATAAAGGTAAATACAATCATCAGGTTGGTCAACACATCCAGAGCCAGGATCCAGCGCGGGATTTTTATCCCTTCGGAGATTCCGTCAACCAGAAGTGGAGCAACCAAAAAATCATCCACAAGAAAAAATGCGATCAGCAAAAAAATAATGACATAGCCAATCCGGATATTCCTCTCAATTTTTTCAATCATGCTTCGGGTTCGTCCCCGGAGTACTTCCCTTATCTGATTTTCATCCAATTCTCTCTTCTCAATGGATGAATAACGATCCCATGCTTTCTTCAGGTCTTTTATATCCATTTACTTATCTATATTCATGTACATTCTCAGCTTCTTCTTGATCCGGTTCATTTTTACCCGTACATAATTCTGGGTGATTCCTGTTATTTCTGCAATGGTTTCATAGCTTTTGTTTTCAAGGAACAGCAGGATGATCGATTTTTCGATTCCTGTAAGTTTGCTGATGGCTTTATGCAACAACTTAATATTCTCCTCTGTTTCCTGATCAGGAGCCTCATCCGGAAACTGAAGATTTGCATGCATCAGGTTCTTCTGATCAGGTCTTCTTCTGTTTTTTTTAAACGAGGTGATCGCGGTATTCAAAGCTACGCGATACATCCAGGTTGAGAACTTGGCTTCCTGCCGGAACGAAGGAAACGATTTCCAGAGCTGTGCAAGGATCTCCTGAAAAAGGTCTTTGCGATCATCTTCAGAGTCACAATAAAAACTGCAGACTTTATGGATGATGCCCTGGTTCTTTTGTACTATTTTTAAAAATTCCTTCTCCAAAGTGCAACCTATTTGTCTTTTGAAGTCTTTAGAATTACAGGTATGATCGAATTATTTTATTGCATCTTTAAGAAATTCACCTCTTTATTCGTCAGGAAACGCCATTTTCCACGGGGCAGATTCTTCTTTGTCAGTCCTGCATAATATACACGGTCCAGTTTTTTCACCTTGTATCCGAAGTGTTCAAACATACGGCGGACGATCCGGTTTTTCCCGGAATGAATTTCTACACCCACCTCTTCTTTGTGATCGGAATCGATATAGCTAATGGCATCTGCTGCAATTGTTCCATCTTCCAGTTCCATTCCTTCGGCTATTTCCTGGAGGTGATTTTTTGTGACCGGTTTATCCAGGCTTACCTGGTAAATTTTTTTATTCCGGTGTGACGGGTGAGAGAGGCGTTTCGACAAGGCCCCGTCGTTGGTAAAAAGCAGAAGGCCGGTGGTATTTCTATCCAGTCTGCCTACCGGATAGATACGCTCCCGGCAAGCGTTCCTGACCAGGTCCATGACCGTTTTGTCTGCATGGGGATCATCGGTAGTGGTTACAAAATTCTTTGGCTTGTTTAAGAGAATATAGACTTTGGATTCAGGCCTTAACTTTCGTCCGTCCAGTTGAACCACATCCTGAGTGGTTACTTTCACGCCCAGTTCCGTAACCGTCTTTCCATTTACAGACACCTTCCCGCTTTCGATGTACTTATCTGCCTCGCGCCTTGAGCACACTCCCGAATTGGCAATAAACCGGTTAAGCCGCATGGTATCGTACTTCGTAGCATCATAGGGAGGTTGCTTTCTCCCGGAACCTGTTTGGGTTCTCCCTGCCCGCGGTTTTCCTGCCGGATTGGAAACCGAACTACGTACCGGGCGGGATTTTTTCCGGTTTCTTTTTTCCATATCGTCCGGGTCTCTCGGAATCCTGGGACGGCGGTTTTCCAGTTTTTCTTCCCCTCTGAGATTGCTCCGGTAGGGCCGGACACCCGATATATTTTCCCCCGATCTTTTTCTTTTGTTTCCCGGTTTATTGGGCCTGTTTTTCCCTGGCATTGTGCTTTTTTGCGCAAAGGTCGGAAAAAATCAGTAGATTCATCCAATTAAAGGGATTATTGTTATTTTTACCACCCGAAAAATAACATCATTAATCACTAAAACACGAACTTATTATGCAATCACATGAAATAGACTATACAATTATCGGCCATGATGTCCAGTTGGTTGAAGTGGAACTGGATCCGGCCGAAACGGTCATTGCCGAAGCCGGGGCCATGCTTTATATGGATGACGGAATTGAATATACCGCCCGTATGGGGGATGGATCCAATCCACGCGCCGGGTTTTTTGACAAACTGGTCTCAGCAGGATCGAGGCTGATCACCGGCGAGTCCTTGTTTCTTACCCATTTTACCAACCAGGGAATGGGAAAGAAAAAAGTAGCCTTTTCAGCTCCCTATCCGGGGACAATCATCCCCCTGGACCTGGCTCAGCTCGGAGGGCAACTCATCGTTCAGAAAGACGCCTTTCTGTGTGCAGCCCTGGGAACAAAAATATCCATCACGTTCAACAGAAAACTGGGAGCTGGTTTTTTTGGAGGCGAAGGTTTTATTCTTCAGAAACTTGAAGGTGACGGAAAGGCTTTTGTCCATGCCGGAGGAACCGTTATTGAAAAAGAGCTGAACAACGAAGTACTGAAAGTGGATACCGGATGCATTGTCGGTTTTGAACCCTCTATCGATTACAGCATCCAGCAGGCAGGAAACCTGCGGTCGATGATTTTCGGCGGGGAAGGAATTTTTCTGGCTACCCTGCGTGGCACCGGGAAAGTGTGGTTGCAAAGCATGCCGATCCGCAAATTAATAGCCCAGCTGTCAACACGTGGGCCCAACAAGCGTAAAGAAGCCCGGGGCGGTTTGCTGAACAGCCTCCTGGAAGGATAACCGGGACGCATCGCTTGGGATGTCAATAGCTAATTCTTTATTTTTTTATGACACTCATCAAATCCATATCAGGGATCAGGGGCACCATTGGCGGGCCCCCGGACGAAGGACTAAGTCCCGTCGATGTTGTCAAATATGCGGCATCCTATGCCACATGGTGCAGGCAAACCTCCGGGAAGAAGCGGCCCCTGGTGGTCACTGGGCGGGATGCCCGGATATCGGGTGAAATGGTCTCCGCGCTGGTAACCGCGACCCTGAACGGCATGGGCTGCGATGTAGTTAACATCGGGCTGGCTACCACGCCAACCACCGAAATAGCGGTAACAGAAGAAAAAGCCGACGGAGGAATCATCCTGACGGCCAGCCACAACCCCAAACAGTGGAATGCCCTGAAACTCCTCAATGCACAGGGCGAATTTCTGAATGCCGCAGAAGGAGCAGAAATACTGGAAATTGCTGAAAACGGAAATTTTGCATTTGCCGGCGTCGATTGCCTCGGCACAACCCTTGAGAAAGATTATACGGAAATCCATATCCGGAAAGTCCTCGGGTTAAAACTGGTAGACACAGAAGCAATCAAAACGGCCGGGTTTAAGGTAGCGATCGATGCAGTCAATTCCGTTGGGGGGATTGCCGTGCCCCGACTGCTGAAAGCCCTGGGTATAACCAACGTGGTGGAGATCAACTGCGAGCCTACCGGCCATTTTGCGCACACCCCGGAGCCTGTACCACAAAACCTGGTGGATACAGCCCAAACCATTCGCGAGCATAAAGTAGATGTGGGCTTTGTGGTAGATCCCGATGTGGACCGGCTGGCTATAATTAATGAAGACGGAACCTTTTTCAATGAAGAGTACACCCTGGTAGCTGTTGCCGATTATGTGCTATCCCAAACCCCCGGAAACACGGTTTCGAATCTGTCATCCAGCCGGGCCTTACGGGATGTTACGGAAAAATACGGAGGCAGCTATGCAGCCTCGGCTGTAGGGGAAGTAAATGTGGTGACAAAAATGCGGGAAACCAACGCCGTCATCGGGGGCGAAGGAAACGGAGGAGTCATCTATCCCCAAAGTCATTATGGCCGGGATGCCCTGGTGGGTATCGCCCTCTTCCTGACCCACCTGGCAAAAAGCGGACTCACATGCTCGGAACTGCGCAAAACCTATCCCGATTATTTCATTTCCAAAAAGAAAATCCAGTTAACCCCGGAAATTGATGTGGATGCCATCCTGGAAAAAATGAAAAAAAAATACCGGGAGGAAAAAACAACGGATATCGATGGCGTAAAAATTGATTTCCCGGATTCCTGGATTCACCTGAGGAAATCCAATACCGAACCGATCATCCGTATCTACAGCGAAGCAAAAAGCCTGGAAGATGCAGAAGGGCTGGCAAACAACATTATTGCAGAAATCAAGGGCATTCTTTAATCAAATCCCGATTTGTGAATAGTAGTTGCTTTACCCGAAAAATCGAAGAAAACCAATAATGTATATTCGTTTATGGTTCAACAATTATGAGTTGCAAACTCAAATACAGCTTGCCCCTCGTTACAAACGAGGGGCAGTTGGTTTAACCCACTCAATGTGTAATGACCCCTCTCCTGGAGAGTAAAATATTCTCATTTCACAAAAAATTATACCTTTGCGCCCTGTAAACTTTTTGTAAATTCCAGCAGGTTCCATCACCCTGCGGGCAAAAAAATTAAAAAAATGCACAACGAATTACTCTGGCTGGCCATGCTGCTGGTCAATTTTTTCCTCATCATTCTGGCATATAAACTTTTCGGCAAGTGGGGCCTTATACTATGGATTCCCGTTTCCGTCATTGTAGCCAACATCCAGGTCATTCAAACCATACAACTGTTCGGGCTGGCAGCTACCCTGGGAAACATTGTCTATGCTTCCTCTTTTCTGGTGACCGATATTCTTTCGGAAAACTATGGAAAAAAAGAAGCCAAAAAAGCGGTATGGATTGGTTTTTACAGCCTTATTTCCATGACCCTGCTGATGAACCTTGCCCTGCTTTTCAACCCCCTTGAAGGCGATGATTTTTCTTTTGCAACCCATGAGGCCACGAAAACCATATTCGAGTTAATGCCCCGGATTGCCCTCGCCAGTCTGGCTGCCTACCTCCTGTCGCAGCATCACGACGTGTGGGCCTTTCACTTCTGGAAAAAACATTTCGGCAAAGACACCCAGTTGTGGATACGGAATAACCTCAGCACCATGGTTTCACAACTTATTGACAGTCTGGTGTTTGTAGTTATTGCCTTTTACGGGGTTTATGAACTCCCAATATTGTTTGAGATCTTTATAACCACCTATGTGCTGAAGTGGATCGTGGCTGCTGCGGATACCCCGTTTGTGTACTGGGCCAAACGAATCTTCAAAAACAGGATGCTTTCCTGCAACCCCGAAGAACGGGGCTAAAGGAAATACGCAAATAAGAGGTACACCCCTCTCCCGCTTTGTTGAATCTCCTCTCAGAGGAGAGAATAGAAGGAATGATTATATTTGTTGAAAAAGATGGATAAAATCAAGATATTCAAATTTGGTGGCGCTTCGGTAAAAAATGCAGAGGCTGTAAAAAACATCGGAACTATTTTAAGGCAGTACCCTGAAAAACTCGTCGTGGTAGTTTCTGCCATGGGGAAAACGACCAACCTGTTGGAAGAACTGGTGAAAGCCTATTTTGATAAAAAAGGAAGTCAATGGGAGGTTTTTCAGGAATTTAAAAAATTTCACCAGGCCATAACCGATGAATTGTTTGGCCCGGGAAAGGCACCCATGGCAATTGATCAGCTCTATACGGAACTTGAGCACAAACTAAAAACAACTCCATCCCTTGATTTTAATTTTGAATACGATCAGGTGGTGAGCTACGGTGAACTGGTCTCCACACGAATAGTAAGTGAATACCTTACCCAGGCAACGATCGGGAACCAATGGATTGATATCCGCACCTGTCTGAAGACCGACAGCCATTACCGGGAAGCCAAAGTAGACTGGCTCTGGACCGGTCAACTGGTTCAGAAAATTTTTAATTTCCGTGATGCACAGTGCTACATAACCCAGGGTTTTATCGGAGCTACCACCAGCAATATAACTACGACCCTGGGCCGCGAAGGCTCCGATTATACGGCAGCGATCATCGGGAATTTGCTCAATGCGGAAGATGTGACCATCTGGAAAGATGTACCCGGTATTTTACATGCCGACCCCAAACAGTTGGAGGCAACCGAAAAAATGGATGAACTTTCGTACCGGGAGGCCATCGAGATGTCTCATTCAGGAGCCAAGGTGATCCATCCTAAAACCATAAAACCCCTGTACAATAAAAATATTCCCTTGTATATTAAATCCTTCATAGACCCCAATTCCGAGGGGACCGTGATTCATTCCCTAACCCATACCCTCAGTCTTTCGCCGGTATACATCATTAAGGAAAACCAGGTTTTGATTACCTTATCGCCCAACGACTTTTCTTTTATCGGGGCAGAGGATATCACCCGGGTTTTTGCATTGCTTGCCAGCTACCGGTTTAAAATAAACCTTTTTCAACAGTCAGCCATTGACCTGAACCTGGTGGCCGACTTTCCCGAACAACGATTTGAAGAAGCCACAGAGGAATTAAAAAACCGGTATGAGGTAAAGTACAACACCCGGCTGGTGATGGTAACGATCCGGTATTATACCGATGAGGCTATTGCCTGGATCACCAAAGGGAAAAAGGTTTTACTTGAACAAAAGAGCCGGAGAACTGCCCGGTTAGTATTAAAAAATGGTCACGGATACAGAAAATCGTTGCCCTAACACCTGTTTATTCCGTTTCAGATAAAATGAGTGTAATTTTAACACCCGATATCTGACCAATATACCAAAACAGATAAAAAAGAATAAACGAACCCTGTAAAAAATGAAGAATAAGAAATTTCTACCGATTGCAATTGGAATTGTAGTTATTGCCATACTCTTTATGGTTATCGGAAAAAAAGCCGGGTGGATCGGAACGGAGTATTCCGTAAGTGTAGCTACTTCTGTGGTAAAAAGCAAGACGATCACAGAACTGATCACTGCCAACGGGAAAATACAGCCGGAAACCGAAGTAAAGATCAGTCCGGATGTTTCAGGTGAAATAATTGAACTGTATGTAAAAGAAGGAGATGAGGTAACAAAGGGGGATCTGCTGATGGTCATAAAACCTGATATTTATATTTCCGCGTTGAACCGGGCAGAAGCAGCGCTGAATTCCTCAAAAGCCAGGTTAGCGCAGGCTGAAGCCCAGCTCATTGAGCGGGAACTGGCATTTAACCGTGCCAGGCAATTGTACGAAACCAATACCATTCCGGTTTCGGATTTTGAATCGGCACAGGCTGCCTACAAGGTGGCTCAGAGCGAAGTCAGCGCAGCCGAATATTCCGTGAAAAGTGCAGAAGCATCGGTAACTGAAGCAGAAGAACAACTGACCAAAACAAAAATTTACGCCCCTATCTCAGGAACCATATCCGCACTGAACGTGGAAAAGGGCGAACGGGTAGTCGGCACAAACATGTATGCCGGAACAGACGTGATGGTTGTCGCCGACCTGGAAAAAATGGAAGTCCAGGTAGAAGTGAACGAAAACGATATTGTAAAAGTCTCGGAAGCAGATACCGCCCTGGTCGAAGTGGATGCCTACCTGAACCGGAAATTCAAAGGCGTGGTGACCGAAATTGCCAACTCGGCCAACGTTACCGGAACATCGACCGACCAGGTGACCAATTTTGATGTTAAGGTTTTTCTGCTGAAAGAATCCTATGAAGACCTGATCGAAACCACCGGCGGGAAATTTTATCCCTTCCGGCCCGGAATGTCGGCTACAGTGGATATCCAAACTGAAACACGCAAAGATGTGATCACGGTTCCCATTCAGGCCGTTACAACACGGATAAAAAAAGAAGGAGGTGGTACCGAAGAGGTCAAAGATGAAGTTGAAGAAGAAAACACAGACGAAGAGGAGGATGAACCGGCCCTCGAAGAAAAACAGGAGGTGGTTTTCGTGGTAAACGAAGATATTGCCAGAAAAGTGGAAGTTACAACCGGAATTCAGGACAATACGGATATCGAAATACTCGAAGGCTTGAAATCGGGAGATGAAGTAGTTATTGCTCCCTATAATACCATCAACAGTATCTTAAAAGACAGCATGAAGGTAAAAGTTGTAGACGAGGAAGAACTTTATAAAACCGATTAATCCCAGAAAAGGGCATTGTATTAACTATTCCACAAAATAATCCCTGGCAGAAATGGGCGTACTACTACCTGTGTTCGTTTCCGTAACCACCAGAAGGGTGTTTTCGGAGGTTGGTTTTCCGGTCTGTGTATAGTTTTTATGCAGGGTTATAAACCCCAGACCCTCGGTATTGTAATTGACCCTGAAATCATAGGCTACATCGCGAAGAAAGTCCTCTGACCCTGGAGTTACAGCCAATGAGCGTCCCAACCGGTTTTGTTGACCGGAGGTAATCCACCCTTCAATTTTTTTTATTTCATAATTGTTTTTATTGATATAGATCTTTCCTTCAAACCGCGAAGCATAATAATCGCCCGAGCCAACCAGTCCGGGTTCAGCCAGGTTAAACCCAATAACCCAGACATCGATTCCCTCCAGGATGGCATCCTCTTCCTGGTTCAGAACAAACCGATCCAGGTTCACGGGATTAAGCAAAGCAGACAAAGAACGCGCCAGATCCAGTTCAATCAATTCATCCATATTTGTCATTCCATCCGAGAGCAGGTAACTGGCACAGTTTTTATTGATAGCTGAAAAGGAATAATTCCGGCTTTTAAACGCATTTTCAAGGGAGGGATCTGCATATCCTGTTTCGTCATACAAAGCAACCCTGGCGGTCATTCTGCAGGAATCCCCTCCCTCCACCAGTTTTTCATGTTCATAGATACAGTGCATGGTGAAGGGTCCCTGGCTGAAATTCCGGGGTACATTCTCCGAAGCAGTACGCAGAATCCTGTATAACACCATGGATTGAGCATTCACCTCAACATCTTCAATGCTGTAGGATTGTGATTCCAGGCGGATGACAGTAAAGTCTTTATCAAAAAGAGTGGCAACCGGGAATTTCCGGTTTTTATACCCTACTGCTGAAAAAAATACATTCAGACTGGCAAGATCTCCCGGAACGGGCAATTCAAAAAAACCTTCCACATCACTGGCTGTACCGTAATATGTTCCCTCCAGGCCAATGTTGGTGTAGGAAACCGGGTTGTTTTCTTCATCCACAACTTTTCCTTTCACGATGTGACTGTCCTGTGCAGAAACGAACATACACAATGCAAGAAAGGGTATCAGAATCATCCATTTTTTCATGATTTTCCAATTATTTTATTAATCAAGGCACAAGTTAATATCAATTCCCCAATAGATAACGTTATAAAACCGTATTTTTATTTTATATCTTTGTTAAAACTTTAACTATTTACAATGAAAAGCAAGCCGATTTTCTGGATTTTTGTTTTTACCTTGCTGACGTTGACAGGATGTGTGGCAAAAAAGAAATACCTTGCCATGGAGGCCGGGCGCCTGCAGGCAGAGCAACAGGTCAGGGAGCTGACTGCTGAAAACAATGCAAAAGCAGAACGTATCCAGGCCATGATCGATGATTTTGAAACATTAAAAAATGAATTACTCGAAAGCAATGCCGTAAAAGACCAGCAAATTACCGATCTGAATAAAGAAATCGCCACATTGCAAAGCCATGTAACCCAGACTACGGAAACGCTGGAAGAGAGCAACTTTGCTTTTGAGTTTGAAAAACGGCGACTGAACAATGCCATTTCAGAAAGAGACGGAACCATAAAAGAGTTGAAAAACGAAATTAAATCATGGGAAGAAACAGCCTATGAACGGGCCTCAGAAATTGACAATAAAAATTTTGAACTGAACCAGGTTAAAAACCGAGTTTCCTTGCTGGAAAATGAAAAAAAGACGTTGCAAACCAGAATTGATACCCTGCAGGAAGAGTTAAAAACCATCCGGGAGGAAGTCTCCACCTTAAACACACAGATCCGTGAAAAAGATGCTGAGATACTGAGACTCACAAACAATGTCAAACTGTTGAAAGAGCAACTCGGGCAATAAATCAACAAATGAATAGCATGCATACTCTTCTTCTTTTGATTGCGTACATCGCAGGGACAGGATTGTTTTTTTCGGCTCCTCAAAACGGGGAAAACCTGTTTAACGGGGAAAACCTGGATGGATGGATCATCCATGGAACAGAAAAATGGTATGTTGAAGACGGACTGTTGGTTTGTGAAAGCGGGCCGGATAAAGCCTACGGATACCTGTCAACAGAAAAGAATTACGATGATTTTGAACTGATCCTGGAATTTAAGCAACTGGCAAACGGAAACAGCGGTGTATTTTTCCGGTCCACCTTCGAAGGAACTAAAGTAACCGGCTGGCAGGTGGAGGTGGCTCCTCCCAATCACGACACAGGAGGTATTTACGAATCCTACGGACGGGGATGGCTGATTCAGATACCCGATGAAAAAGAGGATATCCTGAAGATGGGAGAATGGAATACGATGAAAATCCGCGTAGTGGGCGGGCATGTAACCACCTGGCTCAACGGGACCCAAATGGTGGATATCAACGATGAAAAAATCGGCCGGGGCAAAGGAGCTATTGCACTGCAAATCCACGACGGCGGAGGGATAAAAGTATGCTGGCGCAACGTGGTGGTCACAGAACTTTGATGCCTTTTTACAGGACTGAAGCCGGAAGAAAAATAGGGTTTAATAATAAGACGATAAAAGCATCCCTAATGCCCGATCCCTTTTTGGGATTTATAAACCTCAAAATAGTGTTGTATGGCTGCCCTGATCTCATACTCTGTAGAAGTATAGGGCAGGATATTCTTTGAATTAAACCAGATCATAAAGGTGTCGGCCTCCTCGAAATTTAATCCGGTAAGTCGCATGACCACTTCCTTGTTGTAATTCGCTGAATGCAGTTTCCAGTTTTTTTCCAGCAACGTGGCTTCGCGGACCGCTCTTTTTTGCTTCTCCCGTTTGCTGAGGTAATAGGTCCAGTAAGAAATAGGATTAAAGAGCGCAGCTATGATGGGCGGGCGTTCGTTAAATGCATCGCCACGCAGTTCAGGCGGAATATCCACGGGCTTGCCCGAAGGAATACCATCGAGGTTTACCCGTGGCTTTTCCCCCTGGACATCCACCTGCGGAATGATATAGGATACCGGACGCAAATAAAACGTTACCACACTATCGGGATGATACGTGTGAGGAATCGTGAAGGTCTCTTTTAAAAAGCCCACAGCAGATATACTAAGGCTGTCAATGTTCAGCATATCCATTGTAAACACTCCGGCAGCATTTGTAATGGTTCCACCGTGATTGCGGTTGTTAACCACATGGGCATACGGAACTGGGGTTTTATCCGCAGCACTTACAATGCATCCCTCCACCCTTACCGGCATTGGATCCACCTCCCAGGCCTCCTGGGCATAAATGCCAGGTGCTGACAACAAAAAAACCCATAGTATGTTTATCCTCAGGTTGATCATAATCCGGTCTGACAAAGCATCAAAAATAACTTTCCCCTACTTTAAAAATCCAAAATAACACATTTTAACGCTCTTTTTAACAAATATTAAAATGTTCGTCCGGATATTCACAGATCGGACTTTTCAAGCGTACGGGCTACAACTCCGAAAGGAATAGAGGGGGATGGAAAACCGTGCGGGGGAGGAACTTCTTTTTTTTATTTCATCGGGATTCCCGACCTTCGGGATAATCCGCATGGAATTACAATCATCTTCCTGGGTAATAATTATTTCCATGTTCGTTTCATCGCTGCAATCCTTTCCTTCAACACCTTGATTTTAGCTTCCGCATCCTCTTTTTTGGTTTTTTCTTTCTGAACCACTTTTTCGGGGGCGTAGCTGACAAATCGTTCATTTTCCAGTTTTTTCATCACCGAAGCCAGAAATCCTTTGGTATAGTTCAGTTCATCCTCCAGTTTCCGGATCTCCTCAGAAGAATCGACATGCCCTTCGAGCGGCACATAAAACCCGGTTGATTTCACCCTGAAAGAGGCAGCCCCTTTGACTTCTTCGGTAACGGGTTCTATATCTGAAAGGTTACCCAACTTCATCAGGACAGGGTTCCATTGCGGCTCATAGCCTTTGTCGCCCACCTGGATTTTTAACGCAAGGAATTCCTTATTCGGAATATTTTTTTCTTTTCTTATTTTCCTGATCCCGGAAACTACCTCCCTAAGGGTATCGAACTGCTCCAGCAATACGGCATCGAAAGCATTTTCTTCAGGCATTCTGCTAATCATGATGCTTTCCCCGGGTTTCCTTTCGCTGAGAAGCTGCCAGATCTCTTCGGTAATAAACGGCATAAAGGGATGCATCAGGCGGAGGAGCTGATCAAACAAGTCAACCACGTCGGCATAGGTTTTGGCATCCACGGGTTTCCGGTAAGGGGGTTTGACCATTTCGAGCAGCCACCCCGAAAATTCATCCCTGGCGGTGGTATAAACGGTCATCAAAGCTTCCGAGATCCGGAATTTGTCGAACTGTGCGTTGAGGATTCCGGTCACCTGGTTCAGTTTGTTCCTGAACCAATAAATGGCGATCCGGGCATGTTCGGGTTGTTCCATTGCAGAGGAAACTTCCCACTGTTTCACCAGCCTGAAAGCATTCCATATTTTAGTTGCAAACCCGGCGCCCTGTTTGGGAAGGCTCTCATCGAAAAGCAGGTCGCCACCGGCAGGGGAACAAAGCAGCATCCCCACCCTCACGCCATCGGCACCATACTGTTCCATCAGGCTGATGGGATCAGGTGAATTACCCAGTTGTTTAGACATCTTCCGCCCCTGGGAATCCCGTACCATTCCTGTAAAGTATACATTTTTATAGGGATATGTATTGCGGTATTCATACCCGGAGATGATCATCCGGGCCACCCAGAAGAAAATGATATCGGGCGCTGTAACCAGGTCGCTTGTGGGGTAATAATAGGATATCTCCTTATTGTCGGGGAACCGTATTCCGTCGAAAACCGAGATTGGCCAGAGCCAGCTTGAGAACCAGGTATCCAGGACATCTTCCTCCTGCTGCAAGGAAAAGCCTCCCCTAACCCCTCCTAAGGAGGGGTGTTTGGCAACGACAAGTTCCCGGGCCTTTTCTTCATTCCCGGCAACCACATAGCCCCAATCTCCCCCCATGGGGGGATCAAGGGGAGCTTTTATATACCACACCGGAATCCGGTGGCCCCACCACAACTGGCGGCTGATACACCAGTCTTTGATGTTTTCCATCCAGTGACGGTAAATATTTTTAAACTTCGGAGGATAAAAGTGAATCGTACCGTTTAGGACGTTATCAAGAGCCGGCTTCACCAGTTCATCCATTTTTAAGAACCACTGGGCCGAAAGTTTGGGCTCGATGATCGCATCGGTCCGTTCCGAGAAGCCTATTTTATTGGTATAATCTTCCACCTTGATCAGGCTACCGGCCTTTTCCAGTTCCGGAATAATTTTCTCGCGGGCTACAAACCGATCCTCACCGACCAGGATCTGAGCCGCTTCATTCAGGGTTCCATCGTCATTAAAAATATCGATGGTTTCAAGGGCATGTCTCATCCCGATCGCGTAGTCATTTTCATCGTGTGCGGGTGTAATCTTGAGGCAGCCGGTTCCGAATTCCATATCCACATAATCATCTTCAATTACAGGAACCGGTCGGTTTATAAGGGGGACAAGGACTTTCTTTCCGACCAGGTGCCTGAAGCGTTCATCCGCCGGATTCACACAAACTGCGGTATCGCCCAGGATGGTTTCCGGGCGGGTTGTTGCAATGGTGATAAAAGCCCCCTCAACTCCCCCTTTAGGGGGATCAAGGGGGGCTTCTATCTTATACTTTATATAATATAGTTTTGATTGGACTTCCTTATAAATTACTTCTTCATCCGACAGGGCAGTTTTGGCTTTCGGGTCCCAGTTGACCATACGAACCCCGCGGTATATCATGCCTTTATTATACAGGTCGATAAAAACCTTTATGACCGATTCGCTGCGGGCCTCATCCATGGTAAACGCCGTACGTTCCCAGTCGCACGAAGCACCCAGTTTTTTTAACTGCTCCAGGATTATCCCCCCGTGTTTACGGGTCCACTCCCACGCATGCTCCATAAATTCCTCCCGAGAAAGATCTGCTTTATGGATCCCTTCCTCCTTAAGCTTGTTCACCACCTTGGCCTCTGTGGCTATGGAAGCATGGTCGGTACCGGGAACCCAGCAGGCATTAAAGCCCAGCATCCGTGCCCTTCTTGCGAGAATATCCTGAATCGTATTGTTGAGCATATGCCCCATATGAAGCACACCGGTTACATTGGGTGGAGGAATCACGATGGTATAAGGGTTGCGTCCGTCAGGTTCCGAATGAAAAAATCCGTTGTCAACCCAATATTGGTACCATCGGTCCTCAACTTTGGCAGGATCATACTTGCTAGGAATGTGCATAGAATCGTAACATTATTGTTAAGGAGGCAAATGTACAAAAAAAAGAGGCTGTCTGAAAAGTCATTGGATTCATTAACCGCAAAGTCCGTCGTAAATGCGCAAAGTTCGCAGAGAATTCACAATCAACAAGAAATTACTTTGCATTCTTTGCGAAAACTTTGTGTTCTTCGCGGTTAAATTAACTTTTCAGCCAGTCATCAAAATTTTCATGCCAGCAACAAAACGGCATACAGGCTTTACCCCAGGATCATTCCGATGATGGTAGTAGACATCAGGGAAGCAAGTGTTCCGGCTAACAGGGCAGGGATCCCGAGTTTTGAAAGGAGTACTCTTTTGTTGGGAGCAAGTGCTCCGATGCCGCCAATCTGAATTCCGATAGACGCAAAATTGGCAAACCCACACAACAGGTAGGTTCCCATAATAATGGATTTTGTTTCAACAAAAGCACCGGCAGCTTTTAACTCGTTCAGGCTTATGTATCCGACAAATTCTGTAAGGATCAGTTTTTCACCCAGCAGGCGGCCTACCAGGGCAATATCTTCCGGAGCCACTCCGATGAGCCACATCAGAGGCGAAATCGTGTAGCCCAGGATAAACTCAAACGATAAGCCGGTAAATTTCCCGTTGGTTACTGTTGTAATTACTCCGTTTAACGCAGTCCAGTCACCAATTTTGCCGATAAAATAATTGAACATGGCAATAAAAGCCAGGAAAGCGAGCAACATTCCGGCTACATTCACGGCCAGTCTTACACCCTGGCTGGTTCCGTTGGTAATTGCGTCCAGTACATTGCTGCCGATCTTGTCGCGGGACACCTTAATTTCTTTGTTTATGGCTTCGGTAGGAGGAACCAACATTTTGGAAAATACAATAGCTGCGGGCGCGGCCATTACAGAAGCAGCCAGCAGGTGCTTGGCAAATTCAAGCCTGAGCTGGGGATCGTTGCCCCCCAGCATCTCAATGTAAATGGCCAGAACCCCTCCCGCCATGGTTGCCATGCCCCCGGTCATCACCAACATGATCTCCGAAGGACTCATTTTGGGCAGGTAGGCTTTTATCATCAAAGGCGCTTCGGTCTGACCTATAAAAATATTGCCCGCAACCGACAACGCTTCGGCACCGGAAATTCTGAGCAACCTTGTAAAGATCCACGCCAGTGCCCACACAATTTTCTGGATAATTCCCCAATAAAAAAGCAGACTGGTCAGGGCCGAAAAAAAGATGATGGTGGGCAGGGCCTGAAAAAGAAAAATCGTCCCGTATTTGCTTGTGTCCATGAGGTCCCCCAGAAGAAATTCGCTTCCTGCTTTGGTAAATTCAAGGACCAGCACAAAAGCCTTTCCCATGTAATCAAAAATGAGCCTTATAAAAGGTACATAGATTATTCCCACAGCCAACACCATTTGAAAGGCCAATCCAACAAAAACCGTCCGCCAGGGAATATTCTTCCGGTCTTTGCTCAGCAGGAATCCTACCACCAGCAAAACGCCCATGCCCAGCAACCCCCTGAACAGGGTCATAAGCGAAAAGGGAGTTTCACGCAGTTTCGATAAAAGGATTTCGGCATAACCGTCCGATACCTGTCCGGAAGAATCCACCATGGTTTGTTCCGGCTGCCCGGTTGCAACCGTATCCTGCTGTGCCGACAGAGGCAGGGATAAAAAGAGAATCTGGAGGATGACTAAAACAAATAGTTTTTTCTTCATTATACTTTACGCCACAATAAAACCCTGCCTATTTTTTTCTTCTTGATATTTCATCGCGGATTATCGAAGCTTTCTCGTAATTTTCGTTACGGACTGCTTCATCCAGCATTTCCTTGAGTTCAGCCAATGTATAATTTTCGTATGCTTTATCAGATGAAGAGGCTCCCTTAGGTTCCTCAAACCGGCTTTTCCCCGGGGATTTCTCATCTTCCGATTCCAATACGATCCCGGCTTTAAGAAGAATTTCCTCCGTGGTATAAATCGGACACCGGAAACGTAAAGCCAACGCAACCGCATCGGAAGTACGTGAATCGATCCTTACCTCCTTTCCGTTCATTTCACACAATAACTCGGAATAAAAAATCCCCTCCTCCAGCTTATGGATTATAACTTCAAGCAGAACAATATCAAATGCCTGAGCAATGTTCCTGACCAGATCGTGCGTTAAAGGGCGGGGAGGTTTAAGTCCTTCAAGCTGAATAGCTATGGCCTGCGCTTCGACCGGTCCTATAATAATCGGGATTCTCCTTTCACCATGCTCTTCCGTAAGGACCAGGGCATAGGCCCCTGACTGTGTCTGGCTTACAGAAAGTCCTAAAATATTTAACTTTATTTTATTCCCCATGTTCAATCCCATCTTCCTTATTTGGTGGAAACAAATATAACAATCATTTTCTTTTTATCTCAGGATTAGATCCTAATTATGCGGAACAGAACCAGGCATACAGTATAACTTTTCTGAAAACTGCAACAAAGCAAATCCAGACAGACCTTCATTAAACCTGTTGAATAACATATCAATTTATTTGCATTCATTAAATAAGAACTATTATATTTGTATAGTTCATTTTTTTTGTAGTATTTAATTTTTGTAACTAAACCTCAAAGCCATGACACGAAAATTAAAACCCGACAGAGGGATCCAGGGGTTGATTCCGGCCATCGCATCCTTGCTGATTTTCTTTTTCATTGCTATCGTTTTTGGATTGCATCCGGCTGCTATTGCTATGGGCATTTTAATGTTGTTGTATTCGGCATTATTTGGATTCTGGTCTTTTTATAAAACCAGAAATTTTTACTTTTTAATAAGTGCCTTTTATCTGCTTGCGTTTGGATTGATTTTCTTTTTTATTGATATAAAAGGGAATCTACGGAGTCCGGTACTGATCGTCAGTGATGAGCTCAAACTTTCACTTTTATTCTGCTATTTTTTTATGTTTTGGTTGATCTATATCGGGTACAGGAAGAAACTGAAATACCGGGGAAGGGAAGTGATGGAGCTGGCAGCCCGGGATGTGGAAGAAGGACCTGAATCGTATACCGAACGGCCACGTCCGGCAGGAGTGGTAGATTATTCAAAATACGATATCATTGATTTTGCGAATCATTTAAAATCGAATCTTGTATGTATGCCATTTGAGGAAAAAAACAGGGTGCTTCTGGTGCCTGTAAAAATGGGAGATGAATTTGACTTTCTTTACAATCCTAACTATGACTATCTGAGTAAGACCTGGATCTCCTTTAATTTCGACGGACAGGTTTCTGTACATATTTCACGCAAAGATTACCTTGATTATAAAGAAGATTTAGCCTTTGACCACCTGTGCGAATCTCTTGGCAGGCTATTAATCACTTTTGCCGATTTTTATATAAGGGGCGATAAAGTACGGATTATTGACAGGTTAAACTCAGTTAAAGTTGGATTATTCTCATAGGTATGAAATGAGGATATACAGTATTCATGCGGGTTCTCTCAGGATAATGAATGATTAACAAAATGTAGTATAATGTTTTAAAATAAGCATACAAGTGAAATTTATTGAAGCAGCCAGGTTTGGCAACTACATATCGAAAAATTACGCAAAAGACATTTTCAGGCTTTTAAACAATTACCGGGACATTTCGGCATCGGAGGCAGCCTCAAGGCTTGGAATGCACATTCAGACCGTCCAGGAGTTCCTGGAAACCATGAGCGACCTGGAAATTCTTGAAAAAAAAGAAGCAGTGGAACATAAACGCCCGTATTACAGGTATACACTGATAAAAAAAGAGATCCATTTTACCCTGAACCTTGTTGATGAACTGCAAAATCCGGAAGAGGACACATTGCAAAATGCCAGAATCAGGGAAAAGAAAAATGCCGGAGTGCGATTCTCACTCGCACGAGGAGGGCAGCATTTCAGTACGGTAGTCATCTGGATCGGAAAAGGCCGTGAGCGGGAGGAGAAAAAAATCAACCTGACAACAGCACAGGGAAAATTTCTGTATAATCTGCCTTTCCCTGATGGTGAACACTTAACCCTCGAAGAGATCCGCATCAAAGCAGGCATTGAAAAAGAACATCTCCCGGAGATCAAAGACCTGACCGAAGAATTGATCCAATATAAAGTAATTGAGGTATTAAAAGGATAAACAACAATTATATGGTGCCGGCCAGATGGTTATAAAAATACCTGTCCACACGATACAGGTTGCTCAGATTCAGAAACCAACATGTTTTTCAGAAAGCAGTTCCCCCTACTGAAAGATTACGCTTCAGTAACAATAAGATAAACTGAATGAATATACATACGCATACGAAAAAGGAGTTCATTAAGCTTATAATGAACAACCAAAGGATTATTCATAAGATTACTTTCATGTATACTGACAGTCCGTTTGATCGTGAAGACCTGTTTCAGGAAATCTGCCTGCAACTATGGAAATCATATGCCGGCTTCAGGGAAGAATCAAAGTTCAGCACATGGATGTATCGGGTAGCCCTGAATACTGCTGTCAGTAACCTGCGGAAGAAAAGACATCGTCCTGTTTATGAGCCACTGAATGATGATACCGTTCAGGTAAAAAGTGAATCCACGGATGAGAAAGAAAAAGTCAAACGGCTGTTTGAGGCTGTTTCAAAACTTGGCAGAATCGACAAAGCCATCATTTTGTTATGGTTTGAGAAAAAAAGTTACCTCGAAATTGCATCCATTACCGGGATATCAAAATCGAATGTCAGTGTAAAGATAGTGCGCATAAAGAGGAAACTTGAAGAGATGTTATCAGACAAACCCGCGCAGGAGTCAGCAACGAGAGCCTTCTTAGAAGCATCTGTAAAAAAGAGGGTACCAACGTTACACAAATGATTATTTATACGTAAATTGCCTTCACAAAAAGAATTTTCATACTTTTGAACCATACATTTATGAATCATTGACCTATGGAAACAAAAACAATAGCAACTTTGTACACCCATTCCTTCCGGAACAACTGGGAAGGAGAAGCCTTTTCAGACTGGGAAGGAAGTACCCTTCGATTCAAGGATGTTGCAGGGATTATCAAATCGCTTCATCTGTTTTATCAGTTAAGCGGAATACAAAAAGGGGATAAGATAGCCGTTTTGGGCAGGAATGCGGCTCACTGGGGATCTGTTTTTTTATCAGCCCTTTCCGAGGACCTGATCATTGTACCGATACTACCTGATTTCAGTTTAGAAAACACAAACCATATTGTCAACCATTCCGAATCAAAAATTCTTATCGGCTCCAGGAACCTTCTTGACAAGGTTGATTTTGACAATGCCCCTGCGTTAAAATGCATGGTTGTTCTGGAAGATTTTTCGTTATTCAAAACCAAGGATAAAGACATTGAATCTAAGCTGGCGGATGCTTTCCGGCATTACCGGGATAATCCGTTGACAAAAGAGGGTTTTGCATTCAAGGAACGGGAACCGGAAGATTGTTGCATCATTTCCTATACCTCGGGGACTGCAGGATTCACCAAAGGGGTTATGATTCCTACACGCAGCCTCACATCGAACATAATCTATGCGCAGGACCACATGCCCCTGAAACCCGGCGACAGCATCGTCTCCTTTCTACCATTGGCACATGTTTACGGATTGTTGTTCGAGTTTTTGTTTCCGGTGACGCTGGGATGCCATATTACTTTCTTAAATAAAATCCCCTCACCGGCTATCTTAATCAAAGTATTCGGAGAAATCAAGCCGCACCTGATTCTATCGGTACCACTAATCATTGAAAAGATCTACAAAAAGCAGATCCTGCCGGTAATCGAAAAACCGTTAATGAGAGTTCTGCTGAGTCTACCGGGGCTTTCCAACCTCATCCTGAAAAAAATCAGAGCAAAACTGATGGAAACATTCGGAGGCCGGTTTTTTGAGATCGTTATCGGCGGTGCACCTCTCAGTGCCGATGTGGAAGAATTCTTCAAACGGATCAAATTCCCGATTACGGTTGGGTATGGCATGACAGAATGCGGTCCGCTCATTAGTTACGAAGCCTGGAACAAAACCATGCCAGCATCCGCAGGCCGGCTGGTCGACCGTATGGAACTACGCATCGCATCGGAAGATCCCTATGCCGTAGTGGGAGAAATTCAGGTAAAAGGCGAAAATGTTATGCTTGGATATTTTAAAAACGAAAAAGCTACAAAGGAAGTATTTACCAAAGATGGCTGGTTGAAAACCGGTGACCTGGGAATCACCGATGCCAACAACTTTGTTTATATAAAAGGACGGGAGAAAAATATGTTGCTGGGCCCATCCGGACAGAATATTTATCCCGAAGAGATAGAAGCCAAAATAACCAACGCTCATTATGTAGCCGAATGTGTGGTAACCGAGCGGGACGGGAAAATGATTGCCCTGGTATACCCGGATTATGAAGCCTTAAAAGCAGATGGACTGGAAGAATCGGATCTGCCTTCTATTATGGAAGAAAACAAAAAGAAGCTGAATACCCAGCTACCGAAATTTGAACAGATTGCGAGGATCGAACTGGTTAAAGAAGAATTTGAGAAAACACCTAAAAAGAATATCCGACGGTATAAATACGTGTAAAATTACTGAACGGCTTTTTTCTTTACGGATTATAGATGCGCAGAATCCCATTCGCAAGAGAAGTATAATATTGCCGTAGTCCCTGAGTGGCGGGACCCTGAGAAGGGAATCCCCCACCCAAAAGAATATACTCAGATCCACAGCACGGACAGGTAGCCACCACCCCGTCATTTTCGAGAATACACGATTTATTCGCCTCGTGGGTACAGGTTGCATCCCAGGCATAAAACGAACCTGGCATCTCGCAATAAACAAGAACACCCCCATACCCTAAATTCGGGATGAAAACAGAATTCCCCCCTGCATTGACCTCAGGATACTGGTTGAGATCAATAATATATGAAAATGACACAGAAGGGATTACAGACTCTTCAATTTTTTCACACCCCCCGCTTAGAAAAAACACCATGACAAGAACCGAAAAATAATTGGCTGTTCTCCCTACGTTGTGTCTCATTTTTTCTACTTTTACTATTAAAATGGTAAAAGTAAACATTTTATTGACTCAGAATAGCATGCTATGGATGATCTGATTGTAATTATATTGACCCTGCTGATACTTGGAATCGGAGGAATTAACCAATTCAGGAAAAAACAAAAAGCCCCTTTACCTGAAAACGATGCAGGAAGAGCCCCGGAACAAAAAAACTTCTGGGATGAATTTATGGATGAGAAAAGGGAAGAGTTCATTCCACGACCGGCTCCAAAAAATGATTTCAACGAAGAGGAGAAAACAACTGATACTAAAAAAAACACCTACCAGCCTGTCCGGTTAAAACCGGTAGAAGAAGGCGTTCGTTCGATAAAAGACGAAACCATAAAAAATATATTGAAAGAAAGGAAACCCGGATCAGAAAGAAAGAAAGCCCACCTGCCGGAAGGATTTACCCTCCGGAGAGCCATTATTTTCTCGGAAATAATTAAACCTAAATACTTTTAATTTTTTCTTCAGGAATATTTCTTACAGATAGTTTCGGAAATCTGAATAAAATATATACATTTGCATACATGGAAGGGTCCTGATAAATTCGGGATTCTTCCTGTTTTTATATCAGACGTTAAAACTTAGGAGGAACAGGAATGGTAAAGGGTACATATCTGACCAAGGAAGGGTTAAAAAAACTAAAAGAGGAGCTTGATTACCTGCTGAACGTTGAACGCCCGGCTATATCAAAACAAATTGGAGAAGCAATTGAAAAAGGGGATATTGCTGAAAATGCCGAATATGATGCAGCAAAAGATGCACAGGGCATGGTTGAGGCAAAAATTGCTGAACTACAGAGGAAAATCGCCAATGCACGGATTCTGGATAAATCAAAGATCAATACCGATAAAGTTCAGATATTAAATATAGTAACAATCAGGAACAAGAAAAACAATGCAACAATGCAGTATACCATCGTTCCTGAAAGCGAAGCCAACCTGAAAGAAAATAAAATTTCGGTTAAAACACCGATTGCTGCCGGTCTGATTGGGAAGAAAGTGGGAGACACTGTTCAGATTACCGTTCCATCGGGAGTGATCCCTTTTGAGATTATCAATATTTCTATTTAAGATATGGCTACCATTTTTACAAAAATTATTAACGGTGAAATTCCTTCCTACAAGGTTACTGAAGACAAAGACTTTTGTGCATTTCTTGATATTTCACCGGTTACTAAAGGGCATACCCTGGTAATTCCCAAAAAAGAGGTAGATTACCTTTTTGATCTGGATGAAGAGACCTATACAGGACTGCAGTTGTTTGCCCGGAAAGTAGCTGTCGGCTTAAAAAAAGCGCTTTCGTGTGAAAAGGTTGGGGTTCTGGTTTTAGGCCTTGAAGTACGGCATGCACACATTCACCTGGTGCCCATGCAGAGTGAATCAGACCTGTTAAACTTTTCACATACCTTAACGTTATCACCTGAAGAGTTTACCGAAATTCAACAAAAAATTGCTGCTGCCATCGCGTAAATGCCGTCTTGCACCAAGGTTGGTTTTTTTATTCTATTTTTTTCAACATGTCCCCCCGGGAAAAATAAATTCCTTACTTTTATTAGACGGAAAACCGGAAAAACAGATCTGTATCTGAACCATTGATCCGGCTGCCTGCAGCACGCATTTTCACAAAAAAAGAGGACGCACCAGGGACCCGTAACAAAAGGATACACATGATGCCATTTACACATTTGCATGTACACTCGCAATATTCCATCCTCGATGGAGCCGCCAGCATAAAGGGATTGGTATTTAAAGCCAAAGCCGATGGGATGAAAGCCCTGGCACTGACAGATCATGGCACGATGCTGGGGATTAAAGAATTTCATGATGAATGCCGGCAACAAAACATAAAACCTATTCTGGGTTGTGAAACTTACGTAGCTGCAAGATCCATACACCATAAAACCGATAAAACCGACCGGTCGGGGTATCACCTGATCCTGCTGGCCAAAAACCTCAAAGGATATAAAAACCTGATCAAGCTGATCTCCATAGCCAACTGTGAAGGGTTTTACCAAAAACCACGGATTGACAAAGAACTGCTTGAGAGATACAGCGAAGGATTGATTGTCTCCTCCGCATGTCTGGGGGGAGAAATACCCAAATTGATCCTTGAAAACCGCATCCGTGACGCAGAAAATACCATTCAGTGGTTTAAACGCCTTTTTAAGGATGATTTTTATCTTGAGCTTATCCGCCATCCCTCAGAAATAGAGATGCTACGAAGGGATGTGTACGACCGCCAGATAGTGGTTAATGAAAAATTGCTTGAATTAGCCCGTAAACACGATATCAAGGTCATTGCTACCAATGACGTTCATTTTATTGACAAAGAAGATGCGGATGCCCATGACATCCTGATCTGTCTCAATACCGGAAAGGAGCTGGATGATCCGAATCGGATGCACTACACCAAACAGGAGTGGTTTAAAACAACGCAGGAAATGAACAGCCTGTTTGCCGATATTCCGGAGGCACTTTCCAATACCGCTGAGATTGTAGATAAAGTAGAAAACTATGAACTGAACGGGTTGCCTATCATGCCGTTTTTCCCCATTCCCAAAGAATTCGGGACCGAGGAGGAGTTTAAAAAGAAGTTTTCAAAAGAAGAGCTGTTGCGCAGCTTTGGAGCGGAAGCCTTCGGGAGGCATGGCGGATATGAAAGGATCATCCGGATAAAACTCGAATCTGCCTATTTAAAGCACCTGACTTTTAAAGGGGCAAAGAAAAGATATGGCGATCCGCTGCCTGAAGAGGTAATTACGCGGCTTACTTTTGAACTAGATACGATTGAATCGATGGGGTACCCCGGGTACTTTCTTATCACCCAGGATTTTATCAACCAGGCCCGGAAAATGGGCGTACTTATAGGTCCGGGAAGGGGTTCTGCTGCCGGTGCAGCTGTATCCTACTGTACCGGAATCACCAACATTGATCCGATCAAATATAACCTGCTTTTTGAAAGGTTTCTGAATCCGGACCGGATCTCTCTGCCCGATGTAGATATCGATTTTGACGATGACGGCAGGCAACAGGTACTTGCATGGGTTGCAGAAAAATATGGGCGGGATAAGGTGGCCCATATATGCACGTTTGGCACCATGGCTACCAGGCTGGCAATCCGTGATGTGGCCCGGGTTCTGAGATTGCCCCTGCCGGAAGCCGACCGGCTGGCAAAACTGGTTCCTGATGCACCCAAAATGACATTCGAAAAAGCATTCAAATCCAGTCCGGAACTGAAAAAAGAATTGAAATCAGACAATCCCCTTATTGTCCAAACCTTAAAATTTGCCAAAACTTTGGAGGGATCGGTCAGGCAGACAGGGATCCACGCCTGCGGAATCCTGATCAGCCGAGACCCGCTTACCGAACACATTCCCCTGATGTCAACAAAAGACGAAGAATTGCCTTCCACTCAATATGACGGGCGGTTTGTGGAAGATATCGGTTTGTTGAAAATGGATTTCCTGGGATTAAAGACCCTCTCCATCATAAAAGAAACCCTTGAGAACATCAAATTATCCAAAGGAATAACCATTGACATTGAGGCCATTCCCTGGGACGATCCTGCTACCTATGAACTTTTCAGCCGGGGCGAAACCACAGCCATCTTCCAGTTTGAATCGGATGGCATGAAAAAACACCTTCGGGACCTGAAACCGAACCGGTTTGAAGACCTGGTGGCAATGAACGCACTTTACCGGCCCGGACCTATGGATTACATTCCGGCTTACATCGCACGGAAGCATGGAAGGCAAAAAGTGGAATACGATGTCCCAATGATGAAAAAATACCTCGATGAAACATACGGGATTACAGTCTTTCAGGAACAGGTCATGCTTTTATCCCGGTTGCTCGCCAATTTTACCAGAGGCGATTCCGACACCCTACGAAAGGCTATGGGCAAAAAGATGTTCAATACCATGGACAAACTGAAAGTTAAATTTAATAAAGGGTGCAAAGCCAATGAACAATTTATTGATGAATGCAAACAAGGACAGAAAAATCCGGAAACAATTATTGAGAAAATATGGAAAGACTGGGAAGCATTTGCTTCCTATGCATTTAACAAATCCCACTCCGTATGTTATGCGCATATTGCGTATCAAACCGGGTATTTGAAAGCCCATTACCCGGCTGAGTTTATGGCGGCTAACCTCAGCCGGAACCTGAACAATATCACCGATATTACCAAACTGATGGGTGAGTGTTCCCGGATGAAAATGAAAGTTCTTGGACCGGATGTAAATGAAAGCTTTACAAAATTCAATGTGAACAAGGATGGCCATATACGATTTGGCATGGCAGCCGTTAAAGGGGTAGGTGAAGGAGCCGCCCGTGCTATCATCAAAGCCCGGAAAAAAGAAGGGGAATTTACAGATATATTTAACTTTGCCGAACGGATTAATCTTCAGACCGTGAATAAAAAAACCATCGAAGCCCTGGCGATGGCAGGTGCCTTCGATCGGCTGAAAAATATTAAACGAAGCCAGTTCTTTGCAGGAGAAGATTCCCATGATACAATATCTTTCATTGAAAAACTGATCCGTTATGGCAATAAGGTACGCCTTGAAAAACAATCGATGCAACAAAGCCTGTTCGGAGATTACGACACCCGGTCCGGAGTGCAGAAACCAGCAATCCCATCGGTAGAGGAATGGCCCAGATTTATTCTCCTTGAAAAAGAAAAAAACCTCATCGGGGTATACCTGACAGCCCATCCCCTCGACGATTATCAGTTCGAAATAGAACATTTCTGTACCCCCGGAGTCACTTTAAAAGAGATAAACAACCAGATCGAACAGTTTAAAAACAGGGAAATTACGATCGCCGGAATGGTAACCCATACCAAAGAAGCTATCTCAAGAAACGGAAATCCTTACAGCATTCTAACCCTTACTGACTATACCGATTCCTATGCTTTTTACTTGTTTAAAAACAGCTTTGTGGAATTTGGAAAATTCTGTAAAACAGGATTGTTCATCCTCATGCGGGGAAAAGTTCAGAAAAGGTATAACCAGGAATCCCTGGAATTTAAAATTCAACATATCGAATTGCTTTCGGAAGCAAGAAAAAACCATGTAAAAACGTTAACAATCCAATTGTCACTTGATCAGATAAATAAATCAGTGATCGAAGAAATAGAAAAACAGGTGAAAAACAAAAAGGGCAGAACATTGTTAAATTTTCAGATTACAGACGTAAAAAACAACAGGAAGATCTGCATGTTTTCACGGAACACCCGGATCAAAGCAGATAATGACCTGATAACATTTCTTGATAATCATCCCGATATTGGATATCGGATTAATTAACGTAATTTTGTGAAATCTTGAATACAAACAATAATATGGGTCCATTATGGTGGTAGAAATTACTGATTCAAACTTTGAGGAGCTGATCCTTAAAACCGACAAACCCGTTGTAATCGATTTCTGGGCCGTATGGTGCGGTCCGTGTCGTATGGTTACTCCCATTGTGGAGGAAATGTCAGCTGAATATGATGGCAAAGCGGTTATAGGAGAAGTAGATGTAGATTCCAATCCGGATATAGCAACGAAATATGGCATCCGGAATATTCCAACCGTTTTGTTTCTGAAAAATGGCGAGATTGTTGATAAACAGGTAGGTGCAGCTCCCAAACAGAAGTTTGTGGACAAACTGAACGCCCTGTTGTAATGCCTGCTTTAAAATCCATTCTTGACATAGAACAATTCCTGCAGTTCGATAACCTCGAACTGATTGCCCGTGAAGTTGTGGAAGGATTTATAACCGGGCTTCACCGAAGTCCGTTTCATGGTTTTTCCGTTGAATTTGCGGAACACCGCCTTTACAACCAGGGGGAGTCAACAAAACATATCGACTGGAAGCTTTTTGCCCGTACGGACAAACTCTTTGTAAAACAGTATGAAGAGGAGACGAACCTGCGATGCCAGCTTGTAATCGATACATCTTCCTCCATGTTATTCCCTTATTCAAAAGGGTCCAATCAACTTCGCAACAAACTCGTCTTTTCCGTATACAGTGCAGCAGCATTGATCTATCTCTTACGCAAACAACGCGATGCAGTAGGTCTGACCCTTTTCTCCGATGAAATAGAAGATCATCTGGATCCAAGGCTTTCCTCTGTGAATGCAGAACTGATGTACGGAAAACTCACCCACCTGATCCAACCCGAAAATTACCGGCTCAGGAAAACCACCGATACGACAGAAACTCTGCACCTGATCGCGGAAAAAATTCATAAACGTTCCCTGGTAATCATCTTCAGTGATATGATTGAGACCAATAAAACCGATGAACTTTTCCAGGCACTGCAACACCTTCGTTACAACAAACACGAAGTAATTCTTTTCCACGTAACCGATCACAAACAGGAAAGGGAATTCGGATTTTCGAACCGCCCGTATCGTTTTATCGATCTCGAAACCGGTCACCAGATAAGATTTAATCCACACGAAGTGAAATCGCACTACATAGATACCGTAAAGAACTATTTCAACGAACTGAAAGTGAAGTGCGGCCAGTACCAGATCGACCTGGTTGAAGCCGATATAAACCAGGATTTTAAACAGGTCCTGTATGCTTACCTGCTGAAGCGGAAACGTTTTTTTTAGGACATCCGGGTCTTTTGCTTCACCGGTACAGCAATCCACCTTCGGATGATTTCCAACACTTCAGATATTATGGTCCTTGAAATTTTCTCATAATCACATGACAGTTTACCTCTTCGATTATTCACACCCAAAAAGATAAAAACCGTAGATACGGTTGGAATCCGGCATTTGTGGCCTCTGAGTTTTCAACCAAACATTGTTAACTACTGAACACGCTGAAATGCCTATAAAAACTTTGTTTTGGCTATATTTGAGGCAAAATTAAAAGGACTATGACTCCGCAATACGACGAAAAGACAATCAGAACACTGGATTGGCAGGAACATATACGGAAAAGGCCCGGAATGTATATCGGGAAACTGGGAGATGGTTCCTCAAACGACGATGGTATTTATGTGTTACTGAAAGAAGTAATGGATAATTCTGTCGATGAATTTTTAATGGGAAATGGCAGACGGATTGAAGTAACCATTGACCAGCAGGAGGTGAAAGTGCGGGATTACGGAAGAGGTATTCCGCTGGGGAAACTGGTCGATGTAGCCAGCAAAATGAATACCGGAGCCAAATACGATTCCAAAGTGTTTAAAAAATCCGTAGGGCTGAACGGAGTAGGCATTAAAGCCGTAAATGCCCTTTCGTCAGAATTCAATATCAGAACAATCCGTGAGGGCATAGCTAAAGAAGTAGCTTTCAGCAACGGCATCAAAAAAAAGGAACGTGATCACAAAGGATTGGAGGAAGAAAACGGAACCATAGTAACCTTTAAACCCGATGAATCGATCTTCGGTGAGTATCATTATATCAGCGACTATGTTGAAAATATGATGAAAAACTACACCTTCCTGAATTCAGGGCTTACCATTGAATTTAACGGGGAGAGATTTTATTCCAGAAACGGATTGCGGGATCTTCTGGAAGAGAATCTTAATCAGGATCCGATCTATCCGATCATTCATCTCAAAGGGGAGGATATTGAGATTGCCCTTACCCACGGAAACCAATACGGTGAAGATTATTATTCTTTTGTAAACGGACAGCATACAACCCAGGGGGGTACTCATCTCCAGGCCTTCCGGGAAGTGTTGATAAAGACCATTCGCGATTTTTACAAAAAAGATTTTGAACCATCTGACATCCGGGCATCCATTGTGGCTGCCTTAAGCATAAAGGTGGAAGAACCTGTTTTTGAATCACAAACCAAAACAAAACTGGGCTCCCGGGATATTGGCCCCAATGGGCCATCGGTGCGTCAGCATGTAGGCAACTTTCTTCAGAAGGAGCTGGATAATTACCTGCATAAAAACCCGGAAACTGCAGAAAATATGCTTCGCCGGATTATTGAATCAGAAAGAGAAAGAAAAGCCATCTCCGGTGTAAAAAAACTGGCAAAACAACGGGCAAAAAAAGCAAACCTTCATAACAGAAAACTTCGTGATTGCCGGATCCATTATAACAGCAACGAAGAAAGAAAAGAGGAAACCTCTATTTTCATCACAGAAGGGGATTCAGCAAGCGGTTCCATCACAAAATCACGGGATGTAAACACCCAGGCCGTTTTCAGCCTTAAAGGAAAACCGCTGAATACCTATGGCTTGTCAAAAAAAGTAGTGTATGAAAATGAAGAATTTAATCTGCTTCAGGCTGCTTTGAATATTGAGGAAAGCATTGAAGACCTCCGATACAACAAAATCATTATCGCTACCGATGCCGATGTGGATGGAATGCATATCCGGTTATTGCTGATCACTTTTTTTCTGCAATTCTTTCCGGAACTGATTAAAAAAGGACATGTTTTTATTTTGCAGACCCCCCTCTTCAGGGTCAGAGATAAAAAGAAAACATGGTATTGTTATTCGGAAGAAGAAAAACAAAAAGCAATAAAAAGATTACAGGGAAAACCTGAAATTACCCGGTTCAAGGGATTGGGAGAGATCTCACCCGATGAATTCAAACATTTCATCGGGAAAAATATCCGGCTCGATCCGGTTCAATTAAAAAAACATGAATCAGTGATCCAGATGCTTGATTTCTACATGGGGAAGAACACCGCGCAAAGGCAGGATTTTATTATTGATAATCTGTATGTTGAAAAAGACGAGGTTGCCTGATGGTGATTCCGGAAAAGGCAGGGTTATTCCTTTCATGGACCGGTTTTGTAACGTTAACTTTTACACAGGAGAATAATAAGGATGTCGGAAGAGATTAGTAACCAGGAAGAAAATAAAGAACAGGTAACCTATTTGTCAGGGATGTACCGTGACTGGTTTCTGGATTATGCCTCCTATGTCATTCTTGAGAGAGCGGTACCTTATATAAACGACGGGCTGAAGCCTGTTCAGCGGAGGATACTGCATGCCATGAAGGAGTTGGATGATGGCCGTTTTAATAAAGTGGCCAATATCATTGGCCATACAATGCAGTATCATCCCCATGGCGACGCTTCCATCGGGGATGCCCTTGTTCAGTTGGGGCAAAAAGACCTGTTAATTGAAACACAGGGAAACTGGGGAAATATTCATACCGGGGACAGCGCAGCTGCTCCGCGTTATATTGAGGCCAGGCTATCTAAATTCGCCCTCGAAGTGCTCTTTAACCCAAAAACCACGGAATGGAAAATTTCGTATGACGGACGAAAAAAGGAACCGCTGACCCTTCCGGTGAAATTTCCCCTGTTGCTGGCTCAGGGAGTGGATGGCATCGCGGTCGGACTGGCATCCAAACTTCTGCCGCACAACTTTAATGAATTGCTGAATGCTTCCATTGCCTACCTGAAAGGAAAACCCTTTGAACTCAACCCCGATTTTCCTACCGGCGGTTCCGCCGACTTCAGCAGATACAACGACGGACTCCGGGGCGGGGTGGTTAAAATACGGGCTAAAATAGAAAAATACGATAACAAAACACTGGTTATTAAAGAACTGCCCTTCGGGAAAAATACAACCACCCTGATTGACTCCATTATTAAGGCCAACGATAAAGAGAAAATCAAAATAAAAAAAATTGACGACAATACCGCCGAGCATGTGGAAATAATCGTTCACCTTGCTGCCGGAGTGTCTTCCGATAAAACCATAGATGCCCTGTATGCTTTTACCGATTGCGAAACTACCCTGTCGCCCAACTCCTGTGTCATTGAAAATGACAAACCTCTGTTCATCGGCGTCACAGAGATCCTGAAAAAATCAGCCGATGCTACGCTGGAATTGCTCAAACATGAACTTCAGATAAAAAAAGCGGAACTGGAAGAGTCCTGGCATGCTTCCATGCTGGAAAAAATATTCATCGAAGAGCGAATTTACAAAGACAAACCATTTGAACAGGCAGAAAATATGGACCAGGCAGTCAGACATGTAGACAAAAGACTGGATCCCTGGAAGCCGAAATTAAAAAGCGAGGTTACCCGCGAAAACATCCTTAAACTGATGGAAATCCGCATGGCCCGCATTATGAAATTCAACTCCGATAAAGCCAGCGAGAACCTGATAACCATAGAAGATGAAATTGATGAAGTGATCCATAACCTGGAAAATATCGTCCCTTATACCATCCAATGGTTTACCTACCTTAAAAATAAATATGGCAAAGGAAAAGAGCGCAAGACGGAAATCCGGAGTTTTGAAAATATTGTTGCCACCAAAGTGGTAGTGGCCAATGAGAAACTGTATGTCGATCGCCAGGAAGGATTTATGGGAACCGGATTGAAAAAAGCCGAATACGTATGCGACTGTTCCGACATTGATGATATTATTGTGTTCAGGAGAGATGGGTCCTATTTTGTTACTAAAATTTCTGAAAAAGCATTTATCGGGAAACACCCCTTATACCTGGCAGTATTCAAAAAGAACGACAAACGGACCATTTACAATGTCATATACCGTGACGGTAAATCCGGTTATTCCTACATGAAAAGGTTTTCCGTAACAGGCGTAACCCGCGATAAAGAATATGACCTGACGAAAGGATCCAAAGGATCAAGAATTCTCTATTTCTCGGCCAATCCCAACGGCGAAGCCGAAGTTCTGAAAGTTATCCTCAAACCGAAAGCCAGGCTTAAAAAGCAGATATTTGAGACAGATCTGGGCGAACTGACTATCAAAGGGCGGCAGGCTATGGGAAATATACTGACCAAATATGAAGTACACAAAATCTCCCTGAAGGAAAAAGGGGTTTCCACCCTGGGAGGCCGGAAAATATGGTTCGATCCCGATGTGCTCCGCTTAAATGCTGAAAGCAGAGGCAAATACCTGGGGGAATTTTCCGGAGAGGATAAAATCCTGGGATTATACAAAAACGGCGAATTCCAGTTATACAATTATGACCTGAGCAACCATTTCGACGGAAATATCCTTCTGATTGAAAAATATGACAGGGGAAAAGTTCTGTCGGCTGTTTATTACGATGCCAAATTGAAATATTATTATCTGAAACGCTTTGAAATTGATGAACCTGAAGGAAAAAGAATTCGTTTTGTAGGGGATAGCAACGAAAACAAACTCGTAAGCATCACCTGGGTCAGATATCCACGGTTTGAAATTGAGTTTGGCGGGAAAAATGCAGAACGTGAAAATGAAATCATCGAAGTAGCTGAGTTTATCGGTGTTAAATCATGGAAGGCAAAAGGAAAAAGGCTGACCAATTACCAGGTTGAAAATATCAAAGAACTTGAACCGGTTATAAAAGACGAACACGATTCGCCCGAAAAAGAGGAACCCAAAGAAGAAACGAACGATTTTGACGACATCCCCTTTGAAGTGAAACGCCCGGGGAAAGACGATCCCAGTCAGATGTCTCTTTTTTAAATGAAAACAGGGTACAACAGAATCCGTACGAAAGTATTTCTTGCCGTTTTACGTTTTACTTGTTACCTTTGACTTACCACATTGAACCGGATGTATGAGAATTTATCTTATCGGCTATATGGGAAGCGGTAAATCAACGTTGGGACGAAAACTGGCCCACAAACTGGGATTGCAGTTTGTGGATATGGACCATTACATCGAACAAAGGAATTACAAAACCGTTCCTCAGATCTTCGAAGAAGAAGGCGAGGAAGCATTCAGAAAAAAAGAACGTCAGGCATTGGAAGAACTCTCAGAATTCACCGATCTGGTCATTGCGACCGGAGGTGGTGCCCCCTGTTTTTTTGATAATATGGACCTGATGAACCGGACAGGGAAGACAATTTACCTGGACATCCATCCCGAAATACTGGCTCACCGGCTTACGCTTTCAAAAACCGAAAGGCCACTTATCAAAGGAAAGTCTGAAGCCGAACTGATCCGTTTTATTGACGAGACACTCGAAAAAAGGAGCAGGTTTTATAAACAGGCACAGTTTAAAATAAAAAACCCGGATATAAACCCGGATGAGCTGTTGAAGATTCTGTAGTGAAACGAGCTGGATTTGATACACACTTAGCTTTTAAAACAAGGATTGGACATCTAAAACAATAAAAGTATGATCAAAAAAAATGTTCTTATAGGGGTAGCAATCTGTGTTGCTTTCAGTGCCATGGCACAGAAAAATACAGACAAAGGAAAAATGGAAGTCATTGAACAGGGAGAAGGGTACTACTACGAATCCATTCTGAAAGATATAAACGCTGTGAATGAATCCCTGAAAGAGAAAGAGCCGTTCAAACGCTTTATTATGGATCAATCGGGTATGGAGCTCCCCAATGATGCAACTCTTTATACATCAGAATGGTGCCATCCTACGGAATCGCAGGGCAATGGAGGAACCTGCTGGTGCTTCTCCACAACTTCGATGATTGAATCCGAGATTTTCAGGCAAACGGGAAAAAAGGTGGAACTTTCAGAAATGTACACCGTGTATTGGGAATATGTTGAAAAGGCCAGACGCTATATTGAAAAACGGGGGGATTCCCATTTCAGTGAGGGCTCAGAAGCAAATGCCGTAACCCGTATTATGAATACGTATGGAGCAGTCCCTAAAAGTGCCTATTCCGGGTTGCTGCACGGCAGAAAATTCCATACCCATGCAGATATGGTGAGAGAGATGCAGGGATTTCTGACTTCCATGAAAGAGTCCGAAGCATGGAATCTCAGTTACGGACTTGAGACCATCAAAGCCATTATGAACCACTACATGGGCGAACCACCGGCAGAGTTTATCGCGGAAGGAAAAACCTATACCCCGGAAACCTACCTTAGGGAGTACCTCCGGCTGAATCCCAACGACCTTGTGGAAATACTTTCGTATAAACAGGAACCCTACTGGGAACGGGTCGAATACAAAGTCCCGGATAACTGGTGGCACAGCAATGAGTACTACAATGTACCGCTCGATGTTTTTATGGATGCCCTGAAAAGCGCCATAAAAAACGGATATACCCTGAGTATCGGAGGAGATGTCTCAGAATCCGGATTCAGCCGCGAAACCAATTGCGCCATCATTCCTGATTTTGATATTCCCTCAGATTTTATCAACGAAGATGCCAGACAATTCCGGTTCTCCAACCAGACAACCACCGACGACCACGGAATGCATCTGATCGGAATCCTTGAAAATTATAAAAACTCCGGAGAAGACTGGTTCCTGATAAAAGATTCAAGTTCCGGTTCCAGAAATGTAGGCGAAGAAGATCCCCGCTTTGGGTACTATTTCTTTCACGAAGATTACATAAAACTTAAAATGATGGGATTTACCGTCCATAAGGAGGCCGTGAAGGAGATTCTGAAAAAATTTGAGTGAGCAACTTTGTAAAAAACAGGCAATATTATAAATTCAGTTCATATGGATTCTTAAAGAACCTTCGGTTTTTTGAGGCATTTTTTATATTGTTCCTGGTTGAAAAAGGGATGAGTTATACCCAGATCGGGATTCTTTATGCCGTCCGGGAAATCAGCACCAATGTGCTGGAGATTCCCTCAGGGATTGTTGCCGATACCTGGGGCCGTAAAAAATCGTTAATGGGTTCGCTTACCGCTTACATTGTTTCCTTCCTTGTATTCTATGGGTCCGGTAATTTCTGGCTATTCCTTCTGGCCTTCATTCTTTATGGTACAGGCGATGCTTTTCGCACCGGAACGCATAAAGGAATGATTATGGATTATCTGAGGCTGAATCACTGGGAAGATCAGAAAATAATCTATTACGGACACACCCGCTCCTGGTCTCAGAAAGGTTCTGCTCTTTCCTCACTGATTGCCGGAATTATTGTTTTTTACAGTGGTTCGTACCAGCATATTTTCCTCTATTCGGTCATTCCCTACCTACTGAATCTTTTTCTGATTTTCTCTTATCCTTCTGAGATAAACCGATCGGAGCATAGAGAAAATCCGGAAGGAAAAAGACAATTCTTATTTATGGTCAAATCGTTGGCAAAGATTATCCGGAAACCACAGGTGCTGGGAATTATAAACACTACAGCCCTTCATTCGGCTTATCTGCAAGCCATTAAGGATTACATCCAACCCGTAATGGCCAGTGTGGCTCTCTTAATTCCTGTATTGGTACATGCAGATACCGAAAAGAAAAACGGGGTGGTTATCGGAGTGTTTTATTTTTTTATTTACCTCGCAAGTTCCTGGGCATCAAAGATGTCAGCAAGCGTTGCAGCAAAAAATAAAACCCATATTGCGTATCTGACCTTGCTGGCCGGACTCTTATCCGGCATGATTTCCGGCCTTTTTTATATGGTTTCCTGGCAGGTTATGGCACTGATCGCTTTTGTCGGGATCTATCTGGTTGAAAATATTAGAAAACCTTTTCTGACCGGTTTTATTGCAGACCATGTACCGTATGAAAACCTGGTTTCTGTCATTTCAGCCCAATCTTTGTTAAAAACCATTATGACAGCAGTGATCGCATTTCTGGCTGGATTTATTGCCGACCGGTTAGGGATTGGCACGGCCATTATGGCGGTTTCCCTGCTGCTCCTTATTCTGTCTGCAGGGGTTCCCCTGGCAACAAAAAAGAAGCTATAACCGGAACCCCGGGAAACCAACAAAATGTAAGGGAGCTGACCCTGAAATTATGGGAACAATGCCTCCTTCGATTTTGTAAGGAAGGTTTATCTGGCAGCTTTTATGTCTGTCAGCTACCTGGAAAATTCTTCGTACGGAATAAGCTGAGGAGAGGATTCAAAGGTTAAATCTTCGGAGCATACTCCAGCAAATATTTTTCTGCCTCCACATTCCAGAGGCCATTGGTCTTCGCAACCCTTTTTGCCAGTTCTGAGAACAGAGGATCTTTTTTTCCGGATTTTTCAAAATCATCGATCGCAGTCAGGGGCATTTGGATATGGGTATAGATCAGTTTTTTCCCTCCGGGTATCGCAGGCAGGTTCAGAGTGGTATTAATTACGGCATTCAACCCGCCGATGTGGGTTACCAGTCCTGCGGGATCCAGCCCTTCAGCCATACATTTCAGAGCTTCGACCATGTCGTCCTTGTTGCCACCTGATGTACCTACGATGTGTGTAGATGCATAATGAACATTGTAGAAATTCATTTTAGCAGAAAATTCCGGATCTGCCGGGCCGGCAAAAAAGTTCAGGCATCCGTCGTTGGCAAGAAGGGCATCTCCCTGTTCGACTACCTGTGTGACCGGGGCAAAAACAAACACATCATCGTATCTTTTCCCCTCCGTCAGATTTTTCATGACCGACACCGGATCGGGAATCTTTCCTGTGTTGAGATAAACCAGTTCTATGCCTTTCCCTTTTGCGTGGTGGGGAGGCAAAATTGTGGTGGCCCGGTCGAGTCTTTCCTGTGAAATGTCCGTCACTACAAGCAAGGATGGTTTCCGGTCTTTCCGGTTGATTGCATAATTGATCGCAGCCAGTCCCATGGGACCTACACCGGCAAGGATCGCCATCTTTCCTCCATTCTTTATTTCCATCCGGTGATGGTATGACCCCGGTTGCGTATGATAGCTTGCATGCATCGCCCCGATGACACACGATAAGGGTTCAGCCAGCGAAGCCGGGTAAAATCCCGGCCCCTGGTATGCCAGAAGGCAATCCTGAACCAGCACATCCCGGGGGATAATCACGTAAGTAGCATCCCCCCCAATATAGGGATAGGAATATCCGGGTGCGCTTAACACTCCCACCGGACCGTCCTCATAATAAATGGCCGGCTGAATGGAAAATTTCTGCCCCGGGTGAAACCTGTGTTGCCATTGGCTCCCCACTTCCAGAATCTCTCCGGAAAATTCATGCCCGATAATGGGTGGATTCACGGAAACATCATCCGGAACCCGTTTGTGATCCGTACCCTGTTTGGCTGCTTTCCAGGAAGACATACAAAGGCTGTCTGAAACAACCTTTGCCAGAATTTCATCTTCTTTGATTGCAGGAAGCTCAAACTCTTCCAGTCGTAAGTCTTCCTTTCCGTATAATCGTACTGCTTTTGTGTTCATGTTTTTTTTAGTTGCGAGTTTCGAGCTGCGGGTTATGCAACTAGCTCAACATATTTTGTCCTCCGGTTACCGGCACAGCCTGACCGGTTTCATATTCCTGATCCATGACATACCATATCGCTTTGACAACATCTTCAGGGTTACAGCCTCTTCCGGCAGGTACCTGGCTTTCATAATACGCTTTTACTTCGGCAACGGTACGGGCACCCGGAACCTTACCGGCTTTCAGATACTGCACGAACAGACCGGTCCGGGGATCACTCCAGAGAGGGCCGTCAAGGTAGTTCCCGGGACAAATGGCATTCACCTTAATATGAAAAGGCATCAGCTCCAAAGCAAACGACTGCGTGAGTCCGATGCCCCCAAACTTACTGCCGGCATATGCAAAATTTTTATTGCTCCCCTGTAAACCCGATTTTGAATTGATCTGAATAATGTCCATAAATAAATCCGGCTTATACCTATGCTGAATTTTCATAACCGGTTGTGCATATTTAGCGCACAGAAAAAAACCACTGTAATTCACCCGGGTCATCCGCTCAAATGTTTCCGGGTCCATTTCATCGAGGCTTCCGGCATAGAGAATCCCTGCATTGGATATTATGGCATCCAATCCGCCAAAATAGGCAACGGTTTCATGTACCATGTTTTTTACCGATGCAGCTTCGCCAACGTTTGTTTTCACAAACAAAGCCTTGTTTTTGGTTCCTTCCCTGTTCAGGCTATCCGCTAAAAGCAGGCCTTTTTCATCATTGATATCGGCAATCACCATATTGGCCCCTTCCCTGAACAGCAATTCAGCGATTCCTGCACCAAAACCCTGGGCTGCACCGGTGACAATAATAATCTTTTGATCAACTTTCCCCTGAGGTTGCCTGCCCAGGGATACTTTTTTCCGGTAATTTTCAAATTCCCAGTTTTCAATAAAACGTACCTGATCTCTGGTTAAAGGGTGGGGTCCACCAAAATTATCAGCCAGCATACTGATCTGACAAAAATCGTTCACAAAATCCCTGACATAGTTCAGCGATACCGGAGAATCTTCCGCAACAACGACTCCCTCCCCACGGATAAACAGCACTTTGGGGAGAAAACCTTTGCGGCGTCTGAATTCTGCAATCTGCATCTCAGCCTCTTCAATAACAGAGGCTTCTGATTCATCAGGTTCTATAAACAAGTATTCTGAACCACAATATACCATCTGATCCGGAGTAAAAGGCTTACTGACACCCTTCACAAAGGTTTCCTTATCCGACAGGAAAGGACGTATCCAGGAGGATGCAAAGGCGGTTGTGACTTTCAGGTTTTCCTCAGACAGGAGCATTCGAAGGGCTGGCAGGATATGAACTATTTTTTCAGAAACAGGAAACCATTCCGTTTCTCCCCCTGTTTCCATCCTGTTTTTTATCTTACCGATAGCCTCTTCATAGATCCTGCGCACCTCAACCACTGTGTTGGCAGCCACAAAGATTCCGTGGTTCTGAATCAGGATAACCTGCGGGCATTTCCTGTATTGTTCCTTATATGCATTGACCTGTTGAAGAATTCGCTTAAAAAGAGTATATCCCGGATCTGAGTAGGGGACAAAAAGAAATTCACTGCCGAAGATCTCCTGCGAAACTGCAGCTGCCTGGACGCTGCACATGAGACCGTTCACCCATGTTGAATGGGTATGAACCACAAAAGGGTAATCGATCAGATTATGCAACAAGGTCTCCACCGAAGGCCGCAATCCCGATTTCTGGTCGATCCGGCTGTCCAGCAGGTCATTCTTCACCTGCTCTTCACGGATCACCACATCTTCCGAATACGTTTTTCCGGGCAGTTCTGCCAGTTTGCCCCGATCAAGGATACAAAATCCCTCTTCCGTGATAGAGCCCAGGTTAATCCCGCTGGCTTTGATATACAACCGGTTATGATCTTTCCAGGAAGTATTGCCTCCTCCGGCTACTACAAAATCTTTTTTTGTACCGTAGAACCTTGATATTTCAATAAGTTCCCTGATCTCCTGTTTCATGGTTTTTTCCCGTTAAATAGTTTATTACAGCCTTACCCAATTCAATAAATTCCTGTTTCTGCTTCGATCTTACATCCTCCGCGTTAAGCAATCCCTCTTCACCCTTAGCCTTCAGATACTGATGGGCTGCAATGAGGGCTGCTCCTTCAAAGTTAATCATTTTAAGTTCAGGATCGAGGGGCACACCTCCCCGGCAGGTTATCTTCAAAGGATCCATTTTTGGGGTGTTGTGTTCGGTACCAAAAAGAATTACGAATCCTTTTTTATAAAACCAGGTTACAAATTCTTTCAGAATGCGGGCATCATTTCGTCCCGGGATCAGTTCAACAGCCCACACCCCCTGGCTGGTTAACGACTTATACAATTTTTCTTTATTGGCTTCGTAAGCAGTTAACTTCCCCTTCTTATCATCGAGCAACACAGGGTAACAGGGTATTCCCCCGGCATCTTTTATAATGCCAATCACCTCTTCAAGGGAAAGGAAAGTTTGTGGATCTTCTTCAACAAAAGCAGGACCGCCGGCTTTCAGAAGATTGCTACGGATCTCATTTTCCAGGGCAGCCACATCCTGCAGCGAAGATTCCACCTCCTTACCTGAAAACACTCTTTTTAACAGATCCTTCCTGCCCTCTGACGTATCCATTTTTTCAAAAACCGCCATTCGTATGGCCTGTGCTATGTGCCTTTCCCGGAACAGGTTTTTTGCCAACGTACGCTGCATTTTTCCAGGGTCAAAACAGAGGTCGATTTCTGAATCCCGGAGAAATGAATTTAACCTGTCCACCATCTGAAAGGTCTGACGGTTGCTATTCATCTGTACCGACCGCATGAGAGTCCAGCTTTTTTCTGACATAGAAACCGGAAAAGTAAGCCCCTTGCCGCTGAAATAAGTGCGTCCCGGATTATTGGGATCGTTTACCCGTATCCCGTCCTCCTGAAGATCTTTCTGCAAGGCCATGAATTCGATATTGAACAATGGAAAGATTCTGTATCTCAGCGCCAGTTCAGCAAATTCTTCATACCCGTCTGTCGTATAAAAATCATTGATCCCCAGCACACGGACACCCTCCTTCTGAGCGCAAAGAAAAGGTTGTTCCATATCTTTAAATGCACTGAAGGAATGGGGAGTGTGAATGTGTCCGTTTACTTCCGGAATGGGTTTCCCTGAAGGCCACGAAAAATCCTCCAGCAACTCGCCTTTTTCAGGAAAGCCGTCAAACAGATACCTTTTTAAGACCATGGCAATTGCTTTTCCGGCTGCAAAATAAACATTTCCGGGCTGAAAAGTGTCCTTTTCTGTCCTGTTAAAAAGGAGGACCTGTTTTATTTACAGCCCTCCGGAAATCAGAAACAAGCAGGTTAAGAACCTCCGGATAGAAGATTCCGGTTATCTCATTCATAAATATTTTTTTATATTCAAGAGACAGAACCAGTATCTGATTAAAGTATTTCCGGCTGATTCTCCGCGAGAGATAGCCTCCGGAAAACACTTCGTTTTCAGCTACCCGGATTTTTCTTCCACGAATCCGGGTTTCTGAAAGTTCTTTTTTCAATCGGTTGATCACAGGGGCAAAAAAATCTCTGTTGGCAGCTTTGGTACCTATATTAATTTCCGGGCGGGGATCCTGTTGCCAGGCTTTTTGTCTCTCGCGCTGGTAACAAAAGGAGTGCATATCATACATGACTGTATATGGATTATGTAGGGCCAGAAATTCGGAGAGGATATCCATTAACCCGTAAAATTCATCATACTTTTCGCGGGATCTTTTTTTGATCTCTTCACACGGCTTTTTCTGCCAGACGTTAAGCCCCCATTTTTCCACATACGTATCGTAAATACAGCGATGGCGTTCCCTGTTCAGGTCATATTCAAACCGTGAGTCAAGGGCAATTACCCGTATAGGAAAATCCTTAATAAACAAATGGGTGTAGGGATCTTCATCGCGAAATCTCTCCTCTTCTGAAAGAGCGAATAAAGGCAATATTTCCGGCCTGACGTTGTGTCCTGCGTGGAGGGCTATCCCTGCATAACAAGCAGGTTTTTCAAAATGAAATTCTGCTGTGCCTGACTTCGTAATGCCGGAGAACGGGAAATCATGGTTCACCAGTTTGATTTTGATTTCTTCGAGTGAATAAGAAACCAGTTCATTCATAGGATGTCTGACTATTTTAATTTGTCTTTCTTGTTTGCCACACTCAGCGTCGGCACCAATCCGCCTCCTGCACTGACATTTATAACCATGTTATCGGAGACTCTTGTTATGGATCCACTGTATTTCCCCAATAAAGCAAACGGATTAATATTCACCTTCTTAAAACGTAATACAACCTCTTCGGATAGTTCAGGGTAAATATCCCTTGGGATATCAACAAATTCCTGCACTACCCACGATCCGTCGTCAAGGTGGTCGTATAGAACCTTCCTCCAGGTTTTACCGGTAGTTTCACAACCGATATAAACATCTTTACCTCCATATAAATTAGCGGGTTTAAGCACCAGTATATCCTTGTTTTCAAGAATAAATTCCTTTAAGTGCACACGAATATTATTATACATTGCTTTGGTGTCGGCCAGTATTTTCGTCCACGGGATGGTTTTTTTTATTACGTTCAGTTCTTCCTTTGAAAAGATGTACTGGAACCTGGGATCCGTAATTACCGAAAGCACCTTTTTATTTCCGACAATATACGACCTGAAAGAGTTGCAGCAGCAAACCAATCCTTTTTTGATGCTTTGAATAAAATCCTGTACATCATCCCATTGGTTCAGCAGTTCACGGGTAATAACCCTTCTGTAAACAAGGTGGACCTCTTCACCGCAGGCAAAAGCTTTCCCTTTTACAATGTGAATATTCTGCGGGCTGCATAATACCGTCCTATACCCTTTTTTAGTAAAATAGTTCTGATGCAACATAAATTCAGAATACGTAGATACATTTTCCCAGTCGACAATAGCAATGACAGGTTTCGAGGGCATGGCATCATGGGTCTCACGGAATTCGTTGTAACATGCAAGCAATGCCTTTAACAGGCTATCCTGCCTTTTAAAATAATCCATTTCCCAGTTCTCAAGAAAATCAAAATCATGAAACAGTTCCCGGAATCCGTTTTCCATAACATCGGCATACGCAGTGCCGGCAGGGGAATCGCAGTTGAACTCAAGGAACTTTAATGAATAATCTTCCATAAAAGCATCCAGCCTGGAAATCACCAGGGGCATCCTGTATCCGGGATCTATCGAAAACAGCTCTTCTTCTTTTTTGCTGAAATTCATAATTTTCCTTACACTCTGGTCATTCAGATAAAGGTGTATAAACTTAACCAACGCACTGCTAATTTTTTCAACCGCATAAATCAGTGCCTGATTTTGTTTCCTTGAAATAAAATTCGGTTTCAGTAAGGTTGGCATTGCCTGGCTGTTAAAAGTACATTTTTCCCGAATAAGGAATTGTCGCAAAAGGTTGAATTTCCGTGTGGCCTCATTGCTGTCTTTATCCAGTTGAATAAGGAATGCCAGGTTTAGATTGGCAATGGAATCTAACATGGTAAATGAATTTAAATAATTGTATGAAAGTAACGATAAAACAGGAAATAAGTTACAATAAGGCAACTATTATATGGTGCCTGAAGATTCCCGGATCCATATTTTCAAAGGAGTTCAGTGCCTGATTCCTGTTTTCTGAAGCCCTTTTATTAATCCTTCCAGCCGATACCCTTTGTCCTCTTTCGGGTGCGTACAGATTTCCTCAATCCCGGGAGTTTTCCTGTTTATTATTTTCAGGAATTCCTGAAAAGTGAGTACCGTATTTTCTTTCAGATTCAGGTAAGGGAGCAATTTCTCATCCAGCGAATCGTTGTATTCTTGTTTTGAAACCGGCTTCTCCAGCTGGTTCAGCACATCATCACACAATCCGTTGGGAAGAAGATGTATGCAGGGAGTACAGATATCATCCGAACCAATAATGAATTGAATGGGTGTATTCAGGTCGGAAACAAGTTTTTGGGAAATCAGGTGTTGAGCATGCCCGTAAGGATGGGGCGTAAATTTCTCAAAATGTCCGTAATTCCGGATGATGTCGAGAACGTGATGCGGTCGCAATTTAATCAATCGGTTCATTGTATTTCAGCTTATGCAATAACGGTTGCTAACTAAGATCCCGGAAAACAGGCGATGGAAAAATGCATTCTTCTAGACTCCGGCTGCATTTCTTCGCATTTGCTCTTCCTCGGAGAAATCATTTTCAGGAATATATCCTTCCAGGGGGACCATTCGTTCATGGATCGCATCCAGGATCCAGGAAGGTTGTGGAAAGTAATAATCTTCCAGTTCATGAGCAGGTGTAATCCAGTTGCGTGAGCCGACAACCACGGGCGGTGCATCCAGGTAATCGAATGCCAGTTCAGCAATGTTCGAAGCCAGGTCCCGCATATAGGAACCACGGGCAGTGGCATCGCCCGTGATCAGAATGCGTCCTGTTTTTTTAATGGATTCAATCACCGGTTCATAATTGAACGGAACCAACGTGCGGGCATCCATAATTTCTGCGGACAGGTTGTATTTTTCCTCCAGTAGGGTGGCAGCATTCAGTGCCTGATACAACGTTGCACCAATCGTTAATATCGTGATATCCTTTCCTTCTTTTTTAACATCCGGTTCGCCAATCGGAACTTCGTAATATCCTTTGGGGACCCCTTCCTTATGAAACTGTTCTCCCATGTCATAGATCCGCTGGCTTTCAAAGAAGATCACCGGGTCGGTACCCTGGAGGGCTGCGTTCATAAGTCCTTTGGCATCGTAAGGGGTAACCGGGAAAACCACTTTTAATCCGGGAATATGGGTAGTCAGGGCCGTCCAGTCCTGAGAATGCTGGGCTCCATATTTTGAACCCACGGACACACGCAGCACCACAGGCATTTTCAGCACATTTCCACTCATGGCCTGCCATTTGGGCAGTTGGTTAAACACTTCATCGCCGGCGCGCCCGAGAAAATCACAATACATAAACTCAGGAATCACCCTTCCGCCACACATGGCATACCCGATGGCTGTACCGATAATCGCTGCCTCGGAAATTGGAGCATTAAAGAGACGATGGTAAGGCAAAGCTTCCGTAAGCCCCCGGTATACAGCAAAGGCTCCACCCCAGTCCCGGTTCTCTTCACCATAGGCGATGAGCGTAGGGTCTTTGTAAAACCGGTCGATGATGGCTTCAAAAATAGCATCGCGCACAGAATAGGTTTTTATTTTCGAGAAAGCCTTCCCATTGCGGTCAAACATAAACCGTTCCTTATTGGCAATCTGCTTAACCCGGGGATTATCTTCCATGGGCTGCCTGACTTCCGGCTCCCGGTCTTCCATCTTATCTACCGATGCGTTTGAAAACATCATCTCCCCGATCAGATTGGGATATTTTTTTAGATCCATATGGGGTGAAACGGTATCATCGGTCGCATATTTCATCGCCCATGTTATGAATCCTTCGGCATCTGACTGTATGGTTTGCAGCTCTTTTTCTGAAGCGATCCCTGCCTGAACCAGTTCTTTTCCGAACCACACAATGGAATCCTGTTCCTGCCAGGCTTCCATTTCCTCTTTGGAACGATAGGATGAGGCATCGGAGGGGGAATGACCGCTGAAGCGGTACGTCAGCACATCGAGTAATACAGGCCCCCGTTTTTCTTCAAGCACTTTTCGTTTGCGTTTATAGGCATCGATCACAGCCAGTGGATTGTATCCATCTACGCGTTCAGCGTGCATCTGTTCGGGATTCAGCCCAGCTCCGATGCGGGCTGCAATGCCGTACCCCATAGTCTCACCGCAGGTTTGCCCGCCCATGCCATATTGGTTATTCACGATGTTAATAATCAACGGAAGTCCGCCTTTCATATCCCCTTCCCATAACCGGGTAAACTGATCCATGGTTGCAAAAACAAGACCTTCCCATACCGGTCCGCATCCCATGGAAGCATCACCAATATTAGCCACCACAATTCCATTCTTCCGGTTGACTTTTTTATAGAGAGCCGCCCCAACGGAAATATCAGCAGAGCCACCTACAATCGCATTGTTCGGATACACTCCAAACGGGGTGAAAAAGGCATGCATGGATCCTCCCAATCCTTTGTTAAATCCGGTTTTACGGGCAAAGATCTCCGCCAGTGTGCCATACACCAGAAAATGCACAGCCTGCTCCCTGATGGTCCCTTTAAAATGATCTTTAACCGCTGCATACGTAATCCCATCAAAATGCGACTCCATGATTTCTTTTAATGCTTCGTCACCCAGCTTACGGATTGCGGATAATCCTTTTGCGAGGATCTCTCCATGACTCCGGTGTGACCCGAAGATAAAATCATCCGTTGTAAGGGTATAAGCCATCCCCACAGCTGCTGCCTCCTGTCCGATAGAAAGGTGGGCAGGACCGGGATGGGTATAGGAAAGCTCCTTATACTTGCCCTGAATCTTGATCAGATTAAGCATGGTTTCAAATTCACGGATGACGACCATATCATGGTATATCTGCAGGAAGTCCTCCCTCGAAAAATTCTCCTTTTCCTGTTCAATGGTTTTGTTATACCGGTTTACCGGAACCGGATCAAAATCAATCTGTCCGGATTTTCTTATCTCTGACGGATCTATAAATTGTGATTTTGGCATATCTGAATAAGTTTAAAGGAATTTTCATCCTGTATTTTTGAATTATTTACATCGTTTCCTGATTTTTTTGGATGCTCGGAAATCTTCCGGTTGTTCGATTGTTGCTCCATCCTTTAACGTTAAACGGAGAGTTCTTCTATCTGCTTTTTAATTTCAGCCAGAAACAAAGTAGCTTCCCCTCCATCGAGAGCCTGATGGTCGTAAGAGAGGGAAAGTCCTATCGTCGGGACAAATCCATACACGCCGTCGCCCAGATCTTTCGGGCGTGGTATAATGTTACAAACTCCGAGGATCGCTGTTTGAGGCAGGTTGACTATCGGTGTAAACATCTCCACGCCATAGTTTCCGAGATTGGAAACTGTAAAGGTGGCTGCCTCCGGTTTCAACAGGTCCGGATTGATGTTGCCGCTGCGTGCTGCCCTGGCAACTGCGGCAAGTTGTGAGGAAAGCCCCTCAAGAGAAAGATCATCGGCATTTCTGACCGTAGGGACCATCAGCCCCCGATCGGTATCCACAGCCAACCCCAGGTGAACCTTGTTGAACCATTTGATTTCATCCCCGAGGTAATGGGTGTTGGCCCTGGGAATTTTCCTGAGGACCCTGACAACCACATAACAAACCAAATCGTTGATGGTTATATTCTGAGAGGTCCTGCCTGCTTCCAGATCGGCCTTGAATTGCTTACGCAATGTCAGCAACTTGCGTGCATCAGCACTCATATGGTGCGTAAGTTGTGCTGAATGCTGCAACGATTGGTGCATTGCTTTGGCTATCAGCTTCCGGATAGTTGGAATTGGCTTTACTTCAAAATCGCTTCCCGATTCCAAACCCGAAGATTGGGCAGCAGGTTTTTCTGACTGCTTATCTGTTTCTGCTTTTGCTGCCTTTTCGATATCTCTGGCAAGGATCCTTCCGTGAGGGCCACTTCCTTTCACCGATCGGGGATCAAAACCCAACGAAGCTGCCATATTCCTTGCCAAAGGAGAGATCTTCACCCTTTTGTCTTGTGAACTATGCGTACCAGGGGCTTTCGCCTGTTCAGGAACAGGTACTTCTTTGACACGCTCCTTCCCCACTTCCTTCCCAGATTCAGAACCCGGCCTGAACTCATCGAAAGATTCTCCTTCCCTGCCAATAACAGCAACATTCGTTAAAACCGGGATTTCGTCGCCTTCATTAAAAAAAGCAGCCAACAATATCCCATCCACTTTGGCCTCTTCTTCAAAAGACGCTTTATCGGTTTCGTAGGAAAAAAGAATGTCCCCTTTGACAACTTTGTCACCCGGTTTTTTATACCAATGCCCCATCATACAGGTTTCCACAGATTGGCCTTGCCGGGGCATGATTACAGGTATAGCCATACATTATTTTTTTAGTGTTTTAATAACTTGTATATACAAACAGTTCTATAGTTGAAAAACTAATTATTTAAAGATCAGTGTAATTATTGCCTTTTTATTTTATAATACAAAAATATATTTTTAAACTTGTATTTACAAGCTGTATTTGATTATTTAAAAATTCTTTACCTTTGTGTATTGGTGACAGCTTTACCACAATACCGTATATTATACGAACTCCTAAGGAAACATATTCTGGAGGGGATCTATGAAGAGGGTGTGTTACTCCCTTCTGAGCATGAACTTTGTGCTGTTCATCATCTTACCCGGCCAACAGTACGGCATGCGCTGGATGCCCTGGTAAAGGAGGGGCTGATCATCAAAAAACAGGGGAAGGGAAGCATTGTCAGAAAGCAACCCCGGAATATTGGGATCCTGTCGATTGCAGGGACCGCATCAGCCATCGGGACAAAGCACTTAAAAACCCGGATCCTCCAAAAGCCCGAAGTAAGACCATGGCCGCAAAACTTCCCTTTTCAATTAAATGAAATTGAAAAAGAGTCAGGGTGTATTTATCTCGAAAGGCTTCGATTTGTCAACAGAGAACCTGTTTTTTACGATATCAATCATATCCCCAACGTCAACCTGCCACGGTTTACAGCGCGGTCCTTGCAGGATAAATCACTTTTCGATGAACTGCGTAAAAATTACCAGATAGAAATCATCGGCGGAGAACAAAAGCTCAAAGCAGTGAAACCTACACCGGAAATAAAAGAGATACTGATCCTGAAAAAAGGGGAACCAGTATTATACATCGAACGGAAACTTCATACAAACAGGGAGGGATTCAATATCTACTCAACCATCTATTTTAATTCCGCCAATCATTTCATTTACGGAAGTTTCTAGGCCGCTGGAACTAAAAAACCGGATCGGATGGTTGCCTTGACTGGCTGCCCTGTAGGGTTCAACGTATAAAAAACGTTACCCTTTATTTTTTGTAAATTCTCAGCCATGCTCCCAGGTCTTCTTCTTACGTTTCGTAAAAAATTTTAATCTTTGTATAAATAAACAGACTCATCAACCCTTATGAAAGTATTGAAATTCGGAGGAACTTCGATCGGTTCAGCTGAGAACATGAAAAAAGTGATGGCTCTCATAGCGGATAACGAAAAGAAGATTGTGGTTTTATCGGCTATGTCAGGGACTACAAATAAGTTAGTAGAAATCGCTGAATTCCTTTCCCACAAAAAAATAACCCCTGCGAAGCTGGCTGTCAGGGAGCTGGAAGAGAGGTACAAACAGGTAATTGAAGAATTATACCCATCGGAAAAAACCAAAACAGAAGGCACACGGATTGTCCATGCCTGTTTTGATACGTTAAAATCCTGCATTGCCAGCCCGTTTAATAAAGCCATGGAGAATACGATCCTGGCGCAGGGAGAATTAATTTCCACCCAGCTGTTTGCCTTGCTCCTGAAGGAAAACGGCTTTCAGGCAGTCTTGCTTCCGGCGCTGGATTTTATGTGTATCGATAAAAACAAGGCAGCCGATCTCTATTCTATCCGATTAAATCTGGCCCGGAGTCTGGAGGAAATTCCTCAGGCTGATACCTATATTACACAGGGGTATATCTGCCGCAATGCGGATAACGAAATAGACAACCTTCAAAGAGGCGGGAGTGATTACACGGCTTCACTGATCGGGGTGGCCATCGATGCGGAAGAAATACAGATATGGACCGATATTGACGGATTTCACAACAACGATCCAAGGTATGTCGCGAATACACAGAAAATTGAACGGCTTTCTTTTAATGAAGCAGCCGAACTCGCCTATTTCGGAGCTAAAATATTGCACCCCCAAACCGTCCTTCCGGCAAAAAACCATAATATCCCCGTGCGGTTAAAAAACACCATGAATCCGGAAGATTCCGGAACGTTAATCACTGCAGAATCAAACCGTGAAGGAATAAAAGCAGTGGCTGCCAAAGACAATATTACCGCGGTTAAGATCCGTTCCGACAGAATGTTGATGGCCTATGGTTTCTTACGCAGGATCTTTGAGATTTTTGAACGATACCAGACCCCTATTGATATGATCTCCACTTCGGAGGTGGCTGTGTCTCTGACCATAGACAGCCTGGAACATCTGACGAAAATCCTGGCAGAATTAAATAAATTCGGATCCGTTGAAGTGGATCGTGATATGACCATTGTCTGTATTGTTGGAGATATTATCCAGGAAGAAAAAGGATTTGCTTCGAAAGTTTTTAATGCACTGGATGGCATTCCGATCCGGATGATTTCCTATGGTGGGAGTCGTCACAATATTTCCGTTCTGGTACCAATGGCCCGGAAAAAAGAGACCCTGCAGTCTTTAAGCAACAATTTGTTAAACCCGGAAAATGCTATTCCGGAACGGAATGAAGAACCTTAATCGCTATTTTACCACTACCACTTCACTTGCGTCCTGCCGTGAGGTTACCATCAGATTGTATTTTTCAGCCAACGGTTCCAGTGCTGAGTATGCTGTTTCAGGTGTATTATTTTCAGCCGAAAGATGACTGAGGAACACGCCCTGAAGGTTGGGTCCGGCATGTTTGTTTAAGAGGTCAAATGTTTGGTTGTTGGATAAATGCCCGGTATCGGAAGACACTCTTTTTTTCAGGTAATACGGATACTTCCCGTTCCACAGCATATCCTCATCGTAGTTTGTTTCCAGGAAAATAGCATGGCACAGCGCCAGGTGGGATATCACATTTTCACAGGGCGAACCAATATCTGTAAACACCCCGACACTTAATCCTTCGTGTTCAATCCTGAAAGAACAAGCTTCTCTGGCATCATGATTCTTCCGGAACGGATGAATCGTAAATGACCTGAAACGGAAACTATGACCCGGCTGAAACGGGGTATACGACAATGGCTGAAGGACTCCCCATAAAGCCTCGTATGTATTTGAAGTAAAAAATGCCGGAATTCCCAGCTTCTTAACCAATACCCTCACTCCACGCACATGATCACTGTGTTCATGGGTAATCAATACCCCCCTGACCTTCCGGTAGTCCAGCTTCCGGGCGTACATCCTTTGAAGGATCTGCCGGGTTGAAATACCGGCATCCACAAGAACTGCATCTTTCTCATTCCCGATATAATAACAGTTCCCGTTGCTTCCGGAGGCCAGAGCACATATTTCAAGCATAGAATATCTTTTAAATCACTATTTTATCGATTTCAGAGGGCAGGACCGGCACCAGTAACCGAAGGCAATATACCTTCACCGGAGGTTAAAAACAAGAACCTTACAGCACCCCGGAGCATTCCTTTATCCGGTGGAAAAATTACCGATACACCGTTCTAGAAATAACCGGATCCGTCCCAGCAATGGGTACACAGTTTCTCTTTGGGCAATCCAATCGCTTCAATCAGGTCATTCAGTTTCTGGTATTTCAGCGATGTCAGCCCCAGGTTTTTCCTGATCTGTTCCACCATAGCCTTATACTCTTCAGAATTGGGATCAGCAAATTTCTTCAGGCTGACTTTCTCGGTACCCTCCAGTTGATAGATCGCTTGCCGGGTTGCCAGTTCGCGGGTTTTTCGCGACCGTGAAAAATTGAGAAACGGGCAGGGATAGGTCAAAGGAGGACAGGCAATCCGCATATGTATTTCCTTGATTCCGTTGGCATAGAGATCACGGGTATTGTCTTTTAACTGGGTTCCCCTGACGATAGAATCATCCAGAAAGATTCCTCTTTGTCCTCTTATCAGGGCTTCGTTGGGTATCAGTTTCATTTTGGCTACCAGATCCCGGATCTTCTGGCTCTGAGGCAGAAAACTCCGGGGCCAGGTAGGCGTATATTTGGCATAGGGACGGGTATAGGGAATCTTCCTCTCGTTGCTGTACCCAATGGCATGCCCCACGCCTGAATCGGGTATTCCCGCCACAAAATCAGCCTCGGTAAAATCCCTTTTTGCCAGGGCAGCCCCACATTTATACCGGCATAAATCAACATTGATCCCTTCATAATACGAAGGGGGATAACCATAATAAACCCATAAAAAAGCACATATCTGCATTTTCTCATTAGGCGGCCTTAGGGTTTCATACCCTTCGGCAGTTATTTGAACAATCTCTCCCGGACCGATGTATTTTTCAGTCCGGTAGCCCAGATTTGCAAAAGCACTGGTCTCAGATGCTACCCCATACCCATCTTCTTTCTTCCCAATAACAACCGGCGTCCTTCCTAGCTTATCACGGGCTGCAATAATCCCTTTCCTGTTTAATATCAACAGTGAGCAGGACCCCTTAATCCACCGGAATACATTCTCAATTCCATCCACAAAATCCTCTCCCTCCGAGATCAGCATGGCTATCAGTTCTGAAGGATTTACATTTCCCTGGCTTGTCTCCGCAAAATGCTGGTTCTTCTTCAGGAACCTTTTTTCCAGTTCAGTGGCATTCACAATCTTACTGACCGTTGAAATGGCAAACTTTCCAAGATGGGAATTTACCGCTATAGGCTGTGCTTCCGTATCACTGATCACACCAATTCCCTTTTTGCCTTTAAATCCTTCAATATCCTTTTCAAATTTACTCCTGAAATATCCATCCTCGAGGCTATGTATGGCCCTTTGAAAAGAGTTCCTTCCATCCAGAAAAGCAACCCCGGCACGTTTTGTTCCAAGGTGTGAGTGGTAATCTGTTCCGTAGAAAACTTCTAAAACACAATCATTTTGGGAAACACAACCGAAAAATCCGCTCATAAGTCTGGTTTTGATTTTTTTAGTTCGTCCTGATGATTCATTAATAATCCCTCTCTCTCCCGAAGCCTCGGGACCAAATTATCAGTTTTTATTCTGTAAATTTCTATAACCCCGGGTTTCTTTATCAACAAACTTTAAACAATCGGGAAATCTGTATGCAACCTGTTTTATTTCACATGTTTCAAAACCGACTTAAACTCATCTGTACCAGCCCTCCGGATTAATTCAAACAGGATGGATTCTGCTGAGGTCATTGGGATGCCTTCGTGCCGGAACCGTTCCATGGCAAGGGATATGCTTTTTTCTGCCCGGGAAGAGACACAATCCATCACCACGATCGGGTGATATCCTGCTTCTTTCAGGTCGATTGCTGTTTGCAAAACACATACATGTGCTTCGATCCCGAAGATAACAATATTTTTTGCTCCGGAATTTTTCAGTTTCTCAGAAAAAATGGGGTTATCACAGCAACTGAACTCGTTTTTCTCTATGAAATCCAATCCAGGCAACAACGACCTGATCTCTTCCATGGTCTCCCCAAGTCCCCTGGTATATTGCTGCGTAACAACCAATGGCACCCGGAGTATTTTCAATCCCTGTATCAGTATCCGGGAGTTTTTCAGCAGTTCTTCCTTGTGAATCATGGCCGGGAACAGTCGTTCCTGGATATCTACGACCAACCCGATTGTATTTTCCTTTTTGATTCTCATCTTCTGCTCTCCTGCTAACAATTATTTCTTCTGCCCTCTTTTGCCTGGGTTCTGGATTTATCGCCCAAATACCCCCCATGGTGTCGTTTGGCATACTCTTCCGTTGTAAACCCAATTTTATTCATCATGGCAACTACCAGGGCATCGCCGATGACTGTCATGGTCGTCGTCGAAGTGCTGGGTGTTAAACCGAGGGGACAAACTTCATCCGGGTTTCCCGTAAACAGAAAAGCATCGGCTTTTTTAGCCAGGACACTGTCCGGAGCACCTGAAATAACAATCAGGGGAAGGCCCCGGTACAGGTTCCAGGCCAGATCAACAAGTTCAAGTATTTCCCTTGTCTTGCCGGAATTGGATACAAGCAGCAAGACATCGTTTTCCTGGATGACCCCCAAATCCCCATGTTGGGAATCACTGGGATGAAGAAATACGGCCGGTGTACCAGTCGAGCTGAATGTGGTTGCTATGTTCTGGGCAATCTGACCCGCTTTGCCCATGCCACTGGCAATGATCTTTCCCCTCTTTTTATGAATCTGCTGATAGATGATTTCCACTGCTTTTAGATAGGCATCTGTAACAGGAATCTTGCTGACGGCCAGCGCTTCCTGGACAATTACTTTGGTTATGATTTCCTTCATGGGATGAATCCTTGAAATACCTCAAAAGTACAGATTTTTTTCTTCCGGCAATGAACGAAACGCCTTAATGCCGGGCAGGAAAAAATAAAACAGAATCGTCTCTGTTCTGTTTTATGATATAAATCACAAAGATCAAAGGCTCTGCAGGTTTATAATTGGTATCATTTGTTTAATTTTGAAGGGTCAGCTTTCTCAGGGAGCATAAACACAGCATAAAACGAGTCCTGTTCCGATGAATATCGTGACGGGGCGGGTTCCATGCGTTCCCTTATAAAATAAACAATTATACTGAGATGAAAATTCACGAATACCAGGCCCGGAATCTTTTCAGAAAATACGGGATACCCGTCCCCAACGGGGTTGTTTGCCATTCGGTGGAAGAGGTGGAAAAAAATGTGCCCGACGATGGAATTCTCAAAGTAGTAAAAGCCCAGGTTCATTCAGGAGGACGGGGCAAAGCCGGAGGGGTTAAGCTGGCTGAAACAAAAGAGGAAGTTCTGGAAAAAGCCCGGCAAATACTTGGAATGGACATTAAGGGATTAACGGTTGAAAAAATCCTGGTTGCCGATGCAGTGGATATCGAAAAAGAGTTTTATGCCGGGCTGATCAACGACAGGAATACAAAATCGGTAACCCTGATGGTCAGTGCCGAAGGCGGGGTTGAAATAGAGGAGGTAGCCAGGGTGTCTCCTGAAAAAATTATCAAAATGCCCATCGACGCCACCACGGGACTCTTGGACTGGCAGGCAAGAAACGTAGCCTTCCAACTATTCGATGACATAAAACAGGTAAGACAGGCTTCGGATATCTTTAAAAAACTTTACCGGCTCTATATCGAAACAGATGCTTCGCTGGCAGAAATAAATCCACTGGTACTGACTCCTGACAAAAAAGTGTTGGCTATTGACGGAAAGATGAACTTTGATGACAATGCCCTCTACCGGCAGCCAGAGATTCTGGCCATGCGTGAAGCCACCCCTGACGAGCAAAAAGAAATTGAAGCCAAAGAAATGGGATTGTCCTACATCCGGCTTGACGGAAACATAGGCTGTATGGTCAATGGAGCCGGGCTGGCCATGGCTGCCATGGATATGATCAAACTCTATGGAGGGGAGCCGGCAAATTTCCTGGATATCGGAGGAAGTTCCAATCCGGAAAAAGTCGTTGAGGCAATGAATATCCTGCTTGCTGATAAAAATGTAAAAACCGTAATGATCAATATCTTCGGGGGCATCACACGCTGTGATGATGTAGCCCGGGGTCTGGTTACAGCCCTTGAAGGCATTAAAACAGATATTCCCGTAGTGGTCCGGCTTTCAGGAACAAACGCCCGGGAAGGACGTGAAATAATCAAAAAATTCGGGTTGCCGGTAGTAGCATCCATGAGCAAAGCAGCAGAAAAAGCAATCGAATTAAGTAAAACTGAAAAGCAGTAACCAATGAGCATTCTTATCAATACCCGTACAAAAGTCATTGTCCAGGGAATTACCGGGCGCGATGGCGGTTTTCACGCTTTAAAGATGAAAGAATACGGCACCCGCATTGTCGGAGGCATCTCGCCCGGCAAAGGGGGCATGACCACGGCGGGAGTCCCGGTATTCAATACGGTTGAAGAAGCAGTTGAAAAAACCGGTGCCAATGCTTCTGTAATTTTTGTCCCTGCTCCGTTTGCAGCCGATGCCATTCTGGAAGCCAGCTATGCAGGCATTGACCTGGTAGTTTGCATTACCGAAAGCATCCCTGTGAAGGATATGATCCATATCATGCCACTTCTGAAACGAAACGGGACCAGACTGGTTGGTCCCAACTGCCCGGGACTGATCACTCCCGGCGAATCACTGATCGGAATCCTCCCCGGAATGATCTTCCGGAAAGGAAACATCGGACTCATCTCCAGGAGCGGAACGTTAACCTATGAGGTGGTCAACATCCTTACCGAAAGCGGACTGGGACAGTCTACCTGCGTGGGCATAGGAGGTGATCCGGTTGCCGGACTCTATTTTATCGATCTGCTCGAGATGTTCGAAAACGATCCGGATACCCAAGCCGTAGTCTTGATTGGCGAAATTGGCGGCGATGCCGAAGAACGGGCAGCAGCCTTCATTAAAGAAAAAATGTCAAAACCGGTTGTGGCTTTTATTGCCGGACAAACCGCACCCCCGGGAAAAAGAATGGGCCACGCAGGAGCCATAATCTCAAGTGGCTCCGGAACCGCCAAAGAAAAAATCCAGGCACTGAACAAAGCCGGTGTACCTGTAGCCAAAGAACCGTCAGAAATTCCGGAATTAGTAAAAGAAAAATTAGAAATATAAAGTAAGAAAAGCCGGTTAATACCGGCTTTTTTATCAGACTGTCTTTTCAATAATATAAAGAAAATTGATTTTTGCAGTTGCACCCATTCCCATAAAAGTAGGTTTCACATTCGGGACAATGGAGACGATTCCTCCCTTCAATTCATTTAAAAACCGTTCCAGCCTCGATTGATCCTGCTCCATGTTTATTTCAAACTGATTTACTTTGTAGTTCCTGAGGTTTTAATTTATTTCGTTTTGTTTTTGTAAAAACACATTGCTGTAAATGACCATCCTTGTAACTTCACCTGATTCATTTTTTTCAAACTCAATTTCATTCTGGTTAAATTCATCTTTCCAACGATTCCCAGAAAGTTGCTCCGGTAATTTGACTACCTTTTTTGCCAGTGGGTCGTTTAAGGCAAGCATTCCCTCCTCATAAAATACTTCAAATTCTGCCTGAACCGCAGCCAGCCAGTAATTTCCAAGAAGAGGCTGAATATTTGCCGGGACATCACTGTCGATACTATCCAATTCAGATTTTTTACTCAATGGAACAACCTGCTGTAATTTCATCTCTGATATATTACCGTATAGGTCTTTTACAAAGGAAAAATTGAGTTGCCTTGTCATTTTCGGATACAGAATTCCGTTTTCATCGGGTGGGTTTAAAGCCAGAATCTGCGATCCCGGAATATTCACCGCCAGGCTTCCTTCCTGGTACAAAATTTCAAAGGTTGAATTCCTTTCCTTGTGCAAATATTTTCCAATGTACATTTTCAGGTCTTCCGGGATTTTATCAGCAGCCGATTCATTTCCCATTCGATATTCAATAATTTTCATCTCCTTTGGGTTAAAAGCGGTTTTTTCGCCCAGCCGGATGTGCCCGGCATCGACAAAATCGTATTCATGAGCGGTGGCATCAATAGCAATCCACCCCGCACCACCCATATAAACTTCAGTCCAGGCATGTTGCCCGAAACTTCCACCTAAATACGGGATGTACATACATCCGACTGAAAGCCGGGACGGAATGCCTACTGCCCGGCAAAAGGCTGCCAATAAACGTGAATGCGAGCCACATTCTCCTTCCCTCGTATTATAGGTATTGATGGCAGAAGTCCCGCCAGGCACTGCCCCTTTTATATTTTCAGCAACCCATGTGCTAAGCCTGACTGCCGCATCCCACGAGTCTTTTGAGCCTTCTGTAATTCTTTTTGCTTCCTTAATCAAAACCGGGTGGTCCGATTCTATAAGGCTCTCAGGTTCAAGATATTTTTTAAAACCCTCTTCATAAATAACAGAGGGGAATGGTGGAGCATTTTCGCCGGTATAATTTTGTTTTTCAATTTCAAAAATACCTTCGATTAAATTGTTTGTTACGGTGCCTTCAAATTTTTGTCCCGGAAAATTCAGGCTTTCCGGTGTTATCCATTCACCACCGGATGAAATGGTTGCCTCGACCTTCATGTACGATAGATCAGGAACATTGGGAATTATTTTATCGACTTTGGCAAAAAGCATACTTTCCAGGTTTACTGTCTGGATTTTCTTTTTCACTGATTTATCAGCCAGGTATATTTGCCTACTTCCTGCAATATCAAATTTCAAAGGAAAGCTGTTCTCGTTGTTTAACCAGATAATACTGGTAACCCCATTGGTTTCATTGAGTTCTTCAAGGACAGTCGTGCTATATTTTTTTCCGGCTAATTCCACTTCTTCTTTCCTGACTTTCTTGTACCTTTTCGTAGCAACTTCCCCTTGCATGTCATCAAAAACCTTATACGACTGTTCGGTTTCATTTCCGAATATAAAATCATTCATTAAATGCGGATACGTGAGTGTGTTATCCAGGATAACGTCCGGTTCCAGTTTGATGGTTTGCATTTGCCCATCCCTTCTATTGGTAAAATGAACCGTGCCGTTTTCAAATTCTGCACGCGCATACAATTCTGCGGATGTAATAACACTGTGTTCAACATAAACCGGATTTTGGGTCACGGGATCGATGAGGTAGTCGTTTCTGACTTTCATATCGACTCCGCCTCCCAACACAGAGAGTTTTACCACCACTGAGTCCGTCAGGCTTAATAATTGAACGCCTTCTCTTTCTGTGGTTGTAATTTCTGACTCAGTATATCCACACTGCACACCGCTGATCTCAATGGCGTAATTCCAGGTTTTGGGTATGTCATTTAAGGACTGCCCTGCTGTTGTTGCCCATATTAAAACGGACACCATCAGTACAAATAAAAATTTAATTGTTTTCATGGCTTTGTTTTTAGTAATTATTCATCGTTTTCCGTTTTTTTTCGTTCTTATTTATCGTACAAGAAATCCAATATTTTTAAGTATCACAATCAGAAGCACAAATCCGAAAACAAGCACAAGCATGAGAAGGATTTTTATCGTCACATCCTGTTTCCTTTGCATCTCCACATGTTTGGAAACTATTTCCAGCGAATTGTCATTCAGATCAGAAAGACAGGTTTCAAGGTGTTTGATCTGATACGCAATCTGTTTCCTGTTTATATACAGATTAAATCCAAGCCCGAGGATCAGGAAAAAAGAAAATACGATTATATCCTGACCGTCCAGAGGCCGAACCTGTCCGTATTCGGCATAAAAATAGAGGAGCATTCCTGAAATAAACAGAAAAGGATAGGTGGATGAAATGGCGAGCAAGGTGCTGAAAAACCTGCTTCGTAAATACGTAAGCATCGATGCCAGTTTTTCTCTTGTCGACTGGCCGTAATCCGCAACCTTAGAAAAACGGTTTGCCATTTTATTCTGAATAAGAATAAGCGATACGAGCAAAACCATTGCGGTTGCACACACTGCTATTACATTGGATGTTCCCATGTAGAGAAACACATTCATCCCCAACAAAACGAAAACCACACTTTTTACAGCAATGTCGATATAGATCATATTTTTTACTTTCTGTGCGGTTGAATGGGATCGTTTTGAGATGAACTTTTCTATGGTTTCTTTTCCATATTCCGAAGAACCCATAGCCTTTTCAACTTTGCTCCATATATCTTTTAAACTTTTGTCGTTCATGACTTCTCTTTCATTGAATTAAAATACGTTCTTTCAGTTTTCTCTTAATACGCACCAGCTTAACGCTGACATTTGTTTTGGAGGTTCCCATGATAGAAGCAATCTCATCGTAGCTTTTATTTTCAAGCCAGAGCAAAATGATGGCTTTATCAATCCGGTTCAATTGTGAAACAGCCTGATAGAGGCGTTGCGTATTTTCCTTATTTTCCGGAACTTCTGCTTTTAGCTGGTGAAAATCCTTCAACGGCTCATAAACCACCTTATTTTTCTTTTTCCTGAGACTGTTGATGGCCGTATTGAGGGCCACGCGATACATCCATGTGCTGAACAGTGATTCTTCCCTGAAAGTCCGATAGGATTTCCAGAGTTGAAGACAAATTTCCTGGAAGAGGTCTTCGCGATCGGCACCTGTGTTTTCATAAATAAATGTGATTTTATGAATCATCTTCTGGTGCGACCGTATAAGCTCACTGAACTCTTTTTTATTTTGCGGTGTATGGCTCACTTAACATCGTTTCTGAAATGTTAGTCGGTAACAGGGGGGGGAAACTACATTTTTACCGTATCAATTGCTCCAAAAAAATTTTCATATCAGCCAGGTGTGGTTGCAAAGGCAGGAACCTAAACCAATCCAACGAAAAGCCCGGGCACAAAAAAATATTCTTGAACCTGTTCTGTTTCGGGATATCCTGAAACAGGACGGGAATATCCTCCGGCAGGTACCATGGGATAACAAAGCAAAGCTGCCCGGATAATCCGGGCAGCTTTTTTTATCTGAAACAGCTTCAATGAAACAACACCAAATACCTGATTGATTAAGGGCCTGTTTCAGAATACCGGCTTGTAAACTAACTAACTGAAATAGAAACCGGTGTAAATTTCATCCGAAGGGCTAGTAAGTCCCATTATCTTTTCGGTTGCACCCTCTCTTATTTGGTTTCAATCACTGCATATTTAGATCGTTTCCAAAATTCCTCCGGGTCTTCTATCTCCAGGTAGGTTATCAGTCCTTCGTCCATTAAAAACCGGTAGGAACTGTCGGGGTGCTCTGTAATGAAACTTGCCTTTTTTGCGTACAGGGGAATTTCACGTGTTTCCCGGATATCCAGTTTTATAAAAATCTCTTCGTCAAAATCCCCGGGCATGGTTTTTTTGCCTCCGAGCCCCAGAAGCCCTCCTTCTCTCTCGACAACGCCGTTATCCTTTAACTCTTTATAGGTACCATACACCAGAAAAGCCTTATTTAATGCTGAATCCTGTTTTTTGATGATCTCTGTTTTTAGCTGAAGATCCTGATCTTTCATTTGAACCTCCGATTCGAGTCCTTCCATTTTGCTGTTTAAGTGTGCAATCTGGATTTCCCGCTCTTCCACTTGTTTTTTCAAAAGGAGGATCTCTTTGCTTTGCGAATGAATATCCTGATTCAGTAGGGTAATCTTTTTATTCAGAGCGGCTACCTGAATTCCGGATTTATTAAGTTTGGCCTCAAGGATTTTCACCTTCTCGCTGTTTCGTTCCAGCAAAGAATCCAGGAGTCTGAGATCATTCACAATGGATTCATGCCGGTCGGGTATTTGTTGTTCATCCTCAACAAATGCAATCCGGCCGCTTCGTTGTTTGATAAAATCAAGACTTGACTCAATGTCATTAAAGGATGTAAAAAGGTCGTTGAGGACAGAATCCCGTTCAGAAACTACCCTGTTCAGACGGGTGGTTTGAGAATCAAGTTTCCTGATCTCGGATTCTTTCCGGTTGATTACAAGGGCTGCAGACAAGATGGTAAGAATAACTGCCAGGACAATCCCGATTTTTCCGATCATGCTTTTTTTCGTATCCATAACAAATTCATTTAAATGGTTTCTGATGGATCCTGACAAACGATATACCATGGGCAACAATAAAATATATTGACCTGAAAAAGAATGGTTTGAAAAAACAAGCAGCACACACAGGCCGATCAGAATGATACGGATGTATCATTTTGATAACGGCTGGGTATGAGCTATTCTTCTTTGAGCATCCGGTAGATGGTAGCTACTCCGATACCGAGTTTTTCAGCTACCAGGCGGGTATTATGGTTGTATTTTTCGAGGGTTCTTTTTACGATACGAACAGAATATTCCCGGAGGGTCATCTCTTTTTCCAGGGTATTTTCCAGCAGGGCTTCATTTCCCAGAATGATATTTTCGCTTCCGATAATCTGGTCATCGGTTAAGGTAACAGCCAGTTCAATTACAGACTTCAGTTCCCGTACATTTCCCGGGAAGGAATAGGAGAGCAATTTATCAACAGCCTCAGGAGCCAGAGTCTTTAGGGGCATGTTATTTTCCTCACAAAAAGCGGCGATGAAATGCCTGGATAAGATAATGCAATCATTCCCCCGTTCACGCAAAGGGGGCAATTCAATAGAGAGCCCGAATAAACGATAATAAAGATCCTGCCGGAAGGTACCCTTCAAAACAGCTTCCTGGAGATTCCGGTTGGTTGCAATGACAATACGGCAATCGGTCTTAACCGGTTTGTTGCTTCCTACCCTCACGATCTCTTTTTCCTGCAATGCCCGTAATAATTTTGACTGAAGGGCAAGTTCGAGATCTGCAATTTCATCGAGAAAAAGGGTTCCGGTATTCGCTTCTTCAAATTTACCTATCCGCCGGTAATGGGCTCCGGTGAATGCCCCCTTTTCATGTCCGAAGAGCTCACTTTCAATCAGGTCATCCGGAAGAGCCGCTACATTGACCGCAACAAAGGGATTGCCAGACCTTCCGGAATGATAATGAATCGCCCTGGCGACCAGTTCCTTCCCTGTTCCGGTTTCTCCTGTCACCGAAACAGTAATGTTCGTCCGGCTTGCTTTATCAATTAACTGAAAGATCTTTTTTAAGGCAGGACTGTTGCCTATAATGGTATTCTGATAGCTGTACTTTTTTTTAATTTCACTCCGCAACGATACAATTTCACGTTTCAGCTTTTCCCCTTTTCGGATGTGGCTGACGGTATTCAGCAGGCGGTCTCTGATATCATTTGATTTTACGATGTAATCGTAGGCGCCGTATTTCAACAATTCCACGACAACCTCTATATCATCCTGTCCGGAAATAAGGATAACCTGAATATCTTCATTTTCAGCCTTTATTTTCTTCAGTACTTCCAGCCCTTTCATATCGGGAAGTCTGTAATCAAGGGTGATCAAATCGGGATTTTTATGCAGGTTATTCAGGCAATCCTTCCCGTTTGTAAACGCTTCAATGGCATAATCGGGATTCAGTGAAAGTGTATGAACCAACAGCCGGTTGTACCATTCATCGTCTTCAACTACAAATATTCGAAACGGTTTTTCGTTCATGTTACCGGTTTAATTAAAGACAGTTAACCATTTAGTTTTTATCCGGAGCGGCATCCAAATACTCCCGGATATACGTTACAACACATATAATTTCGTTCCTGGTTTTTTCAACCCGTTCTTCTGTTTCTGTTTTTTCTTTGTCGCGGCAGCTTTTTTCCAGTTGCTGTAAAAGGGAGACCAGTTTATCAGCCTGGATATGTCTAGCAGGAGCTGCCATTTTATGGGCTGTTTCAGCTATTGCATCAAAATTTCCGGTCCTTTTGTTCCGTTCGATTTCAGCCATTCCCTTTTCAGCTGACCGGATAAAGATCTCAAGCATCTCCCTGAAAAAAACTTCATCGTAATTGGTAAGTCTTTTCAGTTCCTTCAGGTTTAAGCCAGCTCCAGTATCCTTTTTATCACTGCCTGCCAGCGATTTTTCTTTCCCTTTCCATTTTTCAAGGACCATTCTCAGCAATTCAGCTTCTGAAAAAGGTTTTGCAAGTACTCCGGACATTCCTGCTGACATACAGGCCTCTGTTTTCAATGCTTCGTGAAAAGCTGTGATGCCGATAATTGTTGTCTCCGGTTTCACTTTCAGGATCTCCCGGGTTGCTTCCAGGCCGTTTTTTCCGGGCATACTCAAATCCATGCATACCAAATCAAAATCATTTTCAAGAACCCGGGTTACGGCTTCCTGCCCATTCTCTGCTTCCTGGCAGGTCGCTCCCCACTTTTTAAAGATCCCTTTCAACAGAAATCGGTTAAATTCTTCATCATCAGCCACCAGAACCGAAACGTTTTTAACCCATTCGGGAACAGGTGGTCTTCCTTCCACCTTTTCCGGAATCTGGTTGGGATCCCCTAATTTATAGGGCAGGTCCACCTGCATCCTGGTTCCTTGTCCTTCCGTGCTTTCAACAGAAATGGTTCCTCCCTGCAGTTCCACCAGTTTTTTTACGATCGATAATCCCAGCCCGGTGCCTCTGTATTTTTTTGCTGATGAATGGTTGGCCTGAACAAATTCCTCAAAGATAACCTGTAGCTCTTCAGCAGGTATTCCGATTCCGGTATCTTCCACCGTCATCCTGAAAAGATATCCGGTTTCCTTTTTTGGTATGGCTTCCACCTCGACCTCTATCGATCCCTTTTCCGTAAACTTAAGGCTGTTGTTGATCAGGTTGAGAAGAATCTGTTTTAACCTCAGCGGATCTCCCACTACCGCTCCGGGAAGGGTCCCTATGGTTTTAAAGGTTAATTCAAGCCCTTTTGCCATCGCCTCGGAACGCTCAATGGCCATTATCTCCCTGAACAAGGAAACAGGCGAAAAATGAACAGAATCAAACGTTACCTTACGGGCCTGGATTTTCGAAAAATCGAGGGTGTCATTCACAATGGACCTCAAGTGTTCTGCAGATTTCGAAAGAACGCGCATTTGTTCCTTTGTCTCGGGAGGCATTTCTTTCTGAAGCATTTGCTCAGACAATCCATAAATAGCATTCACAGGAGTCCGGAGTTCATGGCTTACATTGGCTGCAAACTGTTCTTTGGCATGGGCATACGATTCGGCTTCTGTTTTTGCCTTTTGTAACATCCGCTGATAACGCCTTGATTTATGCAGATAGTTATATACCAGAAATAATACCAGCAACAAAAGTACTACAGCTGCTCCGGAAAATGCCGCAAGGCGTTTGTAAGTAACCGTTGCCAGGTAGTCGGCTTCCAGGGTTTTCTTCAGGCGTTCATCCGTCTCCCTCTTTTCGATTTCCAGAATCAGGGCATTCAGTTTTTCACCTACTACCAGATTGCGGCTGATAAATTCCGATTCCAGGACATTATACCGCTGCCCCAATTCTACGAGCTCCGATTCCAGGCTTTTAATCTGCTCCCTCATCTCATCTCTTTTCAGATCCCTGGGAATAAGGGTGGTATCAATCTCCACACGGTTTGTTCCGAAGATCTTCCTGAACAATCCTTTTTTTTCTTTCCGGATAAACAGGGTGTCGACCTGCTGTTCCTCTATCTTCGAATAGACTTCAGAAAATGCCGGCTGAATCCCTTTGGTTGTTTCATGCAGATGCAGCACCCCTTCCCAGATCCGAAGTTTCTCGTAGGAGAGGGCTATAAGCGAATCGATCAGCATAGAGTCATCCCCGTCCGATATTTTATCCTGGGTCAGTTGCCGTAGTTTTTCATGTACTGCATGATTCAGGGTTTCATACTGCTCCTTATTCCGGTTTTCATTATTTAAAACATAAAGCCTGACGTTGTTTTCAATTTCTGAAAGATCGGCTACCAGGGTCTTCATTTGATACACCGTATTATCAGGACGGGCGGCCTGGTGTACAGCATCTACAATCTTTACAAGGCTTTTATACCCCAGGTATCCCGATGCGATCACAATCGCTGCAATCACCACCGAAAGGAGGGTAATTGGTATTTCAATCCTGAATTTGGCCATGATCCTTCTAAATTAATCTTCCTGTTTCATATAACGAATTATTTCAGAAAATTATATCCAAAAAGAAAAGACCCCAGCTCTAATGCGCTCACCGTTCCGGATGCTGGATGTTAGAAGGGTTGTCAGTTGTCAGTTGTCAGTTGTCAGTTGACGGTTCCCGATAGGAAATCGGGACTCCGCTTCGCTTTGTGTCAGTTGACGGTTATCAGTTGACGGTTATCGGTTATCAGTTGTCAGATTTTCAATTTATTCAGATCTTGGTTCCTGGTTCTTGATTCCTGACTCTTTTTAGTCTGAGCATCTGAAAATCCGGGAATCTATATTGATCCATTGATCTATTGATCTTTATTGATCTTTATTGATCTCCATTGATCTCCATATTTTTCCTGATTCCTGATTCTATTCTTCTTTATATGCCTCCAGCAATATTTTGAGGATTTTTTTTCCTGCGGCAGCCACGCTGGTTCCCGGGCCAAAGATTGCCACCGCTCCTGCATCGTAGAGGAACTGGTAATCCTGGTGGGGGATCACGCCGCCACAGACCACCATGATATCGTCCCGCCCCAATTTGCCAAGTTCTTTAATAACTGCCGGGACGAGGACTTTATGTCCTGCGGCCAGTGAAGAGACTCCCAGCACATGGACGTCGTTTTCCACTGCTTGTTTGGCGGCTTCCTCAGGGGTCTGGAACAGAGGCCCCATATCCACATCAAAGCCAATATCGGCATAGCCGGTAGCCACCACTTTAGCCCCCCGGTCATGGCCATCCTGCCCCATTTTAGCAATCATAATGCGGGGCTGCCGACCTTCCAGTTCGGCAAATTTCCCGGCCAGTTCCTGTGCCTCTTTAAATACCTCTTTGTTTTCAGCTTCCGATTTGTACACGCCTTCCAGTGTTCTGATTACTGCTTTATATCTGCCAGCCACTTTTTCACAGGCCAGTGAGATCTCTCCCAAAGATGCACGTTTTTTTGCAGCTTCTATCGCCAGGACCAATAAATTTCCTTCTCCGGTTTCTGCCGAGCGGGTTATCGCATGCAAAGCAGCCCTGACTTCTTCCTCATTGCGCCGGGACCGCAATTTTTTCAACCGTTCAATCTGGGATATACGAACTGCCGTATTGTCAATCTCCAGAATATCGATCGGTTCTTCCTTGTCGATGCGGTATTTATTGACACCCACAATGATTTGTGTCCCGCTGTCTATCCTGCCCTGTGCATGGGCTGCTGCTTCTTCGATACGCATTTTCGGGATTCCGGTTTCAACCGCTTTCGACATACCGCCCAGTTTTTCCACTTCTTCAATCAAAGCCCAGGCTTTATGTGCCAGTTCATAGGTCAGGGATTCAACGTAATAGGAACCTGCCCATGGATCGACCTCCTTGCAGATGCCTGTTTCCAGCTGAATGTACAATTGGGTATTCCGGGCAATACGGGCTGAAAAATCAGTAGGCAGTGCGATGGCTTCGTCGAGGGCATTGGTATGCAAGCTTTGCGTGTGCCCCAGAGCTGCTGCCATGGCTTCGATAATAGTGCGCCCTACATTATTGAACGGATCCTGCTCGGTAAGCGACCAACCGGAAGTCTGTGCGTGGGTCCGCAAGACCATCGATTTTGGATTCTCCGGGTTAAACTGCTTCACCAGCTTTGCCCAGATCATCCGGGCTGCCCGCATCTTGGCTATCTCCATGAAATGATTCATCCCCACGGCCCAGAAAAAAGAGAGACGGGGAGCAAAAGAGTCTACCTTAAGACCTGCATGGATCCCTGTACGCAGGTATTCCAACCCGTCGGCCAGGGTGTAGGCCATTTCAAGATCAGCCGTAGCTCCGGCTTCCTGCATATGATACCCCGAAATAGAAATGGAATTGAATCGCGGCATATGCTGCGATGTGTATTTGAAAATATCGGCAATAATCCGCATAGAGAATTCCGGTGGATAGATATAGGTATTCCGTACCATAAATTCCTTGAGGATGTCGTTCTGAATCGTCCCGGTCAGTTCTTCCAGCTTTACCCCCTGTTCCAGGGCCGTAACAATGTAAAAAGCCATCACCGGCAAAACCGCTCCGTTCATGGTCATGGATACCGACATTTCGTCCAGGGGAATCGCATCAAAGAGAATTTTCATGTCAAGAACCGAGTCAATAGCCACGCCCGCTTTCCCCACATCGCCGATCACCCGCGGATGATCCGAGTCATACCCCCGGTGGGTGGCCAGATCAAAAGCTACCGACAATCCCTTCTGGCCGGCAGCCAGGTTGCGGCGGTAAAAAGCATTGGACTCTTCAGCGGTCGAAAAACCGGCATATTGCCGGATCGTCCATGGACGTATGGCATACATCGTGGAATAAGGACCCCGTAAAAACGGAGGAAGCCCGGCAGCATAGTTCAGGTGCTCCATGCCCTCCAGATCTTCCCTGGTATAATACGGCTTAACCGGTATCTGCTCCGGAGTAAACCATGTGGAATTGCCATTTCTAACGACTCCACCTAATGGGTCGTTTCCCGTTTCGTTAATCTGTATTTTATTAAATTTAGGTCGCATTACAACAATGTTAAATAAATAGAACCAAGAACCAGGAACCAGGAACCAGGA
>CAZNPV010000010.1:75617-90864 GCA_964575025.1 uncultured Mariniphaga sp.
GAACCAGGAACCAGGATAAAACTATTGTGTTTGCAAATTCATCCTGAATGAATAGATCATCTTTTGAACCTCATATAATAATGTTTGTATTTCTTTTAGTTTTTCTTCAGTTAAATAATGAATATCTGTTGCAAGAATTAATTGGGTTTCCAATTCGAATGCAGAACTCAATGCAATATCCAGAAAACGAATAAATTCTTTATCCGACGGACGCCCGGAACCTTCAGCAATATTAGAAGGAATAGAATAGGCACTTCTGAGAATCTGTGACACCAGTACATACTTTTCTTCCACAGGAAAATCCTTTGTTATAATAAATACCTCCTTAACCAACAACCTGGATTTTTGCCATATTTTCAAATTCTTAAAATTGTGCATTTTGAATCTTGATTCCTGGTTCTTGATTCCTGGTTCTGAAATTCTACATTTTTAACAATTCCTGATACTTCCTCAATTCTTCGAGGATATTGCTTCTCATATGAATAAAGTTTTTGATTCCTTTTTCTTCCAGTTCATGGCGGCAGGCAGGATTTCCTGCAATGACCAGGATTCCGGAATCCATTTTTTCTGCTATTACCGGTGCCAGGGTGGCATACTCCTCATCGGAGCTGCAAACCACGATTATGTCGGCCTTTGTTTTTCTCAGGGCTTTCATTCCGTCTTCCACTGATTGAAATCCAATGTTGTCGATCACCTTAAATCCGGCCACGGCAAAAAAGTCAGCGCTGAACTGCGCACGTGCTTTGCGCATGGTCAGGTTACCAAGGGGCATGATAAACACTTCAGGTCGTTTGTTTTTCTTGGCATAGACATCTGTTTTGTAGCGCAATTCTTCGAAGGCTCTGGCTGCCCGGTATGGTTTAAGTGTTTCCACTTCAGCACCCTCCTCCGTAAAATCGCGGGGAGCCAATACCGAGCTATCCATTCCGGGTTCCAGGTGTTCTGAACAATTGGGAAACCGGGTAATTCCCAGCAGATGTTCCTTTCGAAAGGCATAGGTCTTGTCGCGTTCTGAAACGATTCTTTTTATCTCACCCTGAACAAATCCGTTGCGCAAAGCCATTAGAAATCCCCCCTGGTCCTGAATCGTCAGGAACAGATTCCAGGCTTCCCGGATAAATGCATCGGTTAGATTCTCAATATAATAGGAACCAGCTCCCGGATCCGCAGTTTTATCGAAGTGAGCCTCCTCTTTTAACAGGATCTGCTGGTTACGGGCCAGGCGTTCCGAAAAATCACGGGGATTCCTGAACACTTCATCAAAAGGCTGAACGAAAACAGAATCAGCACCCCCCAGGATGGCTGACATCGCTTCCGTCTGTGTTCTCAGCAGGTTAACATACGGATCGTAAAGGGTTTTATTGGTTGTCCCGGTTTCACAGTGCACAACCATTCGGGCAGCCTCTGTGTTTTTAGGATGAAAACTTTCCACAATCTTTGCCCACAGATAACGGGCTGCCCGCAGCCGGGCAATCTCGAAAAAGTAGTTGCCCGAAATACTGAAATTGAATTTGATCTTCCTGGCTATCTCTTCAATCTTCAACCCGGCATCGGTAAGCCGAATGAGGTATTCCGTACCCTGAGCCAGTGAAAAGGCCAATTCCTGAACCAGGGAAGATCCACTGTTCCCGAAAAATTTTCCATGTACTCCAATGACCCGGTAGCCGGGAATCCCTGCTGCTTTTTCGACCCGCTCTTTTACCCTTGTAAAAGCAGCTTCTTCTGAACCCTCTTCAAATTTTCCTTTGAGAGCCAGCAAAGCCAACGGATCAACAGCTGAAGAGGCATGTACCTGTCGGATGTCCCATCCCCGGTGGTATACGAATTCTGTAAACGCATCGATACAATGGCATTTCCTGCACGGACACACAAAATTAAACTCACAGGTATCCGGAGCAAAACCGTCCAAAAGAACAGCCAGGTGCTCCCTTTGTATTGCTGTGGTGCAATCAAAATAAAATCCCAGGGAAGTGGCTCCCTGGTCTAAAACTTCGCTTGCTTTTATATTGGCTTCTTTAAAATCCTGCACAAAAATATCCTGACGAATAAGCCAGTCGTTCGGGATCCTGGCCCCCCGTGTAAAAGGAAATGCCCCTGGCAGGGTATCCGTATACCCCTTGTCGTCCAGGTTCTCTGAACGATAATACGGTTTTACATCAAAACCTTCGAGGGTACTCCAGATCAGAGTTCGCTCATAATCCCTTCCCTTCAGGTCACTAAGTATCTTTGCTTCCCAATCGTCTGTTGACACAGGAGGAAATTCAGAAAACAGAGGTTGTTTCTTTTCAGTCATATTCAGACATTTTGCTGATCCGGTTACAAAATTAGTGGTTTTATATTACCCGCTTACGATTTAAAGCAGTTTTTAATATAAAACAAAAAAATGAATCAATGAAAAGGGAAAGCCGGTAAAAGCCGGCTTTTCTGCTATTTCCATATACTGCATCCTCTGTTTCTGTGAAATTTCCGCACCAATTTGCTATCTTTCGTTTTTTCACAAATGAAGATTCATTTTATTGCTATTGGCGGAAGTGCGATGCACAACCTGGCGATTGCCCTGAAAAAGAAAGGCTGTGAAGTTTCAGGATCAGACGATGAATTTTTTGAACCCTCACGGAGCCGGCTTGAAAAATACGGACTGCTTCCTGAACGATCAGGCTGGGACGACTCCAGGATCACAGGAGACCTTGATGCTGTAATAGTTGGTATGCATGCCCGTTCCGATAATCCGGAATTGCAGAAAGCACAAAGCCTTGGATTGAAGGTTACCTCCTACCCTGAGTTCCTGTATGAACAAACCCGAAGCAAAATCCGTGTAGTGATAGGCGGAAGCCATGGAAAAACAACCATCACCTCCATGGTCATGCATGTGTTGAAAAAAAACAACATAAAATTCGACTTCATGGTTGGGGCGCACATCGAGGGCTTCGACACCATGGTTGAGCTTCACCCGGATACGGAACTTGCCATTTTTGAAGGCGATGAATACCTCTCCTCACCCATAGACCGGAGGCCAAAATTCCATCTTTACAAACCCCATACCGGATTGGTGTCAGGCATTGCCTGGGACCATATCAATGTTTTTCCAACCTTTGAAAACTATGTGGAACAGTTCCGGATATTTACCCGGCTGATTGAACCGGGAGGAACCCTGATCTATTTCAGCGGCGATCGGGAACTCAATAAAATAGTGCAGGAGGTGAACCATTGCAAAGTGATATCCTATTCAACGCACCCCTCGATAATATCCGGGAGACAAACCCTGTTGCTCACAGAAAAAGGGAACGTACCCCTGCAGATATTTGGCCGGCACAATCTTCAGAATGTGGCAGGGGCAAAAACGGTATGCAATACCCTGGGTATCTCCGACAGCAATTTCTACCAGGCGATCGCCTCTTTTAAAGGAGCTGCCCGCAGATTGCAGATCCTCGCTGAGAACAACCGGTCTACGGTATTTTTTGACTTTGCCCATTCACCTTCCAAATTGAAAGCAACCACCCGGGCTGTTAAAGACCAATTCCCCGAAAGAAAGCTGGTTGCCTGTATGGAACTACATACCTACAGTTCCCTGAAAAAAGAATTTCTACCTCATTACAAGGGATGTATGGAGGCTGCTGATGAGGCTTATGTCTATTTTAACCCCCGTACGGTAGCCCACAAAAAGCTGGAACCGGTAACACCAACCCAAGTTAGTAAAGCCTTCGGGAAAAAAGGATTAAAAGTGTTCACAGACTCAGATCTCCTGCTTAAGGAGCTGAAAAATATTTCCCGGGAGAACAAAAACCTGCTCATGATGAGTTCCGGAAATTTTGACGGGAAAAACATGCAAACCCTGGCCCGTGATCTGATAAACTAAAAAAGAAAGATAAAAAGCACGTTTATCCATTTTTTAGTAATTTGCATTTTTTTTTAATACAACCTATGTTTAAAATTATCTCACATGCCATCCTGGCGGCAGGATTGTTGTCGGGGTTCACCCTGTCGGGTCAAAGCGATCCGGATTTTGATAAAAAAGTAAAAGAGATCCATCAGAAAGCCTTAACCGTGGACACGCATTGCGATACGCCCATGAATATGTTGCAGGAGAATTTTGATGTTGGGAAGCGGCATGAACTGCCGAGCAGGGTTGATTTTCCAAGGATGAAAGAGGGAGGCCTTGATGCGATGTTCTTTGCTGCCTTTACCGGGCAAAGTCCCACCACTGCAGAAAACACAGAAAAGGTCTATAACCTGGCCAACCAAATGATCGATTCAATCTATGCAGCATGTAAAAAATATTCTTCCCTTGCTGAAGTTGCCCTGACAGCCGATGATGCATCACGAATTGCAAAAACAGGGAAAAGAGCCATCTATATTGGCATGGAAAACGGATTCCCCATCGGGAAAAAAATAAGCAGGGTCAAAGAATTCTATGAAAAAGGGGTAAGGTACATAACTTTATGCCATTCCTCAAACAATGAAATCTGCGATTCCTCAACCGACCGCAACGGGCCTGAACATGACGGCTTAAGCAGATTTGGAGAAAAAGTGGTAAAAAAAATGAATCAACTGGGAATGATCATCGATGTATCGCATATTTCCGACCAGGCTTTTTACGATGTGATCTCCCTTAGCAAGGCTCCGGTGATTGCTTCCCATTCAAGCGTCAGGGAAATTGCCCACCATCCGCGAAACCTGAGTGACGATATGATCAGAAAACTGGCAGAAAACGGAGGGGTGATCCAAATCTGCCTGTTGGATGAATATGTCAAAGACCCCGACACCACCTCCCTGCGGTACCGGAAGGAACAGGAACTACGAAAGATCTATGACGCAGAGTACGAGTTAATGAGCGAGGATAAAAAAAACGAATTCCGGAAGCAATGGAGGGAAATCAGGGATACCTACCCGAAGAAACTTCCCACGGTTGCCGATTATGTAGACCACATTGACCATGTAAAGAACCTGGTTGGAATCGACTATTTGGGCATCGGAAGTGACTTCGATGGGGGCGGTGGCCTGGAGGATTGCGCCGACGTGAGTGAATTCCCGAACATCACCCGCGAAATGGTGAAACGAGGCTATACCGAAGAAGAAATTATCAAGGTGTGGGGAGGCAATTTTTTCCGCGTTTACAAAGAGGTTGAAAAAATTGCCGGCAAAGGATAAATCCTATCCGTCTATTGAATTACAATTTTCCGCGTTGCATAGGCGAAGGGAGCTCCAGGTAAATCCAGTGGCGCATAACCGCTTTTCGCTCATCATGCGCGGCTTCTCAAACTTTTGATTTGCGGTATATTTTTACCGGCTGCTTACCCGATTCACCATAATTTGAATCTTCTTCCGAGGAAATATTAAAACTACTGACTTGCTGAACCAATGAGGTATTCAGAGGCGTTCCAAAAGGAATGTATTGATCCTTATCAGGCAAAGATGCCTGTTTTCGGTATGGAGAAAATCCCAGCCATTGCAGGAGCCACTGGTGTTGTCGTCCCAATTGTATTCCACCATTCCGTCCTGAAAATGAAGCACGAGGTATTGGTTGTCCACCGAAAGTATTTCAACTAATTTAGCAGCATTTGTTGCTTCCGAAAAAACGATAAAACAGGTTACTGAAAATAAAATAATAACTTTATTCATCAAAAATTGAATTAGACAATTTTATGCAATCACTTTCACAATAAGCTTTGTTTTCTTCTCTTTTTGGTGAGCAGATGATTTGCCGGATTGTGCCTGAAAAAGTCCGTCTCACCAGTAAGCATCCGTATGCTTTTGATGTGGTGCTGAGCTACATGGTTTAATCCCAGTCCGTAATCGTGCCGGTGAAAACGGACCGATGCATGGCCTGCAAAAACTTAAATTTTTCTCACCAATACTACCCAATCTCTGTTTATGTTGGTTGGAGGCAGCCCAAGTGACTTTTTACCTCCACCCTGAATGGTTTTCACTTCACCTGTTTGCAATTCGCCGCCATTCCGGGGATCATACCATGAAACCGCAAAATTACCGCTGTTATCTTTCAAATCCAGGGTGCTTTCTCCTCCTTTTTTCAACAGTAGAACATATGTGTTTCCTTCCAGTGCGTAACAATAATCGCCATCCGATGAAACCAGCTCATCTTTGCAAACCATTTTATCTGCCGGCAAATCGTTGTTATAGAAAAAATCGAGACATATTTTCCCCATATTCCAGAAAAGGTCACGGCTGCGCCAGTCCTCACAGGTTAAATCTGAATGCGGGTGTTCATAACCAAAATACCATTCGGTTCCCCATGCTCCGGCCAGCATAGCTCCCCACAACCCGTTGGTTCTGGCATTAAAATGGTCGGGGTCTGCTTCGTCGGGAATAAGTGCATACCGGTGATCGCCGGGTTCATCGCAGGCTACTGCCCAAACCTTGCCGGCTTTCTTTGCTTCAGAAATAACCCGTGAGACCTGATCATGTACCTGGCTAAAATCCTCCCGGCTGGTTTGAAGCGATGCTCCGGTGAGTTTAGACTTATCTCCGTACAGATGCGTAAACCATTCGCCGTTGTGTATTACCATATGGTGATGACAGGCATCGGTTTCATAAATATATTCCGACAAGGCGCGACGCTGGTTTATATCGAGGGGCATAGAAGGTGTTCCGTGATCTGCCCAGTCGCCAATCTCTTCGCACAGATTCCAGTTTAATGCCAGGTGATGACCAAAACGTGCAATTAACTCTCTGAAATACAGTTTTGTATTGACACCAATAGCTCCATTGTCGAATAGTCCCTGATTTTCATGTTCAAGGGTTTTAAAATGAAGGAAAATTCCGTTTTTCTGGGCATGGGTAAAAACAATTTCCCACTGGTCCAACCTTGAACAATCAAACCGGTCCCAGGTATCATAATCGATGTAAGGAAAAACATTGCGGTCATCACCATTAATATTATTGGTAAGAAACGACACGGAGTTCATTCCTTCTGATTCCAGATAATTCAGTGCACCGATAATTTCCTTTCCTTTGCCATTTTTCCAGGTTGGATCTCCTTCTTTCCAGTCTTTCAGGTGTGGATTCCATTTTTTCACCAGATTGTCTTTATGGCCGTCGTTCATAAAATCACCGTCAAAAGCATAATAGGCCAAAAAATTCTCGGGCGCATCCGGACCGCATTTGAAAAAATATTTATTTGTTTCGGCAAATTTGAGATAACCCTGGCCCACATACTGTAAACGGCCATGGACCCTGAAATCCTTACCGGTTTTGTCTGAAGGCGAAATAGTAAATTTTCCGGTATTTCCATCCATAAATTCTCCGCTGGGCAAATCTTTTTCTCTCCAGTTTCGAATAGCAGCCCATTCAGCCTTTACAAACTCAACGGTATAGTTCCATTCTCCCGTTTCGTCGGGAGCAAAGTAGACTTTCCATTTATTCCCGGCAGTGGCAGATGTTTGCCCTGCATTTCCGTCGGCTGCAAAATAGCCCGGAATAAGGTACTTCTTTCCTGATGCGTTATGTTCAAATGTAACATTAAGCCGGTAATTCAGAAACGGATTAAACTCATCTGTTTCGGAGCATTCAGGACCATCGAAAATTAACGTAACTTTATGCCACTTTTTAAGTTCTCCATCAATTTTCTGTGCTTTTAATACGGATAATGAGGATAGCGTTAAAATTAATATCCCCAGATAAATTGTTTTTTTCATATCTATTTCACTTTTAAAATTCATTCAAAATAGACCTTTGTTCCGGGATCAGTTGTTGAATAAACAAGCAAATCACCTGCTTCAATCCGATAACCTTCCGGAATGTTTCGGGCTTTCAAAGTGATGGTATGCTTGCCTTCCGGCAGGTCGTACTTCCAGGTTACTTCATGCCGGCGCACCAGTGATTGAGTGGGCAGTTTGGCTGTTTCAAGCAGTTCACCATCGGCAAAAACTTCCAGTTCCAAAACAGCTTCCGGCAAATTGCTTTCTTTGGCAGCCCGTCCGCCTACCACAAATCCACAACCTTCCATTTCGAATGTAATTTCGGGATTCTGTATTGTAAGATGATTTCCAATTCTTCTTCGTTCAGTTGGGTAAAGTCCTTCAAAACCAACCTCCAGCGGCATGGTTTGCGGCGATTGATATTGAATCAGGAAGTTTTCACCTTCTTCACTTCCGGCATTTCTTTTAATCATTTCTGCAGCATGATTGAAACCGATGCCATACACTTTGTTGAGCGACATATCGGTGTATTGTAAATTCAGGTCCTCCACTTTATCTATTCCCTGTTTCCAGTAATCGGGAATCTGGCTATAGCCAATCATGGCGCCCAGAATACCTGCAGCATTGGCCGGATTGCAATCTGAATCATATCCGCAGCGGGTGCTGATATCAACGGTTGCCCCAAAATCGCCTTTCCCGTAAAGCAAACCGATTACAATGTAAGCGGCATTGATTTTTGCATCAATGTTAAACGGGCGAAAAACACCATCGGGACACCCTTTGTCATAAGTCCATTTCTTTTGAGCTTCAAACCAGGCCGATTTCCAGTCGTCGGGATTTTGCCTGTACCATTTTAATACATCTGCAATACACTGGTAAAATTCGCTTTCAGCAGGAATGGTTTTCAGGGCTTCCTCCACGATAAATTTCATATCGTCGTAAACAAAAGCAAGGGAATACATGGCAGCCACGTAAATTCCGCCGTAAACACCGTCGCCGTAATTCATGATGTGGCCAATTCTGTCGCCAATTTCAGCAGCGGAATTGGGCATTCCCGGTGCCATCAGTCCCGCAAAATCGGCCTCAATCTGAAAGTCGATGTCATCGGCATGCGGGTTGTTTTTCCAATGGCCGGAAGCAGGAGGCATAATTCCGTTCAGAATATTGTAACGTGCCGCCTGATTGGCGTGCCAAAGCGGGTATTCAGCCCGTGCAAATGCCAGTGCATGAAGCGAGTCGGGCGCTTCCAGTCCATAATTTTCAAACACTTCAACAAAAGTCAGATCCATATATACATCATCGTACAAACCCGGTGAATTTTCATAATACCAAAACATGCGGGATTCATCCCAGGGAATGGGCACGTGGTCGCCAATCATAGTGCCGTTCCACTGAAATTCGGTGGGCCCGCCGTAAGTGCAACCAATCACCTGGCCAGCCCAGCCGCCTTTGATTTTGTCCTGCAAATCACTTTTGGAAATTTTAACCGTTTCGCCATCGGCAAATTGATGGGTTTCGTTTTCACCTGCCCGGATGCTGCATCCGGCTATGATGGAATAAATAAATGCAGCAAATACAAATGTTTTCATGATTAATGAATTTAAGATTCTGATTTAATTAATGCCACCCATTGTCTTCCTCCGGGTGTTTTTAGTGAAATTGTATTTCCGCCGTTTAACGGTGGACCATCGAGCCACCTGTTGTCGGCGATATTCAACCAGGTCAGACTCAATTCCCCTTCTGCACCTGAAAGATCGAGACTGACCTCACCGTCATTGGTAAAATAAACCACATATTGGTTGCCTGAAACGGCCATACAATATGCTTCATTCGGATCGCGATCAGATAATAAATGATTGGCCGGCTGGCTTTCAAAAACATTGAATTCATCCGAAAACATGCGCATACTCTTAATATAAATCTGCTTATCCTTTTTTGCTGCGTTTTCCCTGATGAAAGCCGCCCAATATTTACTCCATTCTTCATGTTCTCGACATTCATTACGAATATTGTAAAGAACATTGGGGTAATTCAGGGAAATATCCAATATTTTGGCGACATAAGCTTCCTGGTATTTAAGTACCTTGTTTATATTTTTAAAAGCAGGAATTGTCTGGAAAAAAAGATGTTTACCCGGTGTATGCAAAGTATAGTTTATCTTATTTTCAAGACCAGTTTCTTCTGAGGTATAATTAATATTAAGCGACGGGTTAAAAGGACAGCTTTCCCAGCCAACGTTTCCATCGCCAAATCCCAAAGCCGCCTCCGATCTGAAAAAATCCCATGGATCCCAAATTTCTATCTGCACAATAATATCCCACTCAAAAGCCAGTTTCAGAAGATTTTCAAACCGATCCCAGTATTCTTTGTTCCATTGCTCCAGGTCATATAAACCATTTTCCAATTTTTTAAACGCCCATTGATTACCCGGATCACGGCTACTCATCGTATTACGGATGTAGTTGCCGCCCGAGGCTTTCAGATTATTAAGGTGTTGCTTCAATCCTTCAGGATAATTGAAAAGATTATCCTCATACGAACCACCGACCAGCAAAACAGGTTCCCCTTTGTATTCCCAATAAAACGGATTTTCATCATAAATGCGGATGGCTTCGGAAGATAAGTCAGTTTTTGCCTGTTCACAGGAAACAAATGAAAAAGACAAAAACAGGCTGGCAAGTAAAAAAACCGGATAGTTCTTCATGGTTTTAAGTTTTGCATATATTTAAAAATTGTATTGCTGAATTTCATCTAACCGAGGCGCCGAAGGCTGTGCGCCCATGCGGGTAACCGTTATAGCAGCCGCACGCTGGGCAAAGTCAACTGCTTCTTTCAAATCCATTCCGCCGGCTAATGCTGCTGCAAGCGCCCCGTTAAACACATCGCCGGCAGCAGTGGTATCCACAGCTTTTACCTGATGGCCTGGAATCATTCCTTCAAAATCAAATGTTTTTAAATAAACGCCTTTACTTCCCAGAGTCAGAAGAATCGTTGTACTACTTTTCGCAAAAATTTCATCCACCATTTTCGGAATATCTTTTTCAGAAAAATTTTTCCGCGAAGTGATGATGGCAGCTTCGGTTTCATTGGGCGTTATGATGGTCACTTTGCTGAGCAGATTTTTCGGAATTGCAGCACCCGGGGCCGGATTCAGAATAAATGGGATTCCTTTTTGATGGGCTGTTTCTGCTGCAGCCTCCACTGTTTTCATGGGGATTTCCAATTGCGCCAGCACTACATTTGCACCGTCAAAAGCATCTTCAAAACCGTGTATGTCTTCCGGAAATAAATAGCTGTTGGCGCCCGGAGCCACTGAAATGCTGTTTTCGCCATCGGAAGCTACATTTATCAGTGCAATTCCCGAATGGGTGCCGGACTGAATTTTAATGCATGAAGTATCGATCCCTTCCTTCCGGTAATTTTCTATTGCCTGTTTCCCAAACGAATCGTCGGAAACACAGGCGATAAATGTAACCGAGGCGCCGGCCCGTGCTGCTGCCACAGCCTGATTGGCGCCTTTTCCACCTGAAATGGTCATAAAATCAGTTCCCATGATGGTTTCTCCCGGTGCCGGAATTTGCGGTACTTTTACCACCATGTCGGTATTGGAACTTCCGATTACTATAATTTTTGGCTTCATTTTTATTAGTATAACCGTGCAACAATAATCAGGGTCAGGCCAACAGCAAAAAACAGGAACATGGCAGTTAACAAACCTTTCACGCCTTTTGCCCCTTTAAATTCTTTCCAGATGAAAACTCCCCACAGAGCTGCAATAAGTGTAGCTCCCTGTCCCAAACCGTAGGAAATGGCAAATCCGGCCTGCTCAGCAGCAATAATATTCAGCGTCATACCCAGACTCCAGATAACGCCTCCCAGAATTCCAATGAGATGCAACTTTGTATCTCCTTTTACAAAATAGTCTTTGTAGGTTACCTTTTCACCTGTAAGCGGTTTGTACATAAAAATGGTATTCCAAACAAAGTTGGAAATAAGCAGTCCCACGGCAAAAACAACCGATGCCGTGTAAGGAGTAAGTTTTCCTTCCATTGGATTTGCAAAATCGGTAGCCATGGAAGCCGCCACAAAACGGTAGAAAAATCCCATCAGGAATCCGGCCAGCAACGAAATCACAATACCCTTTGCCGACGTAACCGATGAGGAATTGGGCAACCGGCGGTATGCCATCGCATCCAGAATAATGGCGATGGTAACCAATGCAACTCCGGAGAACAGAATAACCGGATTACCCAGTGGAGTTGCTGCATAATTGGTAATCACTCCCAACACCAGCGCAAGTCCTATTCCAATTGGAAAAGCGACCGCCATACCGGCAATTGCAATGGCTGCCACCAGCAGAATGTTGGCAATGTTAAAAATCACACCACCCAGAAAAGCGGAAATCAGAGATTTTCCGTCGGCCTGTGCCAAATCTGCCAGAAAACTGCGGCCTTCGGAACCAGAGCTTCCGGCAGTAAATGCCAGCACAAGCGCCAGCAACAGAACACCAATGGCATAGTCCCAATAGAACAATTGGAACGGCCACTTTTTTTGAGCCAGTTTTTGGGTATTGGCCCACGAACCCCAGCACAACATGGTAATAAAGGCAAGAAAAACTGCCACACCGTAAGAATGTATAACTACCATATTTTTAAGTTTTTAGTTCGAAATATGTATTTTTAAAATGATTTCAGTCTTGCTTTCGGATCATCGAGCACCAATAGCCAGTCGTTCCCACGTCCTGAAGTTGGAGGTACAAACTGGTAACTACTTTCATTTTTTATTTTACCCATTTTTGTAACTTTTCCGTTGCGAGGATTGTACCACGAGGCAATCGCACCATTTTCCATTTCTGACAGATTGATATTCAGTTTTTGCCCCACACTGGCATACACCAGCATAAACGATTTATCGGATGCCATTGCAGTACGAACATGCAAACTGTCGCGCGGGTTACTTCCAATAATAACAGATTGATTGGGAACAAGCAGGTAAAAAGGCCGATGCTCAAAAATTTTTCGCACATACCGCATTGATTCGGCTCCCGGGCGGTCAAGTGCGGCGCGCCAATCGGTTAAACAGGGGATGGCCATATCGCCGCCTTTTTCAAACATCTGCCAAATGGCATTATTCCCATACGTATATCCGCAAACCCCGGCAAGAAAATTCCAGTATGCAAAAACCCGCACATCATGGTCATCAAAAAAGCCCTGTTTAAAATATTCCTTTTTGGCAATGGTGCGATCCTCATTCAAAACATTTTCAGGTACAGGCAAAGGATTGCTCCAATCGAGGTATTTCCAAAACTCCACAGGAATATCTTCGTACGCCGGCTCGGCTTCAACAAAAGGTTTTCCGGGATTTACTTCAAGCAATGTTTCTCCAAAACGGTACACATCTCCATATTTTCTGGAATGGCCGCTTTGAAACATATTGAAATCGAGCCACTCTTCATTGTGAAGTTTCTCATGCGAAGACTGGGCTCCTCTTGGGTGATAAGTAATCAAATGATTCCCTCCATCTCCTATTTTCAGTCCGTTGGCCATGGCACGCCAAACCAGCTTTTCCTGCTCATTGGCCACATCACGGTCGCCACCAAGAATCCATACAATGGGTTTGTTTTTATAGCGTTTTCCCAGAAATTCACCAAATACAAATGCATTCTGCTCGTTAAAAATTACCGGGCTTCCTCCTCCCGTCGATGTTACCTTATCGCCCCAGGTGGGGAGCATACCTACTATAAGCCCAAGTTTTTCCGCCTCATTCACTATAAAATCCACATGTTCAAAGTACTTTTCGTTTGGACGGGTGGGATCGTTCTCAAAAAGAGGAATTTCGCCGTATGCATTGGGTTTTCTTAGTCCGTCCATTTCGGCAAGTACCACGGCCTGAATTACCGTAAAACCTTTCTCTGCCCGGTTTTTCAGATACATCGTTGCATCTTCGCGGTTTAACCTGTGAAAAAGCTCCCAGGCAGTGTCGCCAATCCACAAAAAAGGCTGACCATCGGTTGTCTCCAGGTAACTGTTGTTGCTACTCACCTTTAAAACCTGCGCATTTAAGAGCACAGGAAGCAGGATGATTAATAATGCACTGATTCGATTTATCATATTTGGTTACAATTTGAGATTTTTTTTACAGATTCCCGGTAAATCAGACGAGGTTGAAGCATTAGATTTTCCGCTTTTGTTGGCAAAACTTTGTCAATAATATTTAACAGGGAATCAAATGCCAGTCTGCCGATTTCTTCGCGGGGTTGTTCCACTGTAGTCATGGGGCAGGCCAGATAAGCGGACCAGGGTTGCTCATCGAAGGATACAATCGAAATATCGTCCGGGATGGTTAATCCAGCCTCCTTTAACGCACGAATCGATCCAAGTGAAATCAGGTTGCTCAAAGCAAAAATAGCGGTGGGCCGGTCGGGTAATGCCAGTAGTTTTTTGGTTTGAATATAACCGTTTTCCTCGCCAAAATCAGTTCCCAAAATCATTGATTCTTTTACCGGAATTCTATGCTTTTGCAATGCATCACGGAATCCCCTCACCCTGTCGTTGTTAGCTGAAATTCCGTTTATTCCCTGAATGCAGGCAATATTTCGGTGCCCCATCTTTATAAAATGTTCGGTGGCCAATATAGCCCCCAGATGGTTATCGGTTATAACAAACGGAAGATTTGTACCGGGCAAATAACGGTCGATCACCATAACCGGAATTCCCTGTTGCTGAATTTCTGTAACGTGCCTGCTGCTTTTTCCGGTAGGTGCGATAATAATTCCGTCAACTTTTCGTCCGGCCAGTAACTGCAATAATTCGGCCTCGGTAATTTCGTCATCCAAACTGTCGCAAAGAATGATGGAATACCCACTGTTGCGGGCTTCCACCTCAATGGTTTTGGCAATGGAACCGAAGTAGGGATTGGCAATATCGGGAATGATCAGCCCGATGGTTTCAGTTTTTTCCATTTTAAGACCACGGGCAATGCGGTTGGGCGAATAGTGGTATTTCCGGGCGGCATCCAGCACCTTCTGACTGGTTTCCTGACTAATACGAAATTTTTTTGATTTTCCGTTTAAAACACGGGAAACGGTTGTGGGTGAAAGCCCCAGCTTACCGGCCAGTTCCTTAATATTGTTTACCTTTTTTTCCATTGATTCAGCTTACAAATATTTATATTTATTTTGAATTGCACAATCGTTTGTGCAAATTTTTATAAACCTTATTCGAAAACGAAGCCCGCACGTTAAAAGATCAGCTTTTGCCTATAGAAAAAGAGTTGGAAAGATTCCGCAAGGGAAAACGTGAAGAATCCTGACTTGTGACGCCTCGCCAAATTAGTGCGGTTTTATTTTCTAACATACTAAATATGAATGATAAAAAATCTTAAAATTGATTTTTACCGCACTAACGCCTATTTTTGTGCCATGCTTAGGATCAGAAAGGTTAAGACAAAGTCAGGATCTACAGCCATTCAAGTGGTTCAATATTCCGGGCACAGCGCAAAAATTATTAAACATATAGGTAGCGCCAAGGATGATATTGAGCGCGACCTGTTGATAACCAAGGCGCAAGAATGGATTGGGAAATATACACTGC
>CAZNPV010000011.1:0-40517 GCA_964575025.1 uncultured Mariniphaga sp.
AGAACGGGCAGTCCGCTATGCTCCTGCAAACTACACCGAAGAATTTACCGTTTCCCATGTAAGCAAAGGCATCTGGTTCCTGGTTATCGCTTCGGATGAAATTCTGAAAACTGAGAAGATTATTTTTCAATAAAGACAAATTCCCTGAAATTATTTTCTGAGGAATGATTCAATCAACGTTGTTTTTCCTGCTTGTTGTGGATCAATAACAACAAAAACAAAACTATATTTATTGTCACTAATGGGGACTTACACTAAAATTTAGTTAAATAGAAGAATCATGAATAATTTTTTTAAGTTTTTGGTTTTATTTTTAGTAGTGGGTGCTTATGCATCCGCAGTATTTTCACAAAATGCCCGGCAACAGGTAGATCAGAGAAGAATGACGCCGGAAGAAAGAGCCAGGTTTCAACAGAATCAAATTAAAGCAGATTTGGACAGGATATTTAATTATCTGAATGAAAATACCCCTGCACAGATTGTTAGCCTTGAATCAGGGGAGGTGATTGAAGATTATAAGAATATTGACGCTTCAAGTGTTTTGGAAAGGGGAGCTTTTGGTATCCATACGTATGAATGGGGTGTTACCTACTCCGGAATGCTGAAAGTGGCAGAAATAACAGGGGACGAAAAATATGCAAATTATGCCTACGAACGCCTGAATTTAATTGGCGAATCATATCCATATTTTAAGGAAGTACAGGAAGAGACAGGTAACAGCGGGTTAAGGGGATTAATAACCCCCAAGTGGCTCGACGATTGTGGTTCAATGGGTGCGGCCATGATGAAGGCTTCGTTTAGGAATCCTGGTCTGGCAAAAATAATTCGCCCGGTAGTGGATAATGCATTCGATTTTGTAATGCATAAAGAGTACCGTTTATATAACGGGATACTGGCACGTTTGCGTCCAACAAAAAATTCGGTGTGGCTTGATGATATGTATATGGGCATTCCTCCCATTGCATACATGGCCAGACTAATCGAAAAGGAAGATTCCGAAAAAGCGGATACCTATTACGATGAAGCAGCCCTTCAGATTGAATTGTTTAAAAAAATTCTGTGGATTCCTGAAAATAATCTCTACCGTCACGGTTGGATTGAAAAGATGGAGGAACATCCGTCATTTTATTGGGCCAGGGCAAACGGCTGGGCTCTGCTTGCTGTTTGTGATGTTCTTGATGTGCTTCCTGAAGATCATATCGCCAGGGACGGGATTATGGAACTCTTTAAAAATCATATCAGGGGGTTGGTGGTCTTGCAATCGGGCGACGGATTATGGCACCAATTACTCGACCGGAATGACTCATACCTCGAAACAAGCGCTTCTGCCATGTTTACTTACTGCATTGCACACGCCATAAATGAAGGTTGGATTGACGGTATGGTTTACGAACCAGTAGCCCAGGCTGGTTGGAGAGGCGTTACAACAAAAATCAATGAGCTTGGACAGGTGGAAGACACTTGTATAGGTACCGGATTGGGTTTCGAACCTGGTTTTTATTACAAGCGTCCTGCGAGTGTATTTGCTGCGCATGGTTATGGTCCTGTATTGCTTGCCGGTGCTGAAATGATAAAACGTATTGAAAATTCATTTGACGGGGAGTGATCATGCGGAGGATGCTTTAACGTGCAATAACAATGAAACAAGCCCCGATGGGTTGGGACGAATTACCTGTATGCCGAACTGGAAGGCATATGATACCTTATAAATTTAACACTTTTAATCATATGAAATTCGAACTCCTCATACTTATCATCCCATTCTTTTTTCTGCAGTCCTGTGGGGATATGAATACAAAAACAGCAGACTGGCCGGAAATAACATCACAAACCAAACCGTGGACACGGTGGTGGTGGCATGATAGTGCAGTGAATCCGGATGATTTGACAGCAAATATGGAAGCACTGAAAGAAGCTGGTTTTGGAGGATTTGAAATCACACCCATTTATGGAGTGAAAGGATATGAAAAGGATGCATTGAAATTTCAGTCTGATGAGTGGATGAAAGCATTGGAATATACCTTACAGGAAGCCGAACGACTTGACGTAGGCATTGACCTGGCCAATGCTTCAGGGTGGCCTTTTGGTGGACCATGGATTCAGGCTGATCATGCGTGTAAGAATTTTCACTACAAGCGATACGCATTGAAAGGAGGGAAACGGTTGAGTGAAAAAATAACCTTTATTCAGCCACCAATGGTTCGCGCCGTTGGCCAGCGTTTGGATATCACTGAAATAAAATTTCCAATCAGCAGCAATCCCAATTTGCGGGAAATGGCTTTGGAACAGGTGCGTTTTGAAAAACCCTTGCCTCTTCAGGCCTTGATAGCGTACAGCGATGGAAATGAAGTGCTTGACCTTACCGGTAACGTTGAAGACGATGGAACCCTGAACTGGGAAGCTCCGGAGGGCAGTTGGAACCTGTATGCTCTTTTTCAGGGATGGCACGGAAAAATGGTTGAACGGGCTGGTTATGGTGGAGAAGGAAACGTTATCGATCATTTTTCAGAAGAAGCAATACGGGAATTCTTGAAATTTTTTGATGAACAGGCAGAGAACATGGATTTATCGGCATTAAGAGCGTTCTTCAACGATTCCTATGAAGTAGATGATGCATCAGGACAGGCGAACTGGACAACAAAATTATTTGACGAATTTAAAGCTCATCGGGGATATGACCTGAAGGAGTATTTACCGGCCCTTCTCGGAGAGGGTGAAGAGGAGATGAACAACCGGGTGCTTTGTGATTACCGGGAGACGATTTCAGATCTTCTCCTTGAAAAATTCACAGAAGTGTGGGCCGGATGGGCGGAAACGCATGGTGCCGTTATCCGGAATCAGGCGCACGGGTCTCCGGCCAATATCTTAGATTTGTACAGCGCAAGCCATATACCGGAAACTGAAGGTACCAGTCCAATGCGGATTAAGATGGCCAGTTCTGCCGGCCATGTTTCCGGAAAACCACTGATTGCTTGCGAAGCGGCAACCTGGTTGGATGAACATTTTCTGGCTAACCTGGCTGATGCAAAGCAAAATATTGACCGTTACCTGGCGCATGGTGTTAACCATATGGTTTACCATGGAACTCCTTATTCGCCTTTGGATGCAGAATGGCCGGGCTGGATGTTTTATGCATCGGTTCATTTTGCTCCAACCAATAGTTTATGGCCTGAAATGAAAGCATTGAATGAGTATGTTACCTATTGCCAGTCATTCATGCAAAACTCCAGTCCGGATAACGACATTTTACTTTATTTCCCGATTTATGACGCCTGGTCAGAAAAAGGAAATGAAATGCTCCGCCATTTTGGGCACGAATGGGAAACATTAACAAGAAACATAAGTGAATTTTTACTCAACAACGGTTACACGTTCGATTACATTTCGGATAAACAAATTCAGCAACTTTCAACCCGGGAAAACCAGGTTATTGCACCTGGGGCAACATATAAAACACTGGTTATTCCATCTTGTAAATATATCCCGTTGGAAACATTGGAGAAATTATTGCAACTCGCACAAGAGGGCGCAACCATCCTATTTGAAGATCATCTGCCAGAAGATATTCCCGGAATGTTTGACCGGAAGAATCGTCAGCAGATTTTTAAAAACCGTATAAATTCATTAACCGTTGAGGAGAATAAAGATTACTCATTGGCAAAAAGAGGAAAAGGAGAAGTGTTATCAGGGAAGGATATGGTACCTATGTTGAAGAAAGTTGACATTTTTCCTGAAAAATTGACGGAAGCAGGATTGTGGTTCAACAGGGTAAAAAGAGAGGAGGGGGCCTGTTATTTTATCAGCAATTGGGGAAACCAACCGGTAGATCAATGGATAACATTACAAAGATCGGGGAGGGATGCGGTTTGGTTTAATCCCATGACACATGAGAAAGGAAAAGCAAAAATTATACGGATTGACAGGAATCAATCTCAGGTTTATCTGCAATTGAAACCCGGTGAAAGCATAATTTTACAATGGTACCCCTATGAGGTTGATTTGGAAGAATATCCGATATGGAAGATTTCCGGGGAAAAAACAGCGTTGGAAGGAGAGTGGAATGTTTCCTTTGAACAAGGCGGACCAACGCTTCCGGCTTCCTTTAAAACTACAGAATTAAAATCGTGGACAGAACGATCGGATGAATTAAAAATATTCTCAGGAACAGCCAGCTATAAAATTTCATTTACAATAGCTAAAAATGACACAACGCCGGCTTACATTTTGGATCTGGGCGAAATCCATGAATCAGCTTCCATCTATTTAAATGGTGAAAAAACAGGAAATGTATGGGGACCATCCTCCCAAATCATTATCAACTCAAACAATTTACAAGAAACCAATAAGGTAGAGATTAAGGTATCGAACCTAATGGCAAATCGAATCATTGACATGGATAAAAAGGGGATGAATTACAAACGGTTTTATAACATTAATTTTGCTGCACGAAAGCAGGAAAACAGGGGGCCTGACGGGCTTTTTACCGCAGCCAACTGGGAGCCGGTCAGGTCCGGATTGATAGGACCTGTAAGTCTGACTCCTCTAAGTCTCAAGAATCAATGAAACAATGAATTGCACTAATGTAAAGATCAGTTTACTAAGTTTTCTTTTCGTATGCTGGTGTTTTTTATTAACCGGTCAAAATGTACAGGATACCGTTGCCGGCATCCCGGTAAATTACGATGAGTCAAAAACCGGTTCGTATACCCTGCCCGATCCACTGGTTTTTCCGGATGGGAAGAAAGTGAAAAATGCCAGGCAGTGGATAAAAAAAAGGCAGCCTCAAGTTGTGTCTCTTTTTGAGAAATTTCAGTATGGAAAAGTACCTGAAGTTACGGATAAAATGGATGTTCACATTTTTGCTCCGACCACACCAATACCGGCACCCAGTTCCGATGCAATCGACCTGGGTGTTTGCTCCAATGTTTTAATCAGAGGTTGCTATATGTCGGTGAATGATGATGCCATTGCGTTAAAGGGCGGAAAAGGGCCTTGGGCCGACGAAGATTCCAACAACGGCCTAGACAAAAATATCCTGATTGAAAACAATTCTTTTGGTTTTTGCCACTCTGCGCTAACCTGTGGCAGTGAGTCGATTCATAACCGGAACATCCTAATGCGAAATTGCAAAGTGGAAGATATTGCCCGGTTAATTCACCTCAAAATGCGACCTGATACACCGCAGAAATATGAATACATTACCATTGAAAATATCAACGGTAGCGGAAGGAATTGCATTTATATTAAACCATGGACGCAGTTTTTCGATTTAAAAGGGCGCGAAACCCCACCGGTTTCAGTGGCTGAGAATATCCTGTTCAGAAATATCACAATGGAGGTAAAACGTTTTACGGATATTGGAATTACAGAACATGACAAACTGAAAAATTTCACTTTTGAAAATCTGGACATTAAAGCAGAGGATATAAAATTTGATGCCTCGGTTTTTGAAGGGCTAAAATTGAAAATGTAGCAGTAAATGGTGAGCTGTTGCAAAATTTTTAAGAAAATAAACGAATCCAGGCGACAAAGAATAATCTATATAATTTTAGTTTTCAATGCATTGTTTTAATTTACAGAAACAATGGATAAAATACTATTGCGTCAGGCAAAATTAGAAGCAACCATATAGGTCAATTTTCCATCACTATATAAACACTTAAATTCCTATATCATGAAATTCAAATTATTGACAATTTCTTTTTTAGCATTCATCTTACTATTTGGTTGTTATGAATATGATGATGGGCTATACATGAACATGGACATGGAATCATTGCCGGAATCATACAATGAAAAATACAAAGGCTATGAAGAAAATCCCTTCATAAAAGTAACTGACCAACCTATATCGACATTTTCAGTTGATGCAGATGGTGCTTCCTATGCTAATATGAGAAGATATTTATATTTAGGGCAAACACCCCCAAAAGCTTCTGTGAGAATTGAGGAGTATATCAATTATTTTACTTTTGATTATCCGGAGCCAGTAAATGGAGAAAATGTTTCCTTACATTCAGAGTTGTCTATCTGCCCCTGGAATACTGACCATTCCCTTATGCGAATTGGCATGAAGGGAAAAACAATTCCTGCTAATGAACTTCCAAATTCAAATTATGTCTTTTTAATGGATGTTTCGGGTTCAATGAATTCACCAGATAAGCTTGGTATTTTAAAAACTGGATTCAAAACAATGGTTGACAACCTGAAAGACCAGGATAGAATTGCAATAGTAACATATGCAGGTAAAGCAGGAGTCTTGCTTCCTTCAACATTTGGAGATGAAAAAGATAAAATTAAAGAAGCAATAGATAAACTTGGCGCAGGGGGTTCAACAGCAGGCGCTGCGGGGATACAGACTGCATATGAAATTGCTGAGGATAACTATATTCCATCTGGAAACAATAGAGTTATTTTAGGTTCAGATGGGGACTTTAACGTTGGACCTTCTTCAACAGATGAATTGGTTGAATTGATTGAAGAAAAAAGGGAATCAGGAATTTATTTAACTGTATTGGGAGTCGGAGGAGGAAATTTAAATGACCACATGATGGAACAAATTGCAAATAAAGGCAATGGTAATTACGAATACATTGATAATGCAAAACAAATCCAAAAGGTTTTTACAAATGAATTAGGAAAGTTCTATACAATTGCCAAAGATTCTAAAATTCAAATAACATTTAATGGGAATAGGGTGGACTCTTACCGCCTGATTGGATATGAAAATCGAAAGTTAGATAATGAGGATTTTGAAAATGATTCAACAGATGCTGGAGAAATAGGTTCATCTCAGACAATAACCGCATTGTACGAATTACTACTAACGGATGGATTGAACAGTGAAAAATACGCACAATTTGATTTTAGGTATAAAAAACCTGATGAAAATCAGAGCAGATTAATGTCTCATGAGATTAATACGTCACCTCAGGATATATCATTGTCATCTGAAAACATGAGATTTTCCGCTGCAATTAGTGGTTTTGGCCTTCTTGTGAAACAATCCGAATATAAAGGAACAGCTTCAAAACAGATGGTTCTTGACTTATCGGAAAATTCTGTTTCATTTGACCCGTTTGGTTATAGACAGGAATTTATTGAATTGGTTACGAATTGGACAGAATAACTTTGCCAACTTTAACGGGAATGAGCCTATATTTGTAAGTGTTATTCGAAGAGCTGTAGCGCCTATGCTGAAGCTTCAACAATGCATTTTCCATGCTTAAAATCTACTGACGTTTTATGTTGTAGGTCAATAATAATACCCTGGGTTGGTTTTGTTTACTCATTTAGCTTATTGGTCATACTCCTAACCCGTAAATATTTATATCTGGTTATCTTTCCTTTAAGAGTTAAGCTATGGTGGCGGTTACAATAAAATCCAATGAAAAGAAACTATACGAACCATTGTTTACATCACAGCATTGCTGCCCATTTGCCTGAGAATGGGACAGACCTTCGGTATATCCAGGAATAACTGGGGCATGAGAGTTCAAAAACTACTGAATTTTATACCCAATTATCGAAAATGGATTTTGACAAATTCAATCCCGAGTTTGACAGTTGATTTTTTTAACTCTATAATATACAATACAATAACGGGTGCCATTTAAGTTTGTGACACTACATTTCTTCTTTTTTCAATATTTTCGGCGGTATCTTCATATTCATCGCTCTTAGTAGTTTCATGGCATTCTCCTGTATATCAGTTCTGACCCATAAGATATGCTTTCGGACTTTTACCGGAATGGCCAACACCTGGTTTAGTTCCTTCATTCCCTGAACTGCGGTCAGGGATCTTGACTTAATCCAGCCTTGTTCGATGGACTTATAGTTTAGTTGCTCATCTTTTTCACGGAGGCTCTTTGTCAGGTGGGCTTCACAAAGGTATGCAAGAAAACAAACCATGATATGCCCCATTATCCGTTCATCGGTCCAATGGAACATCGGTCTTGTTTTAAACGTTCCTTTTAGTTCTCCGAAGGCATCCTCAATACGCCAGAGTTGTTTGTATTCAGAGACAATGCGTTCAGCGGACATGGATTCTTTTTTTACATTGGTTATGATCCCGAAAGACCCATCCCTTCGGCTCTCTTTTTCGATGGCTTCCAGATTTAGCGTAGGCTTTTCCTTGTCGCTTACGCAAACATACTTTTTATAATTTGAGTTGCTGATGAACTCTTTGTTTGTCAGTCTTTTCTTTGATAGCTTAGTCTTGATTTTGTTCAGAATGTCCTCCCCGGTTTTACGGTCCCGTTCTGCCCGTGTCTTTGACCAGGTAATAATGTACAGATGTTGCAGTTCAATCTCATTGTCAAACAATCCGGGATAAAACCTATCCAGCAGACGGTCAAAAAGCCCGAGCTTGGAAATCGGTTCCATGAACCGGGAGGCTACCATAGAAAACACAGCTCGTTTAAAATCAAACTGAAGGCGAACATGATCTTGGGCAATGCCGGAAAGGATGGTGCCTATCCCAAGTTTTTCATATAAGTGCTCCAAAATCAACAAAGGTCCATAAAGGTAAGCCTGGCTGATGTCAATCGATTCTGCAAGGTTCAGGGCTGTTACCCGATCAAGGTGTTTGCTGATGGCTTCAGCCAGTTGCTCAAGCCTCCCTTTTCTTCAACATGGCCAAGGGAAAGAAGAACCCTTTGCATTACCTTCCCTTCGTGCCGGAAAGACTCGACAAGGTGGTAATAAGCATCTCCGCGACTGTTTTTTGTTATTCGGATATACATCGGTTAATGTTTATGCATCATAATATAAACATAAGTATGATATATAATGTAAATACACTGTAAAATTGTTCACTACGTTTTTGAAAATCGAAAACAAAAACCCAGTATTTATGCGGGATTCAGATGAGTCGACCTTACTTAACTGTTAAACTCGGGAATTGATTTAATCAAATAATTCACCGATCCCGATGGCTAACGGCAGACGAAATACCCCGTAGCTCTGCCATGGGGATAGTCTACTTTAAGGATCTTCTTTATTTCCGCTATATAATATCAAGTACTTTCAGTAACTCTTCTTTTTTTCGGGTAGCAACCGGAACGCTTTTATCATTAGACATAATAAGCATACTGTCTGACTTATCATAGCGCTTAACGTGTTCGATATTTACCAAATACGATTGATGTACCCGTACAAAGCCAAATTCATTTAAAATTTCTTCGTATGTTTTTAAGGTACTTGAAATTAGAATGGGTTTTTGATCAATGAAATAAAAAGTGGTATAATTCCCGGAAGATTGACATTGAATAATTTCATGCAATGGCACAACATATATATTTTCGATTGTCTTTAATACCAACCTTTTCTGATCTTTCTTTAAAGCCTTTAAATTTTTCAATACTACGGAGAAATCATCTTTGCGATTTTTAATCGATTTTTTTGCCCGTTTAATTGCACTTAGCAACTCATCCGGATCAATGGGTTTAAGTATATAATCCAACGCATTGAATTTAAACGCCTTAATTGCATAATCGTTAAAAGCAGTAATAAAAATCAGGGCGAAATCAAATTCATCCAGTCTTTCCAATAAATCAAAACCGCTTCCGTCGGGCATTTTAATATCCAGCAGAACCAGGTCGGGCTGTTTCGATTGTATGAGTTTAACTCCGGAAGCTACATCAACCGCTTCGCCCACTAACTCCAAATCGTTACAATAAAGCAAAAGCATATTTTTTATTGTTTCTCTCGCACGGGATTCATCATCTATGATTACGGTCTTAAATTTCTTCATGATCCTCTTTTTTTTATGCTTTGTAGCACAACATGAATGTTGCTGATTGCTCCAATTTTAAATCTGTACACATCAAAAATCTGTATTCACCTCAAAAGGTACCCGCAAAAATACCTCTGTCCCGGTCTCTGTTTGTTTGATTTCCTTCAGATCTGTGATAGCCATCCAATACTGTTTTGTTTTATTGCTAAAATTATGCAACCTCTCTTTAGTAATTAAAGTAGCCAATGACTTATGATTCTTCTGTTTTTTTGTATGATTTATACCTATTCCATTGTCCGAAATTTTTATCTCTAATGCATTATCTGTTAATTGAAAACAAACAGCAATATTTCCTTTGTAATGTATGTCCATGAAACCATGTTCAATGGCATTTTCTATAAAAGGCTGTGTCATCATCGGAGGGAGTTTTATCCTATCGGGATCCAGGTTCATATCACACGTTATTTTATAATCAAACCTGCCGTTGAATCGCAAGCGTTGAAGTTCCATATAATGCTCTATTGTTTCCAGTTCCTGCCTTAATAAAACAAACTCCTGCCTAGTGTTTTGTAAAAAGAGGCGCATCAGTTTTGCAAACTTCGAGAGATACCGGCCTGCCTCTTTCGGCTCATTCCTGAAAATAAAACTTTGAATGGCTGTCAGGGCATTAAAAATAAAATGAGGGTTCATCTGTGAACGTAATAATTTCTGCTCTGTTATCAAGAATTTTTCCCGCTGTTTGTATTGTTTTATCCTTTGAAGATACAATGCATAAACAATACCAAACCCAAACAGAATTTCCAGCAATATAAACCAGGGCGTTTTCCAGAATGGAGGCATGATACTTACTGATATAACCTGTGGGCTCTCGTTGGCATTACGATTTGCCTGGGTAGTTAACAAAAATTGATACCTGCCATTTTTAATGTTTGTATAGGAAGCATAATTCTGTTTTGTTGATACCCATTGGGGGTCAATTCCTTTGAGTTGATAATAATATTCAGTTGGTGATTCGCTAAAACTGAAATTTGAAAAGTATAAGGTAAAGAAATTCTCATCGTAGCTTAATACTATTTTATTGCTTACCAATAAATCGTTCTCTTTTTCATCGGCAAAGACTTTTAGCCCTGTAATACACGGTTTATTCCTGATTTCATATTTTAGCAATTCACCGGGCTGAAAGGAAAAGAAACCTCTATCGCTGGGAATAAACATCTGATTTTCAATTCTTTTGATGTCACCATTAAACCGGAAGGGGATCAATCCCCATTCCCTTCCAAAACTTCGGATTTGTTTATTCTCAGGATTATAAACAGCCAATGCCTCAGGAGTTACCAACCACAGAAATCCGTTCTTGTCAAATTCCATTCCTAATACCTCATCCGATGGTAAGCCTTGTGATTTGGTAATGTGAAAAAAGGTGCTGTCGGAATGTCGATATACATTAATACCCGCATTGGAGCTAATGTAAACTACTCCCTTTTTATCGATTACCATAGCGGTTGCATTTTCACCCCAAAATGCATCCGGATTTGTCATTTCAGGCTTATACCAACTAACTTTGGAATAGCTTGTATCCATTACATTTACACCCTCGTCACTGGTTCCTACCCATATATTTCCATGAAGGTCTTGCTCGATAAAAGTCGTAAGATGTGAAGAAAGTTTATGCTTTATATTCATGTAACTAATGATTCCATATTTTTTTTCTTCCGGATTAAAGCGGACCATCCCTTGTAAGGTAGCCATCCACAAAACACCTTTTCTACTGCTTATTGCTTTAATGGAAGTATTTTGTGAGGGCTCAACTAAGGAAAAGGATCCGTTCGCAACATTAAAAAGCAATAATCCTTCTTCTGTTCCTAACCAAAACTCTGTATCTGAATGGGTAATTGCACTATTTATATGATTGGAAATTAAACCCTTATTAGAGGAGTTGTTTCTGTTATAAAGGGTATAGGTACTTTTGTCATCATAAACAATCAACAATCCATGATCGGTACATATAATTGTGTTTTGGCCTTTCAGTACATGATTGGTTGTCGGCAGAATCTCCAGGACCCCATCTTCCAAATGCCAATCAACTTCTTTTTCTGCTTTGGTATCATAAAACAGAACGTTATTTTTTGAAATCAGGAGTACCTGCCTCTCATCAATAGCAAACACCTTTTTAAAAAAATCAGGCTTAGAAACGGGCAATGACGATATTTCATTTTTTTTAGTATTTCCAAGAAAAATCCCTTCAGAAGTGCAAACAACAAAAGTGTGATTTTCTAACCATGCAAAAGAATATACCTCAGTGAATTGATTCTCAAATAAAGGCTTAAAGCTTTCTTTATCAAAAACAAACAATCCTTTATCGGTGCACCAATAGGTTGTTTTTTGATTTTCATCCTCAATTATGCTGTTTACATTTTTAAAGGTGATATTTGAGTCGTAATGATGCAGGTCCTGCCATTCATAAAAAACAGATGCAGTAGTATCCCATACACCCCAGCTTCCCATTTGATTTTTATTTATATCAAAACGATGAGCCACAGTTCCTTGCCAATGTCCCCATATATAATCTCCCTGAACAGCTATTTTGTTATGACGGGTATGCCTGTGCCCGGCGGGTAACCATAAATTATAATCCTCAAAAACACCTTTTTCCCGATTAAAAAAATGCATCCCTCGTGCACCCCAAATTCCCACATAAAAACGCTTTTGTTGGTCTTCAAAAAAATCGTTGTACCAATCACGTTTCAAACTTTCATAATCATAGGCATACCGGGTATGTTTTCCATTCTGGTTATATTTCAGAAATCCTTCACCAGACCACATTCCCAGCCAAATATCCCCATTGCTGTCGCGATACATAGTTGAAATATGCATTCCTTCGGTACCATTCACTGTTTTGAAAGAATTGTTTTTTGTGTTCCATTCTATAACTCCCCCACCATGTGTTCCAATCCATACTTTATGGTTGCCAACATCCAAAAATGTACGCACATTGTTATTAGGCATTGTTGAAGGAATGCCAGGGATATGCGTATAATGGGTGAACAATGTTTTTGTTTTATAAAGAATCGAAATTCCTTTTGAAGTACCAATCCACAGGTTATCGTTCTTATCTTTAAAAAGCACATTAATTTGGTTGTCGACCAATGAGTTGTCAAAATATACATTGTGCCTGAAGTTTGTAAAACTCTGTTCGGTTTTATGATACAAATAAAGCCCGCTCCCACTACCAAGCCACAAGCTGCTGCTATCCCTTTCAATAATATCATAGGTGGAAATATTTAAGTTCTTTTGAAAAAGATTGCTTTGGGGATAATATTGATAAAAACCATCGGTAGCACTTATCCAATATAATCCTTCGCTATCCTGAAATACACAAGCCAAATCCTTATCACGTTTTTTTTCCTGATTTTTGTTGTCAACCGGTAATTGAATAAATGAATTTTTTTGTTCATCAAATTTTAAGGGTCCGAATTCACGTCCTCCAAGCCATAATATTCCATTATTGTCTCGGTACAATTCATGATAATCGTAAAAGGTTGAAATTACCGAAGGGTGTTTGAAATATTCAATGTTTCCTGTTTTAAAGTCAATACGATTTAAAACACCTTCCACTGTTTCGACCCAAAGCACTTGCTGAAAAGTATCGGCCACTATACGGCGTACATAAGGATTGGAAATACCACTAATTTTATTCGATTTTACCGGAAAGCGATTAAATAATTCTGTTGATGGGTCATAAGAACATAAACCTTCTTTTGTTCCTACCCACATTTTTCCATCGGTGTCGAAATCTATGGTTGTTACATAATTATCTGGCAAGCTAAATGAATCTTCTTCCTGATGATAAAAACACTTGAAATTGTAACCATCGTATTGGTTTAAGCCATTTTCTGTTGCTATCCATATAAAGCCATGATCATCCTGTTTTATATCAATAATGTGGTTATGACTCAATCCATCAAGTGAGGTAATATTACGAAATTTTGTAAAATGATCGATTTTATGGCTTATACCATAAGCCTGTCCATGAATTCCCCAAAAAGATAACAGAAAGCAGAATAAACGTAAAAAATAAAGCCGCCTCATTTAACAAAAATAACAATCTGATTTTGATTAACATACTTTCGAATATCATTTATTTATATGCAAATTATAAATGAATCCCAGCAAATTATAATTCTCAATTATTCTCCACTATTTAAAACTAATTTTATAAGTAAATGAGGTATTAATTTTAAATTAAAAATCATGAAGGCAAAATCAATTATCCTAATCCTGGCAGGATTGTTTAGCTTGTCGCTTGCAATAGCACAAGAGCCTATTGTTGAAATAACCAGAGACACTACCTGGACAAAAGCCGATAGTCCAATCACCCTGGAAGGTACCAATGAATATTATTCAGTTTATATCCATAATGATTCAAGTCCGGTCACTCTCACAATCGAAGCCGGGGTTAAAATCATTGGCAAAAGATTTGATTTCGGTGGCTGGGGAATGACCGAAAGGACAACCAATATCATTATTGGTAAAAATGCAACGTTGATTGTGAAAGGTAGCAGCTCCGACCCGGTAATTTTTACCAGCGAAGATGCAACCAAAGAACCACATCAATGGGGAGGTATAATATTTGATGAAGAATGCGATGCCTCATCCAGTTCGATAAAACATACAATATTTGAAGCAGGTGGTTGGGATTTCCGTAGTAATGGAGCCATCGATATAGTTAACGGTAGTCCAACTATTTCTAATTGCACCTTCGATAAAAACGGAAGTGGGATTTATTGCCGGGAAAATGCCACACCTATCATTCAAAATTGTGAATTTACAAATAATGACAAGGAAGCAATTGTTTGTATCGAAGGAGGACAAAGTATTTCAAACAATACCTTTAATAATAATGGAAGTGCAATTGACTTGAATACCAATACACCAGCTATCCTTGAAAACAACACATTTGGTTTTAATGAAATAATCTGGTTCCCCGAAATTATCAATGAAAACAGCACGTTGGGAATACCTGGAACCTATCCTGATGGTTCAAACGCAAGTTACCGGCTTGACGACCCTTCGGAATACCAGTTAATTTCGTGCGAAATTACAGGTGCAAAACTAACAGTTGAAAGCGGAGTATCTATAAAGGGAAACAATAGGATTGTTTTCTGGCCCGCAACCAGAAGATCCACCATTGAAGTTCAGGAAGGGGGTGCTATTATTGCCGAAGGGAGTGCTGACAGAAGGATTGAATTTACCGGGATAACAAACGAAGATAACGATATAGAAGGCTGGGGAGGAATCAATTTCATAGAAAATGTAAATGTCGGTAGTTCTTCATTCAAATATTGCCATTTCAATCATGCAAATAATCCAATTTTTATAGAAGAAGGATGTTCGGGAACGCTAAAAGTGGATAACTGTCAATTCAGGGAAAATGAATTTATGTCCGAAGTTGAAACCGGAGCAACACTTGACTTTTCAAATTCCTATTTCACTCAGGCATACAAAGGAATCAGATCGATAGGTGGCTCGTTAAAATTCTCCAATTGCCAAATTGATTCAGTTCAATGGGGGGCAGTTTACTTTGAACATGGTCCGATCCTAACAATGGATAATACAATTATTTCGGAATGTAATTGTGGCGTAGATATTTCTGAAACAGACACTGAACAGATAAGTCCCAAAGTAACCATTGCTAATTCAACCATTCATAACTGCAGCGACGGAATCTGGATCGGGGAAACACCCCTCGATTTTACCTTTACCAATAGTAAAATTAGCAGGAATGGAGACGATGGAATGGAAATCAATTTGCATAAAGATGCAAAAATTACCATCCTCAATTCTATTTTTGATGATTGCGCAAGTGGACTATATTTCCCTTCAACAGATAACGATGAAAAAAATCCGAAAGTAAGTATAACTAATTCAACAATGCAGAACTGTGAATACAATGGCATTGCAATTGACAGAACACTGATAGATTTTACTTTCACCAATGGCAAAATTATAAACAACAGAGACGGGCTTAATATAAAATTATTAAAGGATGCCTCGGTTAACCTATCAGGAAGTATCATTGAAGGCAATAGTGATAATGGCGTTGAACACTATCAGGATCGTGAAAGTGTTGTAATGGCACGTGGCAATTGGTGGGGCGATGCCAGTGGTCCGTACGATAATTCTGATAACGAAGATGACCCTACTCAGCTTTATAATCCGGATGGACAAGGCGACGATGTTACAGATTGGGTTGACTATGGCGATTGGCTTACCTTTGTCAACAAAGATGAACCTATTATCATGTGTGTTGATGATGTACCTAACGACCAGGGAAGGTTTATCCATTTGTGCTGGTCAGCCTCATCCTTAGATGCACCAGGATCAGTTACACCTATAATAAAATATAGTATCTGGCGGAAAGTTTCCGATTCGGATTTATGCAACAAATCGGCTGCAATCAATCATCCATATATCGATGTTAATCTAATTGAATCTCAAGCCGAAAGCGGATGGGATTTTATTAGCGATGTGACTGCAGTTCCAGAATTTACCGACTATTATTATGTTGCTCCTACCCTTGGTGATTCAACATCAAGCGGTATTTATTATTCTTCATTTATGGTGATTGCACATACTGAAAATGTTGGCTCTTATTTTAAATCGGCAGAACAAAGCGGTTATTCAATCGACAACATTGCACCCATGGCACCCGAATATGTAAAATCGGCTGTAATGGAAGATTATGAAATTCAACTTTTATGGAATGAAAATACGGTTGAAGACTTTTCTCACTTTGCTGTATATAAAGGAATAAACGCAGAATTTATTCCTGATGTAAGCAACCTGGTTTCCAATACTACCGACACAACTTTTAGCGAATACCTTCTTGCCAGTGATATCTATTACTATAAAGTTTCAGCTTTCGATGTAAATGGCAATGAAAGCGACTTTGCAAGCAGTGAAAGGTTAGCTGTTAGCAATTTTGAATTAACAGAAAATGAATCAGTCCTTTATCAGAATTATCCAAATCCATTTAGTAAAACAACAAATATCCGATACCGACTGAATAAGAATACAATGGTTAAATTAGTAATTTTAAATCTCGAAGGGAAAATTCTTAACGTGTTAGTTAATGATTATCAAAAAAGTGGAATGTACCATTTTATATGGAATAATAATCAATTACCTTCAGGAGATTACATAATTCAACTAAGTACATCTGATAAAACTATTGTTAAGCAATGCATGGTTAAATAAAGATATTTCGAACCTGCTCCAACCGTTCGTTAGGCATTCTTGCCATTTCAATATTTCCTGGTTTTTCAGCAGTTAAGAATTTACGGTTAGACCCTTTGTATGTTGTTGAATACCCCTGGAATGGATTCCTGTTGATCTATCCGAACGAAATTGCAGCATGAATTACCGTTTGAGAATCTTCAGGTATTTATCCTTTATATTTTCACCTTTCTCAAGACGGTGCAAAAACTCATGAGAATTGATAATTGCCTTGATTAACTGAATCACATTTAGTTCTTCCATAACTTTATAATTGGTTGAATCCTCAAGATATTGATTTCCGGCCATTGCCATTTTGTAAAGCAAATTATAGTCAACTTCCTTCCCGGTTTCATTGCCCAGCACACTAAATACATTATATAACAGAGTTGTATTCATGCTCTTTGTTATTGTCGAGAATTCATTTTTGCATTGTGTAAGGTTATATCCTGAACTGTTTAAATTAGCTTGTGAAAGCATAGACTCAAATTTAAAAACGGTTCCCGTTTTACACTTGTGAAATTTGAAATGAATCGAGAGGTTATTTATATCGTAAACAATACTCCATTTTGTATCAGCTTGCCTTACAAGATTCAGTAAATCAAAGGAATATTGAACCGGATTTTCATTATTGTATTGTTTTAAACCATGAGCAGCACTTACAAAACGTTCATTAGAACCGGGCCTGTTTACCACTTCCAAATTGCCGCCAAACCCTTTGAATTTAGATAAATAACTTAATGATTCTTCGTAATTGTTATTGCTTAATACGGGAACTCCAGTTTCATCGGCAAAATGGAAATCAAAGCTTTCTCCATTAAATTCTACAATGAGTACATTACCCGTATCATCAACAACCAGGTAATGCAAATATTGAATAACAGGTTTGTATTGATAAAAGGAAAGCTCTTCAACTACTTCTTCAACCGACTTGCAATTATCAAGTAAGTATTGTGTAAGTTGAAATTCATTGAAATACCTAATGGAATCATTTAGACTTAATTTTACAGGGATCGCGTTCAATTCTTCAACAACCAAACCTTGTTCATTAATGCCTCCCAATGGAAATTCTTTACCAAACTGATTAAAAGTAAGGCTGCGATATTTTGAGGTCCATTTGAATTCATTCGCACTGAAAAATTCTGTTACCAAAATGGATTTGTTTACATTCCTTTCGTTTAGAAATACATATCCATTTTCAATACTCCAATCGAGATTTTTGGAAACATAATGGTCTGAACCATTTTTAAGATAAAAGGCTGTGCAGCCTATGGTGGGTTTTATGGAAATAAATGAGGTAGTTATTATTATTACTGAAATTAAACGCAACATGGCTAATTTGTTTTATCTCCATTTGAATCGTAAAATAATCCCTTTGTATGATTTTCCTTCTGAACCACTTTAAAAGTAAGTCCAATTCCAAATTCTTCGTCAATTATTTTCCCCAAAGAGGGAGAACCGGAGTTAGTCCTGTTTTTATGCCAGTGGTATGTGTCGCTTCCAGCCATATCTTTTAGAACTCCGATTCCGTTCATATCACCAATTCCCGCACTTCGGTTACCAAAATAATAAGTGTCATCGCCACTTTTATCGACGAACAGTCCTGCTGAATTATCCCTGCCTCCTCCAATAATCTGAGTAATCTTTTCTGCATCCGTTTTGCTGTTATAACTATCATCCCCACTTTTTTCGGTAAATGAAGCGAGCGAATAATGTGCAGCATATCCCTGGCTGTGACTTGTTGCATTATAGGTGTCGTCTCCCTGCTTGTCTAAGAATACGCCAAGTCCGAAATAATAGGATGCACCCTGAGAAAAACTGGTTGCTTTGTATTTATCGGTACCTGAATTATCGAAGAAAATACCAACTCCTCCGGCAAGGCTCTGACCGTCTGTTGCTTCTGCCCATCGCCCTTTAGCAGCACCTTGTACAAAACTTAATTGCCTTTCCTCTGCATAAATGTTAGCTTCAATAGTATTGTAGTAGTCGTCTCCATTCCCGTCATAAAAAACCGAAACTCCCTTTGTTCCAGCAAATCCTTGTGAATATGAAGAACTGCTGTATTTATCACTTCCGGAAACATCAATAAAAAGCGATGTACCCACAAATGATGAAGCCTGTGAATATTCTCCTTTTGCATTATAAATATCATTTCCCTGATAATCGAACAATAATGACGTACCGTAAAGTGAGAACCCCAAACCAGGTTGATTTGTCTGATAGGTATCGTCACCGCTTAAGTCGAGCAAAAAGGAAAGACCTAACACACCCGACACCAAAAAATTATCGCCACTCAAATATTTGTCGTTCCCCTTTAAATCGATAACCATTGCAACCGGTTGTTCTATGTATGCCGGAGATGCCGTGTTACCCAAATAAACATCGTCTCCACCCAATTCAATTACACAAAATTTATTGCTCTCAATTGTATCGTTTCCTATTCCGTTTATCAGGCATTCACCCATGCATGAAGTTATTGAGCATCCATCAAAATCATCTGGAAAGGTTTGATTTGTCTGCGAAAAAAACCACTTCAATTTTTCACTGGCAATTCGGCTCGCATAAGAGAGTTTTTTTTCATCGGCAAGTTGAATAGCCTCTATGGTTTCCCAACTTTTTAGTTCGCGGTTATTCCAGGGCGTCATCAATTTTTCTAACACATCTTTCTGATTTTTATATTCTTCCAGATTTAAATACGCTGCAACCGGGTGTATGTATTGGTCGATGGTTGTTTTGGCCCTGTCTACGTAGAAAAGGAACTCAAGAATTCCCGTTCTAAAGGAAAAAGGTAGTTTATTCCATTCTTCCCGATTTATAATATCAACTCCCTCAAGTGTGAAAACCTGGTCGATATCTGCCTCGGTATTTATTGTTTTTCCTCTCCAGGTTCCTGATAAGGGAGGCCCATATCCACCAGCTTTTGCGCTTAATAATGAATTCGTGTAATGAAACAGTTCAGGGATGTTTTGTTCTGATTTGTTGAAAGCATTGAAATGATTAACCGAAAAACCGGGAATTTCATCAACATGTTCGAAAAGATAATCGCATACTGGGAGTGAATAGTTAACTCCCTGAATAATTTTTAGATATTCAATGTCGATGGAAGGCAATGAAAGTTGAGCTGCTGCTCTTGATGTCTGTGGAGGCAGTGGCGGACTTTGTGATTCCATTTTCTTTTCCTGAGCTGAAAGCAAACAAGTGGTAAAGAACAGAAAGATAAAAAGCGCCAGACTTATTTTTGATTGGATATTTCTAATTTTGTTCATTGGACTTAATTTTCAAGTAAATACAGGTATTTTGAAATTCCTTTGGTAATTGCCCATGAATCTTCTTCGTAATTGTGGCCAGTTGTTACAATAACCACTTTCAATTCGGGGAAAATGTAAATAAACTGACTTCCCCAACCGTTTGCCCAGATACAATCATAAGTTTTCCCTTCTGATTTTAAATGAAGGTTCCACCACTGGTAGCTGTAATCATCTCCCGGAATGTGGGTGTTTGTTTTAACCGAAGTTGATTCGGTAATCCAGTCTTTAGACACAATTTGTCTCCCCGAAAGAATTCCTTTGTTAAGAACCAACATTCCCAACTTTCCCATATCGCGCGGACGCAGTTGCAAGGCCCCTGCCATTGACGGATATCCGTTTTGCTTATTTATTCCCCAGTTAATATTGCTAATTCCAAGCGTATCAAAAAGGTATTTTGCTGCAAATTCATTGGCAAACATTCCTGTACGTTTTTTTAGTATTCCACCAAGGATCTCGGTGTTGCCGCCGTCGTACTGAAACTTTTCGCCGGGATTTGCGGTTACATCTCTTTTTAATGCAAAGGCAATTCTGTCATCAGATGTATAAAGATTTTTCTCATCCGGCTTGAATCCGGATGTCATCGTTAACAAATTTTGAATGGTTATTTGGCGGTATTTCCCATGTTTTAAGTGCGCATATTCAGGAAATACAGAATTTATTGATTGGTTAAGATTCCCGATAAAACCTTTGTCTTTTGCGATGCCAATCAATAACGAAGTAATACTTTTTGTGCACGATTCCAGCGGGTGCAAATCATCTTTTTTGTAACCATAGAAATACTCTTCACACACCAAACGATTATTTTTAAAAAGTAGAAATGAGTTTAATCTTCCATAACCGCCGCGTATAATTTCATTTATCAATGAATGAATAAAAACAGAATCGTTTGCTGTTTGGTAATGAGCTATGCTTATTTTATCATTTATATTTTCAGGCGTAGTATAATGATAGGTAAAACTTTTTTCATTTGAGCCGGGCAATGGTTCAATCAGGTATGTTTTTACCGAGTTGTTTTTTACAAGATTAACACTGTCAAATGGTTCGTTCAAACAGGCAAATCCACCGGAAATATGGTTTTCGTCTATCATTGTTCCTTTGTAACTACAATTCCAGGCAGGTATAAAGAATGATAAGCTTGCACCTTTAATTTTAATGCTGTCAACTTTAAAAGATTCCTGGTAAAACCGCTTATTGGTCCAGTAACCTTTTGCCCATATTGAATCGTTTTCCAAATTAATATGGATATAGAATTTTTTTTGCATATCAACAGGATGTGGTCCTTCCCAAAAACCAAAAAATCCGGAACCAGTTTTATGCTGCACACAACTTATCAATAAGAAAAGAAGAATTATTATTGCTACTGGTTTTTTCATTTTAACCGTTGTTAATTATTCATACCTTTGATAATCCAGATAACATTTTCAACTCTTTGCGCTTTACTGCATCCATTTCGTGAACACGAAGTGCTGCCAATCCTAAATAAAAGAATATATTTCCCAACGAAATTAATGGTTTTTACGATTTCAGTTATATTGGTTCCCGTTCAGTGAGTTCAATTACAATTTTTTCTGTCAAACTACGGCAAACAATTTGTCTAACTCCTCTTTCCATGGGTCCATTTTTTGAATTTCGATTTTGCATTTTCAGCCATCAAATAAACTACCGACACTATCACCAACGACAACAGCATTGAACTGGTAATTCCACCAACGAGCGCCCAACCCAGACCGTTTTTCCACTCGCTGCCTGCTGTTTGCGAGAGAGCAATAGGTAACATACCAAACACCGTTGAAATGGCAGTCATTAAAATGGGACGGATGCGCAGCTTTACAGCTTTAACAATAGCCCAAAGCATTGTTGCGCCATTCTTACGGATTGTATTGATGAAATCGACAACCAAAATTTAACTAGACACTTAAATTGATTTCAAAAGTTGACAGAGTGCCTGTTAAGTATTTCAAGCATATCGAGGATTCAACTGGATTATTTGAGATTCGGGTTGAGTTCGGGAGTAATATCTACAGAGTTTTCAGTTTTTTTGATAAAGGACAACTGGTAATTCTGTTAAATGGATTCCAAAAAAAGAGTCAGAAGACTCCAAAAAAGGAGATTGAGGAAGCAGAAAAACTTAAAAAACAGTATTTCGATGAAAAAGATAACAGATAATAACTTGACATCTTTCGAAGACCATCTTGACCAACAATATGGAAAGATAGGAACACCCAAGAGAGAAAAATTTGAAGAAGGATTTGAAGCGTTTAAACTTGGAGTTATGATTCAAGAGCTCAGAAAAGAAAACGGACTGACTCAAGAACAGTTAGCTGTAAAATGCGGCACAACAAAGACTTATATTTCAAGGATTGAAAATAATGCTTCAGACATTAGATTATCGACTTTGATGAGAATTGTACGAGAAGGATTTGGTCGACATTTAAGATTGAGTATTTAAAAGGCACATACGCACAACACATGTGTAAACAGGAATCAGAAGTGCAGTGATTTCGGGAAAATAGAATACAGTAAATTCAGGAATAATCTGTACCGTATTTTCTGGGGAATCACATAATCCATAAAAAAAGGAGTACACCAGTTATTTGTACTCCTTTTTTACCTGGTTGTCCCAACCGGAGTAGTATCGAACTTTTTGCTTGAAGATTTTGATTCTGTGCTAAAGTTTATGAATGCTGAGATCCAAAAGAAAAAACGTAAGTTATAAGTAGTGATTCTTGGTTGGCGCATTTGGTTAGAGGAAATAAATCCCATTCGGGCATTCCTTTTTCAAAACTTAATAAGAACTTTTTGTCGTCGTCAGTGAATCTTTGCTGGATGCTATCGATTAGTGTCTTTCTGGTGCTTACATAATCGTCATAAGTAAATGGTTCTAAAGTCATTCCTGCGAACTGCTTTTCAAATGCCGGTTTCTGGTCTTTAAGTATGGGAGTTAGCAGTTCGTTAACCGGTTTATAATGGCTTATCAGGCCTATTTTGAAACCTTCCCAGATGTTATCTGTAATTCCTTCGTTTTCGAGAAGGAGTTTTACATCAAACAAATCACGGGGATGCTGTCTGTCCACAGCAGCACATATTTTACCACCATAAAGTTCTGCAAGAGATACTACATTGATTACAGCAAACTTCCCAAATTCATCCTGAACCGAATCAACGACCTGCATTGTTTCTGTTGGGAATATATTTCCTCTGGTAATGGTATTGACCTCGATCTTGATTTGGGCATTCCGGCTTTGGCAATTCAGTTTTACATCAGTGCCACCATGTAACGGAACGGGATGCACGCTTACTTTCGGTATGTTTTTACCGATATCTGCTTTTATCCTGTTTAAGGCTTCCTCGATGTTTCGTAGTGCATTATCTCTCGAATCAACGGGAAGGTAAGTCAGGTCAATATCTATCGAAAGGCGAGGCATTTCGCGCACGAAAAGGTTGATTGCAGTACCTCCTTTTAATGCAAATATCTCTTCTTTTGCAACATATGGTAGCACCTGCAGCAGTAAATCGACTTGTGCTCTGTATATTTGTGATATCATAACTGTTCCAGTTCTTTGGGTACTGATATCATATATTTTGCATTATAAACGCCATTGTTTGCCAGCGTCCGGTGTCCTTTCCCAAGGTCAATGTTGTCAGTTTTCAGAAATTGAAACCACTGGTGATTTATTTTTTCTGCCATGTACAAAAACAACCGCTTTACTTTTACAGAACTACAATTGACCAGTAATTCTGAAACGAGTTTAGGTTTCAAATTCACCAGTCCTTCAAACAATTGGTAACATTCTACCAAATCAAACACTTGAGGGGTAAGGAGCAAACACTCCAGGATTGCCCGTTCCGGCGTTGATATCTCAACCGGAATTGACTTCACTTCTATTCGCCTTAAACCCATATCATAAGGCAAAAAATTACTTTGTTTGTGAAACAGCTCATAGTTCCAGTTATAATCAGAAAACCATTTTGGCAATTTCGTATTTGCCGGGGTAAACAGGTACAACGTTTCAGAAGTAAACCTGAAATAATGACTAAATCCCTGGAGGGATAATGCTGTTAGCGCACCAACATGAACCTTCGTTTCTGATTGTTTTTGTATGACATTTAATGCCCCCTGCCATTCTACATGATCTCCCGGCTTCTTGTATGCACCCCTTCCCAATGCTTCTAACCAACCGCTCTTTAAATAATATTTCTTCAGGTCTTTTGAAATTCCCATTTCGTTTAACCATGATGTAGTTACAATGTAACCTGGCTGTAGTACCTGGAAAAGAGTTCTTAATTTATATTCATTTTGCGTAGCCATACTACCCTTTTTGAAACAAAAATAATAATTGTAATTAAAACCAAAAAGTATATTTATTAAAATGTATCTATTTTGGGTAATTTGACTACCTTTATCAGATTCTGTTTAATAAATAGCGAATTAAACATTTCAGGCTTTATATGCCTCTTCAAAAGTAGGTATCCTCCTTTAAAGAAACTCTGGCGTTGCCTGGACAAATGCTATTATATGCAGGAAAAATGGAACCATCAAAATTATAAATGTAGGCAAGGAATCCAGATTGCCTGTGCCATTAATTGAGAATGTATCAGGAGGAATCGAATCAGTACTACGATAATAAAAAACAGGAGTATAAAGACAAATCATACTCCTGCATAGACAAACTGACCAAGTTGTCCTGCCAGGGCTTCCCGATATCACCCGGTATCGCTTCGCTCACCGGATTCATCGGGATTTCCTCACTAGCGTTCGTCAACTTCTCGCCCTGTCCTTTTACGATTGTATCATATCCATAAAAAAAGGAGTACATCTGTTATTTGCACTCCTTTTTTACCTGGTTGTCCTGCCAGGGCTCGAACCTGGACTCTTCTGATCCAGAGTCAGACGTGTTGCCAATTACACCACAGGACATTATCGGCTGACCCGCCAGGGCTTCCCGATATCATCCGGTATCGCTTCGCTTCCCGGATTCATCGGGATTTCCTCACTTCGTTCGTCAACTTCTCACCCTGGCACATTAAAATGCGCCAGTCTGCATAACAAGAGCGAACGTATCTTTTTGAACTTTCCCTTATCTTGTTGACCCGCCAGGGCTCGAACCTGGACTCTTCTGAACCAAAATCAGATGTGTTGCCAATTACACCACGGGTCAATCATCTTTTGGTCTCTTTTGTTAAGACGGTGCAAAAATATAAAAATTTTCCATTTGCGGTTCCGGAGGAGATATTTTATAAAGTTTTAAAACCTTATATTTGTGGCTACCCATAAAAGAGAATGATGAAGAAATTCAAGACGACGAACAATATCCTGGGGTGGGCAACCTTTTTGATTTCTGCTGTGGTTTATTTGGTAACGGTAGAACCAACTGTCAGCTGGTGGGATTGCGGGGAGTTTATCACCAGTGCCTTCAAGCTGGAAGTGGGCCATCCGCCGGGAGCTCCTGTTTTTATGATCCTGGGGCGGTTTTTCACGCTTTTTGCTCCCGATACGGGGAAAGTAGCGCTGATGGCTAATGCCTTATCTGCCCTGGCAAGTGCGGGAACGGTGATGTTTCTGTACTGGACGATTGTTCACCTGGCACGAAAACTGTTCCCGCAGGAAGCTTTAAAACCTGCAGAGAAAATTATTGTATGGGGTAGCGGCCTGGTGGGAGCCCTTGCCTTTACGTTTACGGACTCATTCTGGTTCTCAGCCGTTGAAGGGGAAGTATATGCTTTATCATCGCTCTTTACGGCTGTGGTTTTCTGGGCGATCCTGAAATGGGAGAATGTGGCGGATCAGCCTTTTGCTAACCGGTGGATCATCCTGATCGCTTATCTTGTGGGCCTTTCCATAGGGGTACACCTCCTTAACCTGCTGGCCATTCCTGCCATTGCTTATGTGTACTATTTCAGAAAATACCCTTTTTCATGGCGCGGAGTTGTTAAAACCGGGGCCGTTGCCATCGGGATCCTGGCTTTTATACAGTTCCTGATCATACCGGGTGTGGCTACCCTCGCCTTTTGGTTCGATCTCTTCTTTGTCAACACCATCGGCCTGCCGTTCAATTCGGGAGTTATAATCTATATAGGGGTCCTGGTTTTCCTGGCAGCCTGGCTGATCCGGTATACACACAAAAAACGAAAACCCATCCTGAACATGGTGGTGGTCTCCATTGTAGTGATCCTGATAGGCTATTCATCCTTTGGAGTGATCCTGATCAGGGCTTCGGCAAATCCCCCCATGAACCAGAACCATCCGGATAATGCCTATGGCTTGTTGTATTACCTGAACCGGGAACAGTATGGTGACCGTCCGTTGGTACATGGCCCTTACTACAATGCGCCCAGACAGGGATTTTCAAAGGTCAAATCTATTTACAACAAGGTCGATGGGAAATATGTCATAACCTCAACGACACATAAAAAACCCGTCTACGATTCCCGGTTTACAACCCTGTTTCCCCGAATGTACAGCGATAATCCGGACCATATTCAGGTGTATAAAAGCTGGGGAAGAATTAAGGGAAAACGAATCCGGGTATCCGGACAGGGTGAATCACAGGTCCTCGTGAAACCGAAATTCTCAGAAAACCTGAGGTTCTTTTTCACGTATCAACTGGGGCATATGTACCTGCGGTACTTTATGTGGAACTTTGCCGGCAAGCAAAATGACACCCAAAGCGATGGTACTTTCCTGAACGGGAACTGGATCTGTGGCTTTCCTTTTCTTGATAAAGCGAGAATCGGACCCACAGATAAGCTTCCGGAGCATAAAAAAAACCATCCGTCAAACAATACCTATTACCTGCTGCCCCTGTTATTCGGCATTATTGGCCTGATGTATCAATACAACCAGGGATCTGTGGGCAAGAAATATTTTTCGGTAACGGCCCTGCTGTTTTTCTTCACCGGCATTGCCGTTATCATCTACCTCAACCAGTACCCTTTACAGCCCCGGGAAAGGGATTATGCCTATGCAGGCTCGTACTATGCCTTTGCGATCTGGATCGGACTGGCTGTGCCGGCCTTTTTTTCTGCCCTGAGAAAAATTTCAGACAGCCGCTTTATGGCCGGGGCCGTTGTGGGGCTTTCCCTGCTCCTGGTTCCGGGAATCCTGGCCTGGGAAAACCGGGATGATCATGACCGGTCGGGACGGTATATGGCCCGCGATATTGCACGCAATTACCTGGAATCCTGTGCTCCCCATGCCATTCTTTTTACCTATGGCGACAACGATACCTTCCCGCTCTGGTATGTCCAGGAGGTGGAAGGGGTCAGACCCGATATCCGTATCGTTAACCTGAGCTATCTGGGAATGGACTGGTATGTGAACCAGCAAACCTTTGCCCAGAACGAAGCAGCCCCCATGCCATTCTCTTTTTCGCGGGATAAATATTACCTGGGAGTCAGGGATGGGGTCCTTATTAACGACCGGGGGATCGGTCCGGTTGAGTTGGGGAAAGCCATGGAATTTATTGGAAGCGATGATGTGCGTAGTAAAGTCAGGGTCACCAGCGGAGACCAGATGAATTACCTCCCAACCAGACAGCTGTTCCTGGATGTGGATAAGGAGAAGGTGCTTGCATCGGGTACCGTCAAACCGGAAGACGCTCAGTTAATTGCCGACCGGATTGAGTTTACCATCAATAAATCCTTCCTCGTCCAGAGTGAATGGGTGATCCTCAATGTGCTGGCTGCCAATAATTGGGAAAGACCCATCTATTTTGACCATAGCCTGATGTTTACAGGGAATATTTTTGTAACCGACTGGCTGCAGTTTGAAGGACTGGCTTATCGGTTCGTGCCCATAAAAACAAAATCTGAAGATGTCTTTAAAGGACGCATTGATTCAGAGATTCTCTACGACAATGTGATGAATAAGTTTACCTGGGGGAACATCAATGATCCGGATATATACCTGGATGACTACAATCAGAAGTCCCTGAAAATAACGCAGACCCGGTATATGTTTGGCCGGCTGGCAGAACAATTGAACCGGGAAGGGAAAAAAGATTCCGCCATTGCTGTGGTTGACAGGATGTTTGAATTGTTCCCGTCGGAACAGATGCCACTGACCTTTGATTCATTTCCGGCTGCCCGGCAGTACTATGTGGCCGGAGCATACGATAAAGGAAATAAAGTGATCAGGGAGTTGGCCGACTATTCCTTTGAAGAACTGGAGTACTACCTGTCCCTGCCCGAAAATATGGCGAATGTAGTCCGCCAGGATCAAAACCAGCAGATTGCCTTCATCAGAAACCTGGAGAGCCTGACCCGGCAGTTTCAGCAGGAGGAGCTGAACACCATCATCCATACAAGGATCCAGGAACTGATCACTGCCCTTTCACAGGAAGCCGGACAATAAAAAGAAAGGCATTGAAGGATTCCTGGTGGACTCTTGCCAGCTTCACGATTTGATTAAAGGGTATAAATGATCCTTCCATCCCCGAAGTTTCGGACAGGATGACAGGAACCTGCTACCCCCTGGTGATTGCTATGGGCAACCCAAAACCTGAAGCATCCCAAAGGAAATGAGTCATTACAGATAGGATGAACTTCCGGCCTGTTCCTTTCAAAAACAATCGCACGCAACCAAATCCATGCATCAGGCATCTATACCTATAAACTGAAAGGATCCGGGATTTCGATCCGGACGGCTAAGCATGAGTAATTTGCCTGAAATTCTGTAAACTGTTGATTTTATAATCGCTAAAAACAAAAAGCAATGAAACAAAAAAATCTAACGAAGATGGTGATATATCCCTTACTGATTGGTTTGTTCATATTGATAACAGGATATTCCTTTGCCCAGGCACAGGAAGAAGACAAGACCTGTTCACCCTTCTTTTTTGTAAAAAGTGATGACGAAAGCGTTGACCAGTTGCCGTTAAAGTCAACCACCGCCGATGTTCAAATCAGTGGTGTTATTGCCGATGTAACGGTCCGGCAAACCTATTGCAATACAGGAAAAGTTCCGCTGGAGGCAATCTATGTTTTCCCGGCTTCGACAAAAGCAGCGGTTTATTTTATGCAGATGCAACTGGGTAACCGGATCTTAAAAGCTGAAATCAGGGAAGCTGAACAGGCACGGGAAGAGTATGAAAAGGCGAAGAATGAAGGCAAAACTACGTCTTTGCTGGAACAACAGAGGCCCAATGTTTTTCAAATGAATGTTGCAAATATTCTGCCGGGGGATACCATTGAGATTGAAATGCGCTATACCGAACTGATTACTCCTGTTGATGGCATGTATGAGTTTGTTTATCCTACCGTTGTGGGGCCTCGTTATGCTGAACTTTCGCATGAAGGAGACAGTACATGGGTTGAAATTCCATATACTCACGAAGGGGAATCACCTACCTACGATTTTAATATCACAGTGGATATACAGGCCGGCATGAAAATTCAAAGCCTTGAATCACCGTCTCATGAGAACCTGAATATTAGTTACCCTACCAAAAGTTCGGCAATGTGTACTTTGCCACAGAGTGAAAATAAATCAGGAAACAAGGATTTCATATTACACTATGGCCTCAGTGGGGATCAGATTGAATCGGGCCTGTTGCTGTATGAGGGGGAAGAGGAAAAATTCTTCCTGGCCATGATCCAACCTCCAAAATTGCCCCAGACCAATGACATTCCTCCCAGGGAATATGTTTTTATCATGGATGTATCCGGTTCGATGAACGGATTCCCGATCAGTGTATCAAAAACACTCTTGATTGATTTGATCTCCAGCCTGAATCCTGCCGATAAATTTAATGTCATTTGTTTTGCCGGAGGAGCTCAGGTGCTGGCCAATGCTTCACTGGATGCAACACAGGAGAATATTGATAAAGCAATTGATCTGATCAATAACAAAGAGGGAAGCGGGGGCACCAACCTGCTCAATGCCCTGAATAAAGCACTCGCCCTCCAGGGTACCGAAGACTATGCACGGACTTTTATCATTGCTACAGATGGCTATGTTACCGTTGAAAAAGAAGCCTACAGGCTTATCCGGAATAATTTATCGGATGCCAACTTTTTTGCTTTTGGTATCGGAAGCTCGGTAAACCGGTACCTGATCGAATGCATCGCCCACGCCGGTATGGGAGAACCATTTGTCGTTACGGATCAGGAAGAAGCTTCTGTTGCTGCAGAAAAATTCAGAAAGTATATCGAGTCCCCGGTATTGACAAATATCAATGTTTCCTATAATGGTTTCAATGTGTATAGTGTTGAACCGCATACCATCCCGGATGTTTTTGCACAACGGCCGATCCTGATATTCGGGAAATGGGAGAATGAGCCGCAGGGGGCCATAGAAATTGAAGGATTATCAGGAACCCATTCCTGGTCCGGGAACCTTTTTATTTCTAATTACTCCTCCTCCGATGACAACAAAGCCCTCCGGTATTTATGGGCAAGGCATAAAATTCAGATCCTTGATGACTACGGACAGCTGAATCAATACGGAGAAACCGATGAAGCCATAAAGGAAGAAATAACTAAACTTGGGCTTACGTATAATTTACTAACCCGTTACACTTCTTTTATTGCCATTGATTCATTGATCAGGAACCAAGGAGATTCATTGGCTAGCGTTACTCAGCCCCTGCCGTTGCCATCCGGAGTGTCTGATTATGCCGTTGGAGAAAGTGCAACAGGTTATGCTGCGAACTATATGTTGACATTCGATGCAGGAAAATTTGGCATTGAAACGGAAGAGCCTGAATATAAATCATACATCGATAAAATATATCCAAATCCATTTTCTTCCGAAGTAAGGATCTGGATATTCGTGGATGATGCTGATTTTTCCAGAAAATTATCGCTCACTCTCTGTGATAATACAGGCCGTATAATCAAAACCATTGAAGTCAATCATACCATCGACAATTACTTCAGGGTAAAGCTGGATTTTGGGGAGATTGGGATACTCCGTCCTGGTATTTACAGGCTTTCCCTGATGATTGACGGGCATATTACCGATTCGCAAAGTATAGTAAAAAAATAACAACACTGTTTCTCATAAGGCGGAGTGCCTACTGTCTCTTATTGCATTGGAGCGCAGTAGGCATTTTTTCTGTTACCACGCAAACGAGATATCGTATTCTGCGGGATCCTGTTCCCATTTTTCGATGAGTTGTTGGGCTGCCCGCAGATCATAGGCATTCGGGCTTCTCTCCAGGGATCCCTTTAGGAGGTTGATCACGCCGTTGATCACTTCAGGGCTTTTTTCGTCGAGGCAGTCGATGGTGTTTAACGCATGGCAACGGGCAAATTCATTGGGATTTTCCAGGATTCTCAGGAGGCTTCTAAGTGCGTCTTTTTTTTCTCCAAGGGCATAGAGGGCTTCGGCAGCCACCACAGCGACATTCCCCGAGGGGTCGTTGCATGCTTTTTTCAGGTCATCCATGGCGGAGCGGGCTTTTTCGCCTGCCATCAGGAGACCGGTAGCGCCCCAGTAGCGGATTGCACTCTCTTCGCTTTTCAGGTAACTTCTTACTGTTTTCAGCGATTCCGGTTCTTTGGCCGTGGCTCGTTCTGCGGCTTCCATGATCGCAGGCAGGTCAACCGCTCCGGAACGTACAAAGTCGTAAAAAGACTGATCCCCGGCTTGTTCGATCAGCTGCGCTTCGGGGATAAATCCGGTATCGAAGATGCGGGCTGTCCACTCCCGGTTGGCCTGGCGCATTCGTTCCAGAACCTCTTGATAGTGGGGATCATCAGCCAGGTTGTTTGTTTCCCAGGGATCCTCTTCGGTGAGGTATAATTCTTCCGCCGGTTTGGTATTCCAGAAGATGCGCTGCAAATTATTGCATTCACCGGCCAGGTATGCTTTTTCCCAGGAGCGGATCGAGGGCGCCAGCCACAGATAATTCAGATGTTGTCCGTAAATCCGGTAAGGCATGTAGTTGCGGATATACCGGTATTGTTGATCGCGTACTGCCCGGCACATATCGTAGCGTTCGTCCATGCGCCCCCGGAACATATAGGCATATTCAGGATCTTTCGTTTTCTGCTCACCCAGAAAGGCATGGCCCTGCATGAATTCCGGAATGGGTTTCCCGGCAATGCTCAGCAGGGTAGGAGCCAGATCCACAAAACTGATCAGGCGGTCGACCTGTGATCCGGGTTTTTTTGCAGGATAGAGGTATTTGTACTTTTCCGGAATGCGTACAATAAAAGGAACCCTTGTACCGGTCTCATATACATACCGTTTGCTGCGTGCCAAAACACCTCCGTGGTCACCATAATAAAAAACAAGGGTATTCCCGGCAAGGCCTTCTTCTTCCAGTTCCTGCAACAAAGCACCAACCCGGGAATCCATATCTTCCACCTTGTCGTAATATTGAGCCCAGTCGTGTTTCATCTCCGGAGTAGCCGGGTGATAAGGTGCAATGGGTACTTTTTCAGGATCATGCCGTAGTTCTTCGTTGGGAATCCAACGGTGTATAGAACTTTCATGCGATTCCATGAGGTTAAAAACCGCAAAGAAAGGCTTTCCCGGAGGACGGTTTTTGTAGTGGGCCGTACGACTCGATTCATCCCAGATTTCCTGCGGATCAACCCCTGAAGTGTTGTAATCGGTTTTGGAATTGTTGGTGCAGTAATATCCCAACTCTCCTAGCAGAACAGGGTAGGGAATGATCTTTCCCGACAGGGGATAATAACTGCGCATGGGTTCATGGCCCCCGGAGCAGGCATAAACACCTGTGAGAATCGTATTCCGTGCAGGAGCACACACAGGAGCATTGGCATAGGCATGGGTATACATAAAGCCCTCCGAAGCCAGCTTGTCAAGATTCGGCGTGGTGGCAAAGGAATCACCGTAACAGCCCAAAAACGGACTGTTGTCTTCGCTGGTGATCCAGAGAATATTGGGAAGCTCTTCGGGAATGCTCTCACGGCAACCGGAAAAGAAAAACAGGGCAAGAATATAAAGGACAGCACTAAATAAGCTACGCATGGTTGTTTTTTCTTACGGTTCAGGCAACAATCTCCACCCGGTTTCCATCGGGATCCAGAATGACGCTTTCATAAAATCCGTCGCCTGTTGTACGGGGTTCGCTGACTACCGTAAATCCATCGGCCTGCAACTCTTCTGTAAGGTAATTCACTTTCTCTTTGCTTCCGGTTTTTATGGCAAAATGTGCCACCCCGGTAAATTGTTTCAGGGGGTCATTTTTTGACCTGGAAATAGTGGGCTTCTCCATCAGTTCAAGACGGCAATCCCCATCAAATATCAACAGGTAGGAACGAAACTCTTTCGAGTGATTGTAATACCCTTCGTTTGAAGAAGCATCAAAATAGTGCATGTAAAAATTGCGAAGCCCCTCCAGGTTGTACGTCCAGATTCCAATATGATCTACTCTCATGACTTTGCAATTGGTTTCATTAAACAAAGTTAAAATTACAAAAGGATTTAACACGGTCCTATAGCCTTTATTAAAAATTTTTTACTGATTGCGGTTATTTGCCGATAAATGCATAAGCTATTGGAATTTTACTACTTTTGAATTCTCTGAACATAATTGTTGCTGAAATGTTTAGAGGGTAGACTCTATTTAGAAAGAATAAGGAGGGAACGAGACATGGAAAATACAACAAAATTTACGATTCCGGCGTTGCTGAATGAATCTGTGAAGCAATTTGGAGACAGGACCTCCCTGGTATATGCAGGTGAAGAAAATTATACCTACAGAAATCTGGGAGATGATGTTGCATTGATGTCAGATTATCTGACAGAACTGGGAATAAAAAAAGGGGATAAAGTAGCTATTCTGGGGACCAACTCTCCCAATTGGGGTGTTGCTTTTTTTTCAATAGCATCCACAGGGGCAGTAGCAGTTCCGATATTGCCTGATTTTCATGAGAATGAAATAAAAAACATCATAGAACATTCCGAAGCCCGGGTTCTGTTTGTTTCTGAAAATTTGTACCCAAAAGTGCTTAAAAACTTGACCGGATTGATTCATCATACCATCCTGATTGAGAATTTCAGCTACATCCCGGAAGGCACCCCTGCAACCCATTTAAAAAAACTGAATTCCACAAAACCTGTTTCATTCAGGAATCTGGCAACAAACGAGGTTGAAGAAGGCGATCTGGCAACCATCATTTATACATCCGGTACTACAGGTACTTCCAAAGGAGTGATGTTAACCCATAAAAATCTGACCTGGACAACAAAGCAGTGTTATTCGTTTCAGGATATTAACCCGGATGACCGCTTTATATCGATTTTGCCTTTATCCCATACGTTTGAGAATACCATTGGTTTTTTGTTGCCTGTAAAGTATGGAGCTTCGGTTCATTACCTGCGCAAGCCACCGACAGCATCCGTTTTATTGCCTGCCCTGAAGCGGGTTAAACCGACCATTATGCTTTCGGTTCCGCTGATTATCGAAAAAATATTCAGAGCGAACATCTATCCGAAGTTACAGAAAAACGGGTTCATGCGGGTTTTATATAAAATTGGCCTGACGCGGAAAGCATTACATAAAGTGGCAGCCGGGAAACTGAAAGAAACCTTTGGTGGGGAGATTCGGTTTTTTGGCATTGGGGGATCCAAACTGGACCAGACCGTAGAACGTTTCCTTCACGAAGGAAAATTTCCCTATGCCATTGGGTATGGGTTGACCGAGACTTCGCCCCTGCTGGCCGGAGCCCCGGTGAATAAGACCCGGATCGGTTCAACCGGCACTGCTGTGCCCGGAGTCGATTTGCGCCTCGGGAATGCCGACCCGCTTACCGGTGAAGGTGAAATACAGGTCAAGGGTCCCAATGTGATGAAAGGCTATTATAAAATGCCGCAGGAAACCAGAAAAGTCTTTACCAAAGATCATTGGTTTAAGACCGGGGATAAGGGATGGTTTGATAAAGATAACTATCTGCATATCAGAGGCCGGATTAAAACAATGATCGTAGGAGCCAGCGGGGAAAATATTTATCCCGAGGAGATAGAATCCGTGATCAATAAAATGCGTTTTGTGCTCGAATCCCTGGTGGTTCAGAAAAAAGGACAACTGGTGGCTATGATCCACCTGAATATGCAGGAAGTGGAAAAACAGGTCGCTTCCCTGAAAACCGAAGCACGAAATTATATGCAGGATAAAATTGAGGAGATCCTTGAGGAAATCCACCATAAGGTAAACGAACAGGTAAATAAATTTTCCCGCTTGAATAAGGTGACGTTCCAACCAATGCCTTTTGAAAAAACACCGACAAAGAAAATCAAGCGATTTCTTTACGTATAGCTTCACTTAAGAATTACCGGAGGATGTTTTCAATGGATAACGTGGAGGACATCCTTTTGTTTTTTTGAAATTTATTGGGTTTAAAATGCTAATTTTGTAGCCGCCTGAGAGACAGCAAAGATGGTGACAGAATCGAGATATAACGCACGTGGGGTTTCCGCATCGAAGGAAGAGGTGCACAATGCCATTAAAAACATCGACAAAGGATTGTTTCCGAAAGCTTTCTGTAAAATTATTCCCGATGTGCTGGGGGGTGATCCCGAATGGTGCAACATCATGCATGCCGACGGAGCGGGAACAAAATCCTCTCTGGCCTATGTATACTGGAAAGAAACCGGCGACCTCTCGGTCTGGAAAGGAATTGCACAGGATGCCCTGGTGATGAATATCGACGACCTGCTTTGCGTGGGGGCTATGGATAATATCCTCGTTTCATCAACCATCGGAAGGAACAAAAATACCGTTCCGGGAGAAGTAATTGCTGCCATTATCAGCGGTACGGAAGAAGTGTTGGAAAGACTGCGTGGGCTGGGAATGAATATTTATTTGACAGGAGGTGAAACAGCCGATGTTGGCGATTTGGTACGAACCATTGTTGTCGATTCTACCGTTACCTGCCGCATGAAACGCAAAGAGGTTATTTCAGCAGGCAACATTTCTGCCGGTGATGTGATCGTCGGGCTTTCATCTACCGGACAGGCAACCTATGAAGATTCGTACAATGGAGGAATGGGAAGCAACGGACTCACCTCGGCAAGGCATGATATTTTTTTTAAGGATCTTGCTGAAAAATACCCTGAGAGTTATGATCCTCAGATTCCCGAAGAGCTGGTTTATTCCGGAAAATTCCGGTTAACCGATACAATCGAAGAACCCGGAACCGATGCAGGCAAACTGGTTCTTTCTCCCACCCGGACCTATGCACCGGTAGTCAGAAAGATCCTGGAAAAATACCGTGACCAAATAAACGGAATGATCCATTGTTCGGGCGGTGCCCAGACCAAAGTTTTGCATTTTGTGGAGAATCTCCATGTAATTAAAAACAATATGTTTCCGCTTCCTCCCCTTTTCAGAATGATTCAGAAAGAATCAGGGACAACCTGGAGCGAGATGTACAAGGTTTTTAACATGGGTCACCGATTTGAGATCTATACAAATGAAGCAATAGCCGACGATATTATTGCCATTGCGAACAGTTTTCATGTCGATGCACAGGTTATCGGGAAAGTCGAACCTTTTGAGGGAAAGAAACTTACCATTAAATCGGAGGAAGGAGAATTCTTTTACTAACTCAATCCCACCCAGGTGGGAAGATTTTCAGCAGCGTGTTTTAAATAAAAAAAAACTCCTGCCTGCCGAAAGGCAAGTTTTCACAGGTATGAATGTTAGAATAACAGATATATGGCACAATATACATTATTAGAAAAATATGAATCCATAAAGCAGCGCTTTGAAGAAGTGAGCCACCAGATTGCTGACCCGGAAGCAATGGCCGACATGAAGCGCTATATCAAACTCAACCAGGAATACAAACGCCTGGATGAGTTGATTCGTGTGTTCCGCGAATACAAAAACCTTGTCGACACCATGGAGTCAGGAAAAGAGATCCTTGCGGAGGAGTCGGATGAGGAACTGCGCGAAATGGCTCGTGAGGAGATCGAAAAAGCCGAAGAACGGATCCCCCCAAAGGAGAGGGAGATTAAAATACTGCTCGTTCCTGCCGATCCGGAAGACAACAAAAATGCCATTCTGGAGATCCGTGCCGGTACCGGAGGCGATGAAGCCAGTATATTTGCCGGAGACCTGTTCCGCATGTATTCCAAATTCTGTGAAAAAAAAGACTGGAAGATGGAGGTCACCAATCTGAACGAAGGAACAGCAGGAGGCTATAAGGAAATCGTAGCCAAGATTACCGGGAACGGTGTGTACGGGATCATGAAATATGAATCAGGAGTTCACAGGGTTCAGCGTGTGCCGCAGACCGAAACCCAGGGGAGGGTACATACATCGGCAGCAACCGTGGCTGTGCTGCCTGAAGCGGAAGAATTTGATGTGGAACTCAGGGAAAGTGATATCCGGAAAGATACCTATTGTTCATCGGGACCGGGAGGACAGTCGGTAAATACTACCTATTCAGCCATCCGTCTCACACACATCCCTACCGGAATTGTGGTGACCTGCCAGGATGAAAAATCACAATTGAAAAACCTGGCTAAGGCTATGGTCGAACTGAGAACAAGAATATACAACATGGAGTACCAAAAGTACCTGGATGAAATAGCATCCAAACGGAAAACCATGGTGTCAACCGGCGACCGCTCAGCTAAGATCAGAACGTACAACTGGCCCCAGGGAAGGATTACCGACCACAGAATCAACCTGACCATGTACAACCTTCAGGCTGTTATTAACGGCGATCTGGATGAAGTGATAGAAAAATTGATGATCGAAGAAAATGCCGCCCGATTGAAAGAAGCGGAAATTTAAACAGAAAACAAATCTGTGCAGCATTGAGATGTGTTCTTTGTGTACCTTTGTAGAACAGCTTTTTTTTTGTACCACAGAGAATCAAAGTAAATAGCATGAATCAACAACAACTGTTTGAACAGATAAAAAAGAAACAAAGTTTTCTTTGCATCGGGCTTGACAGCGACAGCAAAAAAATACCGCAGCATTTGCTTAAAAAAGAAGACCCGTTATTTGCTTTCAACAGGGAAATAATAGATGCTACGCATGACCTGGCAGTGGCCTATAAACCCAACCTTGCATTTTATGAAAGGCATGGCTCGAAAGGATGGCTGAGCCTTGAAAAAACAGCAACCTACCTGAAATCACATTATCCTGAGATTTTCATCATTGCCGATGCCAAACGGGGCGATATCGGAAATACTTCAACCTTGTATGCCCGGGCATTCTTTGAAAATATGGATTTTGATGCGGTAACGGTTGCTCCTTATATGGGGGAAGATTCCGTTTTACCCTTTCTCTCTTTTAAAAACAAGTGGGTTGTTTTGCTGGCGCTAACCTCAAACATAGGGGCTTTCGATTTTCAATTCCTGAAAGATGAGCAGTCAGGGAACAGACTTTTTGAATCGGTACTGAAAATTTCCCGGAACTGGGGGACAACTGAAAATATGATGTACGTGGTTGGGGCTACCAAAGCTGAAAAACTGAAAGAAATACGCAACATTGTACCCGATCACTTCCTGCTTGTACCGGGTGTGGGGGCGCAGGGCGGTAGCCTGAAAGAAGTGGCCGGGAATGGCATGAACAAAAAATGCGGATTGCTGGTGAATTCATCCCGCGGAATTATTTATGCTTCTCCGGATACTGATTTTGCCGGAAAAGCCCGCGAAGCGGCCAGATCACTTCAGACTGAGATGAAAGAATTATTGAATCATGCAGGGTTGATTTAACCTTATAATCCTTTGCGGTTAATCCTTTTAAACCGCAGAGTTCGCGAAGAATGCGCAAAGTTATTTAAGTATTCAGTTTACTATTGCCGCAATAGCAGCACCCAACAGGCTTGAATTTTCCACCTCCACAATTTCGTAATATCTTTGTTTGTTGTTGCTAAGGAATTCCTGAAGGTACCTTTCGAATTGATTCTGAAAGTTTTTCAGTTTATAAAAGGTAGTCCCATCAATGGTAAGGCAAACCGGGCTTTCGGGTGTTTTTCCCCCGCCGGTTTTTAAGATTACTGCAGCCAGGTTTGCAGCGACCAGTTTTGCTGCCCGGCTGATAAATGCTTCGATAATCTGAACCGCTATATCCCTCTCTTCCTTACGCTCAAGAAACCCTGTCAGTGGATTTTTCCCTGGATCTGTAGCCAGAACAAATTTGTTCACCTCTTCGGTACTCAGTTCCGGGAGGGTGAGCAGGTTATTTTTTGTGGTTTGACTGAACAATCCTTCCCGGGCAGCCACTTTCAGGGCGACGTTGCACAATCCACCGAAATACCCTCCTGAGAACATTTTTTCAAATGCATAACTCCCGGGAGCTTTTGTCTGGCTATCAAACAACCGGTCGATACCGGTACGCGGGGCCAGTCCGAAATTCCCCGATTCGATATTGATGATCTGGCTTTTTCGCAGATCAAGGTTGGGTGTTTTTAAAATGTTGGTATTCTGTTCGATATAAGCCGTATTGGTGCCGGTTCCGAGAATAAAACCAATAAACGTATCAAACTTCCTGCCGGCAGTGGCTGCTTTTCCGGCCAGCAGAGTGGCTACGGTATCATTGAGAAGGATCTGTTTTTTTTCAGGACACCCCATGGCTTCAAGCATGTTCCTTCCGATCATTTCACCAATCACTTCCGGGGCTTTTATTTCCTTGCTCCATTCGATTAATTTACCATCCTTATCAGGGAAAATCTCCACTGCATAGGAAAAGCAAAATCCGATTTTATCCGAAATATCTTTGTATTCCTCAAGATAATCTGCCATGGTCTTAAAAAACGCTTCCTTTGATAGTTCACGGTCAATGGCAGGCATGGTAAAATTCTTCAGCTTCTCAACCACCATTTTCAGGTTTGTGTCAAAATATATTTTTGCCGTACGGAAATTGGTCCCTCCGGCATCAATCGCAATCACAGGCTCGTTTGGTTTTAGTTGACTGTCTGCCTCGATATAGGTTGGAATCATCAGAAGGGAACTCTCTTTTCCCTGCAAACCCTTGTTCATTTCGCTCAGAAAGTCATCTACTAAGTGTTGCATGTCAACCTGTGAAGCAAGGACCTGGTGTGATCTAAGAAACTGCTCTGTTTTATTCATAGGAATCATTTTCGTTGGTTTAAATGGTGTGGAAGTCGGAAGTCGGAAGACCGGAGACCGGAGTCGGAAGACCGAAGACCGAAGACCGGAGACCGAAGACCGAAGACCGAAGACCGGAGTCGGAAGACCGGAGACCGGAGACCGAAGACCGGGTAATTTGTTTAAATTGTTATTTATCCGGGCTAAGATACAA